>JANPOY010000058.1:0-6443 GCA_031428215.1 Paracoccaceae bacterium
AGCCCCGGATTGCCACCAATCCGCCCTTCTGCCTTCGCAGATCGCAACCCGGCTTTAGTGCGCTCGCGTATCAAGGCCCGTTCAAACTCGGCGGCTGCGCCCAGAACCTGCAGGGTAAACTTGCCCTGAGGCGACGCCGTGTCGATTGGATCCTGCAAGGACCGGAAATGCGCACCTTTCGCCTCCAGCCGCTCGATGATTTCCAAGAGGTGAGAAAGCGAGCGGGCAAGGCGGTCAATCCGCACCACGACGAGCGTATCGCCGGCGCGCAATTGATCCAGCACACGTGCCAGAACTGGCCGCGTGCGACTGCCGCCCGATGCTTGTTCTTCCACAATCTCAACACAGCCCGCGATGCGCAGCTCCTGAACCTGGGGCAGGGCAGTCTGATCTTCGGTAGAAATACGTGCGTATCCGACGAGTGGCACAGGGCAGGGCCTTTTTGCAAATGCGGATGTCAGGAGTAAACGACCGTTTGTAAACGAATGCAAGGGTGTGCTCTGAGGTGCTGCTCACCAGAAAGCCCTTGGTTTCCATACGCTGAGCGCGATCGGACAGTTCTCGCAGACCATCGCGCGCGCGTGCTATATGAGGAATGTAGGCGCGCTCTGATAAAGCACTTGGGTAAAATGCAAAATAGCCATATTTTGCACATATGATGCCTAAAAGTCCCTCTGTGTATGATGAATCCGACGCCCTCGTCATCAATGCGGAGGAGGTCGAACAGGCGTCCGAGGACGATCTGTGGTTCCTGCCTGGCCCGATGGAAGAGGAGCCTGATTATCTGCCGCCCAGGCCAAGGGCAGAGCGGAGTGAAACCGCTGTTCTCGATGATTGGCAACGCGCTGAGGCGGGCAACGCCGCGCGTCTCGCCCGTGCCGCCGGCCGGATCAAGACCACGCCACGCAATGGCTCTGGACATACAACAACGACCGTCCGAACATGGGCATCGGCGGCATAACACCCGCCTAGAAACTGAAAATGGCCGCGTAAGTTCTACGAATGCACCCCGTTAAAAATGGGGGGATTACCCCCGAAAGATCGCAAGCCGGTGGTGCAGGTCGAGGGCCGAGGTCGTCCGTGAAGGATAAACAGCTGGGGCGTGCGCAGGATCCTTTGCGCCAGCAGGACCACTTGCTGCTGTCCGCCTGACAGACGATCCATTGCGCGCGCTTCGCTATGCGCTAGTCCAAGATCGGAAAGGACAATCGCTCCCAGGATTCTGGCTCCTTACCCGGCGGGCCGGATCTGGACCCATGTCAAGCCGGCCAGTCGGGCAGCCACTCCCTGTGAACTGCGTGGCAACCCGCCTGCAAATACGCGGTGGCGCAAATTCAGGCCAGCCAGCGGCTTTTCCCGCAAGGACCCGGAATTGATGACAAGATACCAGCTATATCCCCTCGGCATGGACTGCACTCCAGCCTTGCCGAAGCAGATAGGCCACAGAAGCTTTGTGCCATGGTTTCAAAGGGAAACCGGAGCAATAGTCCGGGCAACGCGCAAACTGTTTGCGGTGAAAACCCAGGCCGTTGGTCTAAAATTGGTGTTGGCAATCCCACAGAACTTTTGTCACCATAACCCCAGGGTTCATACAAAATGCGCGCATGGGGCATGACTGCTGTCCCGGATCGGCGGGTGTTGCGGGCGGTATAAAATGACGCGTTTCAAAGGGGGCTGTGATGATCAGGGTCGGTGTCGATGTTGGCGGAACCTTTACTGACCTCGTGCTGGAGGTCGTCGGCACTGCGGGGGGAGCGCAAAAGGTCTTTACCCATAAGGTGCCCAGCACGGTCGCCGATCAGTCGCTTGGCGTTGTGCAGGGTGTGGTCGAACTTTGCGCCCTTGCAGGTGTTGCCCCCGGCCAGATTGACGCGCTGTTTCATGGCACCACGGTCGCCACCAATATCGTTATCGAACGCGACGGGGCCGAGGTTGGGATGATCACCACCAAGGGGTTCCGCGACATTCTGCACATGGGGCGGCACAAGCGGCCCCATAACTTTTCCCTTCAGTTTGACGTACCATGGCAAAGCGCGCCGCTGATAAAGCGTCGAAACCGGATCGCTGTGACCGAGCGGTTGATGCCGCCCACTGGCCGTGTTGAAACCCCGCTTGACGAGGACGAGGTGGAACGCGCGGCAGAATTTTTCGCGCGGCGCGGGCTGGAGGCAGTGGTGGTGGGCTTTCTCTATTCCTTCTTGAACAACGACCACGAATTGCGCGCCGCCGAAATCGTGCGCCGGGTGCTGCCCGATGCATTCGTCTGTGCGTCCAGTGAGATTGTGAACACCATCCGCGAATATGAACGCTTTTCCACCGCCGCGATGAACGCATATATCGGCCCGCGCACCGCCCGCTATCTGGACAATCTGCAGCGCCACCTGCGCGCGGCGGGGGTGACGGCCTTTGTGCGGATCATGCAATCCAACGGCGGGGTTACCACAGTCGAACAGGCCAGCCGTAATCCAGTGGGATTGCTGCTATCCGGCCCGGCGGGCGGTGTGATCGGCGCGCGCTGGACGGGCGAGGCCTGCGATACGCGTGAGATCATCACCATCGACATTGGCGGCACCTCTGCTGACATCAGTGTTATCCGGGATGGCGCGCTGACCATCAAGAACCCGCGCGATACCGAAGTGGCCTATATGCCCGTGCTGGCTCCGATGATAGACATTGACGCGATTGGCGCAGGGGGCGGGTCGATTGCATATATCGACAGCGGCGGCGCGTTCCGGGTGGGGCCCAGATCGGCGGGGGCGGAACCGGGGCCTGCCTGCTATGGCCGCGGTGGGGTTAACCCGACGGTGACCGATGCGCAGGTCGTGCTGGGCCGTCTGGACCCCGAGCATTTTCTGGGCGGCGGGTTAAAGATTGACCCCTTCCTGGCAGAAACCGCGATCAAAGAGAAACTGGCCGAACCCTTGGGATTGACGGTGAAAGAGGCTGCTTTGGGGGTGCTGAAAATCATCAACAACACCATGGCACTGACGATTGCATCGAATTCAGTGGCCCGGGGGATTGATCCGCGCGGCTACAGTCTGATGGCCTTTGGCGGGGCCGGGCCGCTGCATGGTGTGGCTTTGGGGCAGTTGATTTCGGCCCGCAATGTGATTGCCCCTCTGCATCCGGGCATCACGGCGGCCATGGGGTTGCTGGTGACAGAACCCCGCTATGAATTCACGCAATCCGCGCTGACCATCCTGCAAGGGGCAGATGCCGCCGCGCTGGCCACAATCAGCACCGCCTTTGACCGCCTGCGCGCCGAGGCTGCGGCGCAACTGGATGCCGATGGCATCGCTGCGGCCGATCAGCAGTTTTCCCGCGTGGCCGAGTGCCGCTATCTGGGGCAGGGGTTCGAGCTCAGGGTGGATGTGCCGGATGGCCCTTTCACTGCCGAGGTCGCGAAGGAACTGGCAGGTCGGTTCTTTGCCACCCACCGCACGGAATATGGCCACGCTTTCGAAGATCAGTCTGTGCAACTGGTGACGCTGCGGGTGATCGGCACATCTTCTTCAGATACGCTGCGTCTGCCCGCGCTGGACAAGGGCGGGCGCAACAACCCGTCTGAGGCGGCGCTTTATGCCTGCCCCACCACCTTTGACGATGGCCTGACCATCCAGACCCCGCGCTTTGACCGAATGAAGCTGCGTGCAGGTGATACGGTAAGCGGGCCTGCGGTCATCGTGCAGCAAAACTCGACTACCATCCTTCCGCCCGGGTTTGTCGCCCTCGTCATGCGGCTGGGCGACCTTGTCATCAGCCGCGACACGAAGGAGGCCTGAGCCATGGCAACACCGATTGATCCGATCACCCTGCAAGTCATCGGCGGCGCGCTGCATGCCATTGCCGAACAGATGGGCAATGTGCTGTACCGGATGTCCTATTCCTCGATCATCCGAGAAAGCCAAGACCTTGGGGCAGGGTTGTTTGATCTCGACTACAACACCCTGTGCGAAAGTGACTCGACTCCGATGCATATCGGGTCGATCCCCGGCTATCTGCGAGGGATCGAGAAAAGCATTCCGATGACCGATTGGGTCGAAGGCGATGTGGTGATACACAACCACCCCTATTACGGTGCCAGCCACTCGCCCGATATCGGCATCGTCATGCCGATCTTCTATCACGGTGAACTCGTCGGGTTTTCGGCCAACACCGCGCACCATCTGGATATCGGGGCGGCCACGCCGGGCCTGATCATCGACGTGCCCGATGTGTTTGCCGAAGGCATGTTGTTGAACGGGTTGAAGCTGGTCGAGGCGGGCAAGCGGAATGACACCCTGTGGCGCTATATCAGCGGCAACACACGCGTACCGGGGCTGGTGATGCGTGATCTTGAGGCACAGATCGCCTCTGCCGAACTGGGGGTCCGCCGCTATTGCGCGCTGATGGACAGCTATGGCTGCGACACGGTGGAACAGGCCGCCAAGCAATTGATGGATTATTCCGAGGCCATGCTGCGGCGCGAGATCACCAAGATCCCGGATGGGGATTACACGGCCAGCGGCTTTATGGATGATGATGGCCGCACGCGGGGGGTGCATCTGCCCATCGTGGTGACGGTGCGCGTGCGCGGCGACAGTGTCGAGGTTGACATGACCGGGTCATCCCCTCAAGTGCCCACCGCGTTCAACGTGCCATTCGAAGGCTCCACCAAGGTGGCCTGTTATTTCGCCTTCCGGGCGCTCTTGCTGGATACATACACGAACAGCGAATACATTCCGCAGAACGAAGGGTCGTTCCGCCCGGTCAAGGTGACGGCGCCTTTGGGGTCGATCTTCAATCCCATTGCCCCCGCCGCCTGCGAGGCGCGGTTCAATCAGATCCAGCGCGTCGTCGATCTGATTATCAAGGCGCTGGCCCCGGTGCTGCCTGACAAATGCACCGCAGGCAACGCCGCCTGCCTGTCATTTGCGTCCTATTCCGGGGTGAAGCCTTCGGGCGATTACTGGGTGCTGATCGAGGTGAACGAGGCCGCGATGGGTGGGCGGCCAAAGTCCGACGGGCCGGACACGATCGAGGAATTGATGCGCAACACCCGCAACAACCCACTGGAAGATCTGGGCATGCAACTGCCGATGATCTGTGATCGCTATGAAATTCGCGATGATGTGTTCCCCGGCGCGGGCGAATATCGCGGCGGTATGGGCGTGGTGAAATCGCAGCGTTTTCTGACGCCGGGATTCATGACGCACGAGTCCGACCGCAACGAGGATGTGCCATGGGGCATCTTTGGCGGCCACGAAGGCGCGACAGCGGCGGTCCGCATCCACAACCATGACAGCGCCGGGGCCCCGCGCGATGTGGCGGCCAAATTTTCGGGCATGCGGGCGGAATTGGGCGACGTGGTGACCTATCTTTCGCCCTGCGGAGGTGGCTATGGCAACCCGCTGAACCGCGACCCGGCCAAGGTGCTGGATGATCTCTTGGATGGCTATATCACCGCAGATCACGCGCGGCAGGTCTACGGCGTTGTGTTCAAACCCGTGACCAACGGCTACGACTGGGGGCTGGACACCGAAGCCACTGAAACCCTGCGCCGTCAGTTGCGGTTGGGGTAGGCCGGGGGTGAGAAAGGACAGACCAAGGTGGAACTTGCGGACCTGCGCTATTTTGTCAGCATTGCCGAGACTGGCAGTTTCACGAAATCCGCCTTGCAGAACAACATCGCGCAATCCGCTCTTAGCCGCCGGGTGCGCGACATTGAAACCGAACTGGGTGTGCAACTGTTTTACCGCAACGGGCGCGGCGTTTTGCTGACTGAGGTGGGCGAGACGTTCCTGGCCCGGGCGCGCGGTATTCTGGCCGATATGGAAAGCCTGCGTCAGGAAATGGGGCGCACGGCCGGGGTGCTTGAAGGGACGGTAACGCTGGCTGTGCCGCCGTCGGTCGGGCTGATCCTGCTGGCCCCGTTGTTGTCGCAGATCGTGAGCGATCACCCCCGCATCCGGATGCGGGTTCTTGAAGGGTTCAGCGGGCATGTGGCCGAATGGCTGGCCAACGGCAAAGTTGATCTCGCGGTGCTGTACAAGATCCGCTCCAGCGCGTTGCTCGACAGCGAACATCTTCTTTTCGAGGACATGTATCTGATGTCCTCCCCCGGGTTGCCGCGTCTTGGTGCAGGTGACAGCATCGCTCTGTCGGATCTTCGCGGCGTCGAGATGGCGCTGCCCGGTCAGCCACATGGGCTGCGGATGCTGGTGGACGAGGCCTGCGCGCGGGCCGGGGTGGTGCTGACGGTGGCGATGGAGTTGGATACCCTGCCCACCATCTGCGATCTGGTTGCCGCTGGCACCATTCGTACTGGACCTGTCCCGGTTTCGTTCCGGTCTTTTGAGAGCAATACTCGCCATCAAGGAGACCGGATATGGCAGCGATACAGAGCGACGAGTTCAAGCGGGATGCAGTTCGCATCGCGACGACCAGCGGCCTGACGAAGCGTC
>JANPOY010000059.1:0-3643 GCA_031428215.1 Paracoccaceae bacterium
CCGGCATCCGCGGCACCGGCAAAACCACCACCGCCCGCATCATCGCCAAGGGCCTGAACTGTGTCGGCCCCGACGGCACAGGCGGCCCCACTACCGACCCCTGCGGTCAGTGCGAACCTTGCAAAGCCATCGCCGAGGGCCGCCACGTCGATGTGATGGAGATGGACGCCGCCTCGCGCACCGGCGTCGGCGACATCCGGGAAATCATCGACTCGGTTCACTACCGCGCGGCCTCGGCGCGCTACAAGATCTACATCATCGACGAAGTGCACATGCTGTCGAACGCCGCGTTCAACGCGCTGCTGAAGACGCTGGAAGAACCCCCGGCCCATGTGAAATTCATCTTCGCCACCACCGAAATCCGCAAGGTTCCGGTGACGGTTCTGTCGCGCTGCCAACGCTTCGATCTGAAGCGGATCGAGCCGGAGGTGCAGATGGCGCTGATGCGCAAGATCGCCGATGCCGAGGGCGCGCGGATCACTGATGGCGCGTTGGCGCTGATCGCGCGGGCGGCAGAAGGCTCGGCGCGGGATGCGACCAGCCTGCTGGATCAGGCGATTTCCAATGGCGCGGGGGAAACCAGCGCCGATCAGGTCCGCGCCATGCTGGGGCTGGCCGACCGGGGCCGGGTGCTGGATCTGTTTGATATGGTGATGCAAGGCGACGCGGCGGCCGCATTGGCCGAACTGTCGGGCCAATATGCCGATGGTGCCGATCCGATGGCCGTGCTGCGCGATCTGGCGGAAATCACCCATTGGATTTCCGTCATCAAGATCACGCCCGAAGCGGCGGATGACCCCACCACGCCGCCCGATGAACGCTTGCGCGGGCTTGATATGGCGCAGCGCCTGCCAATGCGGGTGCTGTCACGCATGTGGCAAATGCTGCTGAAGGCGCTGGAAGAAGTGGGGCTGGCCCCGAATGCGATGATGGCCGCAGAAATGGCCGTGATCCGCCTGACCCATATGGCCGATCTGCCCGATCCCGAAACGCTGATCAAACGCCTGCAATCGCAAGTGCCACCCCCGCCGCCTGCCGGTGGTGGCGGCGGTGCGCCTGCGGGCGGTGGTGGGGGTGGCATGGTCCACACGCCGATGATGCGCATGGCCCCCTCTGCGCCTGCGCGCGGCCCCACGATGCAGGGCGCACAGGCCGCCGTGGCGCTGGCCGAAGGGGGCTTGCACCTTTACGCGCGGTTCGACCAGATCGTTGATCTGATCCGCGACAAACGCGATATGAAACTGCTGCTGGAGGTGGAAACCAACCTGCGGCTGGTGCGCTATTCCCCGGGGCGGATCGAATTTGAACCGACCGCCGACGCCGCCCCCGATTTTGCCGCCCGGCTCAGCCAGCGGCTGCAGGGGTGGACCGCCGCACGCTGGGGCGTTTCGGTTGTGGGCAGTGGCGGGGCGCCGACCATATCAGAGGCCCGCGATCAGGGCCGCGTGCAGGCCGAAGCCGAGGTGATGGACCTGCCGCTGGTGCAGGCCGTGCTGGCGGCGTTTCCGGGGGCAAAGATCACAGATATCCGCACGCCAGAGGCGATGGCCGCCAGTGCCGCCGCCGACGCGCTGCCCGAAGTTGAAGATGAATGGGATCCCTTCGAGGATCAGTAAGAAGGAACGACTGCGATGCTGAAAGGCTTGGGCCAATTGGGTGACATGGCCAAGATGATGAAAACCGCGCAAGACATGCAGGCCAAACTGGCGGACCTGCAGGACGAATTGGCGCGGACCGTGGTTTTGGGCGAATCTGGTGGTGGCCTCGTGCGCGCACGCGCCACGGCAAAAGGCGAACTGACCGGGCTTGAGATTGACCCGTCAATCTTTGTGGCGTCCGAAAAAGAGGTGGTCGAGGATTTGATCCTGGCCGCCATCAAGGATGCGCAGGCCAAGGCGCAGATCCGCAGCCAGCAGGAAATGGCCCGGCTGACCGAAGGTCTGGGCCTGCCTGCAGGCATGAAACTGCCGTTCTGATGCGCGATGACACCGGGATCGAGGCGCTGATCGACCTGATGGCGCGGCTGCCGGGGCTTGGCCCCCGGTCGGCGCGCCGTGCGGTGCTGGTGTTGTTGAAAAAACGCGGTGCGCTGATGGCCCCCTTGGCGCAGTCGATGGCGCAGGTGGCGATTTCCGCCCGCGATTGCGCAACCTGCGGCAATATTGGCACCAGCGATACCTGCCCGATTTGTGCGGACGACAGGCGGGCCACTGGCGAGATTTGCGTGGTCGAAGACGTGGCCGATCTGTGGGCGATGGAGCGCGGCCAGATCTTCAAGGGCCGCTATCATGTGCTGGGCGGCACGCTGTCGGCGCTGGACGCCGTTGGCCCGCATGAATTGCGGATCCCGGCTTTGGTGGACCGGGTGGCGCAGGATGGCATCACCGAAGTGATCCTTGCGCTGAATGCCACGGTCGACGGACAAACCACCGCGCATTACATTGCCGATGCGCTGCGCGACAGCGGTGTTTCCGTCACATCACTGGCGCAGGGTGTGCCCATCGGCGGCGAGTTGGACTATCTTGACGATGGCACCATCGGGGCCGCATTGCGCGCGCGCAAAAGGTTTTAGGCACGGCTTTTCAACTGCAAAGGATTGGCAAGATGGCAAAAGGCAAACACGACGGCCATCTTGGTGCGGTCTATGATGCCACCGCCCCCGCGCAGGTGGCCGCCGCCTATGACCAGTGGGCCGAAACCTATGACGCAGAAATGGCGCGGGCGGGGTATCGCCATCCATCCCTCTGTCTGGCGCTGCTGGCGCGGCATCTGCCGCATGGTGCGGGGCCGTTGCTGGATGCAGGCGTTGGTACCGGGCTGATTGGCGAATGGCTGGGGATCGTGGGCTATCCGGATGTGGAAGGGCTTGATATCTCGGACGGAATGCTGGCGGTGGCGGCGCGCAAGGGCGTGTACCGCGCGCTGCACAAGGCCGTTCTGGGCGAGGTTTTGCCATTTGCCGACGGTGCTTTTGCGGGAGTCATATCAACCGGCGTCTTCACGACCGGGCATGTGGGGGCAGAGGCCTTGCCGGAGTTGGTGCGGGTGTGCCGCGCCGGCGGGGCGATCGTGATGACGGTGAAAGATACGATCTGGTTTGGCGGCTTTGCGCAGGCCGTGGCCGATTTGGCCGCAGCAGGCCGGGTGACGCTGATCGAGGAAACACCGCCCTATGTGTCAATGCCGGGCGAAGCGGGCACAATTCCCGGGCGCTGCATCGCCCTGCGCGTGATGTAGGCAGCAAAAAGCCCCGGTGGTAAAACCGGGGCTTTTGTACATTGCGCGGTCAGATCAGCGCTTGTCGTCTTCATCCTCGTCGTCATCGTCATCATCTTCGGGCAGGTTGAAGAATGACTCCGCATCCGAATAATCGGCGGGGCTTTCTTCTTTCGCGGGCTTGGCGAATTGCGACAGCCCTTCAAGTCCGGTCGGCATCTTGGGATCGGTCGCCATGCCCAAAGACTGCTCGGTCGACACCAGTTTGCGGCGTTCGTCATCCGACATCACGGTGCCTTCGGCGGCTATCTTGCGGGCGGCGGCCGGCACCGCGGTATCCAGTTCCGCCTGGCGGCACAGCCCCAAAGCCACCGGATCAATCGGCGTGATGTTGTTTATGTTCCAATGGCTGCGGTCGCGGATCGAC
>JANPOY010000060.1:0-23917 GCA_031428215.1 Paracoccaceae bacterium
GTCGCCATTTTCGAATACATCAACGGCTTCTACAATCCGCGACGCCGACATTCAGCCTTGGGTTGGAAAAGCCCCGTGGCCTTCGAACGCAAGGCCGCCTAACATGAGCACGTGACCGGAACAGAACCGCGACAGGTCCAGATCAGCCCCGGATCATCCGAGCCTGCGCGCTGCAAGGTGATTTGCTCGGGCCGCAAACACAGCGCGGCGGCCTGCCCGATGCCCAAGGCCCGCGGCGCAAGTCCTGCCAAGCTGCGACCAGCAACGGACAGCGTGCAAGCACCGGCAGAGGTGCCGGTCACATCGCCTGCGAAGAAGTTGGTTTTCCCGACAAAATCCGCCACATAACGCGTCGCGGGCGCATCATACAGCTCTCTCGGTTTGCCGATCTGCACGATCTTGCCGCTTTGCATCACGCAGATGCGGTCAGACATCGACAAGGCTTCCTCTTGGTCATGGGTCACAAGCACAAAGGTGATGCCCAGATGCCGCTGCAGGGACAGCAGTTCGATCTGCATGTCACGGCGCAGTTTCTTGTCCAGCGCCGCCATCGGTTCATCCAGCAACAACAGCTTTGGCTGATTGACAATCGCCCGTGCCAACGCGACCCGCTGCTGCTGACCACCCGACATCTCATGACTGCGGCGACGGCCATAGCCGGGCAGACGCACGGTTTCCAAGGCCCGGTCCACAGCCACCGCGATGGCGCTTGCTGACATCCTGGGCCGCCGCTGACGCAGACCGTAGGCAATATTGTCGAACACTGTCAGATGCGGAAACAAGGCATAGTGTTGAAACACCATGTTCACCGGGCGCCGATAGGGGGGCAGATCGTTCACCCGAACCCCATCCAGCAACACGTCGCCCGAGGTGGGCACTTCGAATCCAGCCAGCAACCGCAGCGCCGTGGTCTTGCCACAGCCGGACGGCCCGAGAAACGACAGGAACTCGCCACGCTGAATGGTCAACGACAGGTCATCGGCCGCCACGACCGCACCATATTGCTTGGAAGCATGACGCAATTCGGCGATCGGATCATTCTGGTCGGCCATCTGCCCATCCAAGACTATGCATCAAACATGGGTAAATGGTAGAAAACCGACCATTCATTGTATATACCACAAAAAGCATAGACCCCTGACAGACCTTGGCCACATGAACGAAGCCACCCTCTTCACTGCAACTGGCCAGCTGATCGAGGCAATCGGGACCAATCGCTATCCATCGGCGTTGGCAGACCTGCTGCGGTTGGCAGTGCCTTACAGCTATACCGTGGTGTTCGGCTATCTGGGCGCGGCGCGGCCACTGGATCTGTTTGATGATATTCCGACCAGCTAGCGCAAGATTTTCGTGACGGATTATCTGGTTGGGCCCTACCTGCTTGACCCGTTCTATCTTGCCGCCCAACGTCCGATGCGGCCGGGCCTGTACCGGCTGCGCGATCTGGCGCCAGACCGGTTTTATCAGGGCGAATATTTCCGCAACTATTATGCAAGAACCGGTCTGGCCGAAGAGATCGGCTTTTTCATCGACATCGCACCCGCCACGGTGATCGTGGTGTCGCTGATGCGGGCCGAGCGCGCGTTTTCCACGCGCGACATCCGCGCATTGCAGGAATTGGCACCCGTGGTGCTGGCCTCGGCCCGGCGGCATTGGGTGGGTGTGTCGGATCATCCCGCCAGCGACCCGAACGCAAAGCCGGGCTCTGATCCCAAGGTCGCGCAATCCTTTGCCAGCTTTGGCCAAGGCGTGCTGACCCTGCGCGAACGCGAGATTGTTGAGTACACACTGAAGGGTCACTCGGCCGAAGCGATAGGCGAAATCCTGGGTATTTCCTCTGGTACGGTGCGCATCCACCGGCGCAATGTTTATGCAAAACTGCCCATCTCTTCGCAGGGCGAGCTTTTTTCCAAATTCATTCAGACGCTTGGCAGAACGTAAGCCATCTCGTGTCGCGTGATTTCGCGGGCATTTCTCTTGCCACCTGGTCGCCGACGGAGGTCGCCCGACGACACACGGTCCAGACCGGCAATCATCCGCAGCAAAGTGGATTTGCCACAGCCTGACGGGCCAAGCAGCACCATAAATTCGCGGTCGGGAATGTCCAGACCGACGCCGTGCAGCACCTGCATGGCCCCGCAAGACCCTTTGCGCGACACGGCCGAAGGGATCGCCAGCACAAAAGCGGTGTCACCAATGCCGACCAACAGGCTGTTCATCAGCGTGCCGATGAAATTGGTTTTCACCGATATCTTGCTGCAGTTTTCCCAATGAAGTTGGCCGAGGCCCCAAATTGGCAAGTCGACAAACGCATCATCGCGGCGGGCATCGAAATCACTGAGGTTCCAGCGACGACGGCCCAGCTCCCGTGCGGGTCAGCGAGTCTCACGACAGCGGGTCGGCGGACACCTTGGCAAATTTGTCCCAACCGATGAAGTCGATCGGCATGCCAAAGCGGCTGACTTTTGGCTGCAAGCCCGGGCCAGATCAGGGATCGGGTATCCCACGACACAACTGCGATGTTGATCTTGATGTCGGGTTCGAACGCGGCGGCACTCTTTTGGAAATGGGGAGGGTCTGGAGGCTGTCGTTGGCAACGGTGAAATCGGCGGCCGCCTGCACCTGCGCCGCTGGGGCGCAAGCAGGGAACCACCGATAGGATTGCGCCGCTCATTGCGGCTGCACATCGGATTGGCTGCAGATGACACGGACTTTGTCGAAAGGTTGGCTGGCAATCTTCACCGATAGCCGGGCCATCTGATGCGAACTGACCCCGAACTGCGTTGTCAGTGTGCGACCCAAGCCGTCTGTCCGGTGTGATCGCAACTCAATTTCGGCGCCCGCGCCACGGCAGGGGCGCCACCCTTGCAAGCACCCAAGATGGCCTGAACCCATACGCAGGGTTCAGGCCAATCAGTGGCGCAAACTGTCCGGGACGTAAGGGCCGGAATAACCGGCCACTCAGTTGTTCAATGCGGTGAACGCGCGGATCAGTTGCAGGATCCGGTAGCTTTCGGGGTCAATCACCACAATCTGATCATCGACGACCGCATAGCGTTGACCATAGGGCAGCGTCGGCAGGTCATAGCGCAGGAAGTCGTCCAGATAGATCAGATCATCGCTGGTGACCACGTCTCCTGTCAGATCGCGGTTTTTCCATTGATTGGCCGTGACACCCTTTTTCGCCTGACCTGGCGGTACGCAGGGCGGGTTCTTTTTTGCCAATCCCGGAGGACATGCCTTTGAATCGGCGTAGACTGCGCTGGCAGTGATCACCGGCGCAAAGGCCATCAGAGCAACGGCAAGCAGGCTGGGGGCAAATTTCATGGTCATGGTCCTGACTGTTGTTTCATCGGTACAACGCCCGGCCACAGACTTGGTTCCATGCCGGGATGCAGGCGACACCTGTGGCCCATGACACGGCTTTGGGGCACAGGTCGATTCCTTGCCCCTGCGGTCGTGCGCCAAGATGCCAAGATGCCATGCGGCCTTGGGTCAGCGACGGGGCCAAGAGATCAGTTCTGCACAAAGCCTGGGGTCACAAGACCCAGACTTTCTGGGTTCGGGCCAGTGTCTGCTTTGTTGTGATCCATCCGCCCCGGCTTTACCACAAATTGTGCAGCCAGATCATGCGCCCGTCTCGGACCGGCGTTTCAGCGGATAGCGGTCGGGTTCGGCAAAGACGTCAATGGCGATGGTGCCGGTCGTGACCTGGACCGCATGTTCAACGCCTGCGGGGATGCTGTAACTCATGCCGGGACCATGGCGGCGGGTCTGGCCGGCTATGGTCAGCGTCACTTCCCCCATCACAACCGTGCCCCATTGCGGGCCATGGGTATGCGGCGGCAGGCTGAAATCTTGGTGAAAGTGGAAGAACACCACCAGTCCAGCCTCTGACCGCATAGCACGGGTGCTGACCTCGGTTTCCGGAAAGGGGAGGTCAAGCGAAGGCATTGCATTGAAAAACGCGGGAAGTTGCATGTCGGTCTCTCCTGTCAGCCACGGCCAAAGGCGCCCTGTCAAATCACCAGCGACACCGCGCGCGATGCCAGCATTGTCGCAATGGTTGCGCCGAGGCCAGTTTGCAGCCCTTCACCCGTTTTACCAAGACAGAAAGCAGCACCTTTCGGCTGTGGTTGGGCGGGTCGGCACTGCGCTTGCATACAGGCCGGGCCATAACTTGCTCTGGTCTCGTCCCCTGAACATGGCCAGATCGTCGGCCCGCCGGACCATGGCCCTTGCTTGGATTCTGGCATCATCGCGGGCCTGCGGTGGGCGTTCTTGGGATGCCAGCTGCGCGGACAAACCAATCCGGGCCGTCAACATGTGCACTACAGAACAGAGCGCCCGCCAATTCGCCCGCGCCCGCACCGCATCCGTGCAACTGCTGCTGGAATGCCTGGCCGCACTGGGACAGGCGCGGTTGATCGAAGGCGGACGGTTCGCGGCGTAAAGGTCAGATGTTCTCGGGCGTGTAAATCTCGAACCCGATCAGGCGCTTGGACAAACCGGCACCGCTGACCAGATCGCGGCGCATCTGGGCAATCGCCTCAGTCGCAAGGCGCGAAATCGGGTGCGCCATGACCAGGGCAAGGTGTTCGTCCATCAGCCCGTTGCGGGTGTGTTCGGTGATCTCGTGGCCCACCGTCACGATGGACCGGCTGCGCCCTGCGGCCTTCAGCGCGTCCAGAACACCCACCATACCGCCGCCCGAGACGTAAAGCCCGACCAGATCCGGCTCGCGCGCCAGCAACTGTTCGGTGACATCGCGAGCGATGGATTTGTCTTCAAAAGTTTGCAGCGGTTCCAGCAGCGTGAACTGCGACCCATGTTCGCGGCAATAAGACCGGAAACCGGATTCGTTCAATTCCTGACAGCGATAGCGGTGGTTGCCGACCAGAATGCCCACCTTGCCCGGGCGTTTGCACAAGCCAGCGATCGCCCAGGCCGCCGTGCGCCCGACGCGCCAATTGTCCAGCCCGATATATCCGGTGCCGCAGGTGGAGGTCAGCTCCGAGATCAGCCCATAGGTGGGCACGCCTTTGGCCGCAAGTGTTTCAATGGCATAGGAAATCCGCGCATGTTCCGCCGTCACCACGGCCAGCGCCTGAACCTTCTCCCCAAGCGCCAGCATCCGGGTCGACACCGCCTCGGGCGACAGATCGTCGATATGTTCGATAAGGATGTCCAGCGGATCAAGGCTTTCGTCCGCCGCCATACGCAGGGCATCGGCGATCATCTGGTAAAAGGTGCGGTGCGATTGTTGCAACAGAAAGCCCAGCTTGATGCGGGGTCGGTCGATGTTCAACCGCTCACGCAGCACCGGCATCGCGTAGAACTGCAGCTCCTCCGCTGCCGCCAGAACCCGCGCTGCCGTGGCCGGGCGCACCTTTTCACGGCCGTTCAGGATGCGGTCGATGGTTGAGACGCTGACGCCAGCCTTCTCGGCCAGGTCGGAAATAGTTGCGCGGTGTGCCATGGCAGCTCCTGAAAGAATCTCTCATTTCTGGACTGAACAAATGATGGAAAAGAAGGGAAACACATCTGTAACACTGAAATAACTTTGCTGCATCATTTGTCAACTGTATGAAAATTCCAGCAGACGAGTCGGCGAAACTTGTTTGCCAAATGTGCTGGACCGGGGGGGGAAAGATGGACGATCTGCAATTTGGAACCCGCAACAAGCGGGGTGATTTCACACCGGCCAAGCTGCTGGAGATTGCGCCGTTCTGGACCGGGCAATGGTCCAAACTGGGCAGCTTTCTTTGGGGCTATGTCTGGCCTTACAACACCATCTTCATGGGCGTGACGCTGCTTTATTGGTATGTCGTGCTGCCTGATGTGGCCACGATGCAGAGTTTTGGCTGGGCTTGGGTGCTGCAAATCCATCTGGCCAACAGCCTTGGCATCTTTCTGCTCTATGGCGGGGTTGAACTGTTCTACTACGTCAAACGCAGGCAGGGCACGCGGTTCAAATACAATGCCCGCTTTCCGGCCGAAAACCCGTCTGACGTGTTCTGGTTCAAAAGCCAGAATCTCGACAACTTTCTGCGCACCTTTTTCATCTCGATCCCGCTGTGGACCACTGTCGAATGCTTTACCCTGTGGTGCTATGCCAATGGCATCGGCAACTGGGTGGATCCGTCGCAGCACTGGGTCTGGCTGACGGTTTTGCTGTTCCTTGCACCTGCCATCCACGAGGTGCATTTCTTTGTGATCCATCGCCTGATCCACACGCCGGTCTTGTACAAATGGATCCATTCGATCCACCACAATTCGATCAACCCCAGCCCGTGGTCGTCGATGTCGATGCATCCGGTCGAAAGTGCGTTGTTTTTCGCCGAAATGATGTGGCACATCCTGCTGCCTTCGGCCCCGTTCGTGGCGCTGTTCCAACTGACCTCGACCGCATACGGCGCGATTGTCGGGCATATCGGCTTTGACAAGCTGGAAGTGACCGAGGGTCAGGCGATGGATAGCCACGCCTACACCCACTACCTGCACCACAAGTATTTTGAGGTGAACTACGGCGGCGACGGCGTGATCCCTTTGGATAAGTGGTTTGGCACCTGGCACGACGGCAGCAAAGCCTCTGACGCCCAGATGAACGCCCGGTTCGAGCGCAAGAAAGCGCGGATGAACGCCGGGAAATAGCGGCACCAGATTGAGAACAGACAGCCCCAAACGTGACGGGGCGGTAGGGGGAGAGGAGCCTCCGACCGAAAGCTCACATTCAGAACGCCACCAAAACGGTGGGAAAAGGGAGGAAACGCGATGAAAACGATGATGAAGGCGCTGATGACGGCTTCGGTGCTGGCGATGAGTGCAGGGGCTGCACTGGCCGAAGGCACAGTGGTTGCGGTGATCGGCGGCAAGGCGGACGATCAGTTCTTTGCCAAGGTCAAGAAGGGCATCGACGATGGCGCTTTGGTGGTGCAGGCGCATGGCGGATCGGTCAACTATCTGATGTTGCAGAACTATGACAACATCGGCGGCGTCGCGGCCAACCTGATCCGCACCGCGATTTCGCAGGGTGCGTCGGTGATTGCCGCCCCGAACTGGGTGCCGGATGCGGAAGATGAGGCTTACAAGGCGGCGATTGCCGCTGGCATTCCGGTGCTGCTCTACAATGCAGGCGGCGGTGACAAGGCCCGCGAGTTGGGCGCAATCAATTACATCGGCAATGAGGAATATCCGGCGGGTCTGGCGGGGGGCGAGTATTTCGGCAGCCATGGCCAGAAGAACGTGATCTGCGTCAACACCGTTCCGGGCGCGCAGAACCTTGAAGACCGTTGCAAGGGCATTTCCGACGGCATCTCCGTGTCGGGTGGCGTGTCCAACCAACTGCCGCTGCCAGCCTCCAGCTTTGGCGATCCGACCGCGGTGGCCGAGGCCATCAAGGCGACGCTGCTGAAAGACCCGACGATTGACGGCGTGGTCACGATTTCCGCAGGCGATGCCAATTCGGCCGCCATCGGGATTGATCAGGCGGGTTCCACCGGCAAGGTCGCGCTGGCCTCGTTCGACATGGACGGCGCAGGTCTGGACCGGATCAAGGCGGGCACCCAGCTTTATGCGATTGACCAGCAGCCTTGGTTGCAAGGCTTCCTCGCCGTCACCATGGCGGATGCCTATGTGAACTATGGTCTTGATCTGGCGACGACACCGGTTCTGACTGGTCCGGGGATTGTTGACGCCACCAACATCGACGCCACGCTGGCCGGTTCCGCGGCAGGGTATCGCTAAGCCATCTGATATCAGAAACCAAATCTGCGTGTATGGGGGTTGCCCATGCACGCGCCAAGGGAGGACCACCACAATGAAATCCATGAAACTTCTGACAGCTTTTGCCACCGTTTCGGCTTTGGCTTTGGGTGCCAGCGCCGCCATGGCCGAGGGCGCGAAAATCTTCGTCATCGGTGGCAAGGCGGACGACTCGTTCTGGTCGATCGTCAAGCGCGGTGCGGATGATGCGGGCAAGCTGGTGGCGGAACAGGGCGGGTCTGTGACCTGGCTTGCGCCGCAGAACTACGACAACCTGGGGCCGGACGCCGCCAACCTGATCCGCACCGCGATCGGCCAGGGTGCCACCGCCATCGTCGGCCCGAACTGGGTGCCCGAGGCGATGGACGAGGCGTTCAAGGCCGTGGTCGATGCGGGCATTCCGCTGGTGATCTACAACGCCGGAGGGCTTGAGGCCGCCGACCGGCTGGGTGCTATGAACTATGTCGGTTCGGATGACTATCAGACCGGCGTTTCGGCAGGTGCCTATTTCGCGGCCCACGGCCAGACCAAGCTGATCTGCGTCAACACCCTTCCCGGTGCTGCCAACCTTGAGGCCCAGTGCAAGGGCCTGAACGACGGCGTTACGGCCAATGGCGGCACCAGCGAAGTGCTGCCGCTGCCCTCAACCAGCTTTGGCGATGCCACGGCGGTGACGCAGGCGGTTGCAGCTTATCTACAACAAAATGCAGACGTAACCGGCGTTTACACCATCGGCAACATGGATGCGATTTCGGCCAATGCCGCAATTGCGCAAGCGGGTGCGGTTGACCGGGTGAAACTGGGCGGCATGAACATGGACCAGACCATTCTGGACAATATCAAGGCCGGCACCCAGATGTTCGCGATGGACCAGGAGGGCTATTACCAGGGCTTCCTCGCCGTCACCATCCTGAACAACTACGTCAACTACGGCCTGTCGGTGCCGACCCGTCAGATCCTGACCGGGCCGGGGATTGTTGATGCCTCGACCGTCGATGCCACCCTTGCGGGCGTTGCTGCGGGCGTGCGCTGATCTGAACCCCTCCTGCCCGGCATCCGCGCCGGGCAGGCCATCGTCTGACGTCGGGGAGGAACCACCATGTCATCGTCATCCAGCTTTTCATTCGGCAGCCTGATGCGCCGCCCTGAAACAGGGTCTTTCCTTGGCCTTGCCGCCGTTTTCCTGTTCTTCACCGCCTTTGGCGGCGTGAATTTCGCCTCGCCCACGGGTGCGGCCAGCTGGCTGAACGTGGCCGCCCAATTGGGCATCGTGGCCATCCCCATCGGCCTTCTGATGATCGCCGGAGAGTTGGATATTTCCATCGGCTCGATCATCCCGGCGGGGTCGATGACCTGCGCCATCATCTCGGGTCACTTCGATTTGCCGATTGTGTTCGGAGTCGGGGCCGCCCTGTTGTTGGGCGCGGTGATCGGGTTGATCAACGGGTTTCTGGTGATCCGCACCGCCGTGCCATCGTTCATCGTCACCCTTGGCACGTTGTTTGCGGTGGCCGGCATGACGCTGGGCTTTTCGGTGCTGGTCACCGGCACCACATCGGTCGCCATCAAAGTGCCCGAGGCCAAATGGCTGTTGGGGGATTTCATCGGCGGCATCTATCAGGTCACCATTTTCTGGTGGCTTGCAGCAATCCTGTTCTGGGGCTTTTTCCTGCATTTTTCGCGATACGGGAACTGGATCTTCGCCATGGGCGGCGACAAGGTGTCCGCCCGCAACGCCGGTATCCCGACCGACCGCGTGACGATCATGCTGTTTGTCTGTTCAGGCATGAGCGCAGCTTTTGTCGGGCTTTCCCAAGCGATCCTGTACAATTCGGCGCAGGTTTCGGCGGGTCAAAGCTATATCTTCAACTCGATCATCTCGGTTGTGGTGGGCGGTGTGCTGTTGACAGGGGGCTACGGGTCGGTGTTCGGGATCGTGCTGGGCACGCTGACCTTCGCCGTCGTCAGCCAAGGCATCTACTTCACCGGATTTGACGCCAATTGGGCCAGCCTGATCATTGGTGTGCTGTTGTTGGGCGCGGTCTTGATGAACAACACCTTCCGGAAAATGGCGCTGTCCTATGCGCCGAAGAAAGGGGCCAAGTGATGGCTGATGCAATCCTTTCGCTGCAAGGCGTCAACAAAAGTTTCGGCCCGATTGACGTGCTGCACGACATCAACCTTGAGATCAAGGCAGGCGAGGTTCTGTGCCTGCTGGGCGACAATGGCGCGGGCAAATCCACGGTGATCCGGCTGTTGTCAGGGGTGCACAAACCGTCGTCCGGAGACATTCTGATGGATGGCAAGCCGGTCAGCTTTGCCAGCCCCCGCGACGCTGCTGACCACGGCATTGCAACGGTGCATCAGTTCGGCGGCACCTTTCCGCTGATGTCGATTGGCCGCAGCTTTTTCGTGGGTCGCGAACCGACCCGCCGGGTGGGGCCGTTCAAGGTCTATGACCGCAAGACCGCCAATGACATCGCAGTCAAGGCCGTGCAGAACTTCGGCATCACCCGCATTGACGATGGCGACCGGCTTGTGGGCGGCTTGTCCGGCGGTGAACGTCAGGCTTTGGCGATTGCGCGTGCCGTCCATTTCGGTGCGCGGGTGCTGATTTTGGATGAACCCACGGCGGCTTTGGGGGTCAAACAAGCCACCCACGTTCTGCGCATCGTGAACGAGGCGAAACGGCGCGGGCTGGCGGTGATTTTCATCACCCATCAGGTCATGCATGCCATGGCCGTGGGTGACCACTTCGCCGTGCTGATCCGGGGCGCCATCGCGTCAGATTTCAAGAAGGGCCAGAAAACCCGCGAGGAAATCACCGATCTGATGGCAGGCGGCGCGTCTATGGCGGCGCTGGAAGCCGAGATTGACGCCGAAATCAGCGGCCAGCCGACCTAAAGGCCGCGGTTGCTGATCCTCCCTGCCGGGAAACGCTCCGCCCGACCTTCCGTGGCCTGGCATCCATCGCCGGGCCACGGGCCAACACCATGAAAGACAACACCATGCCTGCCTGGATTCGCGCCTGCGCCACCGCTGATATCGACCCCGATGATCTGATCCGCTTTGATCACGGGGCCCAAACCTTCGTCATTGTCCGCAGCGATGAGGATGAGTTCTTCGCCATGGACGGCATTTGCAGCCATGAAAAGGTGCATCTTTGCGACGGTCTGGTGATGGACGGCACCATCGAGTGCCCCAAGCACAGCGCCACCTTTGATTATCGCAACGGCGAGGCGAAACGCGCCCCCGCTTGCATCAACCTGCGCACCTACCCCGTCAAGGTTGACGGTGGCGCGGTCTATCTCGAACTTTAAGGTCAAATCATGGTCCAGTTTCACAACCGCCCCTCTGTTGCCGACATGCGCGCCATGAAGGCGAGGGGAGAGAAAATCTCGATGCTCTATGTCAGCACGCTGGAAGAGGCAGCGGCGGCGGATGCGGCGGGCATCCATATGCTGTCGATCGAGGGCCGTTTTTTCACGACAGAAATGCGTGCCGCCGCTGGGCGCTGTTTCGTGCAGGTGGGCCTGCCCTTTGGCGGCTGGAGCCGGTTCAACGGCGCGTTTCTCGCCAGTGCCGACGATTACCTGCGCGCGGCCTTTCACGTCATGGGTATGGGCGCGGATTGCATCTATTGCGCGGCCTCTTATGACATCCAGAAAGTGCTGTGTGACAACCATATCCCCATCGTCGCCCATGTCGGCCTGATCCCGTCCTATGTCACTTGGACCGGCTGGCGTGCTGTGGGCAAGACGGCGGTAGAGGCCCGCGAAACCTGGGATCATGTTAAAAAACTGGAATCCATCGGCTGCTTTGGGGCTGAACTGGAGGTCGTGCCAGACCGTCTGGGCGCGCTGATCAGCGCCAACACCCCGATGATCATGCTGGGCATGGGGGCTGGGCCGGGAGCTGACGCCCAATACCTCTTCGCCGAGGATGTGCTGGGCCACACCGATGGCCACCGCCCACGCCACGCCAAAACCTACCGCAACTTCGCCGCCGAATACGCCCGTTTGCAGGCTGAACGCATCAGCGCCTTTAAGGAATTCATCGCTGATGTGAACACCGGGGGCTATCCGCAGCCGCAGCATAACGTGGTGATGACGGACGCCGAATATGCGGCTCTGACCGCCGATCTGGGGCTGTAAAATGCTGCGGATCTGGGTGGTTGGCTATGGCACGGGCGGGCAGCATTTCCACGCGCCGTTCATTCAGGCGGCGGAGGATTGCGGCTTGGCGGGCGTCGTCGTGCGGGCCGACAAAACCATCGCGGCGGCGCAAGCGGATTACCCCGGCCGACCGGTTTTCGCTTCGCTTGAGGCGATGATCGCCTCGGGTGCCGTGGACGCGGTCACCATCACCACCCCTCCTGAAACCCGCCGTAATCTGGTGCTGCAAGCCATCGCGGCGGGGTTGCATGTGGTGGCCGAAAAGCCATTTGCGCCAAATGCGGCAGGCGCGGGCAATCTGGACCGCGCCGCCAAGGCCAAGGGCGTGACCTTGCGCGTTTATCAGGACCGCCGCTGGGATTACGATCTGCAGACGCTGAAGAAAGTCATCGACACCGGGCGTGTGGCCCAAGTCTGGCGCGTCCGCAGCCGGTTGGATTTCGACGATCCCGCGACGCTGGCGGCGGGCCCGACGGGCGGCCTTCTGCGCGATCTGGGCAGCCATCTGGTCGATCAGATGCTGTATCTGCTCGGCCCCGTCACATCTGTCATGGCGCATCTGGACCATGTGAACCTTGCGAAAGGCGCGACCGACGCCGCGTTTCAGATCTCGATGACCCATGCCTCAGGCCGGCACAGCCATGTCTCGGCCAGCAAACTGGACCACTTTGCGCGGCGCGAGTTGCGGGCCTATGGCGCAGCGGGGGCCTTTGGCTCGCACAGCGGTTTGAACAGAAAAAGGCCCGGATGCACGCGGGCAAAACAGGAGACTTCAAATGACCATCCGTCTTGCCGTCATCGGCGCAGGGATCATGGGCAGCGACCACGCCCATATTTTCGCAAATGATCTGCCGGGCGCCCAGGTGCAGTTGGTTTGTGACGCCTCTGCAGATCGCGCCCGCGCGCTGGCCGATGCTGTCGGGGCGACCGATGTGATGTCAGACGCCGAAGCCGCGATTGCCCGCAGCGATGTCGATGCCGTGATCATCGCCAGCCCCGATTTCACCCATGCGCCGCTGTCGCTCGCCTGCATCCGTGCGGGCAAACGGGCGCTGTGCGAAAAGCCGCTGTCGCAATCGGCGGCGGAGTGTCTGGCGGTGATGCAGGCCGAAGAAACCGCAGGCCAGCGCCATATCCAATTGGGCTTCATGCGCCGCTTTGACCAGTCTTATGCCGAGATGAAAGCCGCGCTGGACAAAGGCATCCTTGGCCGCGCCCTGATGATGCACAACTTTCACCGCAACGTCGAAACCCCGGCGGCTGATTTCACTGGCGCGATGGCGATCACCAATTCCGCCCCGCATGAATTTGACGTGGTGCGTTTTGTGCTGGGCACGGACTACACCGCGATTTCTGCCTTTCAACCCAAGCGGTCGGATGCGCGTGTGGCCCCGGTGTTCATGGTGCTGGAAACCACGGATGGCCAGCTGGTGAACATCGAGATCAACAACAACGCCGCCTACGGCTATGACGTGCGCGGCGAATTGGTGGGTGAGACCGGATCTATCGCCATGAACGCAGCCTGCTACAGCCGCCTTGATGCGCGACTGGCGCAAACCACCGGATACGAGTCCGACTGGCGTGGCCGTTATGCCGAGGCTTACCGTCGCCAGAACCGCGCCTTCCTGCATTTCGTCCGCAGCGGCGATTTCAGCCCCATCGCGTCAGACGCCTGGGATGGCTTTGCTGCCGCCGTGGTCGCCGAAGCCGGCGCGCGCGCCTTGGCAACAGGCCAGCGCGTTGCGGTTGAATTGCCAACCCAACCCCTTTTCTACAAACGCTGAAGGAAAACTCCATGAAACTCGGCTTTGTCTCTGACAGCCTGGGCGGCCTGCCCTTTGAAGTGATGCTTGACCACGCCGCCCGTCTGGGCGTGCAGGGGGTGGAGGTGAACACAGGCGGCTGGTCAACAGCCCCCCATTTCGATCTGGCCGCGATGACGGCGGATGCTGGCAAGCGCCGTGATTTCCTAACGGCGTTCGCGGATCGCGGCCTTGAGGTGATCGCCCTGAACGCCAATGGCAACCCGCTGCACCCGACCGACCCGAAACAGGGCGTTTGCCTGCGCGACACCATCCGGCTGGCGGGCGAGATGGGCATCAAGAAGGTCTGCACCATGTCCGGCCTGCCCGAGGGTCGCGCGGGGGATCTGATGCCGAACTGGGTGGTGTCATCCTGGCCGCCGGAAACCCAAGCCATCCTGCGCTATCAGTGGGAAGAGCGGCTGTTCCCGTTCTGGGCCGAGATCGTGGCTTTGGCCAAGGCGTCTGGCGTCGAACAGATCGCGCTGGAACTGCACGGCAATCAGGTGGTCTACAACGTGCCGTCGCTCTTGAAACTGCGCGCCGAGGTTGGGCCCATTGTCGGTGCCAACCTTGACCCGAGCCACCTGTTCTGGATGGGTGCAGACCCGCTGATCGCCGCCGAAGCCCTTGGGGCCGCTATATTTCACGTCCATGCCAAGGACACTTTCCTGAACGCGCCCAAACAGGCCACCACCAGCCTGTTGGAAAACGGCAGCCTGATGGACATTCCGGGCCGCAGCTGGTCCTACATCACCCTTGGTTTCGGTCATGGCGAGGAATGGTGGCGGCAGTTCTGTTACCGGCTGAAGATGGCGGGCTATGACGGCTGGCTGTCGATCGAGCATGAGGATGTGCTGCTCAACGGTCTGGAAGGGTTGGAGAAATCAGTGGCTCTTTTGCAGGGCGTTATGCCCAAAGCGGCGGCGGATTATGCACCACAAGCGATTTAGAACGGGTTCCTTTCCATCTGACTCAGATCGAAAGAAACCCAAGACCGGATCGGCCGGTGACTGATGTTTGTTGCGTGCAACCGGCTGAACCCGATGGAACGCAACCCGCTTTGGGTGCCAAAGGCAATCCCCCCGAAAGCAAGGGGCTGCTTAAGTAGAATTTTCCCGGCTAGATGGCTGAGGAGATTTTCAATGAAAACAGTCAGATACACTGATGTGGTGGGGAACGTGGCCCAGCAGGGCCGCGTCAGGTCGATGACCACACCGCGCTAAAACGGGGGATTACCGACCCCGATTGAACCAGCCCTGACAAGTGACGAATGGCGCCCGAAGGAAATCCCCTCGGGCGCTTTCGTCTGTCCCGCGCACAGCGGATCCCGTTTCAGTCGGCAGCGTCAGTCCATGCGGCCCAAGACCTGCACCCTGATCGCCTAGGCCGCCGTTGATCTGGTCGATCAGGGCGCGATGTTCTGGTTGACCCTGAAGACATTACCGGGGTCAAACTGCCGCTTGACACTCACCAAGCGATCATAGTTCTTGCCATAATTGGCCCGGACCCGCGTTCCGTCATCATCATCCATAAAGTTGACATAGCCGCCCACCTCTGAATGAGGCGCAACAGCATCAGAGTAGTCACGCACCCATTTTGTATTGGCCGCGTCATCTGCGGGATCTGGCGAAGCGGAAAGAATAACCATCGAGAAGTTGGCATCACGATGCCCGAACGCGGTCTCATCGGACGCCACCCGATGGCAGGCCCCGTTGATGGGATAAAGATGCATCGTCGAACTCGCATTCGGGGCGTTCGGACCGTGCTGGACATGCGCCGCGATCGCCTCATCCGTCAATTCCTTGACAAAATTGCCTTTCCAATACTGGCGTATACCTGGCGGGAAGAGGCCGTCAAAGGCCGCGTTGATCGCCGGATAAGGGACCGGCCCAACCATCTCGGCCTTCACTTCTGCGACGTCGTGAAAAACCTTGAACTGGCGCTCGCCTTCGGCAGGGTCGCCCGACCAGCACGCCACGATCGCCGCAAACATGTCACCGTGCCGGTTTTCCGGGATAAAGGGCAGCGGCGGAGCGATCTGAAACGCTGGGAAGGCCCCCATCTCTTCGGGCGCATCCTTGATGTAATCGCGGTAAAACCGCAAAATGTTCTCGGTCTCGCTGACCTCAAACAACATCGGCCCCCAGTACACCTGCTTGACCGGTTGCAGCTTGTATTCCAGCGAGGTGCAGACACCAAAGTTCCCGCCACCGCCCCGAATGGCCCAGAACAGATCGGGGTTCTCGGTTGCACTGGCGACATGCAGCTTGCCATCGGCCGTCACGACGTCTGCCGACACCAGATTGTCCAGCGAAAGCCCGTGCCCGCGCGTCAGATAACCGATACCGCCGCCCAGCGTCAGCCCGGCTATACCGGTTGTCGATATGACGCCGCCGGTCGTGGCAAGCCCGAATGCGTGCGTTGCCGCGTTGAAGTCGCCCCAGGTTGCACCACCTTCGGCTCTGGCCGTTTTGCCGTTCGGATCGACCCTGACGCCCCGCATTCTGGACAGGTCAATGACCACCCCGCCATCGTTTGTGCCGAAACCCGGGCCGCTGTGTCCACCCCCCCTGACCGACAACATCTGGCCGTTGTCCCGAGCGTAGTTGACTGTGGTCATCACGTCGCCGGCGTTCATCACTCTGACAACCACGGCCGGGCGCTTGTCAATCATTCCATTGTGGACCGCACGCGCACTTTCATACTCGGCATCGCCGGCAACAATCACTTCCCCGCGCACCAGATCACGGAGTTCATTTGGTGTTTTGGCACTCATTTCTTCCTCCCCAATTGCTCATGGATGACCGCCGATCAGGCGGCATAGTTTTGAAATTCATGTTTAGCGGTTTTTGGGCACAGGCCGTGGGCGACCAAAGCTGAAAAACACATGAAAAAAACCAGAATCTGTGTCCAGAGTTTGATTTTAACACGGTTTCGCAAAGAGCGGGACTTGCAAATGTGCTGCCGATACGGGGGTCAGTTTCGGGGTCCGCAGCAGACGTCTGTGGTTTGCGAAAGGTTGCCCTTGCTCGCAACTGGTTGCCAAACTGGTTTCACCCTTATCCCCTGCAGTGAGGGGAACGGAATGCAGATGTGCCGCGCCGAGACGCAGTGCGATTGCCCGGCATGTCGCCGACAGCTTCAGCCTTGGCGCCGAGGATTTGTTCCATATATTGCGCCTCTGTTCTTCGGCCAGGCATGCCCCTGCGCGCAGACACACCGAACACCCGGCCAAGAATGGCAGACGCGCCCTGATCGCCCGCTTGGCCAAAGGCGGGCGCCGTCATTGCCTGCCGCGCCGCATCGCTCCACAGCCGACGGCAAGCGCCACTCCACCGAGGATGCCGATGGATGCCACCACAAGGCGCAGGGTGACAGGCTCTGCGATCAGCAGAACGCCCCCGGTCGCGGCGATCACCGGCACCGTCAGCTGCACGAAAGCGGCGGTTGTCCGCGACATCTGCGGCAAGGCGGCATACCAGAGCGTGTAACACAGCCCGGAGGCGATCGCACCGGAAACAACGGCATAGACCAGACCCGTCAGGCTGGGTGGGTTGTCTGCCCAGCCGATCAGCACAAGTGCGGCTGCGAAAGGCAGGCAACGCAAAAAGTTGCCGGTCGTGTCGGCCAGAGGGTCGGTAGAGGCGCGACCGATCAGCGAATAGGCCGCCCAGCTGAACCCCGCCAGCATCATCAGCCCCAACGCCACCGGTGCCGGAGCGGTCAGTCCGGGGGCGGAAAGCATGACAAACGAAGCAAAGGCCAGCGCAAAGCCGCCCCATTCCGGCAGGCCCGGTCGTTCACCCGACCGGATCGCCCAGAACAGCATCCCGGCCTGCACTGAGGCAAACAAGATCAGCGCGCCCGTTCCCGCCCCGAGCTGAACATAGGCGATCGAAAAACAAAGCGCGTATCCAGACAACGCCGCCGCACCGGCCCAGCTGCCGCCATGTCTGGACAGCGCCCCCTTCCCCGTGCGTGCCCGATGGATCAGCACCAGCGCGACCGCCCCGGAGGCCAGACGTATGCCGGTATAGTCGATTGCGCCCGCCTCGCCACTGGTCAGCGCCAGCCGGTTCAGGATCGAATTGGCGGCAAAGCCCAGCATGGCGAGTGTGGTCACGGTGAAAAGTCTGAACATTGCGCCTCTGCGGTCAGGGCTTTGCCGAGGGCCGTTTGAAGGTCACCCCGTCACAGCCCAAGGTTTCATCCCGGTTTCAGGGATGATACCGGATCACCGCGCCACTTCATACACGCACCGCGATGGTCTGCAGCTTGACCTTGCCGCAAAACGGCAGTTTTGCGGCAAGGTCAATCGTGTGCGCCGGGCGCTGGCCAAGTGCAGGGTGGCGCCCCGCTGTTTCAGGGCACGCAGATTGCGGCCGGCTGTGGCCAAGTCGTGAGATCACGCAGCACAGGCAGTGCTCTGCCGGGCTACACCTTGATGAGCGCTGCGGTGGCATACATGAACGCGAGCCCGGCCAGAAAGCCGCCAAGAACTGCGGGGGAAAACAGCACGGATTGGCGGTCGCTGTTCTGGCGCATCAGGTAGGCGGTGACCTCGACCATGACTTGCAGGATCGCGCCTGCCCCGACGGCCAGCGCCAATGCCGACCACTGCGGCGCGTAGGCCAGACTGCCGGCCCACATGCCCAATACAGCCGGACCGCCAGCCAGAAGCGTCAGGGCAGCAAAGGTCCAGAGCGGTGGACGGACACGCAGCATCGGTGCGGCGATGCCGATCCCTTCGGTCACATTGTGCAGGGCAAAGCCAAGTACAAGGAAAGTGCCAAGCCCCGCCGATCCGGCAGCGAACGCCCCGCCGATTGCCAGACCCTCACCAAAGTTGTGCAAGCCGATCCCCAGGGCGATGAAGAAAGCCAGCGCCAGCCCTTCGGGCGTGCCGCGCCAGCGTCCGATGGCCATCAGCAACAGGAAACTCGCCAAACCCGCCAGCCAGACCATGACAGACCCCTGGAACAAAGCGGCGGCTTCGGCTGCAAGCTCCAGCGCCTCGGATGTCATGTCGATGAGCAGGAAGGCCAGCAGGCCCACCGTCAGCGCGAGCAGCAAGTTCATGCCCCCCCGCCCGACCCCGCGCATCGCCGGATAAAACATCAGGCCAAGCGCCACCGGCAGCAGCCCGACAATCGCGCCCACCAGCGCCTGAAGCCGCAACTGGCCACCGGTCGCTTTGGGAGTCGGCACAGCGACGGCTATCTCATGCTCGAACGCGGTCCCAGTGTTGGACAGCATATTCACAAGATGCGCTTCACCCAGAACCCAAGGATAGGGGATCTGCACCCAGACGGCATCGCCGCGCGCAACCGGTCCGGGTGGGTCTTGCGTGAAGGTCCAGAACGCATCGTCCACCGCCACCTGCGCGATCACCATGGCGTCTGATCCACCGGCGCGCACCAACAGCCCGATTCCGGTCTCGTCCAGAATGGTCCGCTCCACGGTCAGCGCTTCGACCGCAGGCGCGCCATTGTTGAAGCTGCGCAGGGGATCGAGCGATGCGATCCAGACGAAGGCGCCCAGCATGGCCGCCAGTGGCACAAGCAGGATCAACAGGCGCATCAGGGCGGGTCGGGTCGGTTGGGTCTGATCGCTCATGCTGCGGGTCCCCGAACGTCGAACATGCCAACCCAGCCAAGCTCGGTGAACTCGGACTGGTGGGCGTGGAACATGTACATGCCGTCCTCGTGCTCGGCGAAGCTGAACTCGAGAATGCCGCGCTGCGCCTGACACTGGGTGATCAGATCAACGGTGCGCAGGGTGGGCGTCAGCGTGGTGCCGGTGTCGTAGTAGTCGAAGAAATTCGCGTGCAGATGGAACGAGTTGATCGGGTCGAACTCGGTCACGTTCAAAAGGTAGATGCGGACGGGACGCGACTTGTCGATGCGGATCGGTGCGTTCATGTAGGCCTGACCGACAGTGTTGCAGGCATAAACCTCGTTGCCACCATCGAAATTGGTGTCGAAGGCGTTCATCACCATCGCCAGTTCCTGCCATTCGGCGTTCTCGGGGCTGCCAAACAGGCGCGAGGCCGCAACGGCCGCATTCTCGGGGTGGCGGGCTGGGTCAGGATCAATCACGAACAGTCCATACATGCCCTTGTGCATATGCCGTTTCAGCGGCAATGCGTGGCAATGGTACAGATGGCAGCCGAAGGGCTTGGCGTCGAATTCGTAGATGAACTCCTCGCCGGGACCGATCAATCCGGCACCGGGAACGCCGTCCATCCGCGCCGAATGGATGCCGTGGAAGTGCATCGAATGCGGATGCGAGCCCTGATTGCGGAAGATGACCCGCAGACGCTCGCCCTCTTTCGCCCGCAGGGCTGGCCCTGGCACACGGCCATTGAAGGTCCAGGCGGGAAAGAAGATGCCGGGGGCAATCTCGATTTCCTTGTCGATGGCGTCAATTTCAAAGGTGCGCAGTGTCCGGCCATCGGGCAACAACTCGGTTTGGCCTGTCTCCCAGTCGGTCAGCATGGCGGTTGGATCGAACCCGTTCCGTTTGTGATCGACCACACCAACCGTTGTCATGTTGCCGTGGGCCATCCCCTCCATGGGGGCCGCGTAAGGATCGGAAGGCGTTTTGGACATGTCGTGACCTGCCATCGGGTCTGGTGCGCTTTGCGAATGCGCGCTGCCAGCGGCAATGGCTGCGCCGCCAGCGGCAACCAGACCACCAACCAGCAAGGCACGACGCGCGGGGTCAACCAATGTGACAGTGTCGGCAGGCATAGAGCGGGCTTCCTTACATGCAGGTCGCGCCAAAGTATCGGCGCAGAAAGTTAGGCAAGGCTAATAATCCACTCTGCGCCTTTACCTGTCAATGCCGTTCGTGCAAAACTGAGGCGATGACGAATGATGATCCCCTTCAAGCCTTGACCATTGAGAGTGAAGCCCGCCCGGCCGACCCGCGGGCGGAGGCGTTTCAGGGCGTGCGCGAGGCGCATCGCAACGAACTGGCCGAGGACTACGTTGAACTGATCGCCGAGTTGATCCACACGAAGGGCGAAGCACGGCCCGTCGACATTGCCACCAAGATGGGTGTCACCGCACCCACCGTGGCCAAGACCCTTGACCGTCTGGCCCGGGACGGCTTGATCACCCGCGCCAAATATCGCTCGGTCTTTCTGACAGAAGAGGGCCGCGCACTGGCCATGGAATGCCGCCACCGGCATGAGATCGTGTTGCAATTCCTGCTCAGCCTTGGACTCGATCCCGAAACAGCCGAACACGACGCCGAAGGCATCGAACATCACGTCAGTGAGCGCACACTTGCCCTGCTCGCGGCATTCGCCAATCGGTCCTGAGCCGACGCTTGGACATTTTCGAGCGCAGCCTTGACCTCGGCAATCAAACTTTCCGGGCTTCAGGTGTGCCAGCCCTTTGCCGTCGCGAAAGATGGTCGGCGTTTGACGAATGCCGACGGTCTCAACATCGGCCATGTCCGGATTGAGGAATATGTCGTCACGGGACAGGCGCTGTGCAACAGCCTGGGTGCTGGATTCCACAGATTGATGGTGCGATCCTTTCGAAGGGCTGGAAGGCAGCTTTGTGGGACAGGTTCGTCACGGGAGCGCCACGACCTCGCACGCTGTCAGCGCAGCCATACAGCGATCCGTTGCCCGTCAGGGCATTGCAACGCAAGGTCCCGACGGGGGCTAGCCTTGCGCGCGCATGATCTGCAAGGCCAAGGGTATCGAGCGTCGGCTGACCAAACTGACCCGCTCACGGTCGGAACAGTGCTAGAGTAAGGAACCGAATTCCAAACACAGGAGCATTGTCATGTTGCCATTCCCTTTCCCAGCAACGAACGCCACATCCCCTTTTGCAGCCATGAAATCCAGTCATCCTTGCCTTCGGGTGCCTGACCGCCAACAGGCTTTGGACTGGTATGCGCGAGTGTTCGATTTTCGGGTCGTCAAGGAATGGTCAGGGCCAAACGGTATTGAACTTGCCTATTTGGCAGCACCTGGCGACAACGGCTCTTTGATCGAGATCATCGGCGGCAACGCGACGGACGACGGAGCCCCATTGCCAGCCGATTTCTGGGAGACCTTTGGACCTTGCCGCTATCACCATTTTGCATTCTCGGTTCCAAGCCACGCGCGCGCACTCTCAGCGCTGCGTGAGCGGGGGGTAAAAACTTACAGGGGGCCGTTCGAGGTTCCGGAACTGGGGTACAGCGTGGCTTTCGTCGCTGACCCATGGGGCAATCTGATCGAATTGGTGGAACTGCCGCAATAGCGTCGGACACCAGGATCGACTGTGGTGGTGCAACAGATTTTTCAACCTGTGGGTTGATGACACCGAGTCGTGGTCCGACTTCACGGCACCCCATGCGGCCTGACGACTTGATCTCCCAACCGATGCCTGCCTGATCGCAGGACTTCGAAGTCCCCCGGGGACGCGGTTCGCGAAACATCAAGAGCGCGGATCATCGGATGAATGGCTTTTGACTTGGGCTCGCCCCGGCAACTTCAATGAGGGCAAGGACAAGCCGCATGAAGCGCCCTGCCCTTGCCCAGTCATAGATCAGTCTTTTACGGCAGCGCGGTCTGCGCCTTGGATCACACCGGCAAACTTTTCGGAGACCACACCGAACAGGCCGCCGATCACCAGCGACACCGAGACACAGATCAGCGGATTGGCCGCGGTCATCTCGGTCTGCGATGCCCCCGACAACAGCCCGTATCCGGCGGTCGAGGCATAGCCGTAGACGGTCGCCGGGATGATGTTCAGCGCCTCGATCTTGGCACCAAGCACCAGGATTGCCGCTGTGACGCCCACGACGATCGACGGCCACAGAACGCCCGGCAGACCAGTGCTGATCTGCGTGATCAACAACAACGCAATAAAGGCCATCACAACGCCCCACAGGTTCGCGGCGACAGATTTGCGCAGGCCGGTCATGCCGCCCCCGCAATGATAAAAGCTGGCCCAGCCGATGAAGCCGATCCAGATCTGGATGGTGCCGAGTGTCAAAAACAGATAGGTCGCCACCGCCCCCAGCAAACCTATCGAGACAGCCAAAGCTGTGATGATGTCCATGTTAGTCCCCTCCCGCCCCTAAAGGCTGTTATTGTGATCGCGCCGGATTGTTCTGGTATGACCGACTTCGGCGCACAGTCGGGTTGTTCAGGAATGGCCTGTTAGGAACCGCGCCCGTACCCGCGCGTCAGGTCGCGCAGCCGGGTCAGAACTGCCTCTTGTTCCAGCGTCACCCGCCATGCCGCGCCCTGAGCCAAACCGCCCGAGGTCGCGACCATTGGCACGTCGGGTTCATGATGTTCCGCCACGATGGCCATGGCCCATTTGTCAAACAGGCGTTTAGGCACCGGCCCCGCCTCATTGAGCCGCACGGAATCATGGCGCCGGTCAGCCTTGATGCGGGTGAACAGGTCCTCGACTGCTGCCTGCGGGCCTTCCAGAACCTGCGCAAACCAGTCATCATACAGCATCAGCGCACCGGTGATGCCAAGGCTCGCATTCTTGATCCGCGCGCCTTTCAGTATGTCGACCAGATCGGCTTGACCCTGCGCACCGTCAGGCAAGAGGCTGTGGCTACGGTAGATCAGCCGAAAACACGCACCCGCGGCGGCCACCGGCTTTTCGGTCGTGGTATCACTGCCCATGTCTCTCTCCTAATGCGCTGTTGCGTTTGGTTGGGCGTGGGGGACACCCCGCCCAACCGTCCTGCTTACGGTACAATGACGCCCCGCCCGGCAAAGCGGCGGTTCTTGAAGTCATCAAGGGCGACGTTGATGTTATCGAGGGAGTATTCGGCATAATGCATCTTGACCTTGCCGTCGGCGTTCAACTCCATCAGTTCCACCAGCTCGGTGTAGTTGCCGACCAGACTGCCACCGATGTTGATCTCGTTGATCACCAGATGCGCGGTCGGCACTTCGATCTTGCCACCGTAGCCGATCATGATCAGTTCGCCCCCGGGACGGACCATCTTCCAGCACAGGTTTTCAACGCCCAGTTCGCCAACAAAATCCATCACCACCTGCGCGCCGCCGCCGGTGATCTGCTTGATCTCTTCGACGATATTCGGGCCGCCATCCAGCACGAAATCCGCGCCGAGATCTTTGCAGAGCTGCCGCGCGGCGGGTTCGCGGTCCACCGCGATGATGCGGCAACCCGAGATTTC
>JANPOY010000061.1:0-57782 GCA_031428215.1 Paracoccaceae bacterium
GCTCGCGGCGACCGAGGTGGAGATCCCCGGTGCCGAGGGCGATATGGTGGCAATGGCGGGGCATGCGCCCGTCATCACCACCTTGCGCCCCGGCATCCTGCGGGCAACCAGTGCAGATGGGGTGAAATCCTATGTGGTGTCCGGCGGGTTCGCCGAAATCACCGCGACCAGCATTTCGGTTCTGGCCGAACAGGCGGTGCCGCTGGAGGAAATGACCCCGGCGCTGATGGCGGCGATGGTGGCCGATGCGACCCTGGCCGCCGGGCTGAACCCGGACAAGGATGCCGCTGACAAGGCGATAACCGACTTGGCTGCGATGCGGGCGGCGGCGGGGCAGTAAGATCCGCTGCCACGATTGACCAGGAATGGCCCCGATTTGTCGGGGCCTTGTCATTTTCGGACCTTTTCTTGCCGAATTTCTGGGATAGGTTGTTACGACAGGCACGGAAAGCTATGAAGCGCATCACTTCGTGCAGTATCGGCATCCTGCAAGGCTCGCGCGTCCTGTTTGCGGACTTCGCGGATGGCGGGGTGATGTGGACCGGCCAGGGTGAGCGCGAAAGCCGCCATCTGATCAAGTTCAAGGAGCCCTACAGCGCAGCGCCTTCGGTGATGGCCTCGATCAGCATGTGGGACACCGACCACAAGCACAACGCCCGTGCCGATATCGCCGCCGAAAACATCACTGAAACGGGTTTTCATCTGGTGTTCCGCACTTGGGGCGACACGCGGGTCGCACGGGTGCGCGCCGACTGGATGGCGATCGGTCCGGTCAAAAGCGAAGACGATTGGGAGCTGTATTAGGGTCGTTGACGGCAAACGTGCCAAATTTTTTAAGTTACAGATTCAAGTAATTGATATGGAAAAATAAAAAAAGGTCCCGATTTGGGACCTTCCACAAGGCAGGGTTTCCCGCGCCGCCACAGCCCCCCTTAGGGCCGCTGATACATGCCTTCATAAATTGGCACCAAAGTGTCTGTCTCAAACAAGGACGACACCGAGGTCCCGTTCCAGATGTTCAGGATCGCCTGCGCAAACATCGGCGCGGTGGGAACGATCCGAATGTTCGGGCAGGCCTTCACGGCATCTGTCGGCTCGATCGAATCCGTGATCACCAGAGATTTCATCACCGAATTCGTAACCCGCTCGACCGCCGGACCCGACAGTACGCCGTGGGTGATATAGGAGTGCACCTCGACAGCGCCATTCTCCATCAACACCTCTGCCGCCTTGCACAGCGTGCCGGCGGTGTCGCAGATATCGTCCACGATGATGCATTTCTTGCCCGCGACATTTCCGATCACCGTCATCTCGGCGATCTCACCCGCCTTTTCGCGGCGCTTGTCAACGATGGCCAGCGGCGCATTGATCCGCTTGGCCAGCTCCCGCGCCCGCGCCACGCCGCCGACATCGGGCGAGACGACCATCAGATCATCCATCTGGCCCTTGAAGTTATGCTCGATATCCAGCGCAAACACCGGGCTGGCATAAAGGTTGTCAACCGGGATATCGAAGAACCCCTGGATCTGAGCTGCGTGCAAGTCCAGCGTCAACACCCGGTCCACCCCGGCCTCTGCGATCATGTTGGCCACCAGTTTCGCGGTGATCGGCGTGCGCGCCTTGGCCCGGCGGTCCTGCCGCGCATACCCGAAATAGGGGATCACGGCGGTGATCCGATCCGCCGAAGACCGCCGCAGCGCGTCGGTCATGATCAGAAGTTCCATCAGATTGTCATTGGCCGGATTGGAGGTCGGCTGAATGATGTACATATCCTCGCCGCGTACATTCTCGAACACCTCAACAAAAATCTCGGCATCGTTGAAGCGTTCGATCCGGGCATCCACCAGATTGACCGACATGCCGCGGTGCATCGACATCCGCCGGGCAATGGCTTTGGCAAGGCTCAGGTTTGCGTTGCCAGAAATCAGTTTGGGTTCGGTCATGGCGGGCATCAGGCTTTCTCCGGTGGGCGGATTCGGAATGTTGACTTCGCTTATCACCCGGCTAGGGTCTTGCAAACCTTCCAGGCCACAAGGGACCTCAAATGCCGCAGATCGACTACTTCTTCGCGGCGATTTCGCCCTTTTGCTATCTGGCCGGAAACCGGCTTGAGGAGATTGCAGCGCGGCATGGGGCCACCATCCGCTATCTGCCGATCAACGCTCCGGCGCTGTTTCCGCGCACCGGCGGCCAGGTGCTTGCCGAACGGCATGAGGCCCGCAAGACCTACCGGCTGCAAGAGCTGCGCCGCACTGCGGCCAAGTTGGGAGTCAAGCTTGATCTGAACCCGTTCTTTTTCCCGGTCAATCCCGCCCCCGCCTCCTATGCCATCATCGCGGCGGCCAAGGCCGGTGGCGGCGATCTGCCCGGCCTTGTGCAAGCCTTCCCCCGCGCCGTCTGGGCCGAGGGCCGCAACATCGCCGAGGATGAGGTGGTGCGGGACATCATGACCGCCCACGGCTTTGACCCCGCGATTGCCGACAAACACATGCTGATGGCCGCCGAAACCTATATGGCCAACCTTGAAGAGGCGGTCGCGCGTGGTGTTTTCGGAGTGCCGTTCTACATGCTGGGCGAAGAGCGGTTCTGGGGTCAGGACCGACTGGAAGACCTTGATCTGTACCTTGCCGGAAAGCTGTGAATGCCCGAAGACCATTTTCAACCCGCCCTGCCGCCCTATCGTGTCTGGAACCGCGGCGCAGAGCGCCCGGTTCTGGCGCTGCATTGCAGTCTTGCCCATGCGGGCGCTTGGGGGCCGCTGGCCGAGCATCTGACAGGCGTGACGATCACCGCCACCGATCAGCCGGGGCATGGCCGCGCCGACGACTGGGATGGCCAATCCGATCTGCATGGCACCACCACCCATGCCAGCATCGCGATGGCCGAACATCTGGGGCAGGGCGCGCCGATGGATCTGTTTGGCCATTCCTTCGGCGGCACCGTGGCCCTGCGCGTGGCACTGGAGCGTCCTGATCTGGTGCGCAGCCTGACGCTGGTAGAGCCGGTGATTTTCGCAGCCGCCCGTTCGGCCGAACACCCGGCCTACGCGCCCTTCCGCACAGCCCATCTGGAATTTGCCGATCTGGTACTGGCAGGTCAGCGCGAGGCGGCTGCGGCGGTGTTTCACAGCCAATGGGGCAACGGCGCCTCTTTTGCCGAGCTGCCTGCAAAAACCCGCGCCTATATGGTGGAGCGCATTCACTTCATTGTTGCGCAAAACCCGGTGCTTCTGGACGATGCCGCGGGGCTGCTGCGCTATATGGGGTTGGAAGCGTTGGGGATTCCGGTGTTGCTGATTGACGGCGCGCAAAGCCCGCCGATCATTCATGCTGTCCATGATGAGCTGTCGCGCCGTCTGCCGCAGGTGCAGCGTCTGTCGGTTCAGGGGGCGGCGCATATGGTGTCGATCACCCACGCCTCTGCTTTGGCCCCGGTGGTGCAGGCACATCTGGCCAGTGCTTAGAAAGGCTTGGGTATCAAAAATATGCCCCGGAGTTTTCGAAAACTCCGAGACGGAGCCTTCAAAGGCTCCGCTTCGATTTCTTGGAAGAAATCGGATCAGCCGCGTAGAACCTGCACAAACTGATCAACATGAGCCCCAGTCGTGTTCCACGACGTCACCAGCCGCGCGCCTTCGCGGTTGGTTGGCGCGGGCATGTCATAGTATTCGGCCCCAGCCGACTGCAGGCGCGCGTGGCGGCCCAAGGGCCATTCCGGGAACATCATGTTCGCCTGCGCCTTGTGCTTCAGCGTCACGCCGGGCAAGGCCGTGATGCCATCGGCCAAAGCCGCGCCCATTGCATTGGCCTGGCGCGCCAGCCGCAGCCACAGATCGTCCTGCAGATAGGCCTCCATCTGCGCCGAAAGATAGCGGTGCTTGGACAGCAAATGCCCGCCACGCTTGCGCCGCAGTTCAAACTCCCAGGCCTTCGCCGGGTCAAAAAACACCACCGCCTCGACGCCCAGACAGCCATTTTTGGTACCGCCAAAAGACACCACATCAATGCCCGCGCGCCATGTCATCTCAGCCGCCGTGGCCCCGCTGGCCACCAAAGCATTGGCAAACCGCGCGCCGTCCAGATGGCTGGGCAGACCGTAGGATTTCACCACCGCCGTCAATGCGGCCACCTCTTCGGGCGCGTAAACCGTGCCTGCCTCGGTCACATTGGTGATCGAAACCATGCCACGCTGCACGCCATGCACGCCGGATTCGCCAATGCGGCCAAGGGCATGGGCCAAAGTATCAGGCGTCATCTTGCCCTGCGGACCCTCCACCCCGATCAGCTTGGCACCGTCTGTGTAGAACTCGGGCGCGCCGCATTCATCCAGCGCGATATGCGCCTCGGTGTGCGCGAACACCGCCGACCAGGGCCGGGTGTAGCAAGCCAGCGCCAAGGCATTCGCGGCGGTGCCGCTGGCCACCAGATAAACAGCCGCCTCGGGGTGTTCAAACACCGCGCGCAGTTGCGCCGTGACGCGCCCCATGATGTCATCAGTGCCATAGCCGCGCGCGAAATCTGCGTTGGCGCGCTGCAGGGCGGCCATGATTTCAGGGGCCGCGCCCGACGCGTTGTCCGATGTGAAATACATCACAGCTCTTCCTGAATGATGTAATCGTCCCAGTCATCCTCGGACACCACCGCCTCGGACACGGTCTGATCGCGCATCGAATGGCCGGACGTATGGGTGCTTTCAGGATCACCGGTCAGCAAAGGGTGCCAGTCCGGCAGGGGCTTGCCTTGTTCCAGCAGCTTGTAGGCACAGCTGGCGGGCAGCCAATACGCGATGCGTTTCAAGGTTTTGGGGTTCAGCCGCACGCATTCCGGCACATGGGCAAAGCGGTTGGCATAGTTGGAACAGCGGCAACTTGGCCCGTCCAGCAGACGACAGGCGACGCGGGTGTATTCCACCTCGCCGGTGTCTTCATACTCGATCTTGTTCAGGCAGCACTTGCCGCAGCCATCACAGAGCGCCTCCCATTCGGGGGCGGTCATTTTCTTGAGGGGAATGGATTCCCAGAACTTCGGGCGCAGATTTGTCATCTGTGCAAAATGACGGCTTGGGCGCGGAAAGGGAAGGGCTAGAGTTTGGACAGAATTGCGCGGGCCTGCGCGCAATCGGCGGCCATTTGGGCCAGCAATCCGGGCAGGCCATCGAATTTCATCTCGGGGCGCAGATAGTCGATCAGGCCGACCGACAGGTGATGGCCGTAAAGATCACCTTTGAAATCAAAGATATAAGTTTCAAGATTGGGGGTGTTTTCGCCAAACATCGGGCGCACGCCGATGCTGGAGGCGCCCAGATAGCTGCCTTTTTGCGGTCCGGTCAGCACATCGACCTTGACAGCATAGACACCCAATTTCGGCAGATGCAGCCCGGCCACTGACATGTTTGCGGTCGGATAGCCCAACTCGCGCCCCCGTTTTTCGCCGTGAATCACTTCGCCATCCATGCGGTGCCAGTGGCCCAGCATGGCTTGGGCATCACGGGGACGGCCTTCGGCAAGCGCCAGTCGAATGGCGGTGGAGGATATTTCCCGGCCTCCGGTGTGGACCAGATCGGCAATGGTGACTCCAAATCCATAAGCCTTGCCAAGAGCTTGAAGGTCAGTCGCCCGGCCCGCGCGGCCCTTGCCAAAACAGAAATCGGCCCCGACCACCACATGGGAAACCCCGAGGCCGTCTGTCAAAACTTGCGCGGCAAAGGCGTCGGGGGTCAGGCTGGCCATCGCGGCATCAAACGGCAGCGCGTACAGGTGCTGCACCCCCAGTTTCGCCAGACGGTTGGCGCGGGTTTCGGCATTCATCAACCGAAACGCCGGCGCATTCGGGGCGAAATACTCACGCGGGTGGGGATCAAAGGTCAGGATGCCCAAGGGGCCGTGCGCGCGCGCCAGATCAATCACGGCCTGATGGCCCAGATGCACGCCGTCAAAATTGCCCATCGCCACCGAAGCGCCGCGTGCGGTTTGGCTAAGCCCTTGCCAATGCGAGTATATTTGCATCATTCCCCGGGATGGGGACTGCGCCCCTTAGTCGAACTTGCGGCTTGGCGCCAAAACCAGCGCCTCACCTTTCAAGACAACGGTATTGCCCACCGCGCAGTGGGTTTCAAGTGTGACCCGGCGGCGCGCGTGGTCAATCGCCGTCACCGTGACATGGGCGTCAACGGTGTCGCCGGGGCGGACAGGGGCCATGAATTTCAAGGATTGTCCAAGATAAACAGAGCCATGGCCGGGAAGCTGTTCACCGATCACCGCCGAAATCAGACCTGCCGTCAACATGCCATGGGCGATGCGGCCCTGAAAAATTGTGTCTTGCGCATAGGATTCGTCCAGATGCACCGGGTTATGATCGGTCGAGATTTCGGCAAAAAGGCTTATATCCCGGTCGGTTACGGTTTTTCGAAGGCTGCGGGTCATGCCGATTTCAAGGTCTTCGATGCAGATTGTGCCGCGTGGCGAGTTGTCAAGCATGGGCCGAATCCCTTGATTTGCTCCTTCAGTCTAACAAATGCTGCGATGCAGCGCAATCCATTGCGCATGAAATGTGCGAAAATACGACCAAAGGCGCAATTTTGTTACCGTGGCGCTAGCGCAGATGACCCATTGAAAAGGCGGGCGAAAGCTGTTGCCCGGACAGCCAAACCTCAAGCAAGTCCTTGTCTGGATTGTTTAAATCTGCGCCAAACTCGGCTGCTGCGATGCCGCCGGTGACGAAAAGCGCATCCAGCCCTTCGCCTGTCGCGCCCAGCACATCGGTGCCGATGCCGTCACCGATGCACAGGATGGCGGCATCATCGGGCAGACCGATTGCTGCAAGGCGGCGACGCGCGAGATCATAGATCGGTGGGTGGGGTTTGCCGAAATACATCACCGTGCCGCCCATGGTTTCATAGTCGGCAGCCAAGGCACCGGCGCAATAGAGGCGCGTCTCGCCCATATCGACAATGATGTCAGGATTGGCGCAAAGCATTGGCAAGTCCAGGTTTTTTCCCATCAGAAGTGTGGCGCGATAGTCATCAGGCGTTTCGGTCTGGTCATCCGCCAGGCCGGTGCAGACGATTCCGGTGGCGTCTTTCAGGGCGACCCGTTCGATCGCGCTTTGGCTGGCAAGGGTTTGCAGATCATCGGGGAAATCGGTGAAGAAAGGTTCATCCTTGGGGGCGCCGATGAAGTGGATGCGGTTGCCGACGGCCCCCGACAGCAGCGCGTATTGGGTGGCATCGCCCGAGCTGACCACCAGATCCCAAGCGTCGCGGGGCACGCCCATACCGTCCAACTGTTTGACAATGCTGGAGTTTGGCCGGGGTGCGTTGGTCAGCAACACCACGCGACCGCCCTGCGCCCGGTAGGCCTGCAACGCCGCCACTGCTGCCGGAAACGGGGTTTTGCCGTTGTGCAAACAGCCCCAGAGGTCACAAAACACCGCGTCATAGCGGGCGGAGATTTGCGACAGGCTGGCGATGATTTCGGTCATTTTGGGGCCTTTCGGGGCGGGAATTGGCGTCTGGTCTGCGTCGGTTTCGCGTAGGGTCTGCGTCCTTTTTCTGTCCCGACGCGGCGCGCGCTGCAATCGGAAAATCTTAAGGGGCCAGAGTTGCCTCTGACCCCCCGTTTGACGCAGGTTTCGGTTGGTTCAGAGTTTCAGCGCCGGGATGATCTGCTTTTTGCGGCTCATCAGACCGGGGATGACCACGGTGTCGCTCGAAACCGTCACACCAAAGGACGCCTCGGCCATCTGTTTCACCAGATCGTTCGGCACCAGCAGGGTCGCCTCTTCGCGCAGAATGTCGATGACGAACAGCAGCACCTGATCGGCGCCGTCCTCTTTGGCGACGCCCTCCATCGCGGCCATCAGGCTGGCTTTGCGGGCCAGAACGGTTGCGGGTGAAGTGGTTTCCAAGACCGAGACGCGCAGTTCCTTGCCCGCGACGTTGTATTCCTTGCTGTCCATCCGCAGCAGCGCGGCGTCCGAGAAGGCCGACACGTCAGACTTGGCTGCGAACATCGCGGCCGCCAGATCGGGGATGGACACGCCCAAGTCGGCTGCGAGCTTTTCGGCCACAGCGCGGTCATGGTCGGTGGTGGTGGGCGAGCGGAATTCCAGCGTGTCCGAGATGATGCAGGACAGCATCGCGCCCTTGATCGCGCGCGGGCATTTGGCCAGATCGTCGCCCATGATGTCATGCATCACGGTGGCGGTGCAGGCCAGCGGGCGCATGACGATATTGATCGGGGTCTTGGTTTTCAGACCACCCACAAGCATGTGGTGGTCGATGATCGCCATGATGTTGGCGTCATTGATCGAGGGCGGCAGTTCGGCGGGGTTGTTGGTGTCAACGATCACGACATTCTGGCCTGCGGCGACATCGGCAATGATTTCGGGCTGCGCAAAGCCCCAATGTTGCAGCACGAAGGCGGCTTCGGTGTTCGGCGTGCCCAACAGGCGCGCTTCGGCGTTGCCGCCGCGCAGGTTGGTCAGATACCAGGCCCAGATGATGGCCGACAGAGTGGCATCGGTGTCGGGGGATTTGTGGCCGAAAACAAGCGTGGTCATGGGGTGCGCCTTCGCAAGGGGATTTGGCGCGGCTTATAGGGCCGGGCCGGGGCAATGTCACGGGGGCCGGCGCGGCGCGTGTGGATAAGCTGCGCCGCAGCAACAGGGTCAGTTCAGGGGCAGGCGCTGCAACGTGAAACCTCGCTGTTCCAGAAGATGCAGCACGCCCTGATCACCCGACAGGTGCAACGCGCCAAAGGCCACAAGGGCGGGGCCGCGGTCGGCGGCGGCCTCGATCACCGCGATCCAGTCGCGGTTGCGCATGTTCATCAGTGCCTCTTCCATGGTGGCGAATTCCTGTTCCACCCGTTCGGGGGTGTAATCTGGCAGCTTCAGGGTTTCGGCGCGCATGAATTCCCAGATCAGGCGGCTTTCCTGCGCAAAATAGGCATCGGCCAGGGTGATGGCCATGTCGGCGGATTTATCCTCCATCGCCAGCGCCGAGGTGATCATCGCCAACTGATCGGCCTCTGACATCATGTCGAACACCGCAAACAGGGTGTCATAGGGTTCCAGCGCCTGAACGGTCAGGCCTTGGGCCGCTGCGGCTTCTATCAGCTGGCCATCGAGGCCTTTGGAGGTGGTGGCAGCGGCCATGTCGCAGGCGGGGATCGACAGCATCATCGACAGATACCAGGGCCGGAATTTGGCCGCCATGAAGGCCGGAATGCCGCGATCGGACAGGGCCTTGGACAGGCGGGCCCAATCGGCAGGCGGCAGGATTTCGGGCAGGGTGGGGCCGGTGGTGATGATCATCAGGTCCGGGTCACGCGCGAAATGGGCTTTGAGGGCGGCTTCTTCTTCGGGCCCGGCCTCGACCAGAAGGGTCTGCGCATCCTCCAGAATCGGGGCGAGGGTGGCGAGGGTGGCGGCGTGGCGCGGATCGTCGAAATGATAGGTGCCGATCAGATGCACCACCGCATCGCCGCGCGTCGCCCGCCAGTAATTGCCCTGGGCAAAGGGGGCCAGATTGGCGGTGGCGCGCAGGCTGTCTTGCTCGGACGCGGGCAGGGCCGCGATCAGGTTGTGGCCGCTGCATTGGGCGTCGGCAAAATGGGGCAGGGCAAGCCCGGCCAGAACGGCGATGGACATGATCAGGTGACGCATGGCAACCCACTTTACACAAGCTGGATGCAGCGTGGCATTTTGCGGCCCAAAGGCCAAGCCCAAGCCCGCAGCATCGGCGGCGAAATGGCGGGGTATGGCGACAATTTTCCGATCAGGCCGGTTGACAGAGCGGCCCCGAGCGCATAATTCACAGGCTCGTTAGCACTTGGTCTTGATGAGTGCTAATCCTATTCAACCTGGAAACTCAAGGGAGTGTACCCAGATGGCATTCACACCGCTGCATGACCGCGTATTGGTCCGTCGTATCGAAGGCGAAGACAAGACCAAAGGCGGGCTGATCATCCCCGACACCGCCAAGGAAAAGCCCGCAGAGGGTGAGATCGTTTCGGCAGGTCCGGGCGCTCGCAAGGACAGTGGCGAGTTGATCGCGCCGTCGGTCAAGGCCGGCGACAAGATCCTGTTCGGCAAATGGTCGGGCACCGAAGTGAAACTGAACGGCGAAGATCTGCTGATCATGAAAGAAAGCGATATCCTCGGGATCATCTCCTGAGCCTTGCGAACGGTGCGTGCACGCACACACCGACGCGACGGATCGTTTTGTTTTTCAACATCTTAGACTGGAGTCTACACCATGGCTGCAAAAGACGTACGTTTTGAGTCGGATGCCCGCGACCGCATGCTGCGCGGCGTCAACATCCTGGCCGACGCTGTCAAGGTCACGCTGGGCCCGAAAGGCCGCAACGTGGTCATCGACAAATCCTTCGGCGCCCCGCGCATCACCAAAGACGGTGTGACGGTGGCCAAGGAAATCGAACTGGCTGACAAGTTCGAGAACATGGGCGCACAGATGGTGAAGGAAGTTGCTTCCCGCACCAATGATGAGGCGGGCGACGGCACCACCACCGCCACTGTTCTGGCCCAGGCGATCATCAAAGAGGGCATGAAATCGGTTGCGGCCGGCATGAACCCGATGGATCTGAAGCGCGGTATCGACCTTGCGACTGCCAAGGTTGTGGCGGCGATCAAGGCTGCTGCCCGTCCGGTCAAGGACACTGCAGAAGTCGCACAAGTCGGCACCATCTCGGCCAACGGCGAAGCGGAAATCGGTCGTCAGATCGCGGATGCGATGCAGAAGGTCGGCAACGAGGGTGTGATCACCGTTGAAGAGAACAAGGGCCTTGAGACGGAAACCACCGTCGTTGAAGGCATGCAGTTCGACCGTGGCTACCTGTCGCCTTACTTTGTGACCAACCCCGACAAGATGGTCGCCGATCTGGAAGATTGCCTTGTGCTGTTGCACGAGAAAAAGCTGGGTTCGCTGCAGCCTCTGGTGCCGCTGTTGGAAGCCGTCATTCAGTCGCAAAAGCCGCTGCTGATCATCTCGGAAGACGTGGAAGGCGAGGCTTTGGCCACGCTGGTCGTCAACAAGCTGCGCGGCGGTCTGAAAATCGCCGCTGTGAAGGCTCCGGGGTTCGGCGATCGCCGCAAGGCGATGCTGCAGGACATCGCCGTCTTGACAGGTGGTCAGGTGATTTCCGACGATCTGGGCATGAAGCTGGAAAATGTCACGCTGGACATGCTGGGCCGTGCCAAGAAAATCTCGATCACCAAAGACAACACCACCATCATTGATGGCGCTGGCGTCAAAGCTGAAATCGAAGCCCGCGTGGCGCAGATCCGTCAGCAGATCGAAGACACCACCTCGGATTACGACCGTGAGAAGTTGCAAGAGCGCGTGGCCAAACTGGCTGGCGGTGTTGCGGTGATCAAGGTTGGCGGCATGACCGAGATTGAAGTCAAAGAGCGCAAGGACCGCGTGGATGACGCTTTGAACGCGACCCGTGCGGCCGTGCAAGAAGGCATCGTGGTTGGCGGCGGCGTCGCCCTGATCCAGGCTGGCAAAGTGCTGGAAGGCATGGTTGGGGCGAACCCGGACCAGACCAATGGCATCAACATCGTCCGCAAGGCACTGGAGGCTCCGCTGCGTCAGATCGCACAGAACGCCGGTGTTGACGGCGCGGTTGTGGCTGGAAAAGTGCGCGAGTCGAACGACAAGACGTTCGGTTTCAACGCGCAGACCGAAGAGTACGGCGACATGTTCGCCTTCGGCGTGATCGACCCGGCGAAAGTCGTGCGGACCGCGCTGGAAGATGCAGCCTCTGTTGCATCGCTGCTGATCACCACCGAAGCGATGATCGCGGATCGTCCGGCTGACAAGTCGGCCGGCGGCGGTGGCGGCGGCGGTATGGGCGGCATGGGCGGCATGGACGGCATGATGTAATCTGCCCGTCAGGCATGTTAAGGAAAGGGCGTGGCGCAAGCTGCGCCCTTTTCGTTTGAGGTGGAGGCTGTGAGGGTGGAGTTGCGGGTCTTGCAGGGCGCAGACCTTGCCGCTTTTGCGCCGATTTCGTCACGGAGTATGCGCTGGATCTGGTCGACAACCATGGTTTGACGCCTGCGGCGGCCAGGGCCAAGGCGCAGGGCGATGTGGACAGCTGTTTCAGCGATGGGCGGCTGTCACCGGGGCACCCCCCGTTGGCGATTGTGTCGGGGGACGAGCGGATCGGCTATCTGTGGTCTGACCTGCAATCCGGCGGAACCGTCGCCCATGTGCATGATTTTGAACTTCTGCCAGCGTTTCGGGGCCGCGGTCTGGCCAAGGCGGCGATGGCGGCGCTTGAAGTGCGGGTGCGGGGCGAAGGTGTCGCCCAGATCAAGCTGCGGGTGGCTGCGGACAATCCGGTGGCGCGGCATGGTCATGATGCAAGCGGGTTTCGGGTGAGCGGCGTCAACATGTCCAAGCGGGTGGGATGATCTGGCCGGTGGGGTGATCCGATTGCGTGGCTGCGCCACACGCCTTTTCTCAGAGTAGGGGGGCGCTGCCCCCGCCTGCGGCTCCCCCGGGATATTTTTGGACAGATGAAACCGTCAGCGCACGATCACTTCGAGCGGATCATAGAGCAGGCTTTGGCCCCAGGCGGCGGCGGGCAGGCTGTCGGGCTTGAAGCGGATGCGGCGCTGTTCCAGATCATCACGGGAGAAAAAGCGGCGCTGGGTGACCACACCTTCGGGGTCGCGCCAGTCGGGCGTCACGTCGCCTGCGGTGATGGTGCAGAAAAAGAACAGATCGACCTGATGAAAGCCCGAGGCCGGATCGTGGAATTCATTGATCAAGGCTGGCGCCCCCACCGCGATGGTCAGGCCGGTTTCTTCGTGGACTTCGCGCGCCAGGTTGAAGGGCAGCGATGTGCCCGGCTCGACGCCGCCGCCGGGCGCGCACCACAGTTCCGACCGTCCGCCGGGGTAGGCATTGACCAGCAACAGCCGGTTGTCCTGCAGGATCAGCGCGCGGGTGGCGAGGCGGGTGGGGCGTTTGGGCATGAGGCCAAGCTGCTGTGCCTGTCCCCCAAGGTCAAGAGCCTATGCCAAAGCGGGGGCGGCTTGGCGCTGGCGTTCGGCCTGCAGAAGGTGGGCGGAGCCCGCGAGAATCAGGGCAAGACCAAGCCGGTCGGTGCTTTTGGCGGCAAAACCCATCACCAGCCAGTTGACCGCGATGTGCGCGCAAAGGCTCAGATCATCGAGGGGCTGCGCGAAACCCGCGTCGGCCGCCGCATCGGCCAGGGTCAGGCCGCGGGCCTGATTGCGCGGCCCGGGATCAGCAGCCACAGGATCGTGCCTGTGGGCAGCTCAGACCCGGCTTGCAGCGAGAAAAGGCCGTTGATCGGGGTCAGCAGCAGCCGGGGCCACAGGGTGATCGCGGTCTGGCTTTCATCGCGGGTCAGCCGTTTGGTGAAAAGCGGGGCCCCGCCCCAAAGGATCGCGGCCAGCAGCGGATAAAGCGTGGCGGTGATCGCAAGTTGCCCGGGGCGCAAACAGGATCACGGCCCCGGCAAAGCCCCCCGGCGGCCATTCAGCGGTTGGGGGCCATGCGTTTGCCCAGAAACAGGTCCGCGCCGATCAGCCCGCAGAGCGGCGCGGTCATCACCAGCGTCCCCACATGCCAGGGGGCCATGCCCGCGGCGCAGGTCTGGGTGAAGGTCTGCACGCTCCACCCCCGACAAGATGATGCGTGCAGCGTGCGCAGGGGGGGCGGTGCGCGGCGCGGACAGCCCCTGTTTTCGGATGAAGGGCCGCGAAAACAGCGCAGCGATGGCAGATTGCCAGAACGCCTTGGCCAGAAATCCTTGGCCAGAAATCCTTGGATTGCGGCTTGACGCCCATCTTGTCGGTGACGGTTCAGCTGATGGCATTGGCGGCGGCAAAAGCGATGCCGGTCAAGGCCATGACCAAAGCGCCTTTCAGCGGGAAATGTGTGGGCTGCTTCGTGTCGCGCTGCAAGATCCACCATCCATCAGCGCGAAAGCAGGCATGCCCATAGCGTGACGCATGGCCGGAAGGCTGCCGTCCCGTTGACCGGGGCTTCCCCATACTCGGTCATCCGGGATCTACCGTTGGCCCCGGGGTCACACCGGATCTGCTGACCCCGAAGCATCGCTGCCAAGGGCGCATGCGGGCTGTACCGCCGGTGCGGCATTGCGCCCCGCCCCGAGACTGCCGGGCGTCATGCGCGATGACGCTGTGTAACAGGGCGCGGCGCCGGGGCAAGGCGGATTGGGGGCTTGTGTCGCAGCCTGTTTGTGCTTTGGTGCCGGGATGACACGTCTTGTGGGTATAGTGGCGCGGGTGATCGCAGGCCTGATCGTGACGCCGGGTGTCGGGCTTGCGGCGGGTGAGGCGGCGGCGGACTGCGTGGTGCTGCTGCACGGGTTGGCGCGCAGCGAAAATTCACTGATGGCGATGCAAGCCGCACTGGAGGCGCAGGGCTATCTGGTGATCAATGAAGGCTATGCCTCGACCGAACGGCCCATCGCGCAGCTGGCGGCAGGGGTGGGCACGCGGGTGGCGCAATGCGGCGATGTCCGGGTGCATTTTGTCAGCCATTCGATGGGCGGCATCCTGATCCGGGCCTGGCTGGCCGAACATGCCGTGGCGCGGATGGGGCGCGTCGTGATGCTGGCGCCGCCGAACCGGGGGTCGGAGCTGGTCGATGCCTTTGGCGATCTGGGGCCGTTTCAGTGGATGAACGGCCCGGCGGGGCTGCAGCTTGGCACCGATGCGGCGGCTGTGCCGCGGCAACTGGCGGGGCCGGAGTTTGAACTGGGCATCATCGCGGGCAGCCAGTCGATCAATCCGGTGACGTCTGCGGTGATCCCGGGGGTGGATGATGGCAAGGTGTCGGTGGACAGCACCAGGCTGGACGGGATGACCGACCATATCGTGATGCCGGTGACCCACACCTTCATGATGCTGGACCCGCAAGTCATTGCGCAAACCATCGGGTTTTTGCGCGACGGACAGTTTGACCGCGATCTGAGTTATGCTGCGGCGCTGCGGCAGGTGTTTGGCGGGCGGTAGCGGTGCGACCGACGGCAAGAACGGGTGGGCACACACCCGTGCGGGCGCAGCGGCCCACCCCGTGGGATACCTGCGCCAGTGTCTGCCAATCTGAACCCAGATGGCGAGGTCTGGCGGGCCTGCACAGAAGGCTTGGCCGATGGTCAAAATCGGAGTAGCATTGGCGGCAGAGTTTTATCTGTGGATTAAGCCAATGTTTGATCGTCTGACGTGGTTTTTCACACGCTGCCTGATGGGCGGTCTTGCGATTGGGGTGATGAGTTTTGCGGCCATGGCCGAGGGGCGCAAGCTGGCTTTGGTGGTGGGCAACGAGGCCTATGAGGCCCTGCCCGGACTGACCACACCGGCGGCGGATGCGCAGGCGATGTCCAAGGCCCTGCGCGATCTGGGCTTTGAGGTGACGCTGCTGACCGATGTGGGACCAGAGGTGTTTCAGGCGGTGCTGGGCAGTTTCGCCGATCAATCCAAGACCGCCGAAACGGTGCTGTTCTATTACTCGGGCCATGCCTTTCAAAAAGACGGCGTCAACCATCTGGTGCCGGTGAATGCGCGTCTGGTCGATGGAGCCGATCTGCAGAGGCAGACCTGGCGGTTGGATGACATTGCAGCGCAGTTGAAATCGGGACCGGGGCAGTTGCTGCTGTTCCTCGATGCCTGCCGCGACAATCCCCTGCCCGAGGCGGTGCGTGGCCGGGCCGGGCCGGGGCTGGCGCAGTTTGACGGCGGTGCGGGCACTTTTGTGGCCTTTGCCACCGCCCCCGGTGCGCTGGCCTGGGACACGCAGGCGGGGGCGGCCAACAGCCCGTTCACCACGGCACTGCTGGATCATATCGCCACGCCGGGGCAAACGATTTCCGATCTGATGATCGCGGTGCGCAATGAGGTTGATGCGGCCACCGGCGGCAAGCAAACCCCATGGGAGCAATCCTCCTTGCGCTCGCAGTTCTTCTTTGCACCTGGCGTGGCGCCGGATCTGGCGCTGGACCTGCCGAAGTTTGAACTGGCTGAGGTATCCGTCGAAATCGGGCCTGCGGATGGCGGTGACGCTGTGGCAGAGGCTGCGGCGGCGGTGGCGCATATTGCCGGGGTGCCGGTGCGGCTTGCGGCGTTGAACGCAACCACCCGGTCACTGGCGGCGGTGGGAGGGGTGCAGAGCGGTGCGTTGCGGCTGAAGGGCAGCGACGGCGGCGCAGAAGTGGTTGCGATCCCTGCGGATCTGCCCTTGGCGGTGCAGGGCGAATTGCTGCGCATCGGGTGCTATGCGATGGCGGTCGATGGCGATTGGGGCAACGGGTCGCGCAAGGCGATGGCGCAGTATTATGCGGCCAAAAAGCTTGATCCGGGTGAGGTGGAGCCGACCGAGGCGGTTTATCGCGCGCTGGTCAAAGAGCCGGAGAAAACCTGCAAGACACCAGCGGCGGTGACCAAGAAAGCCCCGGTCAAGGCAGCATCAAAGGCGCCGGTGAAGAAATCCACGCCCAAAAAGTCCACGCCGACAACCACGACCAAGAAAGCGGCTCCGCCTGCGCCGAAAAAGGACGGAATCAAGTGCAAGTTCATGATCGTGGCGGTGGTGTGCAGCTGACACGACGCAAGCAGTCGCGGGCGGGATGATCCAGCGCGCGCGGAAGATCCAGACGCCGCGCCCACTGTGATCGGGGCGGTTCGGTGCCGTGAGCGGAGGCCCCGGATCAGGTCCGGGGCGGCGCGGAGGCAAGGCTACGCTTTGCGGATGATGCGGTTGACATGGCCCATCTTGCGGCCCGGTCGCGGCTCTGCCTTGCCATAAAGGTGCAGCGCCGCGTCGCGTTCGCGCAGGATCGCCGGAATGCGGGCGATGTCATCGCCGATCAGGTTTTCCATCACCACATCCGAGTGCCGCCCGCCGTCGCCCAAGGGCAGGCCCGCCACGGCGCGGATGTGCTGCTCAAACTGATCCACGGCACAGCCGTTCTGCGTCCAGTGGCCCGAATTATGGACGCGGGGGGCGATCTCGTTGACGATCAATCCCTGCGGGGTGACGAACAATTCGACCCCCATCACGCCGACATAATCGAGCGCGTTCAGGATGCGGGCGGCCAGCAGCACCGCGTCGGACCGCTGGGAGGGCGTCAGTTTGGCGGGCAGGGTGGTGCTGTGCAGGATGCCGTCCTTGTGGACATTTTCGCCCGGATCATAGGCGGCAACCGATCCATCCAGCCCGCGCGCGGCGATGACCGACACCTCATGCGTGAAGGCGATGAAGCCTTCGAGAACGCAGGCCGCACCGTTCATCGAGGCATGGGCGGCGGCGGCATCGGCGGCAGTCCTGATGCGGGACTGCCCCTTGCCGTCATAGCCAAGGCGCGTGGTTTTCAGGATCGCAGGGGTGCCTATTTTGGCAATCGCGGCGTGCAGATCGTCCAGCGTCTGCACCGGTGCGAAGGGCGCGCAGGTCAGGCCAAGGCCGGTGAGGAAGTCTTTCTCCAGCAGGCGGTCTTGCGAAATCGCCAAGGCGCTGCGGTTGGGGCGGACCTCGCGCAGGGCCTCCAGCGCATCAAGGGCGGCGGTGGGGATGTTTTCGAATTCATAGGTGATGACATCGACCGAGGCGGCGAAGGCGCGCAAGGCGGGCAGATCGTCATAGCTGGCGGTGGTCAGGGCGTGGGCGACATCGGCGGCGGGCGGGTTCAGGCTGGGTTCGAAAATATGGGTCTTGTAGCCCAGGCGGCTGGCAGCCACTGACAGCATCCGACCCAACTGGCCGCCACCCAGAATGCCGATGGTGGAACCGGGGGTGAGTTCAGTCATCCTTCGGCTCCAGCGGGATTGAGTCCGTCAGTGCCGCGCGCCATGCGTCCAGGCGCAGCGCCAAGGCCGCATCGCTCAGCGCCAGAATGCCGGCGGCCATCAGGCCCGCATTTGCGGCCCCGGCGGCCCCGATCGCCATGGTGGCCACCGGGTAGCCCTTGGGCATCTGCAGGATGGAATAGAGACTGTCGACGCCAGACAAAGCCTTGGTCTGCACCGGCACGCCGATGACCGGCACGCGGGTCTTGCTGGCCATCATGCCGGGCAGATGGGCGGCCCCGCCCGCGCCTGCGATGATCACCTTGATGCGGCCTGCAGCGCCCAGACCATAGGACCACAGCCGATCAGGCGTGCGGTGGGCCGAGACGATCCTGGCCTCATAGGGGATGCCCAGCGCGTCGAGGATCAGCGCCGCCTCTTTCATCGTCGGCCAGTCGGACTGGCTTCCCATGATGATTCCCACGTCAACGGTCATGCGTGTCTCCATCGCCTTTCGGGCTTCATAGCAAGGCGGGCGGTGGAGGCAAGGCTTTGGCGCAAAGCTGCGGGCAGAGGGCGTGATTTCACGCGATGATGTTCGGGATCAACTGATCTTCCAACCGGGCGATCTGATCCTTGAGCGACAGCTTTTGCTTTTTCAGCCGCCGCAGCGTCAACGGATCAGGGCGGCCAGCGGTTTCCAGCACATGCACAGCCTCATCCAGATCGCGATGTTCACGCCGCAGCACCTCAAGCCGGATGCGCATCATGTCTTCGAAATTCAACTCGCTGGGCGCGTGCATGGCGGGATTGGTCCAGTCTTTTTGGCTTTGCCAAAGGATACAGTGATTCGTGGCCCACGCGGGAAATATCTGCACGCGGTGGTGCAGATATTTCCCGGATCCAGCAGGACTTGCAGCGCGGGCGCGGCCCCCCCATATTCAGATCAGGATGCCCAATCGCGGGGTCTGACCACATGTCGCTTTTTGCAAAGGGCATCACCGATGACGAAACTGAGTTTTGGGGCGCACCCGTTTTTGCTGGGGTTTGAACAGTTGGAACGATTGGTAGAGCGCACCGCCAAGACCGCCACCGAAGGCTATCCGCCCTTCAACATCGAGGCGACTTCGGACAACACCTATCGCATCACGCTGGCCGTCGCGGGGTTCCGCGAGGAAGATCTGTCGATCACGGTTGAGGACCGCCAACTGGTGGTGCGAGGCCGGCAAGGCGAAGATATGGGCGAGCGGGTGTTCTTGCACCGCGGCATTGCCGCGCGGGCGTTTCAGCGGTCTTTCGTGCTGGCGGATGGCGTTGAAGTGGGCGGGGCGGATCTGGCGCATGGGTTGCTGCACATCGACCTGCGCCGGTCGGTGCCCGACGCGGTGGTGCAGACCATTCGCATTGGCCGGACATAGGAGCGCATGATGGACGTGAAATTTGACGGTCTGCCCGAGGGCGAAATCCGGCTGGTTTATGTGCGCTCGGTGGCGGTGGCCGGGTTGCCCGACGCGTTGCGCGCGCAGATTGGCGCGTTGGAGACAGTCTATTCGGTGCATGGCGAGGATGGGGAGCAGCTGGCTTTGGTGGCGAACCGGGAGCTGGCCTTCGCGCTGGCGCGGCAGCATGAGATGCGGCCGGTGTCTGTGCATTAGGCGGCGGTTAGCTGGGCTGATGTTGGTGGGGGTTTCACACCCCCACACCCCTGTGGGATATTTGTGCAGAGAGGATGCAAATTTTAGACAAATTGTCTGCATCCGTATCAAAAGGCCGCCCGGTTTGGGGCGGCCTTTTGGTTTTTGGATGTTTCAGGCCTTGATCAGGCCCAGGCTTTCCAGCTTCAGGATCACCTGATGGGCGCAGTGGTCCACCTCGGTGCCTTCGGTGTCGAGCACGATTTCGGCTTTGGTCGGGGCCTCATAGGGGTCTGAAATCCCAGTGAATTCCTTGATCTTGCCTTCGCGGGCCAGTTTGTACAGGCCCTTGCGGTCGCGGCGTTCGCATTCCTCGACGCTGGTCGAGACATGGACTTCGATGAAGGCGCCGAAGGCTTCGATCATCTCGCGCACCGCACGGCGGGTGCTGGTGTAAGGCGCGATTGGGGCGCAGATGGCGATGCCGCCGTTCTTGGTGATTTCCGACGCCACGTAGCCAATGCGCTTGATGTTGATGTCGCGGTGTTCCTTGCTGAACCCCAGTTCGGACGACAGGTGTTTGCGCACAACGTCGCCGTCCAAGAGCGTCACCGGGCGGCCGCCCTGTTCCATCAGTTTCACCATCAGCGCATTGGCGATGGTGGATTTGCCAGACCCGGACAGGCCGGTGAAGAACACGGTGAAGCCCTGTTTGTCGCGCGCCGGTGAGGTTTTGCGCAGCTGCGTCACCACTTGCGGGAACGAGAACCACTCCGGGATGTCCAGACCTTCGCGCAGACGGCGGCGCAGTTCGGTGCCGGAAATGTCCAGAACCGTGGTGCCTTCGGGCACTTCGTTTGCCGGATAATACTGTGCCTTTTCCTGCACATAGACCATGTGTTTGAAATCGACCATGGTGATGCCCATTTCGGCCTCATGGGTCTTGAACAGGGTCTGCGCGTCATAGGGGCCGTAGAAATCGACGCCCTGGCTGTTCTTGCCGGGGCCTGCGTGGTCACGACCGACGATGAAGTGCGTCACGCCGTGGTTCTTGCGGATCAGCCCGTGCCAGACCGCTTCGCGGGGCCCGGCCATCCGCATGGCGAGGTTCAACAGGCTCATGCTGGTGGTCGACTGTGGGTATTGGTCCAGCACCGCCTCGTAGCAGCGCACGCGGGTGAAGTGATCGACGTCGCCCGGTTTGGTCATGCCGACAACCGGGTGGATCAGCAGGTTGGCCTGCGCCTCTTTGGCGGCGCGGAAGGTCAGTTCCTGATGCGCGCGGTGCAAGGGATTGCGGGTCTGAAAGGCCACGACCTTGTGCCAGCCAACCTTGCGGAAGAAGGCGCGCAATTCGTTGGGGGTGTCGCGGCGGGCCTTGAAATCGTAATGCACCGGCTGCTGGATGCCGGTGACCGGGCCACCGAGATAGACCTTGCCCGCGGTGTTGTGCAGATAGTTCACGGCGGGGTGGGCCAGATCATTGGCGCCAAAGACTTTCTCGGCCTCAAGATCCTTGTTCGGGGTCCATTTGTCAGTGATCGACATCACCGCCAGAATGACGCCTTCGGCATCGCGCAGCGCTATGTCCTGACCGGGGGCGACCTTTTCGGCGAAGGCTTCGGAAATATCCAGTGTGATCGGGATCGGCCACAGGGTGCCATCTTCGGTGCGCATGTCGGCCACGACGCCGTTGTAATCGGCTTCGGTCTGAAAGCCCTTCAACGGGAAAAAGCCGCCGTTCATCAGCAGCTCAAGGTCGCAGACCTGACGCGCGGTCAGATCCCAGGACGGCAAAGTGCCCGCCTCGACCTTCAGCTTTTGCGCGGATTCGTAAGATACATACAGCTCCGGGATCGGAGCGAGATTGGAAATCGCCATGGGTTCGGGCCTTTTCAAACACTGCCAAGGGGTTTGCCCCCGTTGTTGCGCGGGGAATTGCCGGGGATTGTGGCGAAATTCAAGTCAAAGCGCGTATTTGTTCAGAAAATAGGGCGAATATGCCGCTGGTCTGAACGAGGATGGATCGGAATTCGCCGGATCGAAGCTGGCTTGAAACGCAGTTCCTAGTGCCCGGCGAGCCAGCGTTCGGCATCCAGCGCGGCCATGCAGCCCATTCCGGCGCTGGTGACGGCCTGACGGTAGATGTGGTCGGTCAGATCGCCTGCCGCAAAGACGCCCGGAATGGCGGTGCGGGTGCTGCCGGGGTCAACCTGCACATAGCCGCCGTTGTGCAGCGGCAGTTGATCCTTGACCAGTTCGGACGCAGGCGCGTGGCCGATGGCGACGAAAAAGCCGTGGCAGGGCACGTCCTTGACCTCACCCGAGAGCAGATTTCGGGTGCGCACGGCGGTGACAGAAGTGGGGGCGTCGGTGCCCAGCACTTCGGTGACTTCGCAGTTCCAGAGCACTTCGATCTTGGGATGCTTGAACAAACGGTCCTGCATGATTTTCTCTGCACGCAGACTGTCGCGGCGGTGGATCAAGGTGACCTTGGTGGCGAAGTTGGTGAGGAACAGCGCCTCTTCGACCGCAGTATTACCGCCGCCGATCACCACCACCTCTTTGCCGCGATAAAAGAATCCGTCGCAGGTGGCGCAGGCGGAAACGCCAAAGCCTTTGAATTTTTCCTCTGACGGGATGCCCAGCCATTTGGCCTGCGCCCCGGTGGCGAGGATCACCGCATCGGCAGTATAGGTGGTGCCGCTGTCTGCCGTGGCTGTGAAGGGGCGGGTTTGCAGGTCCAGCGCGGTGATGTAATCGCTGATGATTTCCGCGCCCATCGCGGTGGCGTGATCCTGCATCCGCACCATCAGATCGGGGCCTTGCACATGGGTGTCCCCAGGCCAGTTTTCGACTTCGGTGGTGATGGTCAACTGACCGCCGGGCTGCAACCCCTGCACCAGAATCGGGTTCAGCATGGCACGCGCAGCGTAGACCGCAGCGCTATAACCCGCCGGACCAGAGCCAATGATCAGAACCTTGCTGTGCCGCGTCTCGCCCATTCTATCCCCCGGAATCGTGTTGCCTTCGATATAGGGCCTGGGGCGGGGGGGGGGAAGGCCTGCATAGCGGCTTTGCAAAAACATGCGGCGCAGGGGTGTTTTGTGAAAAAATCTTGCGCGATTGGGAAAGAATATTGCGCAGCAGGGGGCATCGGCCTAGACACGAGGTAACAAAAGGAAGCCAACATGTCCGCCACCAAACTTGATCCGATCGACCGTCGCATTCTGGCGGAACTGCAGGCGGATGGGCGGATGACCAACGTGGAACTGGCCAGCCGGGTCGGGATTTCCGCCCCTCCCTGCCTGCGCCGGGTGCGCACGCTGGAAGAGGCGGGCTATATCAAGGGCTATCACGCCGACATTGACGCGCGCGAACTGGGGTTTGAGGTGCAGGTCTTCGCCATGGTGCGGCTGCAAAGTCAGGCCGAGGCGGATCTGTCAACCTTTGAAGGCCGCTGCCGGGCCTGGCCCTTGGTGCGGGAGTGCCACATGCTGAATGGGGAAATCGACTTCATCCTGAAATGCGTGGCCCCGGATTTGTCGAGCTTTCAGAACTTTCTGACCGAGCAGTTGCTGAAAGCGGAAAACGTGGCGAACGTGAAAACCAGCCTGGTGATCCGCTGCGCCAAGGACGAGCCAGGGCTGCCGTTCGATGTGCTGGAGGCGCGACTGGCGAAAAGCGCCTGATCCGTCGCTTCAAAAGAAATCGGTCCGAATTTTCTGAAGCGGTTGGCGGGACCTGAGCAAGGGGTCTGCACAAATGTTTAGGCGGCCCCTTTGTGGTGTCAGAGCACACCGGGGCCGCCTTAACTGAGCATCATCCACAGCCCGTACGGGCCGGAGCGATGAGGGGGGAGCCGTCTTTTGCAAGGGGTCTTACCACGCCCGCCACCGCCTGTTTTCACAGAGGGACATCTGTAGGGGAAAAATGGCGGAAACACGTCACACTGTCAAAGTTTATTCTTAATTGGCACAGGTTTCGGGCCGGATCTTCATGCTGTGCCATGATTGTTCACGCTGGGTGGAGGATCAAGCGACCGCAGCCGTGGGTTGCGGTTCGGGACGGCGGGAGAGCCCAAACGAGCCGGGCCATGCCAGTCCAGTCGGGCTGTCTGATTCGGATCACCTGGCCGCAATGGCGCGCGGTTTGGCGGCATCGGATGCCGATTTCAGCGTTTCAGGGCGGCGGCGTTGCCCACGCGACCACGGCAAGGCCGCCATCGGTTCGGCGGCGGTGGCGATTGCGTACTTCAGCCAGCGGCGGTCTTTTTTCATGATTGGATCCTGCGGTTGCATTGACTGGGCTTAGTGTGCCCGCGCAATGCGGCAGGGTTTTGGCCCCGGCCTTGAAAAAACGCTGTGGATCTTGCGCAAAGGCCAGAGCATTGTGGCAAAACGGACGAAATTGGTAACATGTTGAATTGATTTGAAAAATTCAGTTCAGTGAAACAATGTTCCAGCTGGCCCATGGATTGTTTCTGCGATTGCGGCAATTGGGCGGCAAGCCTTGCCGCGATCGGGCCTGATTTACAGGCGGATCACGGAAATCAGGCGACCATAATCGGCCTCGCCGGCGTGGGTGGTGCGGCGGTAAGAGAAGAACCGCGCCGGATCGGCATAGGTGCAGTGCCGCGTCCATTCGGCATGCCCGACCCCGGCGGCGCGCAAGCGGTGCAGACCATAGCCCGGCAAATCAAACAACATGCGGTCGCCCTTGCCCGCGATGAAAAATCGCCGGGTGTCGGGGGCGTCGTCGGTGAAGGTTTCAAAAAGCTCCTGGCCCACTTCATAGGCGGATTGTGAGATGCAGGGGCCGATCACTGCCGAGATATGACTGCGTTGCGCGCCCAAGGCCTCCATCGCCGCAAGCGTCGCTTCCAGCACCCCATCGCGCGCGCCGCGCCATCCGGCGTGGGCGGCCCCAATCACTCTGGCCTGCGCATCGGCGAACAGCACGGGCTGGCAATCGGCGGTCAGCACCCCCAAGACAACCCCCGGCGTCGCCGTGACCATCGCATCGGCGCGGGGGCGGATGACGGGCGGTGCAGCGATATGGACCGCATCGGCGGAATGCACCTGATGCACGGTGACAAGCGATTCCGGTGCCACCCCCATCGCATCGGCGACGCGGGCGCGGTTGATGGCGACAATCTCGGTCAGATCCGTCGAGCCGGGGCCGCAGTTCAGCCCCGCAAAAATGCCAGAAGACGCGCCGCCTTTGCGCGTGAAAAACCCATGGCGGGCGGGCAGCGCGTCAGAGGTGAGAATTTCAAGCATCAGGAAAATCCGGGCGGTAAAGGGGCGTCGGCGGGAAACACGGCAAGGGCTTTGAACAACTGTCCCATTTCCGTGGGCGCGGTCAAGCGGTGCAATGCGGCGTGATGCGCGACAAGCGCGGATCCGGTCAATCGGGTTGCCAACTGCGCGGCGCGGGTGTGGATGCCAAGCGCCGACAGCAACGCGCCTTGCGTCGTATAGGCGTGCCGGGGGGCAAGGGCGGCAAGGGCCGCAAAATCGACATGGGCGGTCAGATCGGCCTCGCCCGGTTCGGCCAGAGCATCGGCAAAACGGTGGGCTTTCATGGCTTGAAAGGTGTCACCGCGCGATGTCCAGTCGCCATAATCGAGGATCAGGGCCAAGCCCCCATGTCGGGTGATGCGGTCCGAAATCACCGTCATGAACGCAGCGGCGGCGGGGCAGACCTCAACCACATCGCCGGGTTGCGTGTCGGCCAACCGATGATCGAGCAGGCCCACCAGCGCAGGGGCGGCGCGGCCCATGGTCAAGCGGCCATCGGTCAGCCCGACCGTGGTTTCCGACCAGCCTTGCGCTGCGCGGGTGAATTGACGGATGGGCAGGGCATCAAAGAATTCGTTGGCCAAAAGGAACAGCGGGGCCTTGGGCAAAGCGTCGGCGCTGTCGGTCCAGGTGACCGGATGGCTGCCCAGAGTTGCGCGTTGACGGGCGCGCAGGGTGGGCGACGCCTCCAGCAGCAGCACCGTTGCGGCGGCATGAAAGTCCGGCACGCGGGCGGTGGCGCGCAGCACATCGGCCATCAGGGTGCCGCGACCGGGACCAAGCTCGGCCAATGTGAAGGCCGCAGGCGCGCCCTGATCCAGCCAGGCCTGCGCCAGACAAAGCCCCAGCATCTCGCCGAACATCTGGCTGATTTCAGGGGCGGTGGTGAAATCACCCGCGGCACCAAACGGGTCGCGGGTGGCGTAATAGCCGTGGTCAGGGTGCATCAGGCAATCGGCCATGTAGTCGGCCAGACGGATCGGCCCGGTGGCGGCGATGCGCCGGATCAACAGGGCGGCCAGCGGTGTCATCTGCGCGCGATGAACCACAGTCCCACAAGGATCATCGGCAGGCTCAGGATCTGGCCCGCGGTCAGCCCGATGCCCCCCAACTGCACATAAAGCCCCAGCGGATTGGTGTCGGTGACAAACTGCGCGTCCGGTTGGCGGACGAATTCCACCACGAACCGCGCCAGACCGTAGCCTGCAAAGAACAGCCCGGCGATGCGGCCGGGCTGCTTCAGCCAATCGCGCCGCCAGATCAGATAGGTCAGCAGCACGAACAGCAGCAGACCTTCGGTTGCCGCCTCATAGATCTGGCTGGGATGGCGGGCGCAGATGCCTGCGACACCGGCGCAGGTTTGCGCCGCGTCCCCCGGAAACGCCACGCCCCAGGGCAGGCTGGTGGGCCGGCCCCACAGCTCGGCATTGACGAAGTTGGCCAGACGGCCCAGAAACAGGCCAATCGGGACCACCGCGGCCATCAGATCGGCAAGTGGCAACATCGGAATTTTCTCGCGCCGACAAAACCAGCTGCCCGCGACCGCCACACCCAGAAATCCGCCGTGAAAGGACATGCCGCCCTCCCACACCCGCAGGATTTGCAGCGGATTTTGCAGGAACTCCCCCGGCTGATAGAAGATCGCGTAGCCCAGACGCCCGCCCAGAATGACGCCAAAGATCACCCAGGTCAGCAGACGCTCCACCGCCTCTGGCTGCATCGGCGGCGGACCGGACCACAGCCGCGGCGTGGTGACCATGCGCACGATCAGCTTCCAGCCCGCGATCAGCCCGACGATATAGGCCAGCGCGTACCAGCGCAGCGCGATGGTGAGGGGGCCTGCGTTGATCGAGAAAATCTCGGGTGAGATGTCGGGGAAAGGGATGTAGGACATGGGCGCTTTCGCTGTGATGATGCGGCGGTTGTCGGAAAAGGGCAGGCAGTTGTCAACGCAAGGCTGCGCGATCTGACCACCTTGTACGAAACGGACAGGCGGACCATATAAGAGATCAGCGAAAGGAGGCCCGACATGCAGGCCGGAAACAAATTCTTTGACGATGTGTCGAAACTGATGACCAACGCCATGGGCGTGGCACAAGGTGCCAAGACCGAGGCCGAAACCGCGATGAAGGGCTTTGTCGATCGCTGGATGGCCGACCGCGACTTCGTGACGCGCGAGGAATTCGACGCGGTGCGGATGATGGCGCAGAAGGCCCGCGAAGAAAACATCGCGCTGGCGGCACGGATAGCGGCGCTTGAGGCGAAGTGACGCGAACCGCCTGATCACCTGCGCTGCAGTAAGGTGGCGCAGGTGAGCGTTCGGGCTGGGCTGGGACCGTTTTGTCCGTAAATGGCGCGATTCGTGCCATGCTTCGATGGCGCGGCCTTGAGGGGCGGCAGTCCTGCTCTGGCGCACAAATGACAAAGACCGCCCTGAGGCGGCCTTGCTGTCAATCTGACTTGGAAAGGTTGGTGGAGCCAGGGAGGATCGAACTCCCGACCTCTTGAATGCCATTCAAGTGCTCTCCCATCTGAGCTATGACCCCGAACCTTGGCACGACATTGGGCATGTCATGATCGTCTTGGATGCCGTTGTTTAGGGGAGGCGGCGGCAGGGTGCAAGTGGAAAATTGCAGCCATGTCGCGCCGGGCCCGGTATTCGGAACCCGTCCCGCCCCACCGTAAAATCACGGCAAAGCGGGATTAAGTTCAACAGCTTAGACGTCTTCTTCGTCACCTGCCACATCGGCCAGATCATCCAGCGAGACGTTGTCATCGGCGTCGTCTTCCAGCAGCTCGTCGTCGATTTCGGCATCATCGGCAACGCCTGCGACCAGCAGATCATCATCGGCTTCGAGATCATCGACCAGAACGGCGTCGTCATCCTTTTCAGGCTGCACCCGTGCGATCACGGCGGCGGCCATCTTGCGGCGCGCGCTTTCGATGTCGACAACCTCGCCCGTGTAGGGGCTGACGATCGGCGTGCGGTTCAGGTCGTAAAAGCGTTTCCCAGTGGTGGGGCAGATGCGCTTGGTTCCCCATTCGGCCTTGGGCATGGTTTAACCTTTTTTGGGCGGGCCTTTGCAGGCGGAAATTCAACGAAGCAGTCGCTTGCCACAAGGCGCGGGCACTGTCAAAGGCTTTTGCAGGTGGTTGCAGCTTTGGCCCATATGGCTATTCTAAGCGGCCATGCCAAGAGGTGAAATGCCCGTCCTGCCCGGCCCCCCCGCGATTGAAATCACCCTGCGCCGGTCGGTCCGCGCGCGGCGATTCTCGTTGCGGGTGAGCCAGGCCGACGGGCGGGTGACGTTGTCCTTGCCGGCACGGGCGCGCGAGGCCGAGGCGATGGCGTTTGCCCATGCGCAGGAAGGCTGGATCCGGGCGGCTTTGGCGAAAATGCCGGCGGTGGATACGGTTGGCATCGGGTCGGTGATCCCGGTGGAAGGCCGGATGCTGCAGCTGCAACCCGGGTCGGGGCGGTCGGTGCGGGTGGAGGGCGATGTGCTGCTGGTGCCGGGCGATCCGGGCCGCGCCGGCGCGCGGGTGGCGGCGTGGTTGCGGGTGCTGGCGCGGGACCGGCTGGCGCTGGCGTCGGACCGCTATGCGCAGGCGGTCGGGCGGCGGGTGACGCGGATCAGCTTGCGTGACACCCGGTCGCGCTGGGGGTCCTGCACCGCCGACGGTTCGCTGATGTATTCGTGGCGGCTGATCATGGCGCCACCGCGGGTGCTGGACTATGTCGCGGCACATGAGGTGGCACATCTGATCCAGATGAACCATTCCGCCGCCTACTGGGCTGTTGTGGAACGGATTTTTCCGGGTTGGCAGGTGGAACGTGCCTGGCTGAAACGTCAAGGCGGGGCATTGCAGGCCTATCGGTTTGACGCGGCGGAGTGATCGGGGGATTGATCGGGGGGATTGACCAAAGACGCGCTTCGGTGCTTGGCTGTGGCCATGCACACGCGCCCCCTTCAACCCCGCCTGGCCGATCCCAATGCGTCTGCCCATGAACGCGTCTACCGGTCTTTGCGCCTGCAGGTGTTGCACGGTGAAATGGCACCCGGTCAGGCGATGACCCTGCGCGGTCTGGCCGATCAGTTCGGTGTCTCGATGACCCCCGCGCGCGACGCGGTGCGCAGGTTGGTGGCCGAGGGTGCGTTCACCATGTCGTCTTCGGGACGGATTTCAACCCCGGAGCTGACCCCGGACCGCATTGAAGAACTGGCCGCGATCCGCGCCATGCTGGAGCCGGAGATGGCGTCGCGGGCGCTGCCCCGGGCGCATTTCGCACTGATCGACCGGCTGGCGGCGATCAATGCGCTCAATCAGGAGGCGGTGATGAATCAGGATGCGGTGGCCTATGTGCGCACCAATCTGGAATTTCACCGCACGCTCTATCTGCGCGCCCAGACCCCGGCCATGCTGGCGCTGTGCGAAACGGTCTGGTTGCAGCTTGGTCCCACGATGCGGGCCCTGTACCAGAAGTTGCGCCGCCGCGACATGCCGCAGCATCACCGGATGATTCTGGCAGCGCTGCGGGCAGGGGATGAACCGGGCCTGCGGCTGGCGGTGCGCACCGATGTGACCCAGGGGCTGCGGCATCTGGCGAGTTGAATTTGCGACGGAATGTTTGCCGATCGGCGTTAAACGGGGAATAGAAACAGGAGACACCATGCGCCCGCTTTCCACCCTTGACCGCCGCACTTTGCTGAAAGCCCTGACCATTGCGCCTGTGGCGGTGACCCTGCCGGGCGCTGTTCTGGCGGAGGTGGCGCAGGCCGGGTTGATTTCAACCGATGTCTGCATGTTGTCGACCGCAGTCACCGAAGGGCCGTTTTATGTCGACCCGAACCTGATCCGGTCGGACATTGCCGAGGGGCGTCCTGGCCTGCCGATGACCCTGAGGCTGCAGGTCGTCACCGCAGATTGTCTGCCTGTGGCGGGCGCGCGCGTCGATGTGTGGCATTGCGATGCAGGCGGGGTCTATTCCGGCGTCCAGAATCTTGGCGGCGGCGCGGATACGGTGGGGCAAACCTTTTTGCGCGGCACCCAAGCCACGGATTCCACAGGCGTTGCGACGTTCCAGACCATTTTCCCGGGCTGGTATCCCGGGCGCACGACGCATGTGCATTACATGGTGTATCTGGATGCAAAAACCGTGCTGACCAGCCAGATTTTCTTTGATGAGGCGGTCAATCGGGCGATTTACGACGACCACGAGGCCTATGCGCGGGACGGTGCGCGCGACATGCTGAACGCCGACGATGGCATCGCCGCCGACGCCGGTGACGGGGCCTATGCGCGGGTGAAAATGACCGAACCGGACGGCGCGATGGAGGCGGCATTGGTGGTGGGGATTAACCCCGAAGGCGGGTCGTCGGGATTGCTGGATTGGCTGTGGAAGAGGGCGTAGCACGATTTTTCTGCGAAAAATCAGGGGGGCTGTCTGCCCCCCTGGTCACAATTGCCAAGGCAATTGTGACCGCCCCCTCGAGGATAGTTGAGGACAGATGAAATCAGGCGTGGATGGCCCCGTCACCGCAAGCGAGGGCAGCTTCGCGCACCGCTTCGCTATAGGTGGGGTGCGCGTGACAGGTGAGCGCCAGATCTTGCGCTGATGCGCCAAACTCCATCGCCACGCACACCTCGTGGATCAGATCACCCGCGCCGGGGCCGATGATATGGGCGCCCAGGATGCGATCTGTGGCGGCATCGGCGAGCAGTTTGACAAAGCCTTCGGCCTGAAACACCGCCTTCGCGCGCGCATTGCCCATGAAGGGGAATTTGCCAACCTTGTAGGCGCGGCCTTGCTCTTTCAGTTGCTCTTCGGTAGCCCCCACCGAGGCCACCTCCGGGCTGGTGTAGACCACGCCGGGGATGACGTTGTAGTTCACGTGACCGGCCTTGCCCGCCATGATTTCCGCCAACGCCATGCCTTCGTCTTCGGCTTTATGCGCCAGCATCGGGCCGACAATCGCGTCGCCGATTGCGTACAAGCCTTTGATATTGGTTGCGAAATGCGCGTCCGTCTTGACCTGACCTCGGGGCAGAATTTCCACCCCCAAGGTCTCTAGCCCCAAACCGTTCAGATAGGGCTTGCGCCCCGTGGCGACCAGAACCACCTCGGCGTCAAGGCTGGCTTCGCTGTCGTTCTTGCGCAGCTTGTAGCTGACTTTCGCCATGCCGTCCCTGGTTTGCACGCCTTGCACGGCGGCCCCCATGATGAACTTAAGGCCTTGCTTTGTCAGTATTCTATGGAAAGATTTGGCCACTTCGGCATCCATGCCGGGGGTGATGGCGTCGAGGTATTCGACCACGGTGACCTCGGTGCCCAGCCGCGCGTAGACCGAGCCCATTTCCAGACCGATGACGCCCGCGCCGATCACCACCATGGTCTTGGGGATCGACGGCAGGGTCAAAGCCCCGGTCGAGGTGACGACGATGGTTTCATCCACCGTGACGCCGGGCAGGCTGGACGGCTCGGAACCTGTTGCAATCACGATGTTTTTCGCCTCATGCACTTGGTCGCCGACCTGCACCTTGCCCGGCGCGGGGATGCTGGCCCAGCCTTTCAGCCAGGTGATCTTGTTCTTTTTGAACAGAAATTCGATGCCCTTGGTGTTGCCCGAAACCACCTCAGTCTTGTAGGCCTGCATTTTCAGCCAGTCCACCGTGGGCGCGCCACCCATCAGGCCCATTTTCTCAAAGTTTTCATGGACTTCGTGCAGGCTGTGTGTGGCGTGCAGCAAGGCCTTGGACGGGATGCAACCGACGTTCAGGCAGGTGCCGCCCAGTGCGTCGCGGCCTTCCACGACGGCCACGTTCAGGCCCAGTTGGGCGGCGCGGATGGCACAAACATAGCCGCCGGGGCCTGCACCGATGATGATTGCGTCAAAGCTTGCCATGGGTCGTTTCCTTTGGAATGCAGCGTCGGTTTTGCGTCGGGTTGTTGTCGGTTTCGCGTCGGGCATGCGTCCCGACAGCAGGTCAGATCAGTGTGGCCGCAATCATCACCATAGTGGCGGCGAACCCGATGCACCAGATGGCCGAACGCCAGGGTTTCCAGCCGAGCAGATAGGCGGGGATGTAGAGAAGGCGGGCGGCAAGGTAAATATAGGCGGCGGATTGGGTGACGGGTGTGGACTGGTTGCCAAGGGTGACCACGACCACTGCGAGGGTGAACAGGATCAGGCCTTCGAAATGGTTGATCATGGTGCGTTGCAGCCGGCCGGTGAGGTCGGTCAGCGGCCGGGACGGCGCGCGGTCGCGCGGCGAGGTGGTGTAGCCGGTGCCAAGCTCGAGGTTGGCGCGGACCGAGAAGGGCACAAAGATCGCGGCCTGCAGCAGGCCTGCGAGGGCGAGAGTGGTAAGTTCGGGGGTCATGTTACTCCTGCACTTTTCCAAAGAGCACCCAGTCGATTGTAGTAAAAGAATATCTAGCAAAGCGGAAAACGAGCATTGCACCCCAAAAAATGGAGAACAATGCACTAAGCAACAATTGAACATTCAAACTTAAGAGACCCTGAATAAAAAGTCCCGCTCCCTCTAACAACATTAGTCCGCCAATGCCGCAAAATAGGCGGTAAGCCGTATAGGCATTTGAGAACATCAGCATCAGCGCTGAGTTTTCAGAAGACTTTTCAGCTCGAAGTAGCGCTCGTTTCGCTCCGTCATTCATGTCTGGAATAAGAGACATGAATTCACCGAATTGAATCATGAAATATCCAATTGCCATCAAAAAGCTTAAAAACATGACAGCTATAAGGATGCCCGTTACAGTTCCGGCTTTTTCCGCAAAAGTCAAAAATTTTGCAATATCCCCAAAGGCAAAGGAAAGTGAGCCGTCAGGATCGACCTTGCCTACGTAAGGTAGAAAAAAAGCAAGCGACCCGACCGAAAGCGTGGTCAATGTGTCGGACCAAGGTCTAGTCAGGTCGCCATATTGTTGCATTTGACTTACAAATCCATCAACAACCTACGCGGATCTTCAAGCGCCTCTTTGACCCGTACGAGGAAGGTCACCGCGCCTTTGCCGTCGACGACGCGGTGATCGTAGGACAGGGCCAGATACATCATCGGGCGGATCACGATTTGGCCGGCGACCACCACCGGGCGGTCCTGAATCTTGTGCATGCCCAGGATACCCGATTGCGGCGGGTTCAGGATTGGTGAGGACATCAGCGAGCCGTAAACGCCGCCGTTCGAGATGGTGAAGGACCCACCCTGCATTTCGGCCATCGACAGCTTGCCGTCGCGGGCGCGGATGCCCAGTTCGGCGATCTTTTTTTCAATGGCGGCAAAGCCCATCTGATCGGCATCGCGCAGCACCGGAACCACCAGACCCGACGGGGTGCCGACGGCGACGCCCATGTGGACGTAGTTCTTGTAGACCACATCCTGACCGTCAATCTCGGCGTTCACTTCCGGGATTTCTTTCAGGGCATGGGTGCAGGCCTTGACGAAAAACGACATGAAGCCCAGTTTGGTGCCGTGCTTTTTCTCAAATATGTCTTTGTATTCATTGCGCAAAGACATGATGCCGGACATATCCACCTCGTTATAGGTGGTCAGCATGGCGGCGGTGTTTTGCGCGTCTTTCAGGCGGCGCGCGATGGTTGCGCGCAGGCGGGTCATCTTGACGCGTTCCTCGCGGGCGGCGTCATCGGCGGGCACAGGCGCACGCGGAATGGCGGCGGGGGCGGGGGCTGCGGTGATCGGGGCCGCCGTTGCGGCGCGTGCCACGTCCTCTTTCATGATGCGGCCATCGCGGCCGGTGCCTTGGACTTGTGCTGCCGAAAGACCTGTCTCTTCCATGGCCTTCTTGGCCGAGGGGGCGTTTTCGACATCGCGCGCGGTCACCGTTTCGGGGCCAGCACCCGGCGAGCCGACAGCGGCGGCGGCGACCGATTTCGGCTCTTCCGCTTTGGCCGGGATCGCGCCCACAGCCCCTTCGGTCACGATGGCCAACCGGGCATTGGCAGCCACGGTGGAGCCTTCGGGAGCCAGAATTTCGGCCAGAACACCCGACACAGGGCTGGGCACTTCGACCGAAACCTTGTCGGTTTCCAATTCACACAGCATTTCGTCTTGCTTGACCACATCGCCCGGTTTCTTGAACCAGGTCGACACGGTGGCCTCTGACACGCTTTCGCCCAACGAGGGCACCATCACATCCGTCATCTTCATCTCCTCATGCGCGTCGGCGCGTTGTTTGGGTCAGCCGAGCGCTTCGTTGACCAGAGTTTGCTGTTCGTACTTGTGGCGCGAGGCCAGACCAGTGGCGGGCGAGGCCGAAGCGGCGCGGCCTGCATAGCGCGGGCGGCTGTGTTTCGCGCCGATCTTGGTCAGGATGGTTTCCAGATCCGGCTCGATATGCGACCAAGCGCCCATGTTCTTGGGCTCTTCCTGACACCAGATCACCTCTGCCTTGGGGAAACGCGACAGTTCTGCCGTCAGCGACTGCGCCGGCACCGGATACAACTGTTCGACGCGCAGCAGATACACATCGTCCAAGCCCCGCGCATCGCGTTCGGCCAAAAGGTCGTAGTAAACCTTGCCCGAACACAGCACGAGACGTTTGATCTGGTCATCGGGTTTGAGCGTGGTGGTTGAATGGCCCTTTTGCGCGTCATCCCACAGGCAGCGGTGGAAATAGCTGCCGGTGGTGAACTCTTCAGCATTCGAGACCGCCATCGGGTGCCGAAGCAGCGATTTTGGCGTCATCAGGATCAGTGGTTTGCGGTAATCGCGGTGCATCTGACGGCGCAGGATGTGGAAATAGTTCGAGGGCGTGGTGCAGTTGGCGACGATCCAGTTGTCATGCGCCGACATTTGCAGGAACCGCTCCATTCGGGCAGAGGAATGTTCCGGCCCCTGACCTTCAAACCCGTGCGGCAGCAGGCAGACCAGGCCCGACATCCGCAACCACTTCGATTCGCCCGAATTGATGAACTGATCGAACATGATCTGCGCACCGTTGGCGAAATCACCGAACTGCGCCTCCCACATGGTCAGGGTGTTGGGTTCAGACAGCGAATAGCCGTATTCAAAACCCAGAACCGCGTATTCCGACAGCATCGAGTCGATGACTTCATAGCGCGCCTGACCCGCTTTGATGTGGTTCAGCGGGTAATAGCGTTCTTCGGTGGTCTGGTCGACAAAGGCCGAATGGCGTTGGCTGAAGGTGCCGCGCGAGCAATCCTGACCTGACAGCCGCACCGGGAAACCTTCGGTCTGCAATGAGCCAAAGGCCAAAGCCTCGGCCGTGGCCCAATCAAAGCCCTTGCCGGTTTCAAACATTTTCGCTTTGGTTTCCAGCTGACGGGCAACGGTTTTGTGCAAATCGAACCCATCGGGGGCGCGGGTCAGGGCGGCGCCCACCTCGGCCATCGTCTCGGGCTTGATCCAGGTTTCGCCGCGCTGATAGTTGTTCAGATCCTTGGTTGTCATGGTTTTCCAACGCCCATCCAGCCAGTCGGCCTTGTTGGGTTTGTAATCCTTGCCGACGTCGAACTCGGCGTTCAGCGTCGCCTGAAACGTCGCCTTCATGTCCTCGATCTCGCCTTCGGGGATCAGGCCGTCCTTGACCAGACGTTCGGTGTAAAGCTGCAGCGTGGTCTTTTGGCGCCGGATGGTGGTGTACATCGCCGGGTTGGTGAACATCGGCTCGTCGCCTTCGTTGTGACCAAAGCGGCGGTAGCAGAAGATGTCGAGAACCACATCCTTGTGGAAGGTCTGGCGGAACTCGGTGGCGACTTTGGCGGCATGCACCACGGCTTCGGGATCGTCGCCATTCACATGGAAAATCGGCGCTTCGACCATCAGGGCGATGTCGGTGGGGTAGGGGCTGGAGCGGCTGAACGAGGGCGCGGTGGTGAAGCCGATCTGGTTGTTCACCACGATATGAATGGTGCCGCCGGTGCGGTGGCCCTTCAGACCCGACAGACCAAAGCATTCCGCCACAACGCCTTGCCCTGCAAAGGCCGCATCACCGTGCAGCAGGATCGGCAGCACCTGGGTGCGGTCGGTGTCGTTCAACTGATCCTGCTTGGCGCGCACCTTGCCCAGAACCACCGGGTTCACGGCCTCTAGGTGGCTGGGGTTGGCGGTGAGGCTGAGGTGGACGGTGTTGCCGTCAAAGGTACGGTCCGACGACGCGCCAAGGTGATACTTCACATCGCCCGAGCCGTCGATGTCTTCTGGCTTGAAGCTGCCGCCCTGAAATTCATTGAAAATCGCGCGGTAGGGTTTCTGCATCACGTTGACCAGCACGTTCAACCGGCCCCGGTGCGGCATGCCGATCACCACGTCCTTGACCCCCATCGCGCCGCCGCGCTTGATGATCGCCTCCATCGCCGGGATCAGGCTTTCGCCGCCGTCCAGACCGAACCGCTTGGTGCCCACATATTTGACATGCAGGAATTTCTCATAGCCCTCAGCCTCGACCAGCTTGTTCAGGATGGCCTTGCGGCCTTCGCGGGTGAAGGCGATTTCCTTGCCATAGCCTTCGATGCGGTCCTTCAGCCAGGCGGCCTGCTCGGGGTCGGAAATATGCATGTATTGCAGCGCGAAGGTCCCGCAATAGGTGCGTTTGACGATGTCCAGGATCTGGCGCATCGAGGCCATTTCCAGACCCAGCACCTTGTCGATGAAAATCGGGCGGTCCATGTCGGCATCAGTGAAGCCGTAGGACGCCGGGTCCAGTTCCGGGTGGTTGCCGCGGTCGGTCATGGCCAGCGGATCGAGATCGGCGGCCAAATGGCCCCGGATGCGGTAGGCGCGGATGATCATGATGGCGCGGATAGAGTCCAGCACGGCGCGCTGCACCTGCGCATCCGACAGGGAAACGCCCTTTTCCGCAGCCTTTTCAACGATCTTCCTGCCCGCGCCCTTGGGTTCCGGCACGGCAGGCCATTCGCCGGTGAGCGCGCCCATGATGTCACTGGACACGGTCGGTGGCCAATCGGCGCGGCCCCAGGACGGTCCGGCGGCCTGACGGCGGGTGTCTTGTTCGGCTTCATTCAAGCCGCGGAAAAAGTCGGCCCATTGCGCATCCACCGACGCGGGGTCTGCGGCGAAATTCGCGGCCAACTGGTCGATGTAATCGGCATTCGCGCCTTGCAAGAAGCTGGAGGCGTGGAATTGGCTGGTGGGGGATTGTTCGGTCATGTGGAGGCCTCCCTAAGTTTGCCAGATGGCGCGGGCGGCGGGGTTGCCCCCACCGTCTCAGTTCAGAATTGACAACAGGCTGTGATTGGCTTCGGCGCGGGTCAGTGACAACACCACCCCTGCGACCAGAACCGCCAGCAGCAGCGAGAAGGACAGGATCGCCCTGTCCTCCCTTTCGGAATCATAGGTTTCCGGGCGGGGTTCGCCCAGGGCCCGCAGATGCCGGGGTGACCCCAGACCGTTCATTTGGCAATCGCCGCCAGGACGGCCTCACCCAAGGTGGCCGGGCTGTCGGCCACGACGATCCCGGCGCGCTTCATCGCCTCGATCTTGCTTTCCGCGTCGCCCTTGCCACCGGCGACGATGGCCCCGGCATGGCCCATGCGCCGACCTGCGGGGGCGGTGCGGCCCGCGATAAAGCCGGCCGTGGGTTTCCAGCGGCCAGCTTTACGCTCATCCGCAAGGAATTGCGCGGCGTCTTCTTCGGCAGCGCCGCCGATTTCACCGATCATGATGATCGAATGGGTTTCGGGATCTGCCAGAAACAGCTCAAGAATATCAATGTGTTCGCTGCCTTTGATCGGATCGCCGCCGATGCCCACCGCGGTGGATTGGCCAAGGCCAAGGTCAGAGGTCTGCTTGACCGCCTCATAGGTCAGGGTGCCGGAGCGGCTGACCACACCGACCGAGCCGCGACGGTGGATGTGGCCCGGCATGATGCCGATCTTGCAGGCGTCAGGGGTGATCACGCCGGGGCAGTTCGGCCCGATCAGACGGGATTTCGAATTGATCAGCGCACGTTTGACCTTCATCATGTCCAGCACCGGGATGCCTTCGGTGATGCAGATGATCAGTTCCATTTCGGCGTCGATGGCTTCGAGGATGGAATCGGCGGCAAAGGGCGGCGGCACATAGATCACGCTGGCATTGGCCCCGGTGACCGTGCGCGCCTCGTGGACAGAGTCAAACACCGGCAGGTTCAAGTGCAGCGACCCGCCCTTGCCCGGGGTGACGCCGCCAACCATTTTGGTGCCATAAGCGATGGCTTGTTCGGAATGGAAAGTGCCCTGGCTGCCGGTGAAGCCCTGGCAGATGACACGGGTGTTTTCGTTAACGAGTACGGCCATGCGGGTCGTTCCTTCGATGTTCAACTGCGGGACAGGCCGGACGTGCCGGCCCGAAGTTCATTCGGTCGGGGTCGGTTCAAACCGCACACCGCTGTCGGTTTCCGACGCGCAGGTGGGGTCGTTGCCGCCCGAGGTGATGGTGGCGCTGACGCCGGTATCGAAATCAAGCCGGGTGCAGCCCATGTCATCCTTGGAATAGACAAAAGGCGCGCCGTCGGGTGCGCCAAGGCTGGCCGCAAGGATTTCCGACGCGGTGGCGCTGTCGACGCTCAGGCTTTCGACGTGACAGAAGCTGCCATCCTCGGCCATGTAAACCAGGGTGTCTTCGCCGACACCGGGGTTGAAATAGACCAGTCCGTCTTCGCCGTCGTCGTTGCGGGTCCAGAACAGTGAGGTCAGCATGGCTTCGGTCAGATCGACCTGATCGCCACCCGACATGCAGGCCATATAGCCCTCAACCAGTTGGTTGCGCGGATCGGCGTCCTGCGCCAGCGCGGGGCTGGCCAGAAGGACGAGAAGGGCGGCGGCGCGGATCATCCTTTCACCGCCTTGACGATCTTTTGCGCCGCGTCCGACAGATTGTCCGCAGCTATCACGTTCAGGCCGGAATTGCGGATGATGTCCTTGCCCAAGTCCACATTGGTGCCCTCAAGCCGAACCACCAGCGGCACTTTCAACCCGACCTCTTTCACCGCGGCCAGCACGCCCTCGGCAATCACATCGCAGCGCATGATGCCGCCGAAGATGTTGACCAGAATGCCTTTGACCTGCGGGTCAGAGGTGATGATCTTGAACGCCTCGGTCACCTTCTCTTTGGTGGCACCGCCGCCGACGTCGAGAAAATTCGCCGGTTCCGCACCATAGAGTTTGATGATGTCCATGGTGGCCATCGCGAGGCCAGCACCATTGACCATGCAGCCGATTTCACCATCCAGCGCGATGTAGTTCAGATCGAACTTGCTGGCGGCCAGTTCCTTGGGGTCTTCTTCCGTCTCGTCGCGCAGGGCGGCGATATCGGGGTGGCGGTACATGGCGTTGCCGTCAAAGCTCATCTTCGCGTCGAGCAGTTTGAGGTTGCCATCGGTCATCACCACCAGCGGGTTGATTTCCAGCATGTCCATGTCTTTTTCGGTGAACAACCGGTACAGGTTCTTCACGATGCCGACGCATTGCTTGACCTGATTGCCGGTCAGACCCAAGGCGAAGGCCACGCGGCGGCCGTGGAAATCCGAAAGGCCAGTGGCCGGATCAACGTCGAAGGATATGATCTTTTCGGGGGTGTCATGCGCCACGTCTTCGATCGACATGCCGCCTTCGGTGGACACCACAAAGGAAATCCGGCTGGATTGGCGATCAATCAGCATGGCCAGATACAGTTCCCGCGCGATGTCGCTGCCGTCTTCGATGTAGATGCGGTTCACTTGCTTGCCGGCCGGACCGGTCTGCACGGTGACAAGGGTGCGGCCCAGCATCTGGCGGGCGAATTCAGCGGCCTCACCAACCGAACGGGCCAGACGGACGCCGCCCTTTTCGCCGGCTTCGGGTTCCTTGAAATGACCTTTGCCACGGCCACCGGCATGAATTTGGGCCTTGACCACCCAGAGCGGGCCGTCCAATTCTCCGGCTGCGGTTTTGGCCTCTTCGGCCTTGGTGACGGCGCGGCCATCTGACACCGGGATGCCATAGCTGCGCAGCAGGGCTTTGGCCTGGTATTCGTGGATGTTCATCTATCTGTCCCATCAGCTTGGATTTAAGGCGTGATGGCACAGAAACAGGCGTTCGCAAAACGGGAACTGCGCGCAACTTTCGTAAAAGCGACATTTGTGATCACAAGAAATTTTAGTGTGATCACAAATTTGATGTGGCCCCCGTCGACCCCTTGTTTCCATGGCTTGAAGCCCCCCGCCAAGGCCGCTAACCTGTGCCCGCGCGGTGCGAGGGCAGGATGCAGGAACCAAGTTGGGCGGTCGTGGCAACGGTGGACGAGCCTGCGGCTTTGGTGATCAGCTTTGCCGCGCATTATCTGGCCTTGGGCGCCGCAGAGGTGCATCTGTTTCTGGACCGACCCAACCCGGTGGCCGAGGCGGCGCTGGCAGGGCTGCCGCGCTTGCACCTGACGGTGTGTGACGCCGGTTATTGGGCGCAAACCGCGCGCAAACGCCGCCCACGCCTGCATGTCGGTCGTCAGAAACACAATGCAGACCGGGTCTATGCCGCCACGCGGGCCGATTGGCTGCTGCATTGCGACTGCGACGAATTTCTGCGGGATGGCGATGAGTTGCTGGCCGAGTTGGCCGCAATGCCCGCCAATGCCGCCTATCTGCGCCTGCATATGGCCGAGCGGGTGCAATTGGCAGATCAGCCCGAAAACCAGATCTTTGACGGGCTGTTCCGGCTGCCGTTTCGCAGCTTTGATCTGATCGGTGAGGGGATTTACGGCGATGACGCACGGTTTTTGAAGGATGGCATCACCGGTCACAAGGCAGGAAAGGCAGTGGTGCGGCGGGGGCTGGCGGTCGAAATGGGGCTGCATGCGCCGTCGGGCCGTCCGGTGCATGTGCAAAGTGCGCAGGCCAAACTGCTGCATTTCGATGGGCTGACCCGGTTGCATTACGGGTTGAAACTGATGCGGCGCGCGCTTGAACCGCCCAGCGAAACCAAGCCCCGGCATGGCCGCCCGCGGATGGCGCAATTCACCATGATGCAGCAGATCTCGGCCGATCCGGCGGCCTGTCGCCGCATGGTGACCCGGCTGAAAACCCTGACTGCGGCCCAGGTCGCGCTGTTGGGCGGCATGGGCCATCTGGACCCGCGCCCCTTTGATCCGCAGCCGGCTTTGGCTGTGTTTGGCCTGACACCTGATCTGTCCGCCACCGCCTTTGATGCCGATTTGCGCGCGCGCGATGCGGCGTTCATTGCCGCATGTGGCTTTGATATCTAGATCCGGGACGGCAAGCTATAGCGGCTCTGCCACGATCAGAACCTGACCGCGTGGCAGCCGGGTTGCGCGCAGATCCACAGTGAACCCAGAGGCTTGGGTCAGGTGCGCCACATCTGGCAGCAGCATGTGATAAGGCGCTCGGCTGTCATGGGTGACCACACCGTCGGGCTGCTTGACCGGGTGCAGGCTGGCCGCCTCATCGGGGGCCAGAAACACGGTGAACAGCAGTTTTTGCAAGGCCGGAAAACGGGCGCGGGTCTGGATCAGGGCGCGGCGCAGGTGATTGGCGGGCAGATGGGTGAAGACCGCGAAAGCGATGGCATGGGTGATCGTTGCGGGGAGGCCGGGAAAGGTGAAATCGGCATCTTCAACCAGATGGTCGCGCGGCAGGCGGGATTTATCCGCGATTTCCGTGTCATAGCCGCGTTGGAGCAGGGGGCCGGACAGGTCGGTCGCCCAGTAATGGCCGGGGTTGAGGTAGGGCACCGCCTTGCATCCCAGCCGCAGCGCGCCCGCGCCGATGTCGAGCAGGTGGTGATCCGGCAAAAGGCCCGCGTCCTGCAAAAGCGCCATCTGGATGCGACCGGTTTCCTCCCAACGCCCACCCACGATGTCGCGGTGACGGCCTTTGGCAAGGGCGTCGGCATAGAAATTCGGGACGTGGTAGGGCGAGATGTGTTGGGGCATGGTGGCTTTCGTGGCAGGCGCCGAGGGGCTTCACGCCCAAGCAACGCATTTGCTATTGCAAATACTTGCCCGGCCCCCCCGTGGGATATTTTTCGACAGATGAAAAATTTGAGTCAACGTCTAGGCAGTTGCGTGTTGGACAAGGGCAAGGCACAGCGCGGTCGCCTGTGCCATATCCTGCACGGACACCCATTCCAATGGCCCATGGATATTCTGCATGCCGGTGAAAAGATTGGGGCAGGGGATACCCATTTCGGTCAGGCGGGAGCCATCGGTGCCGCCACGAATGGGGACCGATACGGGGTCAAGGCCGATGCTGCGCGCGGCGGTCAGGGCCAGGGTGACGGGCGTCATGTCTTTTTCCAGCCAATAGCGCATGTTGCGGTATTGCTTGGTGATGGTGCAGGTGATTTCGGCGCGGGGTTCGGTGGCGGCGACGGCGGCGCAGACCGCTTGCAGGATGGCCGTTTTTTGCGCAAGGCCGTCCAGTTCGAAATCGCGCAGGATGAACTGCAGGGTCATCTCGGACGAGCCGCCGGTCATGTCGGTGGCGTGGATGAAGCCCTCACGCCCCTCGGTCAGTTCGGGCAGCATGGTTTGTTGCGGCAGGGCACCGATTATCTTGGCGGCCAGATGGATGGCGTTGACCATTTTGCCCTTCGCGGTGCCGGGATGGATCGAGACACCTTTGATGTGGACGGTTGCTGCGTCAGCGGAGAAGGATTCGAATTCGATCTCACCCACCGCACCGCCATCGAAGGTGTAGGCGAAATCGGCCGCAAGGTCGGCGGGCAGGCGGGCATTGACGCCGCGGCCGATTTCCTCATCCGGGGTGAAGGCGATGCGCAGCGTCGGGTGTTGGATCTTGGGGTTGGCCAGCAGGTGGCGGGCGGCGGTCATCAGGATGGCGACGCCGGCCTTGTCATCGGCGCCCAGCAGGGTGAGGCCAGAGGCTGTGATGATGTCGTGGCCCTGTTTGGTGGCCAGATAGGGGTAATCGGCAGGCGACAGGATCAGCGACGGGTTGTCAGGATAGGTGATGTCGCCGCCGTTGTAGCGGTGGATCACGCGGGGCTTGACGCCGGTCGCGTTGAACTGCGGGGCTGTGTCGATATGGGCCAGCAGGGCGATGGTGGGGCCGGGGGCGGTGCCGGGGATGGTGGCGATGACGGTGCCGTAATCGGTGAGCTGGACGTTTCGAGCGCCGATGTCGTGCAGTTCGGATGTGAGCAGGTTCAGCAAGGCGAACTGGATGTCGGTGGAGGGGGAGGAGGTTGAGGCGGCGTTGGACTGGCTGTCGATGGCGGCATAGCGGGTCAGGCGGGTTTCAAGCTCGGTGTCGAATTGGGTCATGGCGGCCTCCGGGGTTTGGCGGAGTTGGAGGCGAGGTTGGAGAGAGAGTCAAGGTTGGGGGGAGTTGGGGTCTGGCGGAGGTGAGGGATTGCAAGGGGTTGGATGGCGGTTTTGCGAGGGTGTTGAGGTTTGGGACCGGGCATGTCGACGGATTCCTTGGCCTCGGTTGCATCATTCAATTTAAAATGCGCGCCTCTTTCGGGGCGCGCCTTGTGTTTGGTTCGGGTGACGGGGTGGACCCGGCGTAGGTCAAAGGGTCACGCCAGCGACGGATCAATCGCCTTGCATGCCGCCAGCAGGCCTTTGACCGCCTCCACCGATTTGTCGAACATCGCTTGCTCATCCGCGGTCATCTGGATGTCGACCACACGCTCTATCCCGCCTGCGCCGATCACCGTGGGGACGCCGACATACATGCCTTTCAGGCCAAGCGCGCCGTCCACATAGGCGGCGCAGGGGAGCAGGCGTTTCTGGTCCTTCAGGAACGCCTCGGCCATCTCGATCGCCGATTGCGCCGGGGCGTAGAAGGCCGAGCCGGTTTTCAAGAGGCCAACGATTTCGGCGCCGCCGTCGCGGGTGCGCTGGATGATGCCGTCCAGCTTTTCCTGCGTGGTCCAGCCCATGGCGACCAGATCGGGCAACGGGATGCCGCCAACGGTCGAATAGCGCGCCAAAGGCACCATGGTGTCGCCGTGGCCGCCCAGCACGAAGGCGGTGACGTCGCGCATCGAGACGTTGAATTCAACGCTGAGGAAGTGGCGGAAGCGGGCAGAATCCAGCACGCCAGCCATGCCGACAACCATGTGGTGCGGCAGGCCCGAAAACTCACGCAAGGCCCAGACCATCGCATCCAGCGGGTTGGTGATGCAGATCACGAAGGCGTTCGGCGCGTGGGCTTTGAGACCCTCACCCACGGCTTTCATCACTTTCAGGTTGATGCCCAGCAGGTCATCGCGGCTCATCCCCGGTTTGCGCGGAACACCTGCGGTGACAATGCACACATCAGCGCCGGCGATATCGGCGTAGGAATTCGCGCCCTTCAGCGACGCATCGAAGCCCGCCGAGGGGCCGGATTGCGCGATGTCCAGCGCTTTGCCCTGCGGGGTGCCTTCGGCGATATCAAACAGGATGATGTCGCCAAGTTCTTTGATGGCGGCAAGATGGGCGAGCGTGCCACCAATCTGACCAGCGCCGATCAGCGCGATTTTTGGGCGTGCCATGTGGGCCTCCGAAGGGTTCAAACAGAATTGTATACAACGGTATGCTAAGCTCGTCCGTCCCTGAAATCAAGCCCGCCGCACTGCGGCATGGTAAGGCTCTGGCCCGCAAAGACTGTTTGCGCTAAAGGATCGCAGCGCAGATTTGCGAGTGGTTCCGGGCCGCCGGGATTGGCAACGCGGCGATCATGGGTGATTCCGTGGGCAGGGGGAAGAGCCATGATGGACGGATTTGCGTTTTGGGCATTGGCCAGCCTTTCGGCGGTGCTCGTGGGCATGGGCAAGGGCGGATTGCCGGCGGTGGGGATGCTGTCGGTGCCGGTGCTGGCCTTGGTGATGTCACCCGTGGCTGCGGCGGGGCTGTTGCTGCCGGTCTATGTGGTGTCCGATATGTTCGGGCTTTACGCCTACCGCCACGCCTTTGACCGCCGGGTGCTGGCGATCATCATTCCGGGGATGACTTTGGGCGTGGTGCTGGGCTATTTCACCGCCTCGGTGGTGTCCGAAGACTGGGTGACGGTGCTGATCGGCGTGATCGGGGTGGTGTTCGCGCTGAACCTGTTGCTGCGGGCGCAGGCGGTGGTGGCGCCGCAGCGGGCCGAGGTGGCGCCGGGGATGTTCTGGGGCACCTTGACCGGGTTCACCAGCTTTGTCAGCCATTCGGGCGGGCCGCCGTATCAGGTCTATACGCTGCCGTTGGGGATGCAAAAGGCGGTGTTTGCGGGCACTTCGACCATCGCTTTTGCCTATGTTAACGCGATCAAGCTGATCCCCTATTACATGCTGGGGCAGATCAATCTGGTGTCGCTGGAAAAGGCGCTGCTGTTGATGCCGGTGGCGGCGGTGTCGGTGTTTGCCGGGGTGTGGCTGGTGAAATGGCTGCCGGAAAAACTGTTCTTCCGGCTGGTGACATGGGCCTTGCTGGCGGTGTCGATCAAGCTGATCTGGGACGGCGGGCGGGCCTTGGCGGGCTAAGCGCCACGCCGCCCCGGATCAGGTCCGGGGCGGCGTGGCTCTCAGGCCGGATCGCCTTTGGCGGGCAGGTTTTCCACCACGGATTCAAAATGCTTACCCGAGGCCACCAGACACATCACCCCGTCGGGCAGCGATGCGGTGATGGTCCAGGTGCCGGTTTCAGGGTTGGTGAAAATCTCCATCACCTGCGCGGTGCCGACAAGGCCGATGCCGCGACGGCTCTCACCGTATTTCTGCTGCAGCACCGGCAAGACCTGATCGCGCGGCGCGCATTGCGGGGCGGAATGCGCGGCCTGGGTGGCAAGGATCAGCCCGGCAAAGCCAAGCGACAGCGCGAACATCATCTTTTCCATTGGGTGGCCTTTCGGTGCTGGATGCCTTCAGACTGCGCCCCGGTTCGGAATAAATCCTTAACGCCGCGCCCCGGGCCTGCCGCCCATTTTCTGCACTGCGGCATTTTCTTTCTTGTCGAAAGTGCCGGAATGGTGCCTTTTGGCGCAAGATTATTGCTTGGAGAGAATCATGTCGGCACGCCCCTATCGGTCCGTCCTTTACATCCCCGGGTCAAAGGACCGCGCTTTGGACAAGGCGCGCGGGTTGGCGGCGGATGCGATCATCTTTGATCTGGAAGACGCCGTCGCGCCCGAGGAAAAACCCGCCGCGCGCGCGCTGCTGGCGCAGGTGCTGACGGATTGGGATTTCGGCAACCGGGCGCGGATCGTGCGGATCAACGCTTTGGACACCGCCTGGGGTCATGATGATGCTGTGGCGATGGACGAGGCCATAGCGAGGGGGGCGAAAATTGACGCGGTGCTGATCCCCAAGGTCAACCGCGCCGCCGATCTCGACGCGGTGGCGGCGCTGATCCCGGGGGCGGATCTGTGGGCGATGATGGAGACCAGCCAAAGCATGCTGAACGCGGCGGAAATCGCGGGCCATCCAAGGTTGCGCGGCATGGTGATGGGCACCAATGATCTGGCCAAGGAACTGGGCAGCCGGTTTCGGGCCGACCGGTTGGCTTTGCAGGCGGGGTTGGGGCTGTGTTTGCTGGCGGCGCGGGCACACGGGCGGGTCATCGTCGATGGCGTCTACAACGCGTTCAAGGACGACGAGGGCCTGCGCGCGGAGTGCGAGCAGGGCCGGGATATGGGCTTTGACGGCAAGACCCTGATCCATCCGGCGCAGTTGGAGATTGCCAACGCGGCCTTTGCGCCTTCGGAGGCGGAAGTCGCACTGGCTCAAAGGCAGATCGCGGCCTTCACGGTTGCGAAGGCCGCCGGGCAGGGCGTGGCGGTTGTGGATGGAAAGATTGTCGAAAACCTGCATATCGTCACCGCAGAGGCAACGCTGGCCAAGGCCCGCGCGATTGCCGAGCGGGAATAGCAGGGGTTTGCAATGATCTGGTTGATTTTGGGACTGGCGCTGTGGATGGCGGCGCATCTGTGCAAGCGGCTTGCGCCGGACGCGCGCGGGCGGTTGGGCGATGCGGGCAAGGGCGTGGTGGCGGTGGCATTGCTGCTGGCGGTTGTGCTGATGGTGGTGGGCTATCGGGCCTGGGATTCAAGCGTTTTCTGGGGGCGGCATCCGGCCCTGGTCGGCATCAACAACCTGTTGATGGTGCTGGCGTTTTACCTTTTTGCGGCCAGCGGCACCAAATCCTGGCTGACCACCAAGATCCGGCATCCGCAACTGACCGCCGTGAAGGTCTGGGCACTGGCGCATTTGTTGGTGAACGGCGATGTGGCGTCTTTCGTGCTGTTTGGCGGCTTGATGATGTGGGCGGTGCTGGAGGTGATCCTGATCAACCGCAACACCGCACCTTGGGTTCGGGCCACGACAGTGCCCGCGGGGGCAGAGGTGAAGACCGTGGTGGCGACGGTTTTGGTGATGGGGCTGGTGTCTTGGCTTCACATCTGGCTTGGCTACACGCCATTCGGGTGATGCCATGAAACTTTATCGATTCTTGTCGGATGACGACACATCGGCGTTTTGCCACAAGGTTTCCTTGGCGCTTTCAAAGGGGTGGGAGCTACAAGGCCCGCCCGTCTATGCCTTTGACGCGGCGCGCGGTGTGATGCGCTGCGGGCAAGCGGTGGTGAAAGAGGTGCCGGGGGACTATGCGCCGGACTTGAAACTGGGTGAGCAGTGAAACCAGCGCTGCGTTCAGGCACAGAGCCTGCCTGCGCTGTGGGCGGCTGTATCTTGGAAATGCGGTCGGCTGCGGGGCGGCACGTGGCTTTCGGAAAGGGCTGACATGAAGACCAATGCGGGGCGGTTCTTTGAGGATTACCGGCTGGGTGAGGTGATCATTCACGCGGTGCCGCGCACGGTGTCAGGGGGCGAACGGGCGCTGTATCACACGCTTTACCCGGCGCGGCATGCGTTGCATTCGTCAGACCAGTTTGCGCAAACCTGCGGGCTGCCGGGCAGTCCGTTGGATGATCTGGCCGCGTTTCATCTGGTGTTTGGCAAGACCGTGCCGGATGTGTCTTTGAACGCGGTGGCCAATCTGGGTTATGCCGAGGGGCGGTGGCTGCACCCCGTCTGGCCGGGTGATACCTTGCGGTCGCAATCGACGGTGATCGGCCTCAAGGAAAACTCGAACCGGCAATCGGGCGTGGTTTATGTGCGCACGGTGGGGCTGAACCAGCGGGACGCGCCGGTGCTGGACTATGTGCGCTGGGTGATGGTGAAAAAGCGCGATCCTGCGGCAGAGCTGGGCGCGACGGTGGTGCCCGATTTGGCGACGGCAGTGAATGCCAGCGACCTGGTGATCCCGCAGGGGCTTGATTTCACACGCTATGACTTCGCGCTGGCGGGCGAGCCGCACCGGATGCAGGACTATGCGGTGGGCGAGGTGGTCGATCATGTCGACGGCGTCACCATCGAGGAAGCCGAGCATATGCTGGCCACGCGGCTGTGGCAGAACACCGCCAAGGTGCATTTCGATGCGACCCACCGGGCCGATGGGCGGCGGCTGATCTATGGCGGGCATATCATCAGCTTGGCCCGCGCGCTGTCGTTCAACGGGCTGGCCAATGCGCAGATGCTGGTGGCGCTGAACGGCGGCGCGCATGCCAATCCCTGCTTTGCCGGCGATACGGTGCGGGCGTGGTCACAGGTGCTGGATCTGGCGGAAATGTCGGCTCCGGGGGTGGGGGCGATCCGGCTGCGCACGGTGGCCACCAAGGGTGCGGCGGGTGATTTGCGCGGCGCGGATGGCAAGTATTTGACCGAAGTTCTGCTCGATCTGGATTATTGGGCATTGATGCCGCTGTAACCGCTGTGCGACGCTGCCACCAACACAGGAGAAACCATGCGTCCCCTTGCCTTGATTGCCTTGCTAGCCGCGACCCAACCAGCTGCGGCGTTTACGCTGCCCGAAGACGAAGCACAGGCGCAGTTTATCCGGTCCAACGTGCTGGCCACATTTTATCATGAAATGGGCCATGGGCTGATCGACGTGCTGGAGCTGTCGGTTCTGGGCCGCGAAGAAGACGCGGCGGATTCACTATCGGCGGTGCTGATCCACAATCTGTGGGAGGAAGAGGCGGCGACGCAGATGGTGTATGATACCGCCAACGCCTTTCTGGCCTATGATAACGAGGCAAAGTCGGGGGGCAACGAGCCGGCCTATTGGGACGAGCATAGCCTTGATATGCAACGCTATTACAATCTGGTTTGCCTGTACTACGGCGCTGATCCTGATTTGCGCGAAAGCGATGCCATCGAGTTGGGTCTGCCCGAAGACCGTGCCATCCGTTGCCCGGATGAATTCGAATTGGCCGATGCGTCATGGGCCACCACCCTTGATGCGCTGACGCCGGGCAAAGCTGCCAAAGGCTTGCGCTTGGTGGACACCGAGGCGGATGACCCGATTGCGATGATGCTGGCAGAAGAGATCACGGCGCTGAACGCGGCTTATGCGTTGCCGAACTGGATCGACGTAATGGTCGCTGATTGCGGGCAGGCCAATGCGTTCTACGATCCGGGCAACAAAACCATTACCATTTGCACTGAATATGCCGAAGACCTTGACCGGGTCTGGTTGACGTTGGAGTAGTTTTTTGTGATCACACGTATTTTTTGTGTGATCACAAAAGCAAAATACTGCCGCTGATAGCGGCAACAGATGGCATCTGCGGCACCGTTACGCGTGACACACGCGATTTAGGCGCTAATAAAGATACAGCAGGATCGGGTCCGCAGTCCGGGACCGCCACACAACGACGAAGGGAACCGACATGGCCGAGATCAAGCGGGTGGAACGCCCCCTGTCGCCACATTTGCAGATCTACCGTCCGCAATTGACGTCCATCACCTCGATCCTGACCCGGATCACCGGCAATGCGTTGATCGTGGGCGTGGTTCTGGTGGTGTGGTGGCTGCTGGCGGCGGCGGTGTCGCCCGGCTATTTCGTGACGGCGAATGCGGTGCTGACAAGCTGGTTCGGCGATCTGGTGATGACCGGCAGCGCCTGGGCGGTGTGGTATCACTACCTTGCCGGGTTGCGGCATCTTTATTTCGACGCGGGCCATGGGCTTGATATTCCCACCGCCGAAAAGCTGGGCTGGGGCGTCATCATCGGGTCGTTCGTGCTGACCCTTGTCACCATTCTGATCGTTTAAGGGGGCCGCCATGCGTTATCTCACCGCTCGCAAACGCGCCGAAGGCAAAGGCTCTGCCCACACCGGAACCGCGCATCACTGGTCAATGACGGTGTCGTCGGTGGCGCTGGCCTTTCTGGTGCCGACTTGGGTTTACATCGTCGGTCACGCGCTGGGTCAGGACTACGACGCGGTGCGCGCCACATTTGCGCGGCCAATGCCTGCCATCCTGACGGCGCTGATCTTGGTGACGGGCATGCGCCATTTCGCCATGGGTGCCACGATGATGATCGAAGATTATGCCCATGGCACCACCCGCAAAATGCTGGTGTTGTTCGTGATATCGCTGTCCACCGTGATCGCCGCGACAGGGCTTTACGCCCTTGTCCGCATCGCGCTTTAAGAGGCCGACATGACCGCTTATCCGTATGAAGTGCATGACTATGACGTGGTGGTTGTGGGGGCTGGCGGTGCCGGTCTGCGCGCCACCCTGGGGATGGCCGAACAGGGCTTGCGCACCGCTTGCGTGACCAAGGTTTTTCCGACCCGCAGCCATACTGTGGCGGCACAGGGCGGCATTGCGGCCAGCTTGGGCAACATGGGGCCGGACAGCTGGCAGTGGCACATGTATGACACCGTCAAAGGCTCGGACTGGCTGGGCGATACCGACGCAATGGAATACCTCGCTCGGGAGGCCCCCAAGGCGGTCTATGAGCTGGAGCATTACGTCGTTCCGTTCAGCCGCACCGAAGAGGGCAAGATTTACCAGCGCCCCTTTGGCGGCCATACGACCGAGTTCGGTGAAGGCCCACCGGTGCAGCGCACCTGTGCTGCCGCAGACCGCACCGGTCATGCGATCTTGCACACGCTTTATGGGCAATCGTTGAAGAACAACGCGGAATTCTACATCGAATATTTCGCGCTTGACCTGATCATGACCGACGGGCGTTGCACCGGGGTCGTGGCCTGGAAGCTGGACGATGGGTCTTTGCATGTCTTCAACGCCAAGATGGTGGTTCTGGCCACGGGCGGTTATGGCCGCGCCTATTTCAGCGCCACATCGGCCCACACCTGCACCGGCGATGGCGGCGGCATGGTGGCGCGGGCCGGTCTGCCCTTGCAGGATATGGAGTTTGTGCAGTTCCACCCCACGGGTATTTACGGCTCTGGCTGTCTGATCACCGAAGGCGCGCGCGGTGAGGGCGGATATCTGACCAACGCCACAGGTGAGCGGTTCATGGAGCGTTATGCGCCGCATTACAAAGACTTGGCCCCGCGCGATTACGTGTCGCGCTGCATGACGATCGAGATTCGCGAAGGCCGGGGGGTTGGGCCGAACAAGGACCACATCCACTTGAACCTCAGCCACCTGCCCAAGGCGACGCTGGATCTGCGGCTGCCCGGCATTTCTGAATCGGCCAAGATTTTCGCAGGCGTGGACTTGCAAAAAGAGCCGATCCCGGTGTTGCCGACCGTGCATTACAACATGGGAGGTATCCCGACCAACTACTGGGGCGAAGTGCTGAACCCCACCGCCGAGAACCAGGACGCCACTGTGCCGGGCCTGATGGCCGTGGGCGAGGCGGGCTGTGCCTCGGTGCATGGCGCGAACCGGTTGGGGTCCAACAGCCTGATCGACCTTGTGGTGTTTGGCCGGGCGGCGGCGATCCGGGCCGGCGAGATTGTGAACCCCAAGGACCGCGTGGGCGAGGTGAACAAAGCCGAGGTGGACCGCGCGATTTCGCGTTTTGACGCCACACGGCACGCCAATGGGTCGATCCCCACCGCCGCCTTGCGGTTGGAGATGCAGAAAACCATGCAGTCGGATGCGGCGGTGTTTCGCACCGACAAGACGCTGGCCGAAGGGGTGGCCAAGATGACGGCCATTGCGGGCAAGATGGCGGATGTGAAGGTGACGGATCGCAGCATGGTCTGGAATTCGGATCTGATGGAAACGCTGGAGTTGCAAAACCTGATGCCGAACGCGCTGGCCACGATCTATGGCGCCCATGCCCGCACCGAAAGCCGGGGCGCGCATGCGCATGAAGATCACCCGACCCGCAATGATGCCGAATGGCGCAAGCACACTTTGGCGCATGTCGATGGCACCAAGGTGACGCTGGGCTACCGCGCCGTGCACACCGCCCCCCTGACATCAGAAGCCGATGGCGGGATTTCGTTGCAGAAGATCGCCCCCGCCGAAAGGAAATTCTGATGCGCGCCTCTGTTCAGGCATTGCTGATTCTGTCCCCCCTGCTGCTGGTCGCTTGCGATCCGCAGGAGTTGGCCGACAAGGCCCTGCGCCGCACGGCCGAGCAGGTGGTGCAGCCGGTTTTGGCGCGGGAAATGCCGGGGAATGTCGCCGACGTGGCCACCCGCTGCATTCTGGATGCCGCAGAACCCGGTGAGATCAACATTCTGGCCCGCGATGTGGGGGTTGAGGCCGGGAGCCAAACCATTGTGAATATTCGTAATATCGCCAGCCGCCCGGCTGTTTCCGCGTGCTTTGCCGCAGGTGGCGTGCCATCGTTGAGGACACAGTGATGCGTCTGATCCTTGGCCTTTGCCTGCTGCTGCCGCTTTTGTCCTGTGGCCCGGTCAGCCTGGCGCAGGCGGAACGCGAATGCCTGCATCAGGCCCGGCTGGCGCAACAGCCGCGCGGGTCTATCGGTGTGGGCGTGGGGTCGGATGGGCAGGCAAAGGTGGTGGGGGATATCACCATCAGCTCTGATTATCTGACCGGGCGCGATCCTGCGCAGGTCTATGACTCCTGCGTGGTGCGCCGCTCTGGCGAGATGCCCTCGCGCCCCTTCACCAGCATTCCCGAGCGTCAGAAATGATGCTGCGCGCCAGAAAGGTCTGATCATGGTTCAGTTCACACTGCCGAAGAATTCGAAAATCCGCACTGGCAAGACCTGGCCGCGTCCAGCCGGGGCCAATGTGCGCAAGTTCCAGGTTTACCGCTGGACGCCCGATGATAGCGAAAACCCGCGCGTGGACACCTATTTCGTCGATATGGACAGCTGCGGCCCGATGGTTCTGGACGCGCTGATCAAGATCAAGACCGAGATTGACCCGACGCTGACCTTCCGCAGGTCTTGCCGCGAAGGGATTTGCGGGTCTTGCGCGATGAACATCGGCGGCATCAACACGCTGGCCTGTATCTACGGTCTGGATGAGGTGAAGGGTGATGTCAAAATCTACCCGCTGCCGCACCTGCCGGTGATCAAGGATCTGATCCCTGACCTGACGCATTTCTACGCACAGCACGCCAGCATCATGCCCTGGCTGGAGACGAAAACCAACCGCCCGGCCAAGGAATGGCGGCAGTCGATTGACGACCGCAAGAAACTGGACGGCCTTTATGAATGCGTGATGTGCGCATCCTGCAGCACGTCTTGCCCGTCTTACTGGTGGAATGGCGACAAATATCTGGGGCCAGCGGCCCTGCTGCATGCCTATCGCTGGATTGTGGACAGCCGGGATGAGGCGACAGGCGCGCGGCTGGATGAGCTGGAAGACCCGTTCAAGCTGTACCGCTGCCACACCATCATGAACTGCACCAAGACCTGCCCCAAGGGGTTGAATCCGGCTGCGGCGATTGCCGAGATCAAGAAGATGATGGTCGACCGGGTGGTGTGATGGGCCTGCTGGCAAAAGCCGCCCGGCGATTGCGGGCGGCTTTTGCATCACTTGCGTCATAAGCCGACATTTTTGCGCGCCCAGAGCGGGTTTCTTTCAATCGGGGTCAGCTCGAAAGACCCCCAGGACCAGATGGGCAGGTGGCTGTTGCGTTCAGCCGGCCGAACGCAACGCGTCCTAGGTCAGCGACCGCAGGGCCTCTTGGGTGGCGACGGGCAGCTGGTCAAAGCCTTCGGTGAGCGCATGGATCTGGTCAACCAGAGCCGTGATCCGCGCCCGTTCATCGGCGCTGAAATCGGCGCCTGATTTGGTCATGCTGGCGATGGTACGCCCGGTGGTCGCACCGACGGTGTAGGTCCAGCCATTGGTCAGCCCATAGGTTTCAGCGGCGGCCACCACGCCATCAGGATCCTGGCCCGACAGATCAGACCACAAAACGGTGCCGGTGTGCGTCAGACCCCAATGCACGACCGGATCAGACATCATCAGCCCGCGTTCGCTGTAATGGTCTATCCAAGACTGCGGATAAGTGCGAAACATCAGTGACGGTCGGGTGTAGCGAATATGGACTGCCAGAAGATATCCGGTGTCACACAGCGCCGCAATTTGGCCAAGCAGTTGTGAAACCACTTGTTCTTCGGGCATGTGTTCGGACATTGTTCACCTCAGGGATGCTAGCAGTTGCAAAAGACACCTTAACCGGGCAATTGTTCACTTAGTGAAACTAGGACTCGTAGTAAAATTCAGCAACTGTTTTGATCAGATGAAATCGCTTAGCACCATGAAAGACCAATTCCAACTGATCGCGCCGGCTGGGTTCTATGTGGCCCTGCGGGTCGGCTTTACTTTTCCCGAAGAAGAGTTGAACGCCCTGCCAGACGGCTGGGTAGAGTTTTACACAACGCATGGTCTGGTGGTGCAGGATCCGGCGATGCGTTGGGTGTACAGCCACACCGGTGCCAGCCGGTTTTCAGAGCTGGACATTCCCGATCCGCATCAGGTGCGCGCCCATGCCGCAGTGTTTGGTTTGGGTCATGGGGCGGTGGTGTCGGTGATGGCGCCTTCGGATCGCGGGCGGCGCAGCTATGGGCTGTTTTTCCGCGATGACCGCAATTTTGAAACCATCGAGTTGGATCAGTTGCAACGGCTGGTGCAGCGCGCGCACGCGGGACCTGCGGATGAGCCGAACCTGACCGCGGCCGAGATTGAGGCGCTGAAACTGCAATCCGAAGGACTGCGGCTGAAGCAGATCGCGGCGCGTCTGGGCATTTCCGAAAGCGCGGTGAAGGCGCGTCTGAACAACGTCAAGCGCAAACTGGGGGCCAAGACGCAATCGCAAGCGGCCTCGATGGTCGCCGCACGCCGGATTCTGTAACGCGACAGGCCGATCTTGGTGGTGTCCTTGGGCAGTCGGTGTGCGCCTGCGCTTGGGTGGCGCGGCGGGGATCGACGCTGATGCGGGTCTGCTGGTGGCGACTGGAATGGGAACAGGGTCTGACGGGGCTTGCCACGACAGGCAGGGACTGTCTGCCCCCGGCGCGGACACCGGGGTAAGGATCTGCAAAAGGATGTCAACAATAGCGTTCCACGGTGCTGGCCTGATCGGGGCCATAGCGGTCGCCATGGGCCCAACCGACGGGCAAAAGCTGCGCGATGGCGTGGCGCAACTCGGGCGTCATGGCGATGGCATCGGCCCGCGCCCAATCGGCCAGATGCGCGGCGCTGCGGGTGCCCGGGATCGGAATCAGATGCGCGCCTTGGTCCAGCACCCAAGCCAGCGCCAAGGCCGGGGCGCTGTGGCCGAAATCAGCGGCCAACGCGCGAAAGGCGGTCAGTTTGATCAGGTTCAGTCCCCAGTCGGGTTGATGAAAGCGTGGGATCGTCAGGCGGAAATCACCCGCGGGCAAGGTGGCCGGGTCAATCGGCCTGCGGCCTAAGGTGCCGCGCGCCAAGGGCGAGAAGGGGACAAAGGCGGTGCCGAGTTCGGCGCAGGTCTGGATCAAGCCCAGTTCCGGCTGGCGCGACCATAGCGAGTATTCGTTCTGCACCGCGCGGCAGGGATGCACCGCATGGGCGCGGCGCAGGGTGCCCGGCGCTATCTCCGACAGCCCATAGCCGCCAATCAGCCCGTCGTCGATCATCGCCTTCAGCGTCAGAACGACCTCCTCCACCGGGCGCGCCTCTTCGCGGCGGTGAATGTAGAATAAATCCACATGATCGGTGCCCAGCCGTTTCAAAGATGCCTGTAGTTCGGTGCGCAAATAGCTGGCAGAGTTGTCAAAACGGCGGTCTGGACCTGCGACGATGCTGGCTTTGGTGGCGATCTGAATGTTCGGTTTACGCAAGGCGATCCACTCGCCCATCACCGTTTCGGACAGGCCCATGCCATAGATATTGGCGGTGTCCAGAAAGGTGATTCCGTGGTCGATGGCGGCATCCAGACAGCGAAAGCTGTCTTCTTTCGTGGTCGCGCCAAAAATGCCGCCAAAGCTCATGCAGCCCAGACCAATGGCGGACACCATCGGCCCGCCCGCGCCCAATTGCCGTTGTTTCATCGCCGTCTCCTGCTGTGGGGAAGCGACTAGACGCCTGCGAATCGTTTGGGTCAAGTGCAGAACGGATTGACGCAAGCCCGCGGGTCGGGGAACCTTTGGCAAAGGGAGAAACCCATGAAACCCAGCCAACCCAGCCACGCGGCCCCCGCTGACGCGCAAACCCGTCAAGCGATTGCCCCAGTGATCTGCTATCCGGTCGAAACCCTGCCCGCGCCTGATCTTGCGCCCTATCGCGCGGCGCGCGCGGGGTGGCAACGGGTGCAAAAGGTGCTGGTGCCTGCGCGTGAGGCGCGGTGTTTTGCGGTGCCGGCGGGGCATTTCTTTCGCATCAGCAGCGTCGACGGCCCGCAGGTGGGCGATCTGAACCTGTGGAACGCGGGTGATCTGACCGAGCGGTTTTTTTCGGGCAAAACCCGGGCCTTGCATGGCACCCATCTGAGTGCGGGCGACCGGATGTGGTCGAACCTGCCGTTCCTGCGGGTGCTGGCGACGATCACCGAGGACACACTGGACTGGTACGGTTTTGATGCGTTCGGAGGTGCCGTCCATGACGTGATCGGCACCCGCTGCGATCCCTACACCCACAATCTGCTCAGTGGCGGGCAGTATCACCACTGCTGCCACTCCAACCTGACGCGGGCTTTGTCCGACCATACCGGCCTGCCGCTGGCGGTGGCCGAAGCGCATGTGCATGATGTGCTGAACGTGTTCATGTGTACCGGCTTCACCCGTGACACCGGGCAGTATTTCATGAAGGCGAGCCCGGTGCGGCCCGGCGATTACCTTGAATTCTTTGCCGAAACTGACCTTCTGGGCGCGCTGTCGGCCTGTCCGGGCGGCGATTGTTCGACCGTGCATTCATCGGATGTGGCGGTCTGCCATCCGCTGCTGGTCGAGGTGTTCCAGCCGCTTGCGCCACCAGCGGGCTGGCAGCGCGCCGCGGTCAGCGGCTATGACCGCAGCCATGGTGTTAAGTAAAGGCCGCCTCCAAAGCCACTTCGACCATCGCGCCAAAACCGGTTTCACGTTGGTCGGCGGGCAAGGCTTCATGCGTCAGCATGTGGTCAGAGATTGTCAGCACCGCCAGCGCGCGGCGGCCATAGCGGGCGGCGAGTGTGTAGAGTTCCGCCGCCTCCATCTCGATGCATAGGGTGCCGTGGCGCTGCAATTGGTCGTTCAGGTCTTGGCGTTCGTCGTAGAAGGTGTCGGAGGAATAAATGCCACCGACATGCAGCGGAACGCCGATGGTCTGCGCGGCTTTGTGGGCCGCCAACAGCAGGCCAAAATCGGCGCAGGGGGCGAAGTTCATCTCGCGGAAAATGCTGCGGGACGGGCTGCCGTAGGTGCTGGCGGTTTGGGCCAGAACCACGTCGCCCATCTTGACGTGATGTTGTAACGCGCCCGCCGACCCGATGCGGATCAGGGTTTGTGCGCCGTAATCCTTCATCAATTCATTGGCATAGATAGACAAGGATGGCATGCCCATGCCCGAGCCATGGATGGTGACGCGGTGCCCCCGCCAGGTGCCGGTATAGCCCAGCATGCCGCGCACCTCGTTCACCAGCACCGGGTTTTCGAGGTACTTCTGTGCCGCCCAGCGCGCGCGGTAGGGGTCGCCCGGCAGCAGCACGGTTTCGGCAATCTCGCCGGGCTTGGCCCCGATGTGGAAGGTCATGGCTGTCTCCTGTTTTTGGGCAAGCTATGACAAGTGGTGCGGTGGTGAAAGCCCCCAAGCCGCGCCGCCCCGGACTTGATCCGGGGCC
>JANPOY010000062.1:0-15402 GCA_031428215.1 Paracoccaceae bacterium
GGGTGATCAGCTCATACCTTGGTTCTTGGGCAAAGGGGTTGGATGACCGGATCATGCAGCCCCCTCTTCGGGCAGGGCGCTGTCCTGTATGCGGCGGATGAACCTTTCCCATGCCCGGGTGGCATAGTTGTATTCATCCATCACGGTGTTCCAGATTGCGATCCGGCTGGCGCGTTCATGATAGCTGCCGCCTGCGCGCCGCGCGCCGGCGCGTACCACCCATTCCCCCGCCGGCCCGGTCAGATCCTGTGCTGCCGGTGCGCCGTCATACCAATAGGCCCATTCCTGCGGCGTCATATGGGTGCGGCTGCGGTCTGGCGTTGCGATGTAATAGCCCTGCCGCGCCATGACAGACCCGGCATATCCGCTGAGCCACCAGTTCAGATATTCATAGGCCATATCCAGTTCGGCCCCGCCCAGATGCCGCGACAGGCTGGCCCCGCCATGCCATGCACGGTACCCCTCGGCGGGGGCAGCTTCGACAAAATTGCCGGGATGCGGGCCGATCTGTCCATAGACAGGCGACCACATGCTTTGCACAGCCACGCGCTTTTCCCGGACAAGCTGTGCTGCCTGATCCCCGTCGCGCCACGCTCCGCAGAAATAACCCTGACGGCGTCGGTCCTCCAGCAAGGCCATCAGGGCGTTGATTTCCTCAATCGTCATGTTGCCGATATCGGCAAATTCCAACTCACCCGCAGCCTCTGCCGCAAGGGCCGCATCGAAAAAACCGATGGCCGGTTCATCCACCAGTGCAATGCGCCCCTTGGCCCGTTTGTCCAGAAGCCATGCCCAACTGGGTCTTGTGCCTTCCGCCATGCCAAAAACGCGCGGATCATAGCCAAAGCTGTCCATGTTGTGCACGGTTGGCAGCATGCTGATAGAGCGCGAAGGTTTCGGCCCCAAGAATCCGCCCGGCTGGACATAGAGCTTGCGCACGGGCGCATCGCCATGACCACGCCACGCGTATTTGCTGATGCCACCTTGTTTGGCCAGATCGCTGATATTGTTCCATTCGGTGATGCGGTTGATGTCAATTGGCTGCAGCGCGCCCCAGAACCAGACGATGTCAAGGTTATGAAAACATTGCTCATAAACATCATACCCGTCGGGCTCCATCGCGGCGCGGCGCTGGCAGGTCGGAAAATCCAGCAACTCATAATCCACGAAAAAGCCAAGGTCGGTTTCGGCCTGTTCGCGAACCTGGCTTAACAGAGTGATGGAGGTGCCGCGCACGCGCAACCGGCGTTGGTGCAGCCGCGGCGGAGAGGCCAAGTGTACCAATGGCGAAATCATTCCTCTATCCATGGACCTCGGCCGTGCCAGCAGGTCTGCTACGATATTCCCTTGTCAGGTCAGGGCCGCTGCGATGCCGTCAAGCACGGCCTTGCGGTCACTTCGGGCTTGCAGGGCCTGTTCCATCGTCACCTTGACGAACCGCGTTGGTGTATGGGGCTGCAACTGGCCGATCATATCCATATCGGCAGACACCACCGTGCCCAGCATGAAATATCCGCCGCCCGAGACCGCATCACGATGCAGAACGATAGGCTCTGTTCCGCCGGGCACCTGCACCGATCCGTAGGGATAGCAGGCATCCACAATGTTCGAGGGATCAGACCCCGCGCCAAAGGGTTGTTCGCGCGGCACAAATTCAAGCGGCCGCCCGGCCTTGAACCGGTATCCGATGCGGTCGGCCTCGGGGGCCACCTTCCATGTGTCCTCAAAGAAACCCTTGCCGGCGGCTTCGGTGATCCGGTGCCAGTAAAGCCCCGGCAGCATCCGCAATTCGGCGGGTGCGCCCGGCATCCGGCGCAGGTTTGCGGGAACCGAACGGCCAACCTTGCCCGTCCCCTCGCCCACCGGCAGCACATCGCCCGCCTGCAGTTTGCGCCCTTCAAACCCGCCCAAGGCGCCCAGAGTGTAGGTCGACCGCGATCCCAGCACCACGGGCACATCAATGCCGCCCGACACCGCGATATAGGCCCGCGCCCCGGCCTTCAGGAACGCAAAGCTGAGGACCTGCCCCTTTTTCACGGCAAAGGCGGTCCATCCCGGCTGTTCAATGCCATCTACCTTCGGCGGCATATCGGCCCCTGTGACCGCCACCATAGCATCGGCCGTAAACGCCAGCTCCGGCCCCATGAACACCGCCTCCAGCACTGCCGCACCGGCCGGATTGCCCACCAGCAAGTTGGCCGCCGCCAGCGACAGCATGTCCATTCCGCCCGAAGTTGGAATGCCAATGTGGTAATACCCCGGGCGCCCCAGATCCTGCACTGTGGTCGAAAGACCCGGTTTGATGACATTAATGGCCATTGAGAGCCTCCATCACGCGCGCGTTGGTGCCGTCGATATCGGCCTGAAATGCGGCCAGCGAAAAGGACACCGGCGCAATCCGCGGCATCCAACGGCCCGCGTCCACCTCGGCCACGGTATGGTCATATTCGGCCCGGTCGATCGGTTTCCATTTCACGATATCGCCGGGTTTGAACAGGCACATGAAATCGCGCAGGTAGGGCGTGGTCTGATGCGGATCATAGATCGGCATAGGCGTGATGCCGAACATCTGATAGCCGCCAGCGCCCCGCACTGAATAGATGCAGGCGAAACAGCCGCCATGCCCCACCGTCAGGCGCGGCGTATCGGTACGCGGGCGCAGATACTTGGGCGACTGGATTTGGCGGCTGCGGTCGGTCATCTGATAAAGAAACGGCAAGCCCGCCACGAACCCCACCATCGACACGAACCACGGCGCGCCGGAATGGGCCTTGACGAACCCGTCTATCCCATCAAGCCCGTTGATCCGCGCGGTGTATTCGATATCGGTCGAGGTTGGGTCCTGATGCCGTTCGCGAAACCGCTGACCGGTTTCGTGCGTCCAAGGATCGTTGTAGAAAACCGGCACTTCGATGATCCGGGTTTCCAGCGTGGCCGGGGCAGATTGGGCCACCGCCTCCAGCGCCTTCAACTCGCGCATCATGTCCTCGGGGGCGATCACGTCGGGGTCAAAGCGCACCTGAAATGACGCGTTCGCCGGGCAGATTTCGGTCACGCCGCGGATATTGGCAGCGCGCAGCGCGTTGGTGATCGACAGGCCTTTGAAGAACGCTTCCAGCGACATTTCTTCTTCGCATTCGACGAAAATATGCTCATCCCCGCCGAAGGAATATCTTGTGGTCATTCGTCTTTCTCCTCTGCCCCAAGCCGATGGGCGTTCCGCTCCAGCCACGGTTCCAGCCACCTTGTGTGAAAGTCTCCGGCCTGCACGTCCGGATCGCGCGCCAACAATTGATGCAGCGGCTTCGTAGTGGGCAGGCCCCCCACCTGTAATTCCTGCAAGGCACGGCCCATCCGGGTGATTGCAGCACTTCGACTTTCATCCCAGACGATCAGCTTGCCCAAAAGCGAGTCGTAAAACGGCGGGACCTGGTAGCCGGGATAAAGCATCGTATCAAACCGCACCCCACCCCCGCCCGGCACGATCAGGTCGGTGATGGTGCCGGGGCCGGGCTGAAAGTTTTTCGCCGGATCTTCGGCACAGATGCGCACTTCGATGGCATGGCCGGACAGGCGGATATCGTCCTGACGATAACGCAGCGGCTCGCCCGCGCAAACGCGGATCATCTCGCGCACCAGATCAATGCCGGTGATCATTTCAGTAACCGGATGTTCCACCTGAATTCGCGTGTTCATTTCAATGAAATAGAACTGCCCGCTGGCATCATCATACAGGTATTCCAGCGTTCCGGCCCCACAGTAGCCCACCGCCTCGGCCAAAGCCACGGCAGAGGCGCACAGCCTTTCGCGCATGGCCTGCGGCAGACGGGCAGAGGGGGCTTCCTCCCACACCTTTTGGCGGCGGCGCTGCAAGGAACATTCGCGCTCGAACAGGTGAATGGCGCGGGTGCCATCACCCAGGATCTGCACTTCGATATGGCGCGCGCGTTCGATCACCTTTTCCATATACAGACCGCCATCGCCAAAGGCGGATTTCGCCTCGGCGCTGGCCTGGGGCAGAAGGCGGTCGAACTCTTCGATGTCCTGAGCGATGCGGATGCCCCGACCACCCCCGCCTGCCGCGGCCTTGATCATCACGGGAAAGCCGATGTCGCAGGCCAAGGCGCGCGCGCGGTCCGGGTCATCAATGCGCCCGTCCGACCCCGGCACCACCGGCACGCCCGCCGCCTGTGCCGCCAGACGCGCCGCCACCTTGTCGCCCATCTGCCGGATGGCATCGCCCGCAGGCCCGATCCAGACCAGCCCCGCAGCCTGCACCGCATCTGCGAAATCGGCGTTTTCGGCCAAAAAGCCATAGCCCGGATGCACAGCATCTGCGCCCGTGTCGGCCGCAGCCTTCAGGATATTGTCAATGTTGAGATAGGATTTTGATGCCATCGGCGGGCCGATCAGCACCGCCTCATCCGCCATGCGGACAGGCAGGCTTTCGGTGTCGGCGGCGCTGTGCACCTGCACCGTTTTCAGCCCCAACTCGCGGGCTGCGCGGATGATACGCACCGCAATCTCGCCCCGGTTGGCGACCAGCAGTTTGGTGATGGGCATGTGGATCAGCCCAGTTCGGCCAGGGGTTGGCCTGCCATCACCGGCTCCTCATCGTCAACGACAAAGGCGGTCAGCATGCCTGCCAGATCGGATTGAACCTCGTTGAAGGATTTCATCACCTCGATCAGGCCGATGACATCGCCCACCGCCACCGCGTCGCCCGGGTTCTTGAACATCGGCTGATCAGGCGAGGGGCGGCGATAGAACGTGCCGGGCAGCGGCGACAGGATTTGCTTGGTCATGGTTGTTTCCCCTTTTTCTAAGATCGGTAGGGTGCGATGGCCGCACCTACGGCCTGTGCCACGGCAACGGCGTTGGGCGTGTCAGAATGCACGCAGATCGCATCAGCACGAACGGCCACATCGCGCCCGCTAACGGATGCCACTTTGCCCTCGCGGATTGCGCGCACGCAGACAGAGGCTGCATGCGCGGGGTCGGTGGGCGCATGTTCGCGGGTGATGATCAGGCCGCCGTCGTCGTTGTAGTCAAGATCCGCATAGAACTCGGCCACAAAGGCGTGGCCCCGTGCCGGATAAATCTTTTCATGCAGCGAATTGATCATGCCGAACAGCGGCACCTTGAAGATATCCGCCGCATCGGCCACCGCATGCGCGATATCCTCGATCCGCGCGGCCATCCCGTACAACGAGCCATGGGGCTTGATATGGTTCAGCACCATCCCTTCGGCGTCCAGAAACCCTTTCAACGCGCCAATCTGATAGATCAGACAATTGGTCATCTCTTCGCGCCCGATCTTCATTTCGCGGCGCCCGAACCCTTGCAGGTCCGGCAAGGAGGGATGTGCCCCCACCTTGACGCCATGCTGCTTTGCCAACCGCACAGTGCTGCGCATGTGGTTGAAATCTGACGCATGAAACCCGCAGGCTACATTCGCGACGTCGATCAGCGGCATCAGGCCTGCGTCGTCCCCGATCTTGTAAAGGCCAAAGCTTTCGCCCATGTCACAGTTGATGATGGTCATCTGTCCCGCCCCCTAACCCTGCCAATCAAGCACATAAACGCCCGAACTGTGCAACTCTGCTGTCCAGCCGGGCTCAATGACAATGGTGGTTGTCACTTCTTCGATCACGGCCGGGCCTGTGATACGGTCGCCCGCGCCCAGCTTTGCGCCGGCAAAGACTGGGGTCGCCTGCGCCGCTCCGTTGGCTGTAAAAATCATCGGCCGGGTACCAGACAGCGCGTGGTCTGCCCCCTTGCCCGCCGCAATCGTCATGCGGCGCGGGCGGTCCACGCGGCCAAGGATGGCACTTTCAACGTTCACCACCTCCACCACGCTTTGCGGTTCGGAATAGGTGTAAAGTTCCTCATGCCGGGTATGGAAGGCGGCTTTCAGACGGTCCAACGCGGCCTCGTCCAGCGGGAAAGGATCAATATCCACGGTGCATTCGTGCACTTGGCCCACGTAGCGCATATCGAGACTGCGGCGAATGGAGATGCGGTCACGGTCAAATCCGTCGCGCGCAAGGTCGGCCACGCCCTTTGTTTCCAACCCGTTGAACAGCGCGTCAAGCCTTGCCGCAGAGGCTGCCCCCTCCAGCCGCACCGGGGCGGGGGCCATGTAGTTGTATTTGACGTCCGAAATGATCTGCCCATAGGCGCATAGCCCGGAAGCCAGTTTTGAGACCAGAATCCGCGTGATGCCCATGTCACGCGCCAGCGCGGTGATATGCGCCCCCGTCGCCCCCCCCGCGCAGTTCAGCACGAAATCGCGCGGGTCATAGCCGCGCTCCACCGACACGCGCCGGATGGCATTGACCATATTGTTGTTCACAATGGTGAACATGCCGTAAGCCGCCTGTTCCACCGTCAGCGCCAAGGGGTCGGCCAGCCCCGCCTGGATCGCGGCCTTGGCGCGGCCGATGTGCAGGGGCAAACGCCCCCCCACCAGCCCATCGGGGTTCAGATATCCCAAGACAAGGTTTGCATCCGTTGTCGTAGGCTGGGTTCCCCCCTGGTCATAGCAGGCAGGCCCCGGTTCCGACCCCGCCGATTGCGGCCCCATCTGCAACAGGCCCATGCTGTCGATCCACCCGATAGACCCGCCCCCCGCGCCCAGGGTTTCCACCTGAATCATCGGAATCCCGATGCGATAGCGCAGAAAGTCGATGTTCTTTGACACATTCGCGCGGCCATCTCGCGTCAACGTGATGTCGAAAGACGTGCCGCCCATATCGACGGTGATGATGTTCTGCAGTCCCCAAGGCTCGCCAATGTAAAGTGCCGCCTGCGGGGCGGAGGCGGGGCCAGAGTTGATGGCATAGACCGACTGGTCCGACACCACCGACCCCAAGGCCAGCCCGCCATTTGATTGAAAATACCGCACCGGGTTCTTCGCGCCCAGACTTTGGAAGTACCCATCCACCGCCTCGACATAATCCGACAGAATGGGCGACAGATAAGCGTTCACCACCGCTGTAGATGTGCGCGTGTATTCGCGCACCTGCGGGTAAAGGTGCGATCCGACGGTCAGGCGAACATCCGGCATCATCTCGCGCACAATTTCTGCCGCGCGCAATTCATGCGCCGGGTGCAGCACCGACCAGACAAAAGAAATCGCCACCGCCTCCACCCCTTCGCGCAGGAAATGGCGGCAGGCGTGTCGCACGTCCTCCTCGTTCATCGGGGTGTGCACCGCACCGGTCGAGATCACCCGTTCCGAAATCCCCCGCCGCAGATAGCGCGGCACCAGCATGGTGGCGGGTGGATATTCGGGGTCATAGCGATAGCCGTCTTCCTTGTGCCCTAGGCGGATTTCGATGCTGTCCTCATGACCCTTGGTGGCGATCAGCCCGGTTTTGGCCCCCTTGTGCTGAATCAGGGCATTCAGGCCCACCGTGGTGCCATTGATGCACAGATCCGCGTTCGAGACGATCTGCTGGGCAGTGATCCCGGTTTCCTCCTCGATCAGACGCAAGCCGTTGCGGATGGCGATGGTCGGGTCCTGCGGGGTGGACAGCGCCTTGAAGATGCGCACATCGCCCTCCCGGTCGGCCAGAATGAAATCGGTGAAGGTGCCGCCCGCGTCGATGCCGAGACGATATTGATTTTGCATGGTTTTACCTTTCAGGCGGCGCGCAGGGCGACAGTGGCCGCGTGATCAACGTTCAAGGTTTCGCGGTCGGTGATGACAACGCCATAGTCCCGCCGCGCTCCCTCAAGGCTGACCAGACCGTTGCGCACATCTTCGACCACTTTGGTCACATCGCGTTCAAACGCATTGCCAAAGCCGCCGCCACCGGGATTTCGGTTGGCTGCACGCTCGCCCGGCTGAATGGTTTCAATGACATTTTCGGTGATGATCTGCACCGCGCCGTTGCGGGTCAGTTCCAGCCGCCCGACCTTGGACGCCACCATCGCCGATTTCGCACCCGCTGCCCCCATCGCGGGGATGCGCCGACCTTCCCCAAAGGTGATCAGCGTCATCGGGCTGTCCAGCGGCTCCACCTCCCAGCAGGTCCCGGAGCCACCGCGGTTGCGCCCCGCGCCGCCCGAATCCTCCATCAGAGAATAACGGTGGATGATGATGGGATAGCTGTGCTCCAGCATTTCGATATCGCCCGAGGTCAACGCGCCGAAACAGCACTCCGGCCCCACCGCATGCCAGCCATCGGCCTGCGCCGTGGCCCCTGCGCCCGAGATGATCGAGGCCAGAACCATTGTCACATATTCCTCGTCGTGCCGTTTGTCCCATCCGGCGATGTTGCAGCCGTTGGCATGGCCCCAGCTTGCCGAAACCTTGTCAGGCGCGGCTTGTTCAAAGGCCAGCCGCACGGCATCGGTCAGGGTTTCCATGGGGGTGGTGGTGCAGTTCATATGCGGCGCCGGGGATTTGGCGTTGCACAGGGTACCAAGCGGCCCCATGTCCGTGGTCACGCAGCGATACAGCCCCTCGTTATAGGGCGGCGGCAATTGTGCGAACATCATCAGGCCAAGGTAGACGCCGGAATGACTGTTGCCTTCGTAACTGTTGATGAAATACGGGATCTGCGGTGGCGATTGAATGGCGATGTGACAGCCGTTGCCCTTGATCGTCACCGTCGCTGTGATGTCGAAATCGCCAAAGCCGTGGCCCGCATCTTCCAGAACTGCCGTCCCGGTATAGACCCCGTCCGGCACGGCGGCGATCAAGCTGCGCATGTGGTGTTCGGCCATGTCAAGGAGTTCCGCAATGCAGTCCTGTACGGTTTCCTTGCCATATTTCTCGATCAGCCGGATCAGCGCCCGCGCGCCCACCTGACAGGCTCCGATAAGGGCGTTGAAGTCGCCTTCCTGATCCCGGCGCGCGCGCATGTTCGACAACAGCAGGTTCATCACATCGTGGCGCGGCTTGCCCTTGTCCCAGATCTTCAGGGGGGGGATGCGCAGGCCTTCGGCATAAATCTCGGTTGCGGCAGGATTATACCCTGCGGGCACAGGGCCGCCGATATCGGTCAGGTGTCCCTTGCAGACAGTCCAGAACAGCAACTCACCCTTGTAGAAGACCGGATAGTACATGCAGGTGTCGATGATGTGCGACCCGCCATAGCTGGGGTCGTTGTGCAACAGCAGATCCCCCTCGTGGATATCGCCCTCAAAATACTTGGCAACCGACTTCATCGCGGGGATCAACGAGCCGAGGTGGATCGGGATATCCTGCCCCTGCAGGATCATCTCGGGCGTATGGTTGAACAGAGCAGTGGAGTAATCATGCGCGAGGTTGAACACCGAACTGCGCGCGGTTTGTTCCAGCGTCAGCGTCATTTCGCGCTGCGTCGTTTCCAGCACCCCCCGCACCACAGACAGCGTGATCGGGTCCACATTGCGTTTTGCCATTTCCAGTTCCCTCGTGCAGCGCCCGACGGGCGATAGCCCCACAGGGGCCGACCGGCACAGTTTGGGCGCAAAGACCGTCTGCGTCTTGTCACCCCGCGCACAAGTTCTTGTCAGTCGGCGCACCCGATTGCCAATCCGGCACGGGGGCAGTTGACTCGGGCACGCGCTTCACAAAAGCTGCCGCACCACCAATCAGAGAGAATCGGCGTGACCATCGCCCGCCACAGCACCGACCACCTTTCCGCGCAAGACCGCGCGGGCCATTGGCACGCGGTGATTGCCGAGGCCTATTTCCCCCTGAACCTGACCTTTCGAGATGCCGCCCGGTTTCAGGGCAGCCTTGAGATGCGCAATCTGGGCGAGGTCAGCCTGTCGCGCCTGCGCACCGAAGCTGTGCAGTATGAACGGCAGCGGCATCACATCGCGACCACGACTGAAGAACAGTATCTGATCACCATTCCGCTGCGCGCGACGGTGGAGTTTCGCCAGATGGGCCGCGAGGTGCGTTGCGATCCGGGGGGCTTTTTGCTGGAGCGTGGCGATGAACCCTACCGTTTCTCTTACGGGTGCGCCAATGACCTATGTGTGCTGAAAGTGGCCAAGCCTTTGCTGGCAGACCGTTTGCGCAATCCCGACCAGTTCTGCGCGCAGGTGTTCGACGGGCGAAAGGGGTTGGGCGGGCTGTTTTCGACCATGGCCCAGCAGATGTCACAGATCACCAACGATCAGGCGGGCGCGGTGCTGGGGCGGCAGTTGATTGAACTTCTGGCGTTGTCGCTGGACCAGACTGCCGAAGCCGGGTCCGTCGTACGCGCGGCCCATCTGCGCCGTGCTCACACCGTCATCCAGCGCAACCTGTGCAATCCCGATCTTTCGCCCGGCATGGTGGCTGATGCCTGCGGCATCTCGAAACGCTATCTGCATGAGGTGTTTGCGCTGGAAAACTGCACCGTTGCGCAGCACATTCGCGAAGAGCGCCTGCGTGCCGCCCGCGATCTGTTGCAGATGCCAGACCCCGGCCCGCTGTCGGACGTGGCCTACCGCTTTGGCTTTGCCGATCAGGCGCAGTTCTCGCGGTTGTTCAAGGCGCTGTTCGGCCAGACGCCCAGCAGTTACCGCGCCCTGCACAGCCCTGCCGGCCGCCTGCACTCTTAGCTCCAGGCGGCGCCGATCATGGTGACCGGCCCGCCTGCAACCCGCACCCGAAGGTCAAGACGCCCTTCGCGCTGTTGCGCCTCGATTGCGATGGGCTGTGCGCAGGTCAGCGGCGACACGCCGCGATAGGTGAACCGCGACGGACAGGCCCCCATGACCCGCGCAGCAAGGTTCAGCATCAAGGTAGCCTGCATCGGGCCGTGCACCACCAGATCGGCATAGCCTTCGGTTCCGGTCGCATAGTCGCGGTCATAATGGATGCGGTGCCCGTTGAAGGTCAGCGCAGAATAGCGAAACAGCAGCACGGGGTCTGGCGTCAGGTGAAAGGCATCTACCGCTGGCCCAAGCTCTGGCGCTGGTGGATAGTCGGGTAGCACCGCCCCCGGCTCCGGGTCTTCGCGGTACACCAGATCCTGGCGCTCTGAAACGATGACCGCCCCTGACACGGCGTAGTCATGTCGAACAGAAACGAACCCCAGAGGCCCCGTAGATCCGACCTTGAAGGTGATCTGCTCGACCGTGCTGCTGCGCTGCACCAGATCACCTTCGTGCATGCAGCCCGTAAACAGGATCTCACCCCCCGCCCACATCCGGCGTGGCAAAGGCAGGCGCGGCAGGAACAGCCCCAGTTGCGGATGCCCGTCCCGACCCAAATCGACCGGCGGCAAGGCATCTGGGCACAGCGTCCAGAACAGGCCCAAGGGCACCTCGGCAGGGGCCAGCGACCCGGTCAGCATCGCACGAAACTGCTCAATCAGCCGGGGAGTGACCGTATCCGTGCGGATGATCCGCCGCCCGATCCACGCGCTATACGTGTCGTCCTGCATCTTGGTCATAACTCCAAAGCTCTGCCGCGACGATAGCCGCCCCGCGGGCCCATCACAAACGCCACATTGCGACAACAGAATTACCAAACAGGCATATGGTCCGGGCATATCTGTTTCCATCGCGAATGGCTGTTTTCCATCTGCCACCCGCGCTAAAGGTGCAACAGACGACACAGGAACCGAACCGATGACAGGTCAGCCCGAAACCTATTCCGATATCCGCGAAGGCGTGGCCCGGCTGTGCGCCGGTTATCCTGGCAGTTACTGGCGTGATCTGGACCGGCAGATGGCCTACCCCACAACCTTTGTCGACGATCTGACGGCGGCGGGCTGGCTGGCCATGCTGATTCCCGAGGAATATGGAGGTGCGGGTCTGCCCCTGTCGGCGGCGGCGGCGGTGCTCGAGGAGATTCAGCGCGCCGGCTGCAATGGCGGGGCGTGTCATGCGCAGATGTACACGATGGGCACCCTGCTGCGGCACGGATCGGCTGACCAGAAGGCGCAGTACCTCCCACTGATTGCCAGCGGCGCGTTGCGTCTGCAGGCGTTCGGCGTAACCGAACCGACCAGCGGCACCGACACCGGCGCCTTGCGCACCACGGCCCGGCTCGACGGCGACAGCTATTTGATCAACGGCCAGAAAATCTGGACCAGCCGCGCCGAACACTCGGACCTGATGCTGCTGTTGGCCCGCACCACGCCTTTGACCGAAGGCATGAAAAAGACCGACGGCCTGTCGGTCATTCTGGTGGACATGCAACAGGCGCGCGGCAATGGCCTGACCATCCGGCCAATCCGCACCATGATGAACCACGCCACGACCGAAGTGTTCTTTGACAACCTGCGGGTGCCCGCCGTCAACCTGATCGGCGAAGAAGGCAAAGGGTTCCGCTATATTCTGACTGGCATGAACGCCGAACGCATTCTGATCGCCGCCGAATGTGTTGGCGACGCAAAATGGTTCATCGACCGCGCCACGGCCTATGCCCGCGACCGGGTCGTCTTTGGCCGCCCGATCGGCCAGAATCAGGGCGTCCAGTTCCCCATCGCCCGCACCTATGCCAATATGCGTGCGGCAGAGTTGATGGTGCGCGAGGCGCTGCAACTTTATGATGCCGGGGCCAACCCCGGACCAGAGGCGAACATGGCCAAGATGCTGGCCGCCGATGCCAGCTTCGAGGCGGCGAACGTCTGCATCCAGACCCATGGTGGCTTCGGTTTTGCCGAGGAATACGACATCGAACGCAAGTTTCGCGAGACGCGCCTGTATCAGGTGGCCCCGATCTCGACCAATCTGATCCTGTCCTATCTGGCCGAGCATGTGCTTGGCCTGCCCCGGTCCTACTGATCATGGGCACGCTGGACGGGATCCTTGTGGTGTCACTGGAACAGGCGGTGGCGGCCCCGTTCTGCACCCAAAGGCTGGCCGATGCAGGCGCCAGGGTCATAAAGATCGAACGCGAGGGCGGAGAAACCGCGCGGCACTATGATGCCACGGTGCAGGGCACCTCGGCCTATTTCGCATGGCTGAACCGGGGCAAGGAAAGCGCGGTGCTGGACCTGAAGACCCCGCAGGATATAGCCCTGTTCTCGGCGATGCTGGCCCGCGCCGATGTCCTGGTGCAAAACCTGATCCCCGGCGCACTGGCACGTATGGGGCTGGACCCGGCGTCCGTCGCCGCCCGCTATCCCCGGCTGATCGTGGCCAACATCGGCGGCTATGGACAGGATACGCCTTACGCCGAAATGCGTGCCTATGACATGCTCGTGCAGGCCGAAAGCGGCATCGCCGGCGTGACAGGCACCCCAGATGAGGCCTGCAAGATCGGCGTTTCGGCCGCCGACATCACCACCGGCATGACAGCCTATGCACGCGTGCTGGAGGCACTTATTGCCCGCGGCATCACCGGGCGGGGGGGCCAGGTCGATGTGGCGATGTTCGACGTCATGGCCGACTGGATGGCCGTGCCCCTGCTGCACCACGAACAGGCCGGGCGGCAGACCCTGCGCCACGGGCTGGCCCATGCGGTGATCTACCCCTACGGCCCGATGACCTGCGCCGATGGAACGCTTGTGGTTGCGGTACAGAACAACGCGGAATGGGGGCGGTTCTGCTGCAGCGTCCTCGCCAAGCCCGCCCTTGCCTCCGATCCCCGCTTTGCCACCAACGCCGACCGCGCGGCCCGGCGCGCGATCCTTAACGCAGAAATCGTACCGGTCGTTGCCGCCCTGACATTGGCCGAAATGATCGCGCGGCTTGAGGCGGGGCGCATCGCTTGGGGGCGGCTGTCCACTGTGGCGGACCTGGCCGCCCACCCGGCCTTGCGTCGGATGCAGGTTTCTCTGGCTGATGGAACCGCTGTTTCCATGCCCCGCCCGCCGGGACGGGACGCCGGATTTGCCAGCGGTGCGGTGCCGGATCTGGGCACCGCAACCGCCCGCCTGCGCACGGAATTCGCGACTTGATCCCTTACGGCAACGGCCACTTCGGATCAGCCAGCCCCATCGGATAGGCCAACCCGTAATCCAGCGGCGGCTGGATCACATGCTTGCGGTCAAAGTCGATCCACGGATAATCAGCCCCGCTGCGCACGATATAGGGCCAGTCCGGATGCGCAAAGATCGGCCTTCCGATTGCCACCACATCGGCCGCGCCATTGGTCAACGCGGCCTCGGCCCCCGGACCGTCAGCAATCCCCCCGTTGGTGATCAGCGGCAGGCCCGACGCCTTACGCAACACAGTTGCCATCGGCATGGGATCGTTGGGATCGCGGTTGTCGAGGTAGTTGAAGCTGGACCAGTGCAGCACGTTATATGCCGAGCCTTTCAGCGTGCGGCCCACTTCCTCGGCATAGGTCACGCCACCCGGCCAGGCCCCCACAAAGTCATCCACCCCGTCCTGCGATAGCCGCAGCGTGATCAACTTGTCGGGTCCAATGGCGGCGCGGATCTTGTCGCCCACCAACCGGGCAAAACGCACGTTGTTCTGCGGTGATCCGCCAAACTCGTCGGTGCGCAGGTTGGTCTTGGGTGTGATGAATTGCCACAACAGGTATCCGTTGGCGCCATGCACCTCCACGCCGTCGGCACCGGCATCCACCGCCCGCTTGGCCCCGGCGGCAAAGCCGTCGGCCACGGCATGGACTTCTTCGACCGTCAGAGCGCGGGCAACTGGAAAGGTGACCTTGGGCCAGTCGCCGGCGATGTTCCGGATCTGCTTTTCATTGTCGTTGTCGGTGTACAGCACCCAGCCATCACTGTGCGTGGCCGACGCGCTGACCGGGGGTTGCCCGTTCAGCGTGCGCGGATCGCAGACCCGCCCGCCATGCATCAACTGGATGATGATCTTGGCCCCCTGCGCATGCACCGCGTCACAGACCTTGGCCCACCCCGCCTGATGCCGCGCCGTGGTGATCCCTGGTTGCGACAGATAGGCCCGCGACTGGAACGCATCCTGTTCATAGGTGCCTTCGGTGATTATGAGTGCCAGACCGCCCCGCGCGCGACGGGCATAGTAGGCCGCCATCTCGTCGGTCGGGGTACCGTCGGCTTCGGCCATCTGCCGGGTCAGGGGGGCCATGGCGATGCGGTTGCGCAGGGTCAACGGACCCATCTTGATCGGGCTGAAAAGGGTTGGGAAAGCTTCGTTCATCAGGTTTCTCTGGTTGGGGCTTTACAGTCGTCCGACCCAGAGGCCGGATTGGACAAGGCGGTTGATGTGGTTTCGGATCAGGCGGACCACAGCTTTCGTCACTGGGGCTGCGGCGCGGTGCGGGGCGTGGGCAAGGATCAGTTCACGGTTGATCACCGGGTCGATGATCTTTTGCGCAATGACCCGACCAGCGGCGAGGTCGGCCCGCACCGCCGTCAGCGGCAGGATGGTATGGACCTGTCGCGGTTCTGTTCCGGTCACGTGCTCATGTTAGGCGGCCTTGCGTTCGAAGGCCACGGGGCTTTTCCAACCCAAGGCTGAATGTCGGCGTCGCGGATTGTAGAAGCCGTTGATGTATTCGAAAATGGCGAC
>JANPOY010000063.1:0-1993 GCA_031428215.1 Paracoccaceae bacterium
GGTCGGCGGTGGTGTCCTGCGTGCCGATAGGAATGCTGCGTCGCAGCAAGACGGGGCCGGTGTCCAGCCCCGCCGCCATCTGCATGATGCATATCCCGGTTTCCCTGTCGCCCGCCAGAATTGCACGATGGATCGGAGCGGCCCCACGCCAGCGCGGCAAAAGAGAGGCATGGATGTTCAGGCAGCCCAGACGCGGCATATCCAGCACGGATTGCGGCAGGATAAGCCCGTAGGCGACGACGACAGCAATGTCGGCGTTCAGCGCAGCGAAGTCTTGCTGCACCTCAATGCTGCGCAGCGAAGCTGGGTGGCGCACGGGCAGGCCCAGCGACTCGGCCCGTTGGTGGACCGGGCTTTTGCGGTCGGCCTTGCCGCGCCCCGCGGGGCGGGGGGGCTGGCAATAGACCGCAACGATCTGATGCGCCGCGTGCAGGATGTCCAGCACCGGAACCGAAAAATCGGGTGTGCCCATGAACACAAGCTTCATGCGCGTTTCGCCAGCTTGTCGGCGCGGGCGATCAGCATCTTTCGCTTCAGCGGCGAGAGGTGGTCGAAATACATCTTGCCCGCCAGATGGTCGATCTGGTGCTGCACCGAGGTGGCCCAGAGGTTGACGAAATCGCGATCCTCGATCGCGCCTTGGGCGTTCAGAAAACGGATGGTCACGGCGCGGGGACGCGAGATCACCGCCGACACGCCGGGGAGGTTTGGGCTTGCCTCTTCGTGCGTGCGCAGCTGGCCGGAGGCGTGCAGGATTTCGGGATTGGCCATCAGGATGGACTGGCCACGCTGGGTTGAACAATCGACCACGGCCAGACGCAACGGGATGCCGATCTGCACGGCGGCAAGGCCATAGCCGGGCATGGCGTCCATCGTGTCGACCATATCGGCCCATATGGCGCGGACGGCGTCAGTGATCACCGGCACGTCGGCGGCCTTTTGGCGTAGGATGGCGGCGGGAAAGGGCAGGCACTGGCGGACGGTCATGCCCGAGCCTGCGCTTCGGCCAGATCTCGGGCGGCGGGGGACAGATGGTCCAGCGTCAGGATGCCGTCCAGATGGTCATATTCGTGCTGCGCGCAGATGGCAGCAAAGCCAGCCAGACGGGCGTGATGCGCGGTGCCGTCCAGATCGTGCCAGGACAAGCGGATGGCCTGCGAGCGGCTGACTTCGGTGATCGGGCCGGGGATGGACAGACACCCCTCGGACCCCAGCGCCACCACGTCCGAGCGCCAGTGAATTTCGGGGTTCACGCAGATCACCGGATTGGGAATGCCGTCTTTCCAGGTCACATCCATCACAAACAGGCGTTGCGAGACGCCGACCTGCGGTGCCGCAAGGCCGCGACCGGGGGCGGCATACATCGTGTCCAGCATGTCGGCGGCAAGGCGGCGGATGGCGGGCGTGACGCCGGCAATGGGTGCTGCGCGGGCCGACAGCAGGGGGGCAGGCCAAAGTACAAGGGGTAACAGCGCCATCAAAGGCCCCGCGCAAGTTCGCGTTTCAGCTTTTCCATCTTGCGCGTGATCATCTGGCGCTTCAGCGGACCCAGATAATCAATGAACAATTTGCCATCCAGATGGTCGATTTCATGCTGGACGCAGGTCGCCCAAAGCCCGGCAAAGGCGCGGTCATGGATCTGACCGTCCAGTCCCAACCAAGTGACCTTGACCGCGGCGGGGCGTTTGACATCGGCATATTGGTCGGGGATCGACAGGCAGCCCTCTTCATAGGTGCTTTGATCCTCGGACGACCAGGTGACCTTGGGATTGACCAGAACCATCGGTTCCGGCGTGCCGTCCTTGATGCAATCCATCACGATGACCCGCTTCATTACGCCAACCTGCGGCGCAGCAAGGCCTATGCCCGGCGCGTCATACATCGTGTCCAGCATGTCACGACCCAGGGCTTCGATGTCTGGGGTTATGCTTGCTACAGCCTCACAAGGCTTTTTCAGGCGGGGATCGGGATGGATGAGGATAGAGCGGATCAT
>JANPOY010000064.1:0-2204 GCA_031428215.1 Paracoccaceae bacterium
CCTCGGCATGGACCAGACGGTAGAACGGTTGGTCATAGAGACGGTCGCGCAGGCTGAAGGCGCGGGTTAGTTTGGCCTCAAACCATGCCTGATCGAGTTCCGCCTCGGGGTTGCGATCCAGCATCCGCGCGATGATTTTGGAATTGGTGTTGACCGTCACCAGACCCAGATCGCGGCGATCACCATCGACCAATATCGCCAAGGCGCCGGGGGCAAGGTTGCCCGTGCGGCGATCCGTGACCAATTCATCGGCATAGACCCACGGGAAGCCATGGCGCAACGCGCGGGCCTCGGCCTTGGGGCGCAGGCGGACAATGGGATAGCGGCGCGATACCGCTTCAGAACCGGTGTCGGCGGCATCATCAGAGGTGTTCGGGGCGGGGGAATGCGGAATGGAGGAGCTCATGCCCCCCCCATACTAAGATATCGCGGCTGTGAAAAGGCCCGCGTTTTTTGAGTACGTGCGGTTATTGAATGCTGGCCAGCTGCGCCGGGCTGCCGTCAAACCGCGTCACCACCGCATCAGCGGGCAGCACAGTGACCGGAGCCGACAACTCGCGCCGGATCACTTCGGCCAGACGCTCGGTCACCACCACCTTTTGCGTGCGGCCAGCTTGTTCTTCGACCACCGCGCGGCTGCCGCCTGCGCCCTTGACGTCAGCGACAATCAGGCGCGGACCCTGCAAGACGGCGCCGGTTGTGGCATCGCGCACGGTCATCATGAAATGCAGCGAATGCACGCCGCCAACAGTATAGCGGGTTTTCTCGGTCAGGCAGTGAAAGCGCACCACTTCCAGATCGACCACCACCGGCGCGCCGGTATGCATCGTGGCGGTGCTGCGGGCGGCGGCAGCGTCAAAGATCGCTTTGACCTGTGCGTAGCGATCCCCCGGCAGATCGCCGCGCCAGACGATATCGGCGGAGGGACGGAAGGTGTTGGCCTCTGACACTTTCAGCGCATGCGGCACCGAGACAGTCACCGCCTTCACATCATATTCAGCTTGCAGCATCACCGGACCACGCGGGCCGGGAGCTTGCGGCAGGCGCGAGGCCTGCGACAGATCCGACGACACTTGGTTTTGCGTCGACATAGAAGTGGTCTGGGCGCAGGCCGAAAGAGCCAAGGCCAGCACCAGTGCGGAAATCGAAGTCGTCTTCATAGCTTCACCCTTTGGTTGCCCCGCCGAGTTTAGACTTATCGGGCGTTAACCAAACAAAGCCCTGTAAATGTGGCAGGTTTTTGGTGAATATCGCGCCAAATCAAGGTATGATGCGGGTGCTTTCGCGATTGCGGCCGGATTGCGTCGGGCCGGTGACCTGCGGCCAGCGCCCTATCGCTGCGGCCAGAATTTGTTTGCGCCCGCAGCAGAACCGGGTTGTTAGCGCTAACAGCATCTGTTACAGCTAAAGTACGCCGCTATTGCAGCTTCCTTGCCAAGCCTGAGGTGCCCCATGTCGTTGAACTCTACCATTGACCGCGTGACTGACCGGATTCGCGAGCGATCGGCTCAGACGCGGGGCGATTATCTGGCGCGGCTGGCGGCGGCGGCGCATCAGGGTCCGGCGCGGGGGCATTTGGCTTGCGGCAATCAGGCCCATGCTTATGCAGCGATGGGCTCGGATAAAGATGCGCTGGCGGCGGGCCGGGTGCCGAATATCGGCATCGTCACCGCCTATAACGATATGCTCTCGGCGCATCAGCCCTATGAGGATTATCCCAAACTGATCCGCGAAGCCGCCCGCCGCGCCGGGGCCACCGCGCAGGTTGCGGGCGGGGTTCCGGCGATGTGTGACGGCGTCACCCAAGGGCAGGCCGGGATGGAGCTGTCGCTGTTCTCCCGCGATGTGATTGCGCTGTCGGCGGGTGTGGCGTTGTCGCATAACACCTTTGATGCGGCGCTGTTTTTGGGGGTGTGTGACAAGATCGTCCCCGGTCTGGTGATGGCAGCGGCGGCTTTCGGCCATATTCCGGCGGTGTTCGTGCCTGCGGGGCCGATGACGAGCGGCCTGCCGAATGACGAAAAATCCAAGGTGCGCAATGCGTTTGCCACCGGGGCGGTCGGACGCGAGGAGCTGATGGCGGCCGAGATGGCCAGCTACCACGGCCCCGGCACCTGCACGTTTTATGGCACCGCCAACACCAATCAGATGCTGATGGAGTTCATGGGGCTGCATCTGCCGGGGGCGTCTTTCGTCAACCCAAA
>JANPOY010000065.1:0-19328 GCA_031428215.1 Paracoccaceae bacterium
CTTGACAACCTGCTCAGCAGGGGCCTTCGTCGTCACGGGTTTCTTCATCATCTTCAACTCCATGTGGGGTCAAGATGAGCCGCAAACCCTCCGCTACGCAATCAACCTAAATTGTTCCATGGGCGTTGACGGCGGACAGTCTGAAGCAGGAGAAAAAGCAACATGACGACAACGGCTGCAATGCCCGGCGCGACCAATGCCAATCGTATACGGGACAACGGCAATCGAGGTGGCGGCGTTGCAGCGGGGGATGGAGTGGGTGGAGGGGTCTGGGCTGTGCGCTGAATTGAATTGGGGGGGGCGTCCCGTTGGACCGTCGGGGTTCCAAGCGATTTTCGCAGCGCTTCCATCTATGCCGATGGGGCAATGTCGAGTTCGTGGCGCAGAATGACACGGCAATCTTCGTACTGATCTCGGGCCAACCCAAGACGCCCCCGGTCGCGATGGAGCCGAATGAGTGTTGCATGAACATCTTCCTGCAAGCGATCCATCGACAGGGCGCGCTCTGCCATCTCGACCGCGCCGTCCAGATCCCCAGCTTTGGCGCGCAGGTCGGCAAGTGTTTTCAGAGTGGAAAGTGCCATTTCCCGCAGTCGCCGCCGCTCAAACAGCAGGTTTGTGTTGCCTGCATCATCGTCCAGATCGAACTCTGCCAGGAAATCGCCGCGATAAAGTGCGATGGCCCGCTCCAGATCGTTCCTTGCGCCGGTGCGGATCAGGCGCTCGAAATCCACCACATCCACGGCGACGACGGCCGGATCGAGCCGGATCGAACTTCGTTCGGCTATAATCGGTGGCGGGCCAACTTCACCCAGATCCTTGCGCAAGGCCCAGAGCAATTGCCGCAGACTTGCCAGTGCCAGTGCCTGTGCCTCACCCCGGTCCGGCCACAGGATTTCGGTCAACCGTTTGCGGTCATGCAATTGCCCCGGTGGCATAGCCAGTCGCGCCAGAAAAAGGGCAGCCTTTGGGCCACTCAGGTGGCCGCGCTCGCCAGAAAGTGACTGCAAATCGAAACGGCCAAGGAATTTGATCGAGACTGTTTTCATAGCCCAACGTCCGCGCGCCCCCAGACACTCATGGCCTGCCACTCGGTGCGGCCTTCAGTCTAACATAAAAAGTCGCTGTCGAAAACGATCAGCATCCAGAGTGATTCCCGATGAATGACGGGGTGCGTAGGCCCAATTCGTGACGCAGGATCTGGAGCCTTCGAGCACTGCTGAAGGATCTGAGGATCCAAGCCTGACCGACTCGACCTGATCCAACAAGCTCGGGGTTGATGCAAACAGATGCCTCAGGCATCCCCCTATCCAGACTGAAGGTGATATGTCGCTGCAGTCGGCAGCAAGCCTGCCAAATTGCGGACCCCCGGCGTATTCACATGCTTGCCTGAGTTGCAGTGATCGGCTGCGGCAAACCTGTGCTTTTCTGGCAAGGCCGATGCAAGGCAGCCCCTGCGACATTATCGACATTGGCTGTCAGTCGCTTTCCGTGCATCATATCGTAGTGATTAAGTGCAACGTTGCTGACTGCATATGCAACCGCCCGCGAGAGACCATCGGCACGCGCCTGTCAGATCTTGCAAGGCGTTGTCACGAACGACCTTGTGACTTGACTTGGGCGATGCTGCGCGACACCGTCAGTTTCCCAGACAATCAATCTCAGACAACCCGACCCGAAGGACAAGAGACCCAGACATGTGCCGCATCTACGCCACTCAGACACCGGACCGATACGCGCTGACCACACGCCGCTTGCGCCTGAATGGGCAAAGCACATCAGTGCGTCTGGAAAACACGTTTTGGCACATTCTGGATGAAGTCGCCGCAGGTGAAGGCATGACTATTCCGGCCTTCATGTCGAAATTGCACTCCGAAGTGTTGGAATTGCACGGCGAGCCCACAAACTTTTCTTCGGTTCTGCGCTGCACATGCCTGATCTATCTGGAACGGATGACACCGGTGGCGATGGCCGCCGAATAACAATTCGTATGCGTAGTAGTTGATTACTACCCCCGTCTTCGCGCGCCACCATACTGATTCAGGGTATGACGGCGGGGGGACTGATGGCAAAAGCAATACACTCGATGATCCGCGTGCTTGAAGAAGCGCGATCTGTGGAATTCTACGAAACCTGCTTTGGCCTGCGCGTGGCGGATCGGCTGGATTTCGACAGTTTCACACTGATCTACATGTCGAATGCCGAAAGCGGTTTCGAACTTGAACTGACCGTCAACAAAGGACGGACAGAAGCCTATGACATTGGTGACGGCTACGGCCATCTGGCCTTTTCCGTGGCCGATGTGAATGCAGAGCATGCGCGATTGACAGAGGCCGGACTCGCCCCGCGCAAACTGGTCGATTTCGCCCCGGCGGGCACGGTGATTGCCCGGTTCTTTTTTATTGCCGACCCCGATGGCTATCAGATCGAGGTTCTGCAGCGTGGTGGTCGCTACTTGTGACCACGAAACCGCCTCTGGGAGGGGGCGGATACCCAAGGCTATACCCAGGGAGGGAAGTTATGACACAAGAAGCAAAGCGCGGACTGAGCCGCCGTCAGCTTTTGTCGCGGTCCATCGCGGCAGGGGCAACATTCATGGTCGGCGCGGGGTTTGTCGCTGCACCGGATGCCGCCTGGGCAACAGAGGTGACGGCACTGACACCGGAAACCATGGCAACGCTCGTGCAGATGGCACGCGATATCTATCCGCATGACCACGTGCCGACAGAGTTCTACGTTGTGGCCGTCAAGGGCTACGATACAGCAGAGACGGCCGCCGACATCGAAGCCGGTGTGGCCGCGCTGAATGGCGTCGCTCAGGGCATGGGTCACGCGAATTATCTGGCCATCGGATGGGAGCGTGACCGCGTTGACGCCCTGCGCAGCATCGAAAAAAGTGCGTTTTTTCAGCGCATCCGGGGCGGTCTGGTGACCGGACTTTACAACCAGAAAGCTGTCTGGCCGTTGTTCGGCTATGAGGGCGAGTCGTTCAGTCAAGGCGGCTACATCGAGCGCGGCTTTGACGACATCAACTGGTTGTGAGGGGAGGACAGGATCATGGTTGCTAAATTTGAACTGACGGACAATTCGGTCGTTGTCATCATCGGCACCGGCGCTGGCGGCGGCACTCTGGCAAACGAGTTGGCGCAAAAAGGCGTCAAAGTCGTGGCGCTCGAGGCAGGCGGGCGATATCTGCCCGAAGATTACGTGAATGATGAATGGGAGTCGTTTGGCCAGCTGGCTTGGCTGGACAAACGCACCACCAGCGGTGACTGGCGCGTGGCCAACGATTTCAGCGGTTTGCCGGCCTGGATCGTCAAGGCCGTCGGGGGCACCACAACCCATTGGGCGGGTGCCAGCCTGCGGTTTCAGGATCACGAGTGGAAAGCACTGACAAACTATGGCCGGGTGGACGGGGCCAACCTGCTCGACTGGCCGATTGACGGGGCCGAGATGGCGCCGTGGTATGATCTGGCTGAAAACAAGATGGGCGTGACCCGCACCGGCGACCGTCCCGGTCTGCCCGGCAACAACAACTACAAGGTGCTCGAAAAGGGCGCTTTGGCCGTGGGTTACAAGGAAGTCCACACCGGCCGCATGGCGATCCAGACCCGCGATGACGGCGAACGCACCCCATGCCAACAGACCGGTTTCTGCTTTCAGGGCTGCAAGTGGGGATCAAAATGGTCCACTGCCTATACCGAAATCCCGGCAGGCGAGGCGACTGGCAATCTGGAAGTGCGTGAGCGCGCCCATGTCGCCCGCATCCTGCACGATGACGCAGGCAAGGTCACCGGTGTTGTGTATTTCGATGCCGATGGCAAGGAACAGACCCAATTGGCGCGCATCGTCTGCGTGGCAGGCAACACCATCGAAAGCCCGCGCCTGCTGCTGAACTCGGCCTCCGAGATGTTCCCGGACGGGTTGGCCAACTCCTCGGGTCAGGTCGGGCGCAACTACATGCGGCATGTGACCGGTTCGGTCTATGGTGTTTTCGACAAGCCGGTGAAAATGTGGCGCGGCACCACGATGGCGGGGATCATCCAGGACGAGGCGAAACTGGATCCGACTCGTGGCTTTGTCGGCGGGTATGAGCTGGAAACCCTGTCTTTGGGTCTGCCGTTCATGGCGGCCTTCCTCGATCCGGGTGGCTGGGGGCGTGAATTCACCACGGCGCTCGATTCTTATGAAAACATGGCCGGAATGTGGATTGTGGGCGAAGATATGCCGCAAGAAACCAACCGGGTCACGGTGAACAAGGATCAGCCTGACCAGTTCGGCCTGCCCTCGCCCAACGTGCATTTTTCCGACCACCCGAACGATGTGGCGATGCGCAACCATGCCTACAAGCAGGGAATCGCGATCTACACCGCCGTGGGGGCGACCCGGGTGTTTCCGACGCCGCCTTATCCGTCGACGCACAACCTCGGCACCAACCGCATGTCGGAAAACCCGCGCGACGGCGTGGTGAACAAATGGGGGCAGACGCATGACATCGCGAATCTGTTCGTGTCGGATGGCAGCCAGTTCACCACAGGTGCCGCCGAAAACCCGACGCTGACCATCGTGGCGCTGGCCATCCGTCAGGCCGACCACATCGCCAGCGAATTGGCCGCGGGCAACCTGTAAGTCAGCAAGGGCGGCGTTTGATGCGCCGCCCTTGTAAACCTTGGTGCCGTCGACCCGATTTGATCGAGTGAGATGCCCATTCCTGCCAGCCCGAGCCTTTGGGACCTGGCCCGCAACCGGGTCAGTCACAGTTCCGGTCTGCGACAACTACAGCGGCTTCAGACAGCCGCGGCCCCTTGCGCCAGATGCTTGCAACCCGTGGTGCGGCTGACACCCAAATGCCGCGCCGCTTTGCGGATGTTGCGGCATTGTTTTTCCTGCCGGGCGCTCCCAGCGCAGGCCGGGCAGACCGACACCGGCGAAACGCGGACATCGGGCAATCCGTCACGGTCTTCGAGATCAATCTGACCGTCCGGACACCGCAGGTCCGCCGGTGCCAACACGGCATTCAAGCCTGTGGATGTTGCCCGGCCAATCATGCGCCGCCAGCTGTCAGCGGCAGGGGCATACTCTGGCAAAGCACGCCAATCGGGAGGCCGCCGCGCGGTCACAATCAACCAAGTCATTGCATGTAGCCCGCCAGCCATAGACCGCAGTGCAGGCAATCTCCGCCCAGCAAGACCAGCAATGGCGGCACATCGGGACAGCGGAACCGCACTGCCGCTGCGGCGCAAGTGATCCCGGGACCGGGGGCGGCGCGGGAGACGGCAAAAAGTTGCGAGAAGTCCTGCGGCGAAATCCAGTTTCGGGCCTGTACGACCTCGCCCTCCAACTCGGCAATGATGGCGGTGCCGCCGCCGATCGACAGCAGTGACAGTGGCAAAAGCACCGGCAGCAGTGCGAAAAGATCATCCTCATCCATCGCGGCGCACCCGTCTTGCCGCCATGGCCACGCTGACCGGGGCCAGCACCCGCACCACCGGCAGCATCGACCAGCCCTGCTGGCCGACCGTACCGGCAACCGCCGCGATCACCCCCAGCGCCATGGGATTGCGCCGTGACCGCATAACACCCCGGCCACACATCACCACCAGCATTTGAACGGCGGCAAAAGCCACCCGCAGCAACATGGGCGTGCTGGCCAAACTTGCGGCCTTCGGCCTTGGCATCACCATCCTGCCACGCGTCTTCTTCAGCCGCCAAATCCACGATCAGCGCCTGCGGGTGATCGACACCGAAATTCCGCTGCCGATACTGGAATACTTCATCAACTATCGCGACGACTTGCACAGCGGGTTTTTGCAAGTGGTGTCGGGCTTGTGTCAGGAAATCTGCGATTTCACAGCGCATGGACCAAGCGTCTGACACTCAATCCAGCGCTGTTGGCGAAATTGAGAGCTACCCGCGACCTGCCACAGGTCTTTCATCGCGTCGTGCAGCCGCTTCTTCAATTGAGCGGAGTTCGAACAGAAAATCAGGTTCCGATCCCTGATCTGATGCGGGATCGCGGTTATTGGTAAAGATCACCTTTACCCACATAAGATTTCAAGCGGCCTGCGAAGCCTGGCTTTATCCTGCTAAAGAACACTTGGTTATGCGATCAACGGTCACAGGTTTAGGCTTGGGTCACAGAGTCAACCGGAGCAACCCAAAATGTCCAGCATGAAACGATATATGATTGAGCGTGACATTCCCGGTATAGGAAATTTCTCGGTCACAGAACTTTGCGGCGCGGCGCGCGCCTCTAATCAGGCGCTCAACACGATCGGACCGGCGATTCAGTGGCAGCACAGCTACGTCGCAGGCAGCAAGACCTTCTGCGTCTATTTGGCCGACGGCGAGGACTCGATCCGCAGACATGCCGAACTCAGCGGCATTCCATTTTCGCAGATCACCGAAGTGCCGCAGATCATCGATCCGCTGACGGCCAACTCCTGACGCCACCGGGTGCCGCAGGGGCTAACGTCATTTCCCTCGCCGAGGTCATGGCGCTGACAGGGTGAAACAAGCGCCTTGGTCGGCATCCCAAGGTTTTGGCCAAACGCGAACCAACGAAAACGCGACCTTGCCAGAAACAAGATATGGAGAAGACCGATGAGCAATGTTCACTGGGTTCGAAACTGTATGATCCTTTCGACATTTGCAGCAGGTGCGACGGCGGCACTGGCCGAGGACGCCAGCCTGCTGGGCAAAAACGTGCGGGAAGCAAACGGTCGCTTCACCGATGTGGCGACGGCGGTTGCCGAAGGCTATGGACCGATCCCATGTGCCAGCAGCGCCACGAGCGGAGCAATGGGGATTCACTATGTGAATCCGGTCTATCTGAACGACAAGTTGCTCGACATCGCGAAACCCGAAGCGGTCATGTACGAGCCGCAACCGGACGGCTCGATGCAACTGATTGCGGTGGAATACATCGCCTTCGAAGGCCCCGCGAGCCTTGGGGGGCAGCTGTTCAGCTACAACACCGCGCCCAATCGCTATGGGCTGGACGCGTTCTACGAGCTGCATGTCTGGGCCTGGCGTGCGAACAAGTCTGGCAGCTTTGCCGACAACAATCCTGATGTCACCTGCGATCACGCCCGTGAATAGGGCCTTGGAGATGCTTTGATCAACCGAGAAAAAATGCGCGTGCCGCCCTGTCCGTCAGAATGACCCGAGGGTGGCGCGGCCGCTGTTTCATGGGAGTTCTTTTCACCAGCTTGGAGCCAGCCTCGCAGGTCCAGCACAGACTGCTTGCGGCAATGGGGGCGGCAGTCCCGAAGTTCCGCGCAGGTTGTTGTGACTGTGTCGCCATTGGCCTCTGACCAATCATGAGGGTCAGTGCCGGGCCGGTGAAAGCTGCGCTCGATCAGGTTTCTGTCGAGGTGACCTTGATGTTGGACAAGGTCGGGCGCGCGCCAGCAGGTAGAATGGATGACCGCCGCTGCCATCGTCTCTGCCAGTCGTTCGTGCAGGCGTTTGCGTCAACGGCGGGGTTGATCCTTTCGATGCGCATCACTTCGGCGGCGCCTTCAGTGGCTGCGCGGTGTCACAAGACGTAACGCTGCGGTCAGGTCGGCGGTGTCGATCGGCTTCTTGATCCATGCGATTGCCTGACAGGTTTCCGCGCGTTTTTGCGTGACCGGATCGCTGTTGGACGAGATGAAGATCGACCGGACGCCGTGGGAGTCAAAGATTTCCTGCGCCGCGCTGACGCCGTCCCGGTCGCCCTTGATGCTGATGTCCATCGTCACGAAATCGGGCCGATGCCTTTGCACAAGCGCGCAGGCGTCCACCGCGGTTGTGGCGAGTCCGACAACTTCGGCCCCCAGATCCTCCAGCAGCATTTCAAGTTCCATCGCGACGATGGCCTCGTCCTCAACGATCACGACGCGCAGACGGCGCGGAAATGCCATTGGTGCCTGTGCGGATTGGTCGGCAGCTGCGCCGCCATGACCCGTGGCCAGCGCGGCGGTGTCGGTCGCCTTGATGGCGCCGAATGGCTGCGGATGAAGCCCCGAAAAGGCGGACTGATCCGGCGTCTCGGACGGATCGCACAACACCGCGGGCATGGTCCGCCATTGATCCGTATCGACAGGCGCAGGTTCAGCCGTCGCCAGATTATGCATTCTGAACTCCAATTGATTTCCGGCTTGTGGCGGACACTGCGAGACTGTGGCTTCAATCATTCCGACTCGTTTGCCTCAAGAAACAATTTCACCAGCGCTGGCAGCGATTCTGCGCCCGTTTTTTGCATCACACTTGCGCGGTGGTTTTCGACCGTGCGCTGGTTGATCCCCAGATCACCTGCAATGATCTTGTTCGGTCGGCCATCCAGAACCAACATCATCACATCCTGCTCGCGCGGCGTGATCATATCAAACCGGGCCTTCGCCTGCGCCCGGGCTTGCTGGCGCGCCCGGATGTCGCGTGCGCCCTCGATTGCCAATGTGACAGCCGCCAGCAGCATCGTCCAATCCGCGGGTTTTTCGATGAAATCGGCCGCGCCCGCCTTCAAGGCGGCAACGGCCGTCGCAGCGTCACCGCGGCCAGTCAGCATGATCGCCGGAACGCGCAGACCTTCCGCCCTCAACAATTCGAGCAACGCGACGCCATTCATGCCCGGCAGCATCACATCAACCAGAAGGCACGCATCGCCAGACGGGCGCGGACCAGCAAGAAACTCCTCAGCCGAAGCATAATCGCGGACTTCCCACCCGACCACTTCGAACAAAATGCGTTCGGCCTCGCGCAGCGCTGGATTGTCCTCAATCACATGAATGATGGCCTGCGCCACGATCGGCACCGGGATTGATGGGGGCAAACCGGCACCCTGCGCAAGCTGATCTGCGCACGAAGTCGTGTCGGTCTGGCGCGCTTCAACGGAGTGAACCAGCAATGGCAACTTCTCTGACTGATCGACGCTTGCGGCCATCAGAGCGGATCACTCTGTTGGGTTGCAAAGATGTGTTGTGCGAGGCGGACCCGCGCGATGCTGTGGGTCACCGGACTGTCACCAGTCGGTTCCAGCACCTGACGCGCCCAACCCAGCCGCACAAGATCACGCTCGGCCTGACGGGCGGCGCTGTGCCAATCGGTCTGGATGCGCGGAAGCCGGGCGTCAGGCGCCGGTGTATTCTGGGGTGTGCTGATGGTCATGCTGTCGCCCTATCAGGATTGTTCGGTCACCAACGTCGCTGTGCGAAGAGTTTCCGCGGCAAGCGCGATGGCACGGTGTCAACGCGCTCAGGGCCAAATGGTTGCATGGTCGGGTGCAGATCGATGTCTACAGCGTTTACGCCGCCGAAGCGGGCAGTTTTCGCGACAAAATGCGCGGGGCCGCTCGGAACCGGTGCTTTGTGTTTACCGCGGCAGCATCGGCGCGGACTTGATCGCTACCGGGTTTCCTGCCTTTCAACCAAGCTTGCCCGGCCACACGCCCATGCTTTGCCCGAATTGCAACGAGCTTGAGAACCGCCCAGTTGCCTGCGCAACCCCCAGCGCGCTACTCTCTGGCCGAGGCAGAAAACATAGAAAATGGAAAACGGATGCTTAAAGTCATCATCACTTTGCTGACCATGGCGGCAATTTCAGCCAGCTTTGGTGTGGGACGCGCGGCGGCTGAACCCAAGGGTTACTACGCGGTGGCAGGCGTCGAAGCCGACGACATGCTGAAGATGCGGGCCGGGCCCGGGATCGGTTATCGGATCGTCGTTGGTCTGCCGAATGGCACGGAACTGTGGCTTCAAAGCTGCGAGCGGTCTGGCAACACGAGTTGGTGCAAGGTCGCGCTGAAACAGGCGCGCGGGCTAAAGGGCTATGTTTCAAGCGCCTATCTGCGAAAACTGTAAACCAGCAGACGGGCCGCTGATGCCCTGTTTGTCTCGACGGCGGTATGTCGGATCACAGCTTTACGGGATCAATTGCAGCGTCCGTTTCTGCTGCGCGGACTGGGCTGCTGTGTCGACGATGCGCTGTCCGGTCAGACTGATCGCCGGGTCCAGCGGGCCGCTCAGGGGCTCGCCCCGCGCGATGCAGCCCAACACGTATTCGATGGCGTTGCGACGGCCGGGGCGCAAAGCGTCGGCCGGCACCGGATAAGGCTGGGGGTGGGCGCAGGTCTGCAGTGTCAGATGATCGGCATAGTCCCAGCTGGCAAGGGTGCCTTCTGTGCCCACAAAGACAAAGCCGCATTTGGGCTGCGGCTGGATCGTCCAGGGGTCGGTGAAGGTGCCCCAGCGGGTTTCCATCTTTGACAGACCACAGGCATAGCGGCAGACGATGATCGCGTGCTGGTCCACCTCGATGCCCGGTACTTCGTCCACCACGCAGGTCACTTCCAGCGGCGCCACGCCGTTCATGTACCAGGTGCCCAAGGTGGCACCGTAGCCAAGGTAATCGAGCAAACTGCCACCACCGGACGCGCGCCTGTACCACCACGAGTTCGGCTTTTGCCGTTCGACCTCTTGCGCCGAGACTTCCTCTTTGTCGGCCAGATGATAAAGCGGGCCGCGGTTGCCGCCATAATGGTGCATCTCGATCAGATCGCCAATGACACCCTCGTCGATCAGGCGTTTCGCGGTCACATGGGCCGGCATCCAGACCATCGGCCAATTGACTGCCAGCATCTTGCCCGTTGGGGCCATGGCTGCGATCATCGCCCGTGCGTCGGCAACCGAGGCGGCAAAGGGCTTTTCCACGAACACATGGCAGTCATGGGCCGCCAGCCGCGCGGTATAGCGTGCGTGGTCTGCGGTGGCGGCACAGAGGATGGCAAGATCAGGCTTTGCTTGGGCCATGCAGGCGTCGAAATCGGTGAATATGCGGTCCGCGGGGATGCCGAACTGCGCCACGGCGCGGGCCATCGCCGCGCGGTCGGGGTCAAAGATGCCCACCAGATCTGCCTCCGGGTGATCCTGAACCTGACGCAGCAGATCGCCCATATGCATGTGGTCAAAGCTGATGCCAACGATGCGGAATGTTGCCATGCCAGCCCCCTTCAGCTGCGGTCGGTCAAACGGATATACAGTGCCGTAACCGCCAGAATGATTGCGCCAAACAGGATGCGCCGTCCGCCTTCGGGCATTTGCAAAAGCGTCAGCATGGTGGCCAGAACGGTCAGGATCAGGGCGCCGACAATGGTGCCGCCGTAGCCGCCGCGCCCACCGAAGATCGAGGTACCGCCAATGACCGCCGCCGCCACCGATGGCAGGTCCAACGGCAGGGCCAGCGACAGCGAAGCGGTCTTGACCATGCCCAGATACAAAAGGCCCGTCAGCCCGGCGATCACCCCCGACAGGGCGTAAAGCGCCAGATGCACCTGCCAGACCCGCACACCCGAAAGCCGCGCTGCCGCCTCGTTCGAGCCGACGGCGTAGAGCAACCGCCCGAAGCCGGTGCGCCGCTGCGCCCAAAGGATAAGCGCTGCAAAAGGGATGAACAGGGCGAGACCATTGGGCAAACCCAAGGTCCGCCCGGTGCCCAGCCAGACCAGAAGGGCCGGATATTCGGTGCCAGTGGAAATGACTGTCCGCTGATAAACCAGCAGGCAGCCGGTGGCGATCAGCCCGGTGCCGAGGGTCATGATCAAAGGATGCACGCGGGCAAAGGCCACGCCGATGCCATTCATCAGCCCGGCCGCCAGCGCGCAACTCATCGCGATGCTGATGGCAGCGGGCGCGCCGATGATCGGGGTGGCTGTTGCGGTGACATAGGCCGCGATGGTGGCGATGGTGCCTGCCGACAGGTCGATCCCGCCGGTCAGCATGGTCAGCGTCTGACAGGCGGCCAGCATGGCCAGCGGTATGGCAAACTTCAGGGTGTTGCCTAGCCAGCGTTCGTTCACGATGCCGGGCTGCATCACCTCCAACACGGCCACAAGGCCCACCAGCAAGCCAAACAACGGGATCAGCGGATAATCCACCATCAGCCGTGCCAACCGCGCCCATGCGGTGACCGGTTCAACCGCCGTTGTCATGCCGCGCCCCCCGCATTGCCAGAACCCCGCCGAACATCACGACAGCCACCATGATCGTGCCTTCGATGATGGCAGCGACATTGGGATCAACCGACATCAGCGTCAGGTCCATCCGCACCAGCCGCAGCACCATAACGGCAAGAATCGGGCCCAGAACGCCGCCCCGCCCCCCGCCCAGCACCACCCCGCCCAGCACCACGGCGGCAACCGAGGCCAGCAGGTATGGCCCCGGGATCGGCTCACCGATGCCCGTGGCCATTGTCACGGTCAGCCCGCCCAGTGCCGCAAACAGACCGCAGACCGCATAGGCCGCGATGCGCGTGCGCCCCACCGGCACGCCCGACCGGAAAGCCGCCTGCGGGTCGGATCCGATGGCGTAAAACATCAGGCCCAGCTTGGTGCGGCGGATCGGCAGCCAGACCGCCGCCACCACGATGGCCAGAAAGACGATGCCGCGCGGCAGCCATTCGGTCAGACCCGCGGGCACACCCGGTATCGTGACCCCATCCGCCACCAGGGCGCGCAGCCAGGGCGCCGCCCCGCCCCCTGGCGCGTTCAGGATCAAGAGTGCCACGCCTTGCCAGACAAACAGCATCGCCAGCGTCACCACAATATCAGGCACCCGCGTCACCACGATCAAGGCGCCGTTCAGCCCGCCCATGGCCAGTCCCAGCAGCAGCGCACCGATCACGGCAAACGCCGCCTGCCCGTCGCTGGCCCCGTCCATCAGAACCGCCGCCGTGACGCTTGCCACCGACATCATCGCGGCGATGGACAGATCTATCCCCCCCGCGATCACCACGACCGCCATGCCGACTGTTGCCAGTGCGAACGGCAGGGCCGCGCGGGCCAGACTGTCCAGACCGGACACCCCGAACTCGGGCTGGATCAGTTTGGTCGCGATCAGCAGCAGCACCAGAAGTGCGGCCAGCCCTGCCGTCCAGCCATTGGACCGTATCAGCCGCGTCATGCCGGAGTTTCCGTCTGTTCAGTCAGCCCATAGGCCGCGCGCATCAGGGTCGGTTCATCCGCGTCGGCGGCCTCGATCACATCCACCACCCGCCCGCCAAAAATCACCACGGCCCGGTCGCAGGCCAGCCGCACCTCGGCCAATTCAGACGTGTAGTACAACACGGCGGCCCCTTGATCGGCCAGATCGCGGACAAGCGCATAAATCTGCCGCTTGGTGCGGATGTCGATGCCGCGCGTGGGGTCGAACAACAGCAGCGTCTCGACACCTTTGGCAATCCAGCGGGCGATCGTCACCTTCTGCTGGTTGCCGCCCGACAGACGTCGCACCTCGCCCTGCGCACGTGTGTCGATCTGCAGGCGGTCGATGGCAGCACCTACACGGGCGCGCTCGTCCCGCATCGGCACCGCGCCCCAGTTGTTGACCCGCGCCAGCAACGGCAGCGCAATGTTCTCGCGCACCGACCGTTGCATCAACAGGGCATGGGCCCGGTCACCCGGCACCAGCGTCAGGCCTGTGGCAATGGCATCGGCCGGGTGGGAAAACGCAACCGGGCGGCCATCAACCTCGACCGTGCCGGCAGTTGCGCGGCGGTTGCCGGCCAGCACGTCGAACAACTCGTCCTGCCCCTGGCCTTCCAGCGCCACCACGCCCAGCACCTCGCCGCGCCGCAAATCCAGCGAGATATCGGCCAGCCGCGTGCCGGTAGCAAGATTGCGCAGCCGCAGGCGCGGCACGGCCTGCGTGGCCAGCTTCGCCGCGCGCGGGCCTCTGGATGCGGCAGACACAGCATCACCCAGCATCATCTCGACGATCCGGTCCTCGATCCCCGGCTCGATTGCCAGATCACCCACGGTCAGCCCGTCGCGCAGCACGGTGGCGCGGTCGCAGATCGCCGCAATTTCGGTGAAACGATGCGAGATATAGATAACCGAGCGACCGGCATCGGCCTGCGCGCGCACCACGGCCAGCACGCGGTCCACCAGATCGGTTGGCAAAGCCGCCGTCATCTCGTCCAGCAACAGCACATCCGGCTCGACTGCAAGTGCGCGGGCCAGATCCACGATGCGCAAACTGGCCAGTGGCAAGGCGCGGATCATGGCATCCTGCCGCAGGTTTGGCAGGCCCAATTCACTGACCCAGTGGCGGAATTTCCCGACCGGTGTATCGCCCAGCCGCAGATTGTCGGCGACGGACAAATCCGGGATCAGCGATGGCTCCTGATAGACCGGCACCAGGCCCGAACGCCGCGCACCTGCGGGTGAGGCCACGGTGCTGTCCTGTCCACGGATGCGGACATGGCCCGCGTCGGGCTTCAGCGCCCCGGTCAGGATCTTCACAAAGGTGGACTTGCCCGCGCCATTTGCGCCCATCAGGGCCACGACCTGCCCCGGCGCGACCTGCAACGAGGCATCGCGCAGTGCCAGCACCGCGCCAAATCGCTTGGCAACGCCGGTGGCGTCCAGCAGGGCCGCAGACGCGGGGGGTAGGGTCATCGGTCCGTTCTTTCGCTGAAGGACGCCCCCCCGCACATGGTGCGGAGGGGTGCAGACATCCGTCGCTCAGATCACTCGCCGGGGCCCTTGCAGGCGATGATCTGGTCCATCGTATAGGTCGTCCAGCCGTTGATCGACACCGAGACCGGCCATTCCGGCGACAGGTTCGGGTTCTGCCCGGCGGCAATCAACGCCTTGCCTTCATCGCTGACGTTGTCCCACAGCGCCGGATCGACCAGAACGGTCTTGTTCGCCGGCATCTTGCCATCAAGGATCTGGATCGCCAGCGCCACACCGGCCCCGCCGACCGATCCGGGATTGGTGACTGCTGCCCCTTTCAGCCCTTCGACCGAGGTCAATTGGCTGACAAAGCCCGCATTGTCGGCGCCCACGATCGGCACCAGCGGCGCGCCGCTTTCGACGAAGGCATCGACGATCACATTGTCGATGCCGCTTGTCCACACACCATCAAAGGCCACGCCCGCCGCGATGATGTCATTGATCTGCTGCTTGCCCTGATCCTGCTGCCAGCCGGTGAACACCTCCTGGGCCACCGTCACATCAGGAAACTCGGCCAGCGCACGCTTGAAGCCCACATCGCGGTCATTGTCGGCCCCTGCACCGGCGGCGCCGCGCATGTAGACGACAGCACCTTTGCCGCCAATGCTTTCGAACAGCCATTTCGCGCCAAGATAGGCATACTGCTCTTGGTTGTTCGACAGGATATAGGCCGAAGGTTCGGTCACGGCCTGATCCACCGCCACCACGACGATTCCCGCATCGGTGGCTTCCTTGATCGCCGCATTCACCCCTTCGGCGTTCGACGGATTGACCACGATGGCATCCACCCCGGCCTGGATCAGGTTGCGGATATCTTCAAGCTGGCCCGCCGCATCGGTGTTGCGATGTGCTATGTTCAGGCTTTCGACCTTGCCCGAGGCCAGCGCCTCGGCCTTCATGGCGCAGACCATCTGCTCGCGCCAGCCATTGCCCTGCACGGTGTTGGAAATGCCGATCTTGTAGCCTTCGGCCTGTGCCATCCCGGCAAGGCCAAGTGCCACGGTCAGCGAAGCGGTTCCAAGCAACAGTCGTTTCATAATGATCCTCCCAAATGGTTGATTGCAGATCTTCACCGAATTTGCGTCTGTGCCTCCAGCGGGACGCCAGACGTTCTTCGTCTTGGGCCAACGGCGGGGGGCATGAGCCGAGCGCCGCCTGAATGCCAAACGAATCCGAACATCAAAAGCAATACGCAAGGTGTACTGCATTTGTCATTCATGTAAAGGTTTACACTCTGCCCAGACCGCGAAAACGACCGGACGATCCGCGCACAAACCAAGGAGACCCCCCCTCGCATGAGACGCCCGACGATCGAGGATGTTGCAAGGCTTGCCGGGGTCTCGATTGCCACGGTCAGCCGGTGCCTGCATACGCCCGATCTTGTCGCCGCCCCGACGCGCGACCGCGTGCTGACGGCGGTTCGGGAAACCGGGTACAACCTGAACACGGCGGCCCAGTCGCTGCGCCAGCGTCGGGCGAACACGGTGCTGGTGGTGGTGCCAGATATCGGGAACACATTCTTTTCGGAAATTCTGGGTGGCATCGACCAGGTTGCGTCTGCCGCGGGGTTGACCATGTTGATCGGCATCACCGGCCGCCTGAAGCAACGCGAGGACAGTTTTGTCCGCTATCTGCTGAACGGCCGGGCCGACGGGGCGCTGTTGCTGGCCGAACCGCAATCCGCCTGGTTCGACATTCCCCGCGCCAACGCGCAAGGCATCAAGCCGATTGTCACCGTCTCTGAAGTCGGGCTGCAGCACGCAACCACCGCTGTTTCGATCGACAACCAGGCGGCAGCCCATGCGGCGGTGACGCATCTGATTGGACAGGGACACCGGCTGATCGCGCATGTCTCCGGGCCACCGTTGAACGTCCTGACGCGGGAGCGGCTGATCGGATATCGCCGTGCGCTGGCCGACGCGGGCCTGCCGCAACCTGATGCACATGTTTTTGCGGGTGATTTCGGGCTGGCCGGAGGCCGGGCGTGCTTTGAGGCCTGGCACGGTCTGGCGGTTCGGCCGACTGCGGTTTTTTGCGCCAACGACGAAAGTGCCATGGGCTTCATCACCGCAGCCCATCGGGCAGGGGTCCGGGTGCCTGCGGATCTTTCGGTTGTGGGGTTCGATGACATCCATTTTGCGCAATCCTGCATTCCGGCACTGACCACGATACGCCAGCCGCGCACGGAAATGGGAGCCACAGCGATGCGACTGCTGCTGGCGATCATCGCAGACGAAGTGCCGCGATCGGTCTGCCTGCCGTTTCAGTTGATCCCCCGCGACAGCACGGCGCTTTTGTCCGCCCTTTGATGGCTTCCCTGACTCCGGGTTCGCTCGCCTGACTTTCGGTGTCTGCTGGCCTGCAAAATTCGGGTTATTGGGTCAGATGATGATGGGGTCACTGCTACCAGTCCGATACAGCCCCGGAATGAAATCCGGCCCATCGACCTCACGCCCCGGATGAAGCCCGGCGTTGTGGATCAACCGGTCTTTGGTCGGCAGATGCGCCAAGCCGGAGATATTTCGCGGCCAAGCGCGTGGCACAGGGCAGTTGCCGGATCGGAAGGCCCGGTTGCATGCGTTGCCTTCACGCCTGTCTCACATCGACCCAGGCTCCGCGCGCGGCACTGGCCAGCACTGCGTCGCAGAACAGCATCTCGTAATGGCCATCATCAAAACCGGCCCAGGTCGATCCTGCCGCCCTGCCGCCCCGCGCCACATCGCCATAGACCTGACGGAAAAAGGCTGCCCAGGTGTCGGCAAAGCCCTCTGGATGGCCGCCCGGAAAACCCGCCGCCGCCGCGCCTGTCACGTTCATCAGCGAAGGGTCGCGCAACAGCAGCTGGTTTGGCGCGTCACGATGACCAATCCACAGGCTTTCCGGCGTTTCTGCCGACCAGGCCGCCGAAGCGTGGGCGCCCGAGATGTCCCAGGTGAACAAGCCCTTGCGACCATGGCTGATCTGGCTGGTGGTCAAGACACCGCGCCCGCCGTTCGCATAGCGCAACAGGATGGTCGCCGCATCGTCGGTCGTGATCCTGCGCCTCTCCGTCGCGCCCTTTGCCGTGGTGAAGGTTTCCACCGGACCCAGCGGCTTTTGGCGGTCTGGGATGAAGGTCGCCAATTCCGCCATCACGGCCACGGGGCGCTGGCCGGTGATGAAACTTGTCAGATCCACCCAATGCGTGCCGATGTCGCTGACCGACCGCAGGGGGCCGCCCTCATCTGCCTCCAGCCGCCAGTTCCAGTCGGTGTCTTTCGCCAGCCAGTCCTGATGGAACTGCCCGGTGATCAGACGCAGATCGCCCAGCTCACCCGCCCGCATCATGCCATGCGCGTGCTGGTTCAGCGGATAAAAGCGGGTGTTGTAGCAGACCGCCGCGATCTTGCCGCCGGCCCGCGCCAGGTCCAGCATCTCGGCCGACTGTGCCGAGGTCATCGCCAGCGGCTTTTCACAGATGACATGCCGCCCGGCTGCCAGAATCTGCCGAACCTGATCATAATGCGCGACGTTCGGCGAGGTGACATGCACCACTTGCACCGCCGGATCGGCCAGCAGTTCGTCCAGCGATCCATAGGCGCGCGGCACCCCCAACGCCCGCGCCCGCTCTGCCCCCCGCGCGGGGCTGGAGCCAAGCACACCCACAACCGGCACGCCCAGCCTGCGCAGGGTGTCCAGATGGACCGAGCCGATAAAGCCTGTGCCGACAACGGCCGCGCCGATGGTTGAAAGATCAGGCAATCGAATATCCTCCGTCGATGGAAAAACAGATGCGGGTCATGAACGGTGCTCCGTTTGGCCAATGAACCGCACCGGTCGCGCAATGTCTACGGGTTGCCTTGGTCGGCCCGCGCAGGTTCACTGCCGCCAGATGCCTTCGATCTGGTTGGCGCCGGGCGCGTCACCCGCCTGGACCGGCGACTCGGCGGCTCCAATGCGGTGACACGCAAGGCTGGATCATGCAGGCGCAGGGGAACCCAGGGGGGTTAGCGGATCAGGTCAGCCACGTTGGGCTGCATCTGCCTCCCCCAAATCCCGCCCGGAGCCAGACACCCTGACCCGGCATAACACATACCCCGGCGATCAGCCGACCTATGCCGGGCCGCGGAACACATCCGTGCTGAGGTAGCGCAGGCCTGAATCGACGATCAGCGTTGCCACGGTCTTGCCCGGACCCAGCCGCTGCGCGATCCGCAGCGCCGCCACGATATTGGCACCGGTCGAGGTGCCTGCAAAAATCGCTTCTTCTCGCGCCAGACGCCGGGCCATCGACTTGGCATCCTCGGTCGAGACGGTCAGAATTTCGGTCACCTCGTCGGGGTGCCAGAGCGGCGGCAAAAACCCAAGGCCGATGCCTTCGATCTTGTGCGACCCCGGCGGCTGGCCGGACAGCACCGCCGACTCGGCAGGTTCCACCGCATGGACCGTCAGCGCGGGATTGTGGCGGCGCAGTGCCCGGCTGATGCCATGCAGCGAATGCGCGGTGCTGACGGTGTGCACAAGCGCGTCGACCTGACCGGCGGTCTGCTGCCAGATCTCGTCACCCAGGCCCGCATAGCCATCGGCCCCGTCGGTGTTGTTCAACTGATCGGCCCACCAGTGGCCAGGCTGGCGGCTGATTTCGCCCGCCTTGGCGATCATCGCCTGAATCAGGTCCTTGGTGATCTTCTTATTGTCGCTCGGGACATCGGTGATGGTGGCGCCGTAGGCCAGCATCGCAAAGCGTTTTTCCTCGCTGAAGGCATCGGAAAACGCGAAATGGGTCTTGTAGCCCAAGGCACTGGCGACCAGCGCCAGCGAAATGCCGGTGGTTCCGGCGGTGTATTCGACCACC
>JANPOY010000066.1:0-188349 GCA_031428215.1 Paracoccaceae bacterium
GCCCCCCGGCTTTGGCGACGGTCCGGGGGGCTGGCCCCCGGCCTTGATCACTTGTCCAGCCCGGCCCGCTTGGCAAACCCTTTCAGGCTTCGCAGGCCAAGCGATTGATAATCCATCGGAATGCTCACTGAGGGGTCGTGCTCGGCTTCAATCACCAGCCAGCCCTGATAGCCATGGGCGGCCGCCACTTCCAAAACGCCGTGGAAATCCACCGCCCCCTCGGCATCGCCCGGAACCGTGAACGCACCGCGCCGCACGCCTTCCAGAAACGACAGCCCCTGTTCGCGCACCTGTTGCATGATGTCGGGACGCACGTTCTTGGCATGAATATGACCAACGCGCGCCATATGTCTTTTCGCCACCCGCACCGGATCGCCGCCGCCGTAATAGCAATGTCCGGTGTCGAGCAGCAGATGGGTGTGCGGACCCGTCTCGGCCATCAGCCGGTCAATCTCCCATTCGGCCTCGACAATCGTGCCCATGTGGTGATGATAAACCAGCCTCACCCCCTGCGCGGCCGAAAATGCTGCAAGCGCCTCTATGCCTTGGCCGAACCTCGCCCATTCGGCATCGGGCAGATGCGGGCGGTCATTCACCGCCAGATCATCGGCACCGTGGATGGCGTTCGACGTCTCACAGACGATGATCACGGTGCAGCCCATGCCCTTCAGCAGGTCCAGATAGGGCTGCATCGCGGCCTTTTCGTCCTCGACCGAATTCACCAGCAGGTTGGTCGAATGCCAGCCCGAAACATATTTCAGCCCGCGCGGTTCGAACAAAGCGTTCAGCCCCTCAACGGTGACGGGCATCTTGTGGCCCTTTTCGATGCCGTCAAAGCCGATGGCAGCGGTTTCGTCCAGACATTGTTCCAGACTGATATGCGCGCCCAGGGAACGGTCGTCGTCATTGGTCCAGGCGATCGGGTTGGTGCCGTAATAAATCATGCTGTCCTCGGGTCAGTCAGCCAGACGCTGCTGTTTGGTTTGGGTTTCATAGCCTGCGCGGGCCGCGTTGACCTCGTGGCGGGTTGAGACTTCGGGCACTGCCACGTCCCACCACGTCCCACCTTCGGCGGTTGAGGGCCAGGGATCCGTATCAATCACGATCACCACCGGGCGGGTGGCGGTTTTGGCGCGGATCAACGCAGTCTCCAGATCGGCAATCGAGGCAACCTTGACCGCATCGGCCCCCATGGCGCCCGCATGCGCCGCAAAGTCGATGTGGCTGGGATGGACGTGATAGGATTCGTCCAGCAGGTTGTTGAATCCCGCCCCGCCGGTGCCCTTTTGCAGCCGGTTGATGCAGCCGTAACCGCGGTTGTCCGTGATCACCACGGTGAAAGGAATGCCCATCATCACCGCCGTTGCCAGTTCCGAATTCGCCATCATGTAGCTGCCATCGCCCAACATGCAGATCACATCGGCCTCAGGCCGCGCCATCTTGATGCCCATGGCCCCGGCAATTTCATAGCCCATGCAGGAAAAGCCGTATTCCATGTGATAGCCGCCAACCGGTGCATCCCAGATCTTGTGCAATTCCCCCGGCATGGTGCCCGCCGCCGACATCACCACGGTGGATTTAAGCGCCGTGCGTTGCACAGCCCCCACCACCTGCATATCGGTCGGCAAAGCGTTGTCATGCGCGGGCCTGGCCTTGACGGCGGCGGTCGCGGCAGCCCAGTCGGCCTGCAGACCCGAAATCGCCGACCATTTCCGGTCTTTCAAAGCGACACCAAGGACTTGCAAGGCGATCTTCGCATCTGACGTCAAGTTGATCGCGCCATGCTTGTGCGAATCATAGGCCGCCACGTTGATCGACATCACCCGCCGGCCTGGGTTCTTGAACAAGGACCAGGACCCGGTGGTGAAATCCTGAAACCGAGTGCCGACCCCGATCACCAGATCGGCGTTTTCACAGACGATGTTGGCACTGGAAGACCCCGTCACCCCGACGGGACCAAAGTTCAACGGATGGTCGAAATCGAGACAGGATTTCCCCGCCTGCGTTTCCACCACCGGGATGTTGTGGGCGCGGGCGAAATCGGCCAAGGCCGCCTCGGCCCCGGAATAGATCACCCCCCCCCCGGCCACGATCACCGGGGCCTTGGCCGCCTTGATCGCGTCAATCGCCGCCGCCAATTCATCGGCATCGGCTTGCGGGCGGCGGATCTTCCAGACTTTGGGCGTGAAGAACGTCGCCGGATAGTCGTAGGCCTCGGCCTGCACATCCTGACAGAACGCAAGGCAGACCGGGCCGCAATCGGCAGGGTCGGTCATCACCCGGAAGGCACGCGGCAGCGCCGTCATGATCTGTTCGGGCCGCATGATGCGGTCGAAATAACGCGTCACCGGGCGGAAGCAATCATTGGCGGTCACCGTGCCGTCGTTGAAATCCTCCAACTGCTGCAACACCGGATCGGGGGCGCGGTTGGCAAAGACATCGCCGGGAATAATGAGCAATGGCAAGCGGTTGGCGAAGGCCACCCCGGCGGCGGTCACCACATTCAATGCCCCCGGCCCGATCGAGGTGGTCACCGCCATCGCCCGCCTGCGCTTTTGCGCTTTGGCATAGGCAATCGCGGCATGGGCCATGGTTTGCTCATTGTGACCGCGCCAGGTTGGAAAGCTGTCGCGTGCGCCGTGCAGCGCCTCACCGATCCCCGCCACATTGCCATGGCCGAAAATCGCCCAGATGCCTTCGATGAAACGGTCGCCCTCTGCGGTCATCTGCACACTCAGCCAGCGAACCATGGCTTGGGCGGCGGTCAGGCGGATGGTGGTCATGTTGCGGCTCCTGTGCGGGCGTCGTCCCAGATGCCGCAAAGGCGGCGGAAGTTTTCGGCCATGGTGGCCACGGCGGTGGCGTCGTCAATCTGCCCGGCGATCCATAGACGACCGACATCGGCGTGAATGGTGCGGCCCACGGCAAAACCTTTGACCAGCGGGAAATCGGCAGCCAGCCGGAAACTGGATGCCAGTTCTGCCTCGGTCTGCCCCAATCCCAAAATCACGATGCCTTGGGTGTGCGGATCGCGGCTGTTGATTGCATCGCAGGTGGCGGCCCAGGCCGAAGCGGTCTGCATCGGCTCCAGCTTCCACCAATCGGGGTAGATGCCGATGTCGTAAAACCGTGTGATCAGCTTGGCATTGGTGAAATCGTCCACCGGTCCCACTTTGGAGGGAATGATTTCCAGCAGCATTTCCAGACGGTTGCGCCGACAGGCGTGGAACAGCCGGGTGATGGTGTCTTCTTGCGCCGCCTGCATCTCGGGTTGGTCATCGGGGTGACAGAAACACAGCACCTTGACCACATTTTCCAGCGCCCATTCCGACAGACCGCCAAAATCAGGACCGATTTCAGGCTCCAGTGTCAGCGGGCGCGAACCGGGCCATTCGACAGGACGCCCGATCCACAGCCCCTGACCCGAAGCGCGGTGCAGCGCGTCCTTTCCCAGACGGTTGTCACACAGCAGGCCGAAGCCCTCACGACCTTTGGAAACCGCCAGCGTGGCATCAAGGCACAATTCTTTGAAACGACCGATGTTTTCCGGCGTGGCACCGGGAATATCCTCCAGCTGAGAGCGGTGGTCATAGGCAAAGGCCCGCACCTGCCCCCACTGCTTGCGGCGGTTGGTGGACCAGTGGATTTGTTCCAACGCCGCGTCCTTGCGCAAAGCCGGGGTCTTTACACCGCGGGCCAGGAAGAATTGCAGCTCTGCCCACGACGGATAGGCCGGGGTGCAGCCGTGGCGCGAGACGGCAAAAGCCCCGCAGGCGTTGGCATATTTCAGCGCGGTGGGCCAGTTTTCGCCGTCCAGCCAGCCCTTGGTCAGGCCCGACATGAACCCATCACCCGCGCCCAGCACATTGAACACCTCAATCGGGAAGCCGGGGCCGGTTTGGCCATCGTCCAGGCTGTCGGGGATCGCGCCGTCAAAGGCCGCAGCCCCCATCGGACCGCGCTTGCACACCAGCGTGGCGTTGGACACCGCCCGCACCGCCCGCAACGCGGTGATGGTGTCGGTCGAGCCGCCCGCGATGTGAAATTCCTCTTCGGTGCCAACAATCAGATCGAAATAATGCAGGCTGGCCTGCAACTTGGCCGTGACAGCGGCAGACTCGATGAACCGGGATTCGCCATCGCCATGCCCGGCCAACCCCCACAGATTCGGACGGTAATCTATGTCCAGCGCCGTCTGGGTGCCATGCGCCCGCGCCAGTTTCAGCGCCTTCAGCACGGCGGCTTCGGTGTTGGTGTGCGACAGATGCGTGCCGGTCGCGATCACCGCGCGGGCCGAGGCGATGAAATCCGCGTCAATATCATCTTCACATAGCGCCATGTCGGCGCAATTTTCGCGGTAGAAAATCAACGGAAATTGCGTCTCATCGCGAATGCCAAGGATCACAAGCGCGGTCAGACGCTCGGGGTCGGTCTTCACACCGCGGACATCGACGCCTTCGCGCAGCAGTTCCTCGCGGATGAAGCGGCCCATATGCTCATCCCCGACCCGGGTGATCAGCGCCGATTTCAACCCCAGACGCGCGGTGCCCGCGGCAATATTGGTGGGCGATCCGCCGATGTATTTCTGAAACGACCCCATGTCCTCCAGTCGCCCGCCCACCTGCGCGCCGTAAAGATCGACAGAGGACCGTCCGATCGTGATCACATCCAGCGTTTTCATCGCACTCTCCCCAGATTGAAATGGGCCAAGACTCGCTGCGCCCGCTTGATGGAATATTTATTCCATTTTTCTCCAAAACGAAAGTCTTTTCTGCGCAAAGTTCATTTCTGCGCCAAATCCCGTTTGCACCGCGTCAGCCGCGCGCCGACCCAACCGCCACCGCCAGGGTGATCGCCACCACTATGGTTGCTGACAAGGACCGGAACGCACCGAAATCCACCTCTGGCACCGTCAGCACGGCATCGGCGGTGCGGGCCAGCGGACTGGACAGATGGTCGGTCAGCGCCACCACCACCAGGCCCCGGTCACGAGCGTCCTGCGCAAGTGCTATGGTTTCCTCGGAATAGGGCGCAAAGGTGATCGCCAGAACCGCATCCCTGGCGCGCAGGGCAAAACGGTGATCCAGCTTGCCGACCCCGTCATGCAACATGGCCGGAACTGCCATTTTTTCAAAGACATAGGCAAGGTAAGTGGCCACAGGAAACGCCCGGCGCAAGCCAACCACATGCACGGTTTCGGCACCGGCCAGCAGCTGCACCGCCTGTGCCAAAGCCACTTCATCCGCCGATTTCGCCAGGGCCTCCAGCGACAGACGCCCGGCCTCGATGAACTCTCCAAGCAACGCCGAAGGGCTGCCGGCGCCGCCATCCTTCAGGTTCTTAAGCCGCGTCGCATAGTCCGGCCAGCCCGGCGCATAGGCGTCGCGGAACAGCTTTTGCATTTCCGAAAAGCCGGAAAATCCCAGGATCTGACAAAACCGCATCAAGGCTGAGGGCGGCACATCGGCCCCGGCCGACAGTTCGGCGACGGTGGAAACCGCAATCCGGTCGGTGTTGGCGGCAATATAGTCGGCGCATTGCCGCAGGCGGCGGGGCAAATCACCGCTGATCAAGGTCAGCCGGGCGCGAAACTCTTCCACGCTGAGCGGGGCGGACAGCGACAGGTCAGGCGCGTCTGTCATCGGCACACTTCCGGGATCTTCAAAAAATGGAACAAATATTCCAAAACATCAGCCACGCGGATAACGGGCATGCAGGGCCGCCTCAACCGGGGGGGTCACGAATTGGGACACATCGCCGCCCAGCCGCGCAATTTCCTTCACCAGTTTCGAGGCAATCGCCTGACGCCGGGCATCGGCCATCATGAACACGGTCTCGATCGACGCGTCCAGCGCCCGGTTCATCCCAACCATCTGGAATTCATACTCAAAATCCGCAACGGCGCGCAGGCCGCGCACGATCACCGACGCGCCAACGTCACGCGCGCAGTCGATCAGCAGATTTTCGAACGGATGCACCACAATCTGACCACCGGTATTGGCGATGATTGCGGCACATTCGGCTTCGACCATGGCCACACGTGCCTCCAGCGAAAAGGCCGGGCCCTTGTCTCGGTTGATCGCCACGCCGATCACCAGCCGGTCCACCAACGCCATTGCCCGCTGAATGATGTCGATGTGACCCAGGGTGATCGGGTCAAACGTGCCGGGATAGAGGCCGATGCGCATGGGCTGCTCCTGCGGAAATCATACACACGCAACATTATTGCGCGCGCCGATGCAAGGGCGAATTGGCGGCGCGACGGCGCGCGGCCTTGGCAGGCCCGAATCGTATCTGGTCAAAACCCCTTGATCATGCCTTCAAGGGCATCCTTTTCCATCGACAGTTCAGACAGCCGCGCCTTCACCACATCACCGATGGAAATCAGGCCGATCATTTCATCACCCTGCACCACGGGGACATGGCGGAAACGCCCGTCGGTCATCTTTTGCAACACGTCATTGGCCAGATCTGACGACGCGCAGGTGACGACGCGGGCGGTCATGATGCTGTCCACCGGCTCTGCCAGACAGGTCGGACCGCGCCGCCCCAACTCGCGCACCACATCACGCTCGGACACGATGCCGTCAAGGCGCTTGCCATCGGGCGACACCACCACGGCACCGATGCGGCGCTGCGACAGAACCTCGGCCACGTGGGCCACAGTCGTGCCAGGGGTCACAGTGACAACCCCCACATCTGGTTTCATTTTCAGGATCTGGCTGACGAGCATGGAGTTCTCCTTCTCTGTCAGACCCAGCGTCGGGCGTGTGCCAGATTCTGTCAAGCATTGCCTTTTGCCTTTGCAATTGTTTCGTGGCTGCAACTGGGGTTAGACTGTGATCAAAGCGAAAGGATCATCATGCGCCTGCTGTCTTGCCTTGCGGCCCTCTTGCTGGCAGCCCCGGCCCATGCCGAGAATGCCACGTTGATCGCGCCGGTGTTTGCGCAATTGGTGACCGCGCCGCTGCCTGATGGCTTTGTACAGGTCTATGAAAACGCCACGGCGACGGGCTATCTGAATGAGGCGGTGCCGGAGGGCGAAAGTCTGGAGAACTGGACGCAGATGCTGACGCTCACCGGGGCCAAGGGGCTGGCCTTGGGCGATGCGCCCACCACCGCCAAAGCTTTCGCTGAATATCTGGCCGGGTCTTATGGCCAGAATTGCCCCGACAGTCTGTCCGCCGCAGCGCTGGGTGCAGGCCCGGTGCCGGGAGTTGCGGACATGTTCGCAGGCTATCTCAGCTGTGGCACACTTGCAGGCACGCAACTGTCTGAATCCATGGTGTTTCTGGTTCTGGTCGGGCGCGAAGACATCTACACCCTGCAATGGGCCGAACATGGCCCAGCCAGCGCCACGCCGATCGAATTTGCGGCTGATGTCTGGTTGAACCGTCTGGCAACGCTGCAGGCCGGCGCACGGGTCTGCAATGCAGTTGCAGGCGAAAAGCCCCCCTACCCCAGCTGCCTGCCCTAGTCAGGCCAAGGCTGCCTCACGCTCCAGCCGGGTGATTTCGGCGCGGGCGGCGATGACCAATTGGGTGGCAAAACGGTTCAACCGTTCAACGCGGCCATCATCGGCGTGCCGGATCAGCCAGAAGGCGCGCGTCAGCCGGATCTGATCCACCAGGATGCGACGCAAGTTCGGGGCCGCGGGCAAGGCAAAGTCATGCACCACGCCCACCCCGGCCCCATGGCGCAGAAAATTCAGCTGCACCGAGACGGAATTGGATGCCAGCGGCGGAGCCGAGATGCCAATTTCCGTCAGATAGTCCAGTTCCTTGTCAAAGATCATGTCGGGGATATAGCCGACAAAGCGGTGGTCTTTCAGGTCCGCCGCTGTGTGAATCGGCGGGTGGCTGGCCAGATAGTCGCCGCTGGCCGCCAGATGCAGGTGATAATCGGTCAGCTTTTGCACTGTCAGACGCCCGGCTTCGGGACGGCTGACGGCAATCGCCATATCCGCTTCGCGTTTGGACAGGTTGAACACGCGCGGCAGGGCGACGATCTGCACCTCCAGCCCCGGATTGGCGTCGCAGATCCGTGCCAGCACCTGCGGCAGCAGATAATTGGCACAGCCATCAGGCGCGCCGATGCGGATTTGCCCCGTCAGCCCCTCGGGGCCCTGCAACGCCTCGGTCGCGCCCTCCATCGCGATTTCAGCGCGCAGGGCATGGGTCAAAAGCCGGGTGCCGGGTTCCGTCAAGCCATAGCCTTGCGGGGTTTTGGTGAACAGCCGCACCGCCATCGCCTCTTCCAACCGGGCCACACGCCGCCCCACCGTGGCCGGATCTATCCGCAAGTTCCGCCCCGCCCCGGACAGGCTTTCGCTGCGCGCCACCGCCAGAAACACCCGCAGATCATCCCAGTCCATCGCACCAGCCTTTGCAGAAATGCAAATCATTTTTGAAATATTGCCGCTATCGCCAGCAATTTCGCAAGACTATTGTGGTGGCAACAAAGGGAGAATTGCGATGAAAGAAATCGGTCACTGGATCAACGGCAAGCTGGTTGCAGGCACCTCGGGGCGCTTTGCGGATGTGTTCAACCCGGCCACTGGCGAAGTGCAGGCCCGCGTGGCTTTGGCTTCCAAGGCCGAACTCGACGCCGCCACCGCTGACGCCGCGAAGGCGCAAGTCAAATGGGGCGCCACCAATCCGCAGCGCCGCGCCCGTGTGATGATGGCCATGGTCGGCCTGTTGAACCGCGATATGCAGGCCTTGGCCGAAGCCTTGTCGATTGAGCATGGCAAGACCATCCCCGACGCCAAGGGCGACATTCAGCGCGGCCTTGAGGTGATCGAGTTCTGCATCGGCGCGCCGCATCTGCTGAAGGGCGAATTCACCGACAGCGCTGGTCCCGGCATTGACATGTATTCCATGCGTCAACCCATCGGCGTGGCCGCGGGCATCACGCCGTTCAACTTTCCGGCCATGATACCGATGTGGAAAATGGGTCCGGCACTGGCCTGTGGCAATGCGTTCATCCTGAAGCCGTCGGAACGCGCGCCCACGGTGCCGCTGATGCTGGCGGCTTTGATGAAAGAGGCTGGCCTGCCCGATGGCGTGTTGCAGGTGATCAACGGCGACAAGGACTCGGTCGACGCGATTCTGGACAATGAGATGATTTCGGGCATCGGCTTTGTCGGTTCCACCCCGATTGCCCAATACATCTATGCCCGCGGCACCGCGAACGGCAAGCGCGTGCAGTGTTTTGGCGGTGCCAAGAATCACATGATCATCATGCCTGACGCCGATCTGGATCAGGCGGCCGATGCATTGGTCGGTGCCGGATACGGGGCTGCGGGTGAACGCTGCATGGCGATTTCGGTCGCGGTTCCGGTGGGCGAGGAAACCGCCAACGCGCTGATCGAACGTCTTATTCCACGCATTGAAAAGCTGAAAGTCGGCCCCTACACGGGGGGCAACGACATCGATTATGGCCCGGTCGTGACTGCGGCTGCCAAGGCCAACATCCTGAAACTGATCGCGTCCGGCGTCGATCAGGGCGCAGAACTGGTTGTCGATGGCCGTGGCTTCAAGTTGCAGGGCTATGAGGACGGCTTCTTTGTCGGCCCGCATCTGTTTGACCGCGTGACCACAGATATGGACATCTACACCAAGGAAATCTTTGGTCCGGTGTTGTCGGTGGTGCGGGCACAAACCTATGAAGCCGCTTTGAAAATGGCGATGGACCACGAATATGGCAATGGCACCGCGATTTACACCCGCGATGGCGACACCGCGCGCGACTTTGCCAACCGCATCAACGTTGGGATGATCGGCATCAACGTGCCAATTCCGGTGCCTTTGGCCTATCACACCTTTGGTGGCTGGAAAAAGTCGTCCTTTGGCGATCTGAACCAGCACGGGCCAGACAGCTTTCGTTTCTACACCCGCACCAAGACCATCACCTCGCGGTGGCCCTCGGGCATGAAAGAGGGCGCGAGCCTGAATTTCAAACCAATGGATTGACAAAAAGGGCGCACCATACACCTTTAGGTGCGCCCCTTTTTGAAAGTACGTATGCCCGTCTCCTACAAAATCCTTCCGGCCCGCAATCTGGTTCTGTTCACCTATTCTGGAATGGTGGGCATCGAGGAATCATTGCAGGCGGTGATGGAGGCGACGGCGCATCCAGACCACCGCGACGACATGCGCCAGTTGTGCGACCTGGCCACTGTCACCGGGGTGGAACGCGACTTCCCCGCCCTTCTGAAAATGCAGGCGAAAATGCTGGAGAGCATGCACCGCGCGCAGAGCGAACGTCTGGTGCTGTTTTTCGCGCCGACCCGGCCCGGTCAGGAGTTGGCGCAGATGGCGCGCAAGTCCTGGGAGGGTCTGAATTCGGTTCTGGTCCGGGTTCTGGACAGCGAAGCGCAGGCTTTGGCGATCCTGGGCTTGCCGGAACGCAGCTTTGCGGATTTGTCGCCTCTGTCGGTGTGAAACCAGTTGCGCCGCGCGGCTTCGCTGGTTGCCCTGCGTTGCATGACATGGCGCGACAGGCTTGGCCGTCGTTCGCCCCAGCAACAAAACTGATGGCTGTCTTGTTCCGCTGTGCGCTTGCGTGGGCTATTCCGCCGCCGCCCGCCGTGGCTTCAGAAGGCCACCCAGATAACGCCCGGTGTGGCTGTGCAACGCCTTGGCGATGTCTTCCGGCGTGCCCACCGCCACAATCTCACCACCGCCATCGCCGCCTTCGGGGCCGATATCAATCACCCAATCGGCGGTCTTGACCACATCGAGATTGTGTTCGATCACCACAACCGTGTTGCCCTGATCCACCAATTCGTGCAGCACTTCCAACAGCTTGCGCACGTCTTCAAAGTGCAGACCCGTGGTCGGTTCATCCAGAATGTACAAAGTCCGCCCAGTGGCACGCCGCGACAGCTCTTTGGACAACTTAACCCGCTGCGCCTCGCCGCCCGACAGCGTGGTCGCCTGTTGACCGACCTTGATATAGCCCAAGCCCACCTGACACAGCGCATCCATCTTTTCGCGGATGCTCGGCACCGCCTGAAAGAAGCCCTGCGCATCTTCGCAGGTCATATCAAGGACGTCGGCGATGCTTTTGTTCTTGAACTTGACTTCCAAAGTTTCGCGGTTGTAGCGCGCGCCCTTGCAGGTCTCGCAGGTCACATAGACATCCGGCAGAAAGTGCATCTCGATCTTGATGACGCCGTCGCCCTGACAGGCCTCACAGCGCCCGCCCTTGACGTTGAACGAAAACCGCCCAGGCAGATAGCCCCGCGCCTTGGATTCCGGCAACCCCGCAAACCAGTCGCGAATCGGGGTAAATGCGCCGGTGTAGGTGGCCGGGTTCGAACGCGGCGTGCGGCCAATGGCGCGCTGATCAATGTCGATGACCTTGTCCAGATGCTCAAACCCTTTGATCGTCTCGCAAGGCGAGGGGGTTTCATGCGCGCCGTTCAACCGGCTGGCTGCGGTCTTGAACAGGGTTTCAATCGTCAGGGTGGATTTGCCGCCCCCCGATACCCCAGTCACGCAGACAAACATGCCCAGCGGGAATTCGGCGGTGACGTTTTTCAGGTTGTTGCCCGTGGCCCCCACAACCACCAGCTTTTTGCCATTGCCGCGACGCCGGGTTTTCGGCACCGCGATTTCACGCATTCCCGACAGATACTGCCCGGTCAAGGACGCCGGATCGGCCATCACCTGCGCCGGAGTGCCGTGCGACACCACCATACCGCCATGCACCCCCGCCCCCGGCCCCATGTCAAAGACATAATCCGCCACGCGGATCGCATCCTCGTCATGCTCCACCACCAGCACCGTATTGCCCGCGTCACGCAGGTTTTTCAGCGTGGTGAGCAAGCGGTCATTGTCGCGTTGATGCAGGCCGATGCTGGGCTCATCCAACACATAAAGCACACCGGTCAGCCCGGACCCGATCTGACTGGCCAGGCGAATGCGTTGCGATTCGCCGCCCGACAGCGTGCCCGCATTGCGCGACAGGGTCAGGTAATTCAGCCCGACATTGACCAGAAAGCCCAAACGTTCCCGGATTTCCTTGAGAATCGCGCGGGCGATTTCGTTTTTCTGCACACCAAGGCTGTCCGGCACCGAACCGATCCACTCAAACGCCTCGGCAATCGACATCTTGACCACCTGACCCACATGCAGACCCGCGATTTTCACCGCCAAAGCCTCGGGTTTCAGGCGAAACCCTGAACAGGCGCCACAGGGGCGGTTGTTCTGAAACCGCTCCATCTCTTCCCGCGACCAGGCCGAATCCGTCTCGCGGTAGCGGCGCTCCATATTCGGCACCACACCTTCAAACACCCGGCTGACCTGATAGATCCGGCCGCCTTCGTCATAGCGGAACGCAATTTCTTCGGCACCCGATCCGCGCAGGAACACCTCTTTGACGCGGTCGGGCAAGTCCTTCCATTTGGCTTTCTTGTCAAAATCATAATGCTTGGCCAACGCGTCGATGGTCTGGGTAAAATAGGGGCTTTTCGATTTGGCCCATGGCGCAATCGCTCCGCCCATCAGGGTCAACGACTGATCCGGCACCACCAGACGGTCATCGAAAAACAACTCCATCCCAAGGCCATCACAGACCGGACAGGCCCCGAAGGGCGCGTTGAACGAAAACAGGCGCGGCTCAATTTCGGCGATGGTGAAACCCGACACCGGACAGGCGAATTTCTCGGAATAGGTGATGCGCTGCGCCTCACCTTCGGCGGGGGCGGTTTCGATCACCGCGATGCCATCGGCCAAGTTCAGGGCGGTGCGGAAACTGTCGGCCAGCCGGGTTTCCAAACCTTCGCGCACCACGATGCGGTCGACCACCACGTCGATGTTGTGGCGAAATTTCTTGTCCAGAACCGGCGGTTCTTCCAGCTCAAAGAATGCGCCATTCACCTTGACCCGCTGAAACCCTTGTTTGCGCAGGTCGAGGAATTCTTTTTTATACTCACCCTTGCGGTCGCGGATGATCGGGGCCAGCAGATAGGCGCGGCTGCCTTCCGGCATCGCCATCACCGCATCCACCATATCCTGCACCTGCATCGCGGTGATCGGCAGGCCCGTGGCCGGGCTGAACGGCGTGCCGACACGGGCATACAAAAGCCGCATATAGTCGTAAATCTCGGTCACGGTGCCAACGGTCGAACGTGGGTTCTTCGACGTCGTCTTCTGCTCGATCGAGATCGCAGGCGAGAGGCCCGAGATGTGATCGACATCGGGTTTTCCCATCATATCAAGGAATTGCCGCGCATAGGCCGACAGGCTTTCGACATAGCGGCGCTGGCCCTCGGCATAGATCGTATCAAACGCCAGCGATGATTTGCCAGAGCCGGACAGCCCGGTGATCACCACCAGCTGATCGCGCGGAATGTCCACATTGACCGATTTCAGGTTGTGCTCGCGCGCCCCGCGCACTTCGATGAACTTCTGTTCGGCCATGACTCACCCCACATGTTGAGCCGATAGATAGGCGGAAATCGGTGGTTTTCCAATCGGAAAATGTGAACGAAGTATGAACGCCCGCGAATGGGCCTTTCAATCTGCACGGGCGATCTTTACACATGCGTTAATTGGAATATATATGCAGCATCTGTTTCAGAAAAGGTCACCCAATGTCCAAACTCACCGCCAGAGACGCCGTAACCAAAGCCGCAACCGGTGACATTCTTGTCATCGACGTGCGCGAGGCCGCTGAAGTTGCCGTCTCTGGCAAGGCCATGGGTGCGCTGCACATTCCATTGGCTATGGTGCCGCTGCAAGCCGAGGCTAAGATCGCCAAAGGCAAGCCGGTCGCGGTTTACTGCGCGGTGGGCGGACGTGCCGGGATGGCGACTCAAGCCCTGATCAAGCTGGGCTATGATGCCCATAACATCGGCGGTTTCGGCGATTGGGCGGCGGCAGGCGGGCCTGTCAGCCGCTGATACGGCGGCGCCCCTCTATCTCATGCAGGACGATGCCCAGAACCGCGAATACCGCCAGAAAGAGCGCAAGCCCGGTGACACCCTGACTCGCGATCAGCCAGACCAGAACCGGGGTGCCAGAAGTGGTGCCCAGATTGCCCAGCTGCGCAATCGCCCCGGCGGCCCGCGCCCGCGCGGCAGGATCAGAGTTCAGCTGCGCCACCGCCGCGAAAGACGCGCTTTGCACCAGCCCCAAAGCGCCTGAAATGCCAAAGGCCGCGAGAACCACAGCGCCCGCCTGCCCCCAGGCCAGCCACAGCAGCCCCACAAACCCCAGTGACACCGCAAAGCCGACCTGCACCATGCGCACCGCCGAAATCCGGCTCATCCCCCAGACCCCCAGCGTCAAGGCCGTCACCACCGACACCAAAGGCATCAAGGTGGCCAGAATGATCTGCTCAGGCCGGCCCAGAAATTGCTGTGGCATCAGGGTCAGGAAGGCGACGAAGGTGAAGGTGTAGCAGACAAAGCCCATCGCCGGGGCCGCCTCAGACGGGCTTTTGTAGATGGCAAGATGGCTGTCGGTCAGCCCGCGCAGTGTCAGCGTTGGCATGGCCCCGCGCCGGTCCGGTGGCAACAGGGCCGCCATCAGGGCCGCACCGGCCAGCAAATACAGCCCATGCGCCACATAAACCGCAGACAACCCCGCCCAATCCGCCAGCTTTGGCCCGATCAGCGCCAGACTGGCGAAGGAGACCGCGAAAAAGCTGGAATACAGCGTCATCGCCGCCGCCTGCCAGCGCACATTGGCCATCTGCGCCGTCAGCACCGGGGCCGCGACCACCAGCGCCAGATGCGACGCCCCCTCCAGCACCCGCAGGCCAATCATCACCGGCAATGGCGGCAACAGCGCCTGGATCAAAGAAATCGCGGCCCCCGCCAGCAGCGCCGTGATCATCACGCGCCGATACCCCAGCGCCGAGACAAACAGCCCCGCCGTGGTGCCAAAGATCAGCCCGACAAAACCGACGGTCGACACGATCAAGCCGATCATCGGCCCAGATTGCCCCGGATAGACCGCAGCCACCCGATCAAACAGCACCGCAAACTTGCCAAATTGTGCCGCCGCGCCAAGGCTGACCAGCCAGATCGCCACAACCGTCAAACTGGCGCGCATCGGTCATCCTCTCTGCGGAAGTATCCTCGGGGGGTTAAGGGGGGCAGACAGCCCCCCTGATTTTTCGCAGAAAAATCGCCCCTCAGATATGCAGCGCGCGACCGTAGGCGTCCAGCACCGACTCGTGCATCATCTCGGACAGGGTCGGATGCGGGAAAACGGTGTTCATCAAGTCTGCCTCGGTCGTCTCCAGCGCCCGACCGATCACATAGCCCTGGATCAGCTCGGTGACTTCCGCGCCGATCATATGCGCGCCCAGAAGTTCTCCGGTTTTGGCGTCAAAGATGGTCTTGATGAAGCCTTCGGCCTCACCCAATGCAATCGCTTTGCCGTTGCCGATGAAGGGGAAGCGCCCGACCTTCAGCTCAAACCCGGCTTCTTTCGCCTTGGCTTCGGTCATCCCCACCGAGGCCACCTGCGGGTGGCAATAGGTGCAACCGGCGATGGACCCCGGCTTGATCGGATGCGGATGCCCGCCCGCGATCAGTTCGGCGACCATCACGCCCTCGTGGCTGGCCTTATGCGCCAACCACGGCGCGCCGGCGATGTCGCCGATGGCGAAAAGCCCCTCAACCCCGGTGCGGCAGAATTCATCCGTCACCACATGGGTGCGGTCGATTTTCACGCCCAAAGCCTCAAGCCCCAGATTTTCGATATTGCCGACGATGCCGACAGCAGAGATCACGGTGTCAAATTCCATCGTGGTGGTGCCTTTGGCATCTTCCAGATGGGCGACGACCTTGCCCGATGAACGGTCGAGTTTCTTGACCGTGGTTTTCTCAAGAATCTTCATGCCCTGCTTGACGAAGGCCTTCTTGGCGAAAGCGCTGACTTCGGCATCCTCCACCGGCAGCACCCGGTCCATGACTTCCACCACAGTGGTATCAGCGCCCAAAGTGTTGAAGAAGCTGGCGAATTCGATGCCGATGGCCCCCGATCCGATCACCAGCAGTTTCTTCGGCATCCGTTTGGGCTGCAAGGCGTGGCGATAGGTCCAGACCAGATCACCGTCGGCCTCGAGCCCCGGCAGTTCCCGCGCCCGCGCGCCGGTGGCAAGGATGATCGACTTGGCGGTCAACTCATCACTGCCCTTGGCGGATGTCACCGTCACCTTGCCCTTGGCGGGCAGAGTCGCATCGCCCATGAACACGGTGACCTTGTGCTTTTTCATCAGATGGCCAATACCGCCCGACAGCTGTTTTGCCACGCCGCGCGACCGCGCCACGACGGCGTTCAGATCAAAGGCGGCCCCGGTGACGGACAGGCCGAATTCCTTGGCGCGGTGCATCAGGTGGAACACTTCCGCCGACCGCAGCAGCGCCTTGGTTGGAATGCAGCCCCAGTTCAGGCAGATACCGCCCAGATTTTCGCGTTCCACAATCGCGACCTTCAGACCCAACTGACTGGCCCGAATGGCCGCCACATAGCCCCCGGGTCCCGCCCCGATCACGATCACGTCGAATGTTTGGACAGCCATCTTTCCCTCCTCAGAAAAAGTAGTTTGCCATTAAACTACTTTTAAAATCCAAGCAACATTGGCATTGCTGCAGGCCTATGCGCTGGACGCATGGCTGGATTTCAACGCATTCACGATGGTCATATAGCCGCCATCAGCCAGAAACGCCGCCTCATCCGCAGTGCTTTGCCGACCCAAAGCCCCGTTGCGAAACGGAAAACGGCCAAAGCGGCTGATGATTTCGCGGTGCGCGCGGGCGTGCAAGGCCATGTCGGGATGCGACGCCAGCCGTTCGGTCAGCAAGGACACAGCCATGTCCTGATCAGCCGGGTCTTCGGAATGGTCAAACGGCATGTAGAAAAACTGCCGCTCCGGTTCGGGGGCGTCCATGTCCCAGCCTTGCGCGACCGCCTGCCTGGCCGCGGCCAGCGCCCGCGCATCGGTGGCAAAGGCCAGCGGCGATCCGCGGTGGATGTTGCGCGCCAACTGGTCGCAGATGATCAGATAGGCCAGGGTGCCGACGGTGCCTTCGACCCAATGATCAAGGCCCCCCTCGGACGCCGCATGCCAAACATCGCCAAACCGCTCGGCACAAACCGCGTCCAACTCTGGCCCGCCCGCGTACCAGCCTGCGGGACCAACCTCGCCCAGCCAGAAATCCAGCACTTCGATGGGGTCTGCCATGGTGTCACCTCGCTTTGTGCCACGGTGACAGGTTCAGCGCCCGCGTCAAGTCAGCGCCCGAGTCAAGTCAGCGACGGGGTTCGGTGTCCAGCACCGCGCCCACGGCCAGCGACGAGGCGGTTGGCGTCAGACCGGCATAGGCCCCGGTCGCCACAGGCGCCGCGCGCCGGGTCATCCGATAGGCGGCATAGGCCGCAAGGCCCGCAAAGAACAAGCCGATGATCAGGAAATAGCCCTTCGCCCCCATTTCCCCCATCAGCCAACCGGTGACCAAGGGGCCAAAAATGGCGCCAAAGCCGTTGAGGAAAATCAACCCGGCCGAGGCTGCGGGCATCTCTTCTTTGGACAGATAGTCGTTGGTGTGCGCAATCAGCAGCGAATACAAAGGGTTGATGATGCCGCCCAGCAGCATCGCCACCACCAGTTCAAAGTAGAACGGCAGCGGCACCACCGTGGCCACGCCCATCACGGCAGCCCCCGCAGCCGCCATCCACAAGATCAGCGCGCGCCGGTCCATGCGATCGGACAGCCAGCCTATCGGATATTGCAGCACCAGACCGCCGACATACATCGCCGCCACAAACGATGCGATCTGGCCGATGGTCATCGCAGACATCGCACCATAGACCGATGCCATGCCGAACATCGCGGAAAATACGCCCCCGGTCAGCAACATGCCCGCACAGCCCAAGGGTGAAATGCGGAAGAGCTGCCGAAAGCTCATCGCCTTGATGCTGTCGAAGGTCGGTGCAGGCGTGGCCGCCAGCAGGATCGGCATGAAGGCCAAAGACACCAGAACCGACGGGATGATGAACAGATCATAGCCGTAAGGGTCGCCCATCGACAGCAAGCCCTGGCTGGCGATGATCCCCAGCATCTGCACGATCATATAGGCCGACAGCGCCTGACCCCGGGTTTCATTGGTGGCGGTGTTGTTCAGCCAGCTTTCCGCCGTGACATAGATGCCGGAAAAGCAAAATCCGATCAGCACCCGCATCAGGGCCCAGGCGGTCCAGTCCAGCAGCAACGGGTAGAGGATCAGCACGGCGGAAATCATCGACCCCAGCGCCGAAAACACCCGCACATGGCCGACGCGGCGGATCATCTCGGGCGCCATCCGCGAGCCCCCCAGAAAGCCCAGAAAATAGGCCGACATCACCACCGACAATTGAAACGTCGTGAAGTTTTCATAAGCCCCGCGAATGCCCAAGAGTGAGCCTTGCACGCCATTGCCCACCATCAGCAGCATGACGCCCAGCAGCAATGGCCAGGATTGGGCAAGGACTTTGAACATCGCGGCGCTCCGGGGTTGCGGATGGAAGGCAGTTTGAGTTGCAGGCAAGGTGGCTGTCGCAACCTGACAGGTCAGTCTGGTATCAGCAAAGACGCATCGCCATAAGAGAAAAACCGATAGCCTTGCGCAATGGCATGGGCATAGATCACATCCATCCGCGCCTTGCCCATCAGCGCGGCCACCAGCATCAGCAAGGTCGATTTGGGCAGATGAAAATTGGTCATCAGCGCATCAGTGGTGCGGAATCGGTAGCCGGGATAGATGAAGATATCGGTGGTCCCGGTCCAGGCCTCTACCCGCCCCGTCACCGCCGCCGACTCGATCAGGCGCAGCGCGGTGGTGCCCACCGGAATCACCCGACCGCCTGACGCACGGGTGGCATTGATTTCGGCGGCGGCCGCTGCCGTCACCTGCCCCCATTCGGCATGCATCTTGTGGGTTGTCACATCATCGACCTTCACCGGCAGAAAGGTGCCCGCGCCGACGTGCAAGGTGACTTCGGTGAACTGCACACCCTTGTCGGCCAGCGCGGCCAGAAGATCCGCATCAAAATGCAGGCTGGCCGTGGGCGCGGCCACCGCCCCGGCATGGCGGGCAAAGACGGTCTGATAGTCGGTCTTGTCCTGCTCATCTGCGGCCCGCAGCGATGCGATATAGGGAGGCAAGGGCATCGCCCCGGCGGCGTTCAGGGCCGCGTCAAAATCATCGCCAGTCAGATTGAAGGACAAGGTGAGGTCGGTTTCGGACTTGGCCGCGACCGTCGCCGACAACTGATCGGAAAACCGGATCACTTCACCGACATTCACCTTGCGCAACGGCTTGGCGAGCGCGCGCCAGCCTTGCGCTTGCGGGTCCAGCAAGGTGATTTCCACTTTGGCCGCCGTCTCACCGCGCGCCCTGGTGCCGAACAGGCGCGCCGGAATCACCCGGGTGTTGTTCAGAACCAGCCGGTCCCCGGCGCGGAAAACATTTGTCAGATCAGATACATGCAGATCCCGGACGGCGCCACCTTCGGCCAACAGCAACCGCGCCGACGGCCGGGGCTTGGCGGGGCGGGTGGCAATCAGCGCTTCGGGCAGATCAAAATCGAAGTCGGACAGCTTCATCCGCCATTTCCTTGCAAGACCGGGGGACCACCGCGAAAGATATCGCGAAACATGCCGGGGGTCAGAATCGACAGCGGATTCACCTCAACCTTGGGGTCCATCGAGGTGCCGCGCAACGCATAGTTGAAGCCGAACACCCCCTCACCGCGCCGGGTCAGAAACGCCCCGATGCCGTTGAGAATATAGATCGGCGAGACCACGCCCTGCATCGCCAGTTTTCCTGACCCGCTTTGATAGACCCCGGCCATCGACACCCCCAGCGACGCCCCGATCGCTGATCCTCGCCGCACCTCCACCGCTTCGGGGGTCAGCAAAAATTCACCTTCGGCCTCGTTGAAAACCAAACCGCTGTCCAGCATCTGTTCCAGCAATCCCACCACCGAAATTGCGTTCAGCAGTTCCGCCAGCACCGAGGCGTTGCGCACCCGCACATTGCGAATGCGCACGGTGCCGTCGTAGTGGCCAGCGGTGGGGCGCGGCGTCAGTTGCAGATCCAGACTGCCGCCGCGTGCTGACCCAAAGATCTTGGCGGCCGTCAAAGTGGCACCGGCATCGTCACTTTGCAGGCGGATGGCGCTGCCGTGGCGCGCGGGCACCACCGTGCCCTTCACGGCAGAGGCGCCATTGATGGCGGCATTGAAGCTGCCGTTCACGCCGCCCGCCAAACTGAAATCACCGCGAAAATTGGTAAAGCTGATGCTTTCGGACACCCGCAGCCGATCAAGCCGCAGCTCCAGCGGGCTGCCCCCCTTGCCCGACGCCTTGCGATCCGACGCGGCGGGCATCTGGCGCATGTCGACAGAGCCACCCAGCACCGCGAGCCCCACCGCACGCCCTGCACCCCGGCCCCGGATTTCCACCGGCGCATCCAGCCAGTCGTCCAGTTGCACCCGATCAAACCGCGCCACATCCAGACCGCCCGCCGCCCGCATGGTCACCGATCCCCTGGCCTGCAGGCCGCCCGCGTTCAAAGTCAGGCTTTCAACCTTTGGCGGCTTGCCCAGCCGCACCACAGCCTCCAGCCGCCCCCGGCTGGCGGCAGGTTTTGACCAGCCCAGTTCGGGAATGCTCAGCCCGATGCGGTTGAGATCGGACGTCAGCTTCAGTCGCCCGGGGGCCCCCTTGATCAGATCTATCTCAACCGCGCCCGGCCCCTGCCCCGACACCATGCCCGCAGGCAGACCCAGACCGAACTCTTCGGCGGTGCGCTGCGACAGGGTCACACTGCCCTCGATGCGGGCGCGGCCCTTCTGGTCGGGACGGAAACTTTGCGCGTAGGTCACATCAAACGGCACGGCACCGATCTGGCCTTGCCCGGCGATGGTCAGACCGGCGGGCGTGGCCGCGACTGTCAGACTGTCGGCGGTGATCACCCGCCCCGGCACGACCAGATCCGACCGAAATTCGGTGACGGTGCCGGTGACGTCGTAACGGACATCCTTCAACGCAATCTTCTTTTGCAGCGGCATCCGCAACACCGTCTTGATGCGCGCCACGCCTTCGCCCAAGGCCACCGGTTGCTCGGCCTTGGTCATGAAGTGAAACGGCGGTTGATCCAACAGCGACAGCGCCGCCGTCAGACTGCTGTGGGTGGCCAGAGTGATCGTGGCCATCGCCGGTTTGGCGCTGACATCCGGCACAGCAAACACCGAACCGGCCATGTCGATCGGCCCGCCCAATGGGGCCGTCACCGTGCCGCGCGACATCACCATCGTGTAGGTCTGCCCGTCGATGGTGGCATAGCCGAAGGCCGCGTTGATCGGTGGCAGGGTGGTCAGAAACCGCACATCGGCATCGGCAAAGCTGTAGCCCAGATGCAGGCGCGGCTCTGCCCCCGGTTCGATGCGCAATGCCGCCTGCAGGTCGAACATTGCGCCTTTCAGCACGTTGCGCCCCACCCAATTGCGGGTGTTGGGCAGCAGGGTCACCGGCCAAAGCGCCAGCAACCGGTCATGGGCAATTTCATTCAGTCCCAGATCGACGGCGGCCCGCCAGCCCTGCACATCCGCGCTGATCCGGCCCCTGGCGGTCAGGCGGCGCGCGTCTTCGGCCAGCGTCAACTGCCCGATTTCAATCGAGAACGGCTCCAGCCGCAGCCGCAGATCCAGCGCGCCTGCGGAAAAGACCACCGGTTCTTGAAACAGGCCCTCGGGGTCGACCATCACCTGATTGAACTGCAACTGGGTGACGAAAGCCGCTGGAAATTCGGTGGCCAGACCGCCCGTGATGGCGCTGCCATCGGCGCGGGTCAGGTCGCTGTGGCCGGTGGCCTTGACCCGCAGCGAGGGGCTTTGCACCGAAAAATCGGTCAGGTTGATGCGGCCCGCCGCCGGGTCATAGCGCAGTGACATCGCAGCGCGGTCAAAGGCAATCGGTTGCGCCTCGGGGCGGGGTTGCAGCGCGCCCTTGCCAAATTCAAGCTGCGCCTCCATCGCGGTGATGCCGCCTTGCTCCAGCGTGGTGGCGATGCGGCCCGAAATCGGCGCGGTCACGATGCCCGCCCAGGCGAGGGGTGCGGCTTGCGATGCGATATCCTGCGCTGCCACCCCGTCGATCTGGGCCGTGACCCGCGCCCGCTGTGCGCCCTTTTCCGATACGATGCTGAACACCGCCCGCGCCGGAGCAGCCCCACCCCCCACCAGCGACAGCCCCAGTTCCGCAGCCAATTCGGTGGGGCGGTTTTGCAGGGTCAGACGGCCATCGCCCACCTCCCAGACCCGGCGCGCGCGTTGATCGTTCAGGGTGATCGACAGCGCTTCGGCTTCGATCGTTTGCAAGCTGGCCGCAATGGGGCTGCCAAAGAATGCATCCGCTGCGTCAAACAGTTGCGCGAAACTGGTGATCGGCGGCTGCAACCGCCCCGCCCCCAGCGACAGATCAAACCGGCCGTCGCGATCGCGCAGAATGGTCAGTTTGGCCCCGATCAGCCGCACACTGCGCGCCCGCACTTGCCCTTGCAGCAGGGCCTGCGGGTCCAGTGTCAGCCGCAGATCGGGCAGGGTCAGCAAGGCTTGCCCCCCCTGTTTCAGCAGCCGGATGTCTTGCAGGCGCAGGCGCGGCACCCAGTCGGTGTCCACCGTGATCTCCATCGCGCCAATCGCCAGCGCGCCTTCGGGCAGCGCCTTGCCCAAACTGCGGTTCAACCGGTCTTCGATTTCCACCACAACCCAGAGCGGCAGACCGATCGGCTTGCCCGACAGCCCCAGTGCCGCAAAGACCAGAGTGACCGCCAACACCAAAAGAAACAGCCGCGCGCCAAGACCGGTGCGGTGCCGTCTGGATTTGCCCGTTCTGGTCGTGGCAGGTTTTGGCGCCTGTGCCCCGGCGGCAACCATTCCCCCGGTCTGCGCGCTGGCCCCAGATGCATCCATGGCCGCGGCAGGATTGGGTGTGCCATCCGCAAGATCTGCGACAGCCGCGGCAACCCCGGCCTGCGGCGCGTCCAACCCCGGCGCGGCTGCGGCGGCACTGTTGTCAGATTGCGCCTGCCCTGTCATCGCCGCCGTTGATCCTTCTGCCTCATGTCCTGACTGCGCGGGCTTGCCTTTATCTTGGACTGAAGGCAACTAGATCGCAAAGGGTTGATCTAACAAAAGCAAGGAGCCGCCCATGATCACTGCAGGCCAGACCGCCCCCGATTTCACCCTGCCGCGCGATGGCGGCGGCACGATCACCCTGTCGGCGCTGCGCCCGACCAAGGTGGTGCTGTATTTCTACCCCAAGGACGACACCCCCGGCTGCACGTTGGAGGCGCAGGATTTCACGGCCCGGCTGGACGCTTTTTCGGCCGCAGGTTGCACGGTGATCGGAATTTCGAAAGATTCCGTCAAAGCCCATGACAAGTTTTGCAAAAAACACGGGCTGGGCATCGTTCTGGCCTCGGATGAGGCCGGGCAGACCTGCGAAGACTATGGGGTCTGGCTGGAAAAAAGCATGTACGGCAAAACCTACATGGGCATTGAACGCACCACGGTCCTGATCGACGGCGCGGGTGTGGTGGCGCAGGTATGGAACAAGGTTTCGGTCAAGGGCCATGCCGATGCCGTGCTTGCGGCCGCCAGCGCGCTGTGACCCTGACGCTGGCCGAGATGGCGGTGCAGGTGCTGACCTGCGCTGATGGACGGGCCAAGGCGGCGTTGTCGCACCGTCATGCGGCCAGCTGGCGCGCAGGCCGTGCGGCGGCTGCGCCCTTGGCGGTGGGTCAGGCGGCACCGCCTGCCCGCCCTGCCCGCCCGGCCAAGCCTGATCTTCTGGACCCGCGCGATGTGCCGCGCCGCCGCACCGGATCGCCCGGCGGCCGCGTGGCCTTGTTGCATGCTGTCGCTCATATCGAGTTGAACGCCATAGATCTGCATTGGGACATCATCGCGCGCTTCACCGATCATCCGATGCCCCTGGGGTTTTACGACGATTGGGTGCAGGCAGCCGACGACGAAGCCAAGCATTTCAACCTGCTCTGTGATTGTCTGGAAGCGGCGGGCAGCCATTACGGCGCGATGCCCGCGCATGCCTTCATGTGGCAGGCCGCCGAAGACACCGCGACAGACCTTTTGGGCCGTCTGGCAGTCGTGCCGATGGTGCTGGAGGCGCGGGGACTGGATGTGACGCCGGGGATGATTGATCTCTTTGCCAAAGCGGGGGAGCAAACTGCGCTTGCGGCGCTGCAAACGATTTATGCCGAAGAGGTGGCGCATGTCGCCTATGGGTCTAAATGGTTCAATTGGCTGTGTGGGCGCGCGGGCGATGATCCAAAAGAGGTGTTTCACCGACTTGTACGTTTGTACTTCCACGGCAATCTGAAGCCGCCGTTCAATGCTGAAAAGCGCGCAGAGGCCGGATTGCCGCCCGATTTCTACTGGCCGCTGGTCGATCAGCCCAAGCCAGATGCCGAAACCAGCCCGGCGGGATAGGCGAGTTCTTGCCGATGTGGGCGATAATCCGCCCCCGTCCCAATGGCTATTGGTCAAATTTGTTGCGACCGGGACGACCGCTGGCTAATCAGGGGAAGGCCCGGAGGTGGGCCACACCCTTCCCGGTCAGCCACAGACGGAATAGCCCAACGTGTTGCAACGCCTTGCCTATCGGATCCATACCACGCTTGAGCGGTATTTTCCGGAACAACGGCTGTTTCTGAAGTCGGAAACCGAAACCCGATTCATCCGCCTGCGTCCGATCACGCAGGCCGTGGCGGTGACGGTGGGCGGGGTCGCCTTGGCCTGGACCATTCTTGCGACTGCAATCTTGCTGATGGATTCGATCAGCGCCGGAACCTCGCGTCAACAGGTGCAGCGGCAGCAGGCTTTGTACGAAGAACGCCTGAACGCTCTGTCCGCCGACCGCGACATCCGCGCGGACGAGGCAGCACGGGCGCAGGAACGCTTCAACCTTGCCCTCACGCAGGTGTCGACGATGCAGGCCCGGCTGTTGGCCTCGGAAGACCGCCGCCGTGAGTTGGAAACCGGCATTGACGTGATCCAGAACACCCTGCGCCGCACCATCAAGGAACGTGACACCGCGCGCGGCGAAGTGGTGGCGATCAGCGACGAAGCCGGAACCGGACGCAGCGCCGAAAGCAAGATGCGCGACACCGAAGCCACGCTTGAATACCTGACCGGCGCTTTGGGCAACACCGCGCAGGAACGTGATGCCATGGCCGGCGTGGCCCAGAAGGCCGACGACCGTGCCGACCTGATTGCGCAGGAAAAACAGGCGCTGGAACTGCGCAACGAACAGATCTTCACCCAGTTGGAGCAGGCCCTGACAGTCTCGGTCGAACCGCTGGAAAAGATGTTCAAGGCGGCGGGCCTGTCGCCTGACGATTTGCTGGCCACTGTGCGCAAAGGCTATGACGGCCAGGGCGGGCCATTGACCCCGATGTCGCTGTCGACCTCGGGGCAAGGGCCCTACTCGGAAGAGTTGCGCGCCAATGCCATTCTCAAGGGTCTGGACAACATGAACCTGTACCGGATCGCGGCTTTCAAATCGCCGTTCTCGATGCCGGTGCGTGATGCGGTGCGCTACACTTCGGGCTTTGGCGGCCGCAATGACCCGATGGGGCGCGGCTACCGGATGCATGAGGGGCAGGATTTCGCCGGTGCCTATGGCACGGCATTGTTTGCCACGGCTGACGGTGTTGTCACCCATGCCGGATGGTCGAATGGCTATGGCCGCCTGATCAAGATCCAGCACGCTTTTGGCATCGAAACGCGCTATGCTCATCTGGCACAATTGCGCGTTGAGGTGGGACAAAAGGTATCGCGTGGCGACCGTATAGGTGATATGGGCAACTCTGGCCGTTCGACAGGCACGCACTTGCACTATGAGATCCGCATTGGCGGCGCTCCTGTTAATCCGATGACCTTCATAAAGGCAGCGAACAATGTTTTCTAAAAGCCGCATCAACGAACCCGGTCCCAAAGCCGGAGATACCGATAAACCCAAAGCCCCGGAGTCCCCTGTGTCGAAACCTTCGATGGACTTTACCCCGTCCGCACCCAAGGGCAAAGTTGCCGCATCCATCCTTTCGGCAGATCTGACCGTTGTAGGCAATCTGCGCACCACCGGCGACATTCAGGTGGAAGGCACGGTCGAAGGCGACATCCGCGCCCATCTTTTGACCGTTGGCGAAACCGCCACCATCCGTGGCGAGATCGTCGCCGATGATATCGTGGTCAATGGCCGTGTGATTGGCCGCGTGCGTGGCCTGAAGGTCCGCCTGACCTCGACCGCCAAGGTGGAAGGCGATATCATCCACAAGACCATCGCCATTGAATCCGGCGCGCATTTCGAAGGCTCGGTGCAGCGTCAGGACGATCCGTTGTCCACGGGCCGCAGCCCGGTGCCGCAATCGCGCGTGGTGATGCCGCCCGCGTCCAGCGAAGAGTCGTAAGCCACCTTCGTACATGCGTACAGATTGTAAAAAGGCATCCGCTCTGGGTGCCTTTTTTATGGCTCAAGGTTCCAGGCAATCGCCCGGCGATACAGATGCCAGGTGGCGTGCCCCAGCCAGGGCAGCACGATGAACAGTCCCAGAAACCCTGGCAACATCGCGATGAACAACAGGCTGGCGATCAGTGCGCCCCAGCACAGCATCACCACCGGGCTTTCGATGACGACCTGCACAGATGTGATCATCGCGGTCACAAAATCCACCTCGCGGTCCAGCAGCATCGGCAGACTGACCACGGTCAGTGCGAACAACAGCGTCGCAAACACCGCCCCCACTGCTGTGCCGACCACCAGCATGGCCAGACCCTCGGGCGTGGCAAAGACGGCCAGTGAAGATGACACATTGGTCATGGGGACGTTGCCGAGAAACAGCGCGAAAATCATATGGGCCAGAAAGTTCCAGAACAGGAAAAACACCACGATGATCGCGGCCATCGACGGGATCTGTCGGTCCTTCTGCCTCAGGATCACTGCAAAAATATCACTTCTTTTCAAGGGGATACCCTGTTCCAGCCGCCGCGACACTTCGTACAACCCGCAGGCTGCGAAAGGGCCAAGGATGGGGAAACCGGCACTGGCGGGCAGGGTCCACCAGAGTTGGCCCTTCACCGTGACCGCCAGATAAATCGCCCAACCGCCAATGACACAGACACCGGCAAAGACCAGCCCGTAAAGCGGGGCCTGCCGGAAATCTCCCCATCCCGCGGCCAAAGCGGCGCGGATGTCCGAAAACTCAACGTGCAAGACCTCGGGTCGGTCAGCCTGTTTCACGTCCATGCGTTCCCCCCGCTTTGGTGCAGCCTATGCGGGGGATAAGGGTTTGAGAAAGATGTATTTTCGACGCAGGGTTTTGGCCGTGGATCCGGTCAGTCCGCGTTCGCCTCGGCGCGGGATTTGCCGACCACGTCCATCGCCAGCGTTGCTGCCATGAACTTGTCCAGATCGCCGTCGAGCACGCCGCCGGTATCGCTGGTCTCATGGCCCGTCCGCAGATCCTTCACCATCTGGTAAGGCTGCAAGACATAGGACCGGATCTGGTTGCCCCAGCCCGCATCGCCCTTGGCGTCGTGCTGGGCGTTGACGGCGGCGTTGCGGCGGTCCAGCTCCAGCTGATAAAGCCGCGCCTTCAGCGCAATCATACAGGCGTCGCGGTTCTGGTGCTGCGATTTCATCGAGGACGTCACCACGATATTCGTAGGCAAATGGGTGATGCGCACGGCGGAATCGGTGGTGTTGACGTGCTGGCCGCCCGCGCCCGAAGACCGGTAGGTGTCGATGCGGATGTCACGGTCAGGAATGTCGATCTCGATGTTGTCATCGACCACCGGATAGACCCAAACGGACGCGAACGACGTCTGGCGTTTGTCGGCAGAGCCGTAAGGGCTGATCCGCACCAACCGATGCACGCCGGATTCAGACTTCAGCCAGCCATAGGCGTTGAGGCCCGAAATCTTGTAGGAGGCCGATTTGATGCCGGTTTCATCGCCGGCACTTTCGGCCTGCAATTCCACCTTGTAGCCCTTTTTCTCGGCCCAACGCACATACATCCGCGCCAGCATCGACGCCCAATCACAGGACTCGGTCCCGCCCGCGCCTGCGTTGATTTCGAGGAAGGTGTCGTTGGCATCGGCCTCGCCGTTCAGCAAAGCCTCCAGCTCCTTGCCCGCCGCCAGTTCAACCAGCGCCTTCAAGGCGGTTTCCGCCTCGGCCACGATTTCTTCATCCCCCTCGGTCTCGCCCAATTCGATCAGCTCGACATTGTCGCGCAAACCGGATTCGATCAGCCGGTAAGTGGATATCTGGTCCAACAGCCCCTGCCGCGAGCGCATCAGTTTTTGCGCCTTGGCCGGATCGTTCCACAGGTCTGGCGCCTCGATCATCGCGTCAAATTCCTCCAGCCGATGCGCGGCCGTGTCCCAATCCATGCGCTGACCCACCAGCTTCAGGGACTTGGCAATGGCGTCGACGCTGTACTGGGTTTCGGTGCGCATGATGGTTCCTTCGAAGTCTTTGGCGGCGTCATATCGTGGGGGACAGCGGGCGGCAAGCCGGGGAATGGTCAGTACAACCCACCCGAAGACAGCGTGCCGAAATCGGCCTTTTTCGGCACGGATTTGGTTTGCCCGTCAGATGTGGTCAGGGTGTCCACCTGCTCGAAGCCCTCGCTTTCGCCATAGGCAAACAGCGGCAGGTTCGACCCCATCGCAAAACCGCCATCCACCAGCGCGTCAAGACCAAAGACCACCTCTTCGCCTTCTCGGAAATATTCAGCGATCACATTGTCACCGCTGGCGCCTTCGGGCAGTCTTGCCCCGGTAAAGCGGTCAATATTCTGGAAATAGCCGCCCGGCGGAATGACAAAGCTGGTGCCGCCAAAGCGTTTGACGGCCTCTTTCATGAATTCCTGAAAGATCGGCACGCACAAGGTGCCGCCATAAGCGCCTTCGCCCAAGGACCGCGGCTGATCGAAGCCCATGTAGCACCCGGCCACGATGGTCGAGGTGTAGCCGATGAACCAGACGTCCTTGGCATCGTTGGTCGTGCCGGTCTTGCCCGCCACCGGAACCGGCAGTTTGACGCCCGAACCGGAACCGCGCTGAATGGCCCCCTCCATCATCGAGGTCAATTGATAGGCGGTGATGGCGTCCATCACCCGTTCGCGGTTCGAGGTGATGTTCAGCCCGGCACCTTCATCCAGACGCGGCACATTGCAGTCTTCGCATTTGCGCTGGTCGTGGCGGTAAATGGTTTTGCCGAAGCGGTCCTGAACCCGGTCCACCAGTGTCGGCTCCACCCGCTCACCGCCATTGGCGAACATGGCATAGGCGGCCACCATCTTGAACAGCGTCGATTCCTGCGCGCCCAGGGCATTGGCCAGAAATGCATTCATCGGTTTGTAGACGCCGAATTTTTCGGCATAACCGGCAACGGTTTCCATGCCGATCTCTTGCGCGATGCGGATGGTCATCAGGTTGCGCGACTGTTCAATCCCGGTGCGCAAAGGTGTGGGGCCGTAGAATTTGTTGGTGGAATTCTTGGGTGTCCACAACCCCTGCGGGGTTTCAATCTCGATCGGGGCATCGACAACAATGGTGGCCGGGGTGAAACCGCTGTCCAAAGCCGCCGCATAGACAAACGGTTTGAACGACGACCCCGGCTGTCGCGTCGCCTGCGTGGCGCGGTTGAACACCGAGGATTGATAGCTGAACCCCCCCTGCATGGCGATCACGCGACCAGTGTTGACGTCCATCGCCATGAAGCCGCCCTGCACTTCGGGCACCTGCCGCAAGGTCCAGCGTCCAAAGCTGCCGTCGTCGTCATTGGTCAGGGCCCGCACCATCACCACGTCGCCGACTGACAGCAGGTCTGACGGAACCTTGGCCTTTTTCGACAGCTTGCCATCGGCCTGCCGCTTGCGCGCCCAGGTCACATCCTCGGCGGGGATGATCGGGTCTTGTTCCACCGCGCCTTCGATGCCCAAGCGCGCGGTGTCCTCGCCCAGTTCCAGCACGACGGCGGCCTTCCAGCCCGGCACATCGCGCGGCAACTCGGCCACCTCGGCCAAGGCCGCGCGCCAATCCGCCTCGGCCCCCAGCTGTTCCACCGGGATCGTCTTGCCAGTGCCACGCCAGACACCCTGCCCGCGGTCGTATTTCTCAAGCCCCCGACGCAAGGCGCGCGCGGCAATCGCCTGCATTTCGGGATCGGCGGTGGCGCGGATGGTCAGACCGCCGCCGAAAAACTCTTCCTCGCCAAAGGTGCCCGACAGCTGACGGCGGATCTCATCGGTGAAGTAATCGCGCGGCGGCAGCGCCACCCGGTAAGAGGCATAGTCGCCTTTCTGCACCGTTTTTAACGGCAACACCTTTTGCGCCTCCAAGGTGGCCGTGTCGATGAACCCGTTTTGCTGCATTTCACGCAGCACATAGTTCCGCCGTGCCACCGCGTTGTCATATTCTTCAACCGGGCGCAAACCCTTGCCCGGAGACTTTGGCAGCGCGGCCAGATAGGCGGCTTCGCCCTCGCTCAACTGATCCAATGTCTTGTTGAAATAGGTCTGCGCCGCAGCCGTCACACCAAAGCTGCGATAGCCAAGGTCGATCTGGTTCATGTAGATTTCCAGAATGCGATCTTTTGACAGCGTGTCTTCCAGACGGGTTGCCAGAATGATTTCCTTGATCTTGCGCTCGATGCCTTCGGCGCCTTTGCGGGTGCCGTCCAGAAGCATGTTCTTTGCGACCTGCTGCGAGATGGTCGACGCCCCGCGCACATCCGCGCCACGGCTGATCACTGCATCCCTGATCGCCCCCGCCATGCCGGTCACGTCATAACCGTTGTGGGTGTAGAAATGCTTGTCCTCGGCCGAAATGAAGGCGTCTTTCACCAACGTCGGGATTTCCTCGATCGGGGTGAACAGACGGCGTTCCTTTGCAAATTCGTCAATGATGCGGCCTTCACCGGAATAGACTCGGCTGATGGTCGGCGGAGTGTATTGAGCCAGGCTTTCATGGCTGGGCAGGCCCTCGGAATACATCCAGAACACACCGCCAATCGTCAGCGCCCCGAACAACAAGCCCAGCGTGATTGTCGTAAAGATGGCCCCGAAGAAAGACCCGATGAACCTGACCACGCCGATACCCCTGCCCGCACGCCCGATGCGCACCACGGCTTATACACGCGTGCGGGTGGAAAGGTCAAAACACTGACGCGCTATTATGCCCGCTGTGGCAAAGCCCCGCCACCGCGCGGCATGTCCTATTGAATGGGCAGCGCCGACAGGGCGGCATCTGCCTCGGCCCAAGCCGTCAGACCGTCGCGCAAGGCGACCGACATGCGCGCGCGCCAGTCGGGATCGGTCAACCGCGCCAGATCACGCGCCGAAGACAAAAACCCCAGTTCCAGCAAAACCGATGGGATATCGGGCGACTTCAGAACCGAAAAGCTGCCCTGTTGCCGGGGTTGGCGATGCATTTTCAATTGCTTGGCCTTGATCGCCACCTCAAGCGCCAAAGACAGCCGTTCGGTGCGCGGCGTGGTTTCTGTGCGCGCCATGTCCATCAGCACCGCCGCCACCAGATCATCGGCCTGCGTCAGATCGACCCCCGCCAGCAGATCATCGCGGTCATGACGCTCGGCCAAGGCCGCCGCCGCCGCGTCACTGGCATCGTCGGCCAAAGTGTAGACGGTGGCGCCCACCGCCTCACCTTGCGCCAAGGCATCGGCGTGCAGCGACAGGAACACATCGGCACCGGCCCCGCGCGCGATGGAGATTCGCTCTTCCAGCGGCACAAAGACATTGCTTTCACGGGTCAGCACCACCGCAAAAGAACCGTCGCGCAACAAGACCTCTTTCAACTCACGCGCGAATGTCAGCATCAGGTCGGCTTCGGACAGGCCATCACGTTCTGCGCCGGGATCAAGCCCGCCATGTCCGGGGTCCAGCACCACCACCAGGGGTCCGGTACCTTTTGGCGCGGGTTTTGGCAAGTTTGCGGGTTTGGGCAGCGCCCATTGCGCGGCCTCGGCCAGGGCCGCGACCGCGGCAAAATCCGCCTGTGCCGCCGGGTCCAGCCGGACGGTGACGGTGGCTGCGGCCGCGGTGGTCATCTCTGCCAAAGTCACCTGCATCGGTCCGGCCAGTTCCACCACCAGCCGCGACCAGCCGGGCCGGAACACGCCCGCGCGCAGACCCAGCAGGCTGTCGCTGTTCACCGGCATGTTGGCAAGACCGGCCCAGTCGACCTCGCGGAAATCGAGCACCAGCCGGGGCGGACCATCCAGCAGCCGCACCCGCCACGGCACCGGCTGTGAGAGCGCCAGCGTCACCTCCAGCCCCTGCCCGGCATCGGCAATCCGCGACGCCGCCGGATCAAACCTTGCCAAGGCCGACAGCTCTTGCGCAGCAACCGGCTGACCCAGCAGGAAAATGGCCGCAATTACCGCCAGAATAGTGTGAAATCTGATCATCTTGGCGCGATTATCCCCAATTTGGCAGCAATGTAAACTCAGCCCTGTTGCGGCCGCTGCGCCATATAGGCGGTCAGCCGCTGCAAGCCCTCTGTGATGTCGGCGGTGGACCCGGCATAGGAAAACCGCAGGGTCCGGTGGCCACGTTTGGGGTCAAAATCCAGCCCCGGCGTGGTGGCCACGCCGGCACCATGCAGCAATTCCCGCGCAAAGCTCAGGCTGTCGTCGGTCAACCCGGACACATCGGCATAAATGTAAAACGCCCCATCCGGTGGCGCAATCCGGGCAAATCCCGCCGCAGGAAGCCCTTGCAGCATCAGCGCTCGGTTCGCCGCATAAATCGCGCGGTTCGCCTCCAGCTCCTCCACGCAATCCAGCGCCGCCAGAGCCGCGATCTGGCTGGCGTGGCTTGGGCAGATGAACATGTTCTGCGCCAGCCGTTCGATGGTGCGGATGTGGCCCTCTGGCACCACCATCCAGCCGACACGCCAGCCTGTCATGCTGAAATACTTGGAAAAAGAGTTGATCACATAGGCCTGATCGGTGATCTCCAAGGCCGAAACCGCGCGGTCGCCATAATGCAACCCGTGGTAAATCTCATCCGACACAAAGCGGATGCCGCGTTGATCGGCATGGGCGATCAAATCCGCCAAAGCCGTGCGCGACAACATGGTGCCAGAAGGATTGCCCGGCGATGCCACGATAAGCCCTTTGATATCAACGCCCTGCAGATCGGACGGCACCGGTTGCAACCGATTGCCCAGTGCCGCCGGAATGCCCACCGGCACCAGCGACAGCGCCTTCAGGATCTGGCGATAAGACGGATAGCCCGGCTCTGCCATCCCCACCCGGTCACCGGCATCAAAGAGCGCGGTGAAGGCCAACAGAAACGCCCCCGACGATCCGGCGGTCACGATCACCCGGTCAGGGTTCAGATCAAGGCCGTACCAACGGTGATAGAGCCGCGCGATGCCTGCACGCAATTCCGGCAGACCCAGCGCCACCGTGTAGCCCATGGCGTCGCGCTCCAGCGCCCGCGCCAGCGCCAGACGAGCCGCGGCGGGTGCTGGGCTGGCGGGCTGGCCGATCTCCATATGGATGATCTGCCGCCCCTGCGCCTGCAATGCGCGGGCTTCGGCCATCACATCCATCACAATGAAGGGATCAACCTGACCCCGACTTGATCTCTCCATCACCCTGCCCCTATTGTTCCGCGTCATAGTCCCCAGCGCGCGTGCACCGTCAAGCCCGTGCCTTATCCGAGGTTATCCATGCGTCTTTCGCTTGCTGCCGTTTTGGTCACTGCCGCTTTCGTGGCCACGCCTGCCCTGCCGGAAGGTCTCGAATCGATGACCGACGCCGAACGCACCGCTTTTCAGGCCGAGGTGAAAGCCTATCTGCTGCAAAACCCTGAAATCATCGTCGAAGCGATGGATGTGCTGCAGGGACGCGAAGACCAGGCCGCGGCGAACCGCGATCAGCAGGTGCTGGCCGACAACAAGGACATCATCTTCAACGACGCCAGCAGCTGGGTCGGTGGCAATCCGCAAGGCGATGTGACGGTGGTGGAATTCATGGACTACCGCTGTGGCTATTGCCGCAAGGCCTACACCGAGGTCGAGGAACTGGTGAAATCCGATGGCAACATCCGTTTTGTGCTTAAGGAATTCCCGATTCTGGGTGAGGAGTCGGTGGCTGCCGCGCGCTTTGCCATCGCGGTTCTGCAATTGCACGGCGATGCCGCCTACAAACTGGCGCATGACGGTCTGATCAACATGCGTGGCGCGCCCGACCCCGACACCTTGACACGACTTGCGACCGAAATGGGGCTGGAGCCGCAGGCGATCCTGACCAGAATGGGCAGCGACGCGGTCAGCCAGGTGATTGCCAGCAATCACGCGCTGGCAGAGGCGATGCAAATCACCGGCACCCCGACTTTTGTGATCAACGACACCCTGTTGCGGGGCTATGTGCCTTTGGACGGTATGCAGAAGATCGTCGCAGACGAGCGTGGCTGACCACCGCTGCGCCCTGACGCTGAAAATATATTCCGGGCGCAGGCCGTTTTGATTGGCAAAGGGCGTACGGCGGGGACATTTTCACCAATGTGAATGCAGGCAGGTTTGACAAGCGTTTGAGGTTAATCCTGCAATGCCGCCGCTTCGATCTCGGCGGCCTTTTTCTCGACCTGTTCCACGATGTGATCGACCATCGCCTCATTGCTCAGCTTGTGGCTTTGCTTGCCCGCCAGATACACCATCCCCGACCCGGCGCCGCCGCCGGTAAAGCCGATGTCGGTCATCAGCGCCTCGCCGGGGCCATTGACCACGCAGCCGATGATCGACAGCGACAGGCTGGTGGTGATATGGGCCAGACGTTCCTCCAGCGCCGAAACGGTCTTGATCACGTCAAAGCCCTGCCGTGCGCAGGAGGGGCAGGAAATGATGGTGACGCCGCGATGGCGCAGCCCAAGGCTTTTGAGGATTTCAAAGCCGACCTTCACCTCTTCGACCGGATCAGCGGACAGGCTGACGCGGATGGTGTCGCCGATCCCGAACCACAACAGCGACCCCAGCCCGATGGCCGATTTCACCGTGCCAGACACAAGGCCCCCGGCCTCGGTGATCCCCAGATGGATCGGCGCATTGGTCACCTCGGCCAATTGCTGATAGGCCGCCGCTGCCATGAACACATCGCTGGCCTTGACCGAGATTTTGTATTCGTGAAAATCGTTGTCTTGCAGCAGCTTGATATGGTCCATCCCGGATTCGACCATCGCATCGGGGCAAGGTTCGGCGTATTTGTCCAACAAGTGCCGCTCCAGCGACCCGGCGTTGACGCCGATGCGGATCGAACAGCCGTGATCCTTGGCCGCACGCACCACTTCGGCCACCCGCTTGGCATCGCCGATGTTGCCCGGATTGATGCGCAGACAGGCCGCGCCCGCCTCTGCCGCCTCGATCGCGCGTTTGTAGTGGAAATGGATGTCCGCCACGATCGGCACCGGGCTTTCGCGCACGATTTCGCGCAACGCGAAGGTGCTTTCCTTGTCCGGCGTGGACACCCGCACGATGTCGGCCCCTGCCACGGCACAGCGCTGAATCTGTTCAATCGTGGCGGCGATGTCGGTGGTCAGGGTGTTGGTCATGGTCTGCACCGAAATCGGGGCATCGCCGCCGACCAGCACCTTGCCGACGCGGATCTGGCGCGAGACGCGGCGCTGAATGTTGCGCCAGGGGCGGATCGGGTTGTGGGTCATCATGCGGCCTTTCGCGGGGTTAGGCGTTAGATAGACAGACCAAAGCCCCGGAGCAACCGCTGCGGGGCCTTTTTTGCGGCTGTGACAGGCGCGGTGGTTATTCGGAAGATGCCGCCAACGGGGCCGATCCGGCATCGGCGACCACTGACACAAACTGTGCCAGATCGGCATCGCCGGACAGATCAGCCACAGCATAGGACGCGGTCAGCGATTCGGGCGACAAGGCCACACCCTTGATCACTTGCGCACCCGGTGCCGCGGGGCCAAAGGTTTGGCCGTTGACCACGAAATAGATCGAGCCAGAGTTGCCGGACCGCAATTCGGCTGCCTGCTGCAACGGCGGCACCGCATAGCGTTCACCCGCATCCAGTATCTTTTCAAACAGCACAGTGCCGTCCGCCGCCGACACCCGCACCCAGGATGGGCGCACCGCCAGCACTTCAACGCCGGGTTTGGCATCGGCCACAACCTGCACCTGTGTGCCTTCGGCTTCGGCGGTGTCCGCCTGTGCCACCGTTACGGGCAAAACGCCGGCCTCACGCGGGTTGATCGCGGCAATCGGGCCATCGCGGGCGGTCAGCACCGGCACATCCAGCGCCTGCGGCTGATAAAGCCGGTCCAGCGGATCGGCCGTGCCGCCATTCGCCGCCAAAGTTTGCTCAGCCAGCGCATCATTGCCGGCAGGCGCGCGTGTCAACGGCGCAGTGCCCTGAACACCGGCCAAAGGATCCAGTTCCGCAACGACTGACGGGGCCTGATCCACCGGCGACAGTTGCACGCGCTGCACTTCTTGCAACACAGACCAGCCGCCGTACCCAAGCGCGCCGATCAATGCAACCAGAACCGCAACCGATCCGATGGCACCGGGTTCCACGCGGGCAAACAGGCTTTCGCCACGCGGAATGAAGGACGGGTTCAGATCGGCAAAGGCGTCGCGGCCCTCGGCTGCATTCTGGCGCGCCCGCAATGCGGTCACCGAGGCAGAGGACGCCGCCGCCGACATGCCATGCGCCACCTCGAAATTCGCCTCACGGCAAAACTTGGCAAAAGCCCAGTCCGGATCCATGCCCAGATAGCGCGCATAGGACCGTACGTTGCCTGCGATGAAACCGGGGGTTTCAAAGGCCGTGACATCGGCGTTTTCGATGGCGGCGATGTAGGTGGCCTTGATCTTCAGCTCGCGCTGAATGTCCAGCAGGCTCTTGCCCAGCGTGGCGCGTTCGCCGCGCATCAGATCGCCAAGACGCAGATCGAAGTCGTCAAACCCCTTGGGTTTGTCTTCGACTGGCGCCGGAGTTCTAAACCTCCGCCCGATCATGCCATCCGCCCCATCACTGTCCCGCTGCCCCGAGTCACGCCAAAGCCGACTCATGTTTTGTCGTATTGAGGATTAATTAGCACAGGGCAAGCGATTCTGCATATGCAGAAAGACCCTAGGCAGAGGCCTCGGCGCGATTTAGCGCACAATGGCGCCACAGCCCGTCCATCGCCTTCACCAGCCGGTCGATCTGGCCCGCGTCATGCACCGGAGACGGCGTGAAACGCAGCCGTTCGGTGCCGCGCGGCACCGTCGGAAAGTTGATCGGTTGCACGTAAATCCCGTGTTGTTCCAACAGCATATCCGACAGCATCTTGCAATGGATGGGGTTGCCGACATGCACAGGCACAATATGTGACCCATGGTCGATGATCGGCAGGCCCAAACCGCGCAGACGCAGCTTCAGAATGCGGGCGTTGGTTTGCTGGGCGTCCCGCAGGTGTTGCGCGGTCTTCAAGACCCGCACCGAAGCCGCAGCACCCGCCGCAATCGTGGGTGGCAATGAAGTGGTGAAGATAAACCCAGGAGCATAGCTGCGCACCGCATCGACCATCTTCGCACTTGCAGCAATATAGCCGCCAAAGACGCCGTAAGCCTTGGCCAAAGTGCCGTTGATGATGTCGATCCGACCCATCATGCCATCCCGTTCGGCCACGCCTGCGCCGCGCGGGCCGTACATGCCGACGGCATGGACCTCGTCGATATAGGTCAGGGCGTTGAACTCATCCGCCAAATCACAGATGGCCTTGATCGGGCCGAAATCGCCGTCCATCGAATAGATTGACTCGAAGGCGATCAGTTTCGGGGCCGCCGGATCATCGGCGGCAATCAATTCCCGCAGATGCGCCACGTCATTGTGCCGGAACACCCGCCGCGCGCCGCCATTGCGCCGGATGCCTTCGATCATCGAGGCATGGTTCAGCGCGTCGGAATAGATGATCAGACCGGGGAACAGTTTCGGCAGCGTCGACAGCGTGGCGTCATTGGCGATATAGGCAGATGTGAACACCAAGGCTGCCTCTTTGTGATGCAGATCGGCCAGCTCTGCCTCCAGCCGCTTGTGATAAACGGTCGTGCCCGAGATGTTGCGCGTGCCGCCCGACCCTGCCCCGGTGGCATCCAGCGCCTCATGCATCGCCGCCAGCACGGCGGGATGTTGCCCCATGCCCAGATAGTCATTGCCGCACCAGACCGTGATGTCGGCCTCGGTGCCATCGGGTTTGCGCCAGATCGCCTGCGGGTAATGGCCCTTGCGACGTTCGATATCAATGAAGGTGCGATAACGGCCCTCGTCATGCAGACGGTTGATCGCAACATCAAGCGCAGTGTCGTATGTCATCGCCGTCTCCTGTGTCTTGCGCCTGCATACCCTTTGCAGCCGCCAGCACCCTTGATGTGGGTCAAGCCGGTCCAAAGGGAAACGGGGCATATTGCCACCCCGCACAGACCTGCGTTGGAACCGGTTGTCAGAACCCTATTGCGCAATCACCACGGCACAATCCCCGGCCAGATCATTTTTCACCACGCAGGCGGCGATCGCGGCTTCGGCATCGGCCCCGATGCCCCAGGCCCCCGTTATCCTTGACACCGCCAGCGCCCCCTCGGCGAAATCGGATTTGAAGCCCGCCGTCGCGTCAGAGGACAGCTGAAAGCCCTTGTCCTTCCAACCCTTGGGCCGGATCACGGCCGCCACGACGCAATCGGACGGGCCGGTTTTCTTGGCGTTGCACTCGGCCAGCGCCACCCGCTGCGCCGCCTCGGTGTCGTGATAATTGGCGGCGGCGACCGTCGCCTCGGACATAAGACCCTCATCCGGGGAAATCGCGATGGCTCCGTAATAGGGTTGCGCGGCACCCACCATTTCCAGTGCCGCCGCCTGATCCTTGGGCAGCCCCGCTGCATCCAGTATTTCGACCTCGGCCGTTACCGGGGCGAACAGGGCTTTTTTCGCCGTCTTGCCGTCAATCGGTTCGGCCCAGGCCACACCGCTGCCAAGCATGAACAGCATGGGCAGCGCCCCGATGGCTGTGTGTGTTCGCATGTTTGACCCTCCGCTAAGCCGATTTGCCTGCCTATAGACCAGCCCGGCGGCTCTGGACAGTGCCTGCCCGCCTGTTAGGCTGGGCATTGCCGATCACGACATGGAGATTGCGATGAGCCTTGACGCCGTACTGGACCGCATTGACGCCGACTTGCCGCAGGCGCTGGACCGGTTGCTGCATCTGCTGCGCATCCCGTCGATTTCCACCGATCCCGCGTACAAAGCCGACTGCGCCGCCGCCGCCGATTGGCTGGTGGCGGACCTGCAATCGCTGGGCTTTGACGCCAGCGCACGCGCCACACCCGGCCATCCGATGGTGGTGGGCCATGGCGGTGCGGGCGACAAACACCTGTTGTTTTATGGTCATTACGACGTGCAGCCGGTCGATCCCCTGGGCTTGTGGAACCGCGATCCCTTTGATCCGCAAGTGCAGGACACGCCGGGCGGCCAGGTCATCCGGGCGCGCGGGTCTTCGGACGACAAGGGCCAGCTGATGACTTTCCTTGAGGCCTGTCGCGCCTGGAAAGCCGTGCATGGCGCCCTGCCCGGCCGTCTGACGATTTTCTTTGAAGGCGAGGAGGAATCCGGTTCGCCCTCGCTGATCCCCTTCATGCAGGCCAATGCCGCCGAGTTGCGCGCCGATGTGGCGCTGATCTGTGACACCGGGCTGTTCGAATCAAAGACCCCTGCCATCGTCACCATGCTGCGTGGGTTGCTGGGGGAGGAAATCACCCTCAAGGCGGCGTCGAAAGACCTGCATTCGGGCATGTATGGCGGACTTGCGGCCAACCCGATCCGGGTTTTGGCGCGCATTCTGGGCAATTTGCACGACGATCAGGGCCGCGTCACCGTGCCGGGTTTCTATGATGGCGTCACCGAACTGCCCGACGCGATCCGCGCGCAATGGCAATCGCTGGCCTTCGATCACGCAAAGTTCCTCGGCGATGTCGGACTGTCGGTTCCGGCGGGCGAATCCGACCGCACGCCGTTGGAGATGATCTGGTCGCGGCCCACAGCAGAAATCAACGGCATCTGGGGTGGTTATACCGGTGAAGGCTTCAAGACCGTGTTGCCGGCCGAAGCCCATGCCAAACTGTCGTTCCGGCTGGTGGGCGATCAGGACCCCGATGCGCTGCGCGCGCAGTTCCGCGCCTGGGTGACAGCACAACTGCCCGCCGATTGCACCGCCGAATTCCACAGCCACGGCAATTCACCCGCGGGGGTGATGAGCGTCGACAACCCGGCGTTTGAAGCGGCGCGCGCGGCGCTGACCGATGAATGGGGCGTGGCCGCCGCCTATGTCGGCTGTGGCGGGTCGATCCCGATTGCGGGTTATTTCAAGACCTATCTGGATATGGACGCCATGCTGCTGGGCTTTGCCTGCGACGATGATCAGATCCATTCTCCCAATGAGAAATACGATCTGGTCAGCTTTCACAAAGGCATCCGGTCCTGGGCGCGGATCCTGGCGCGGCTGACCTGACACAAGCGGGGGGCTGTCTGCCCCCCACGGTTTGGCACGGCCAAACCTCCCCCCGAGAGTATTTGGGCCAAGATGAAGGGTTTGCGAATGGTTGAGATCAGGGCCTGCAGGGCCGAAGATCAGGCGGCTTGGTTGCGGCTTTGGGCGCAGTATCTGGCCTATTACAAGGTCGATCTGGCCGCTGATGTGACCGCCTTCACCTGGACCCGGCTGATGGACCCGGCCAGCCCGATGCAGGCGCGGCTGGCGGTTGTCGGGGACGCGGTGGTCGGCTTTGCCATCCATCACCATCATTGCTCGACCTGGGTGATCGGCGATGATTGCTATCTGGAAGATCTGTTTGTTGCCGCGGACACGCGCGGCCAAGGTGTCGGGCGGGCGCTGCTGGACGATCTCAAAGCACTGGCGCAGGCGCGGGGCTGGCGGCGGCTTTATTGGCACACCGATGCGCGAAACGTGACCGCGCGCAGGCTGTATGACAGCTTTACCCCCAGTGACGGCCACATCCGCTATCGCCTGACGCTTTAGGGGTTTGGGGATACCCTGCAGAGCTGTTTGGCAAGCCAGATGGCATCAGCGCGCTGCACCAGATTGTCTTGATATATCAAGGAGAAAGTGGCGCGGTGGACGGGGCTCGAACCCGCGACCCCCGGCGTGACAGGCCGGTACTCTAACCAACTGAGCTACCACCGCGCGATGAGGTTGGGGTAGCGTACGGGTTTGGGGCCGTCAATGACCAAAGCGGAGGTTTGGCGGGATATTCGCAGAATTCGGCTGCGGGTTTGGTGGGTTGGCACCCACCCTGCAACGCGGCGCCCCCAAACGAAAAAAGCCACCCCGTGGGGCGGCTTTTCTGGCGACTGGCGCGGTGGACGGGGCTCGAACCCGCGACCCCCGGCGTGACAGGCCGGTACTCTAACCAACTGAGCTACCACCGCATCGCAACCCCGGTTTCCCGGCGTGTGGGGGTATTACGAAAGGGCGCGTGCGGCGTCAAGCGGGAAAGTGCGCGGGCCTAATGGGCGGGCGCGGGGATGAATTCGGCATCATCATGGGGCGGCAGGCGAAAGCGACCATGCGCCCAGTCGCCCGCGCGCCATGCCTCTTTGGCGGCCTCGATCCGCTCTTTCGAGGAGGCCACGAAGTTCCACCACAGATGGCGTGGCCCCTCCATCGTGGCCCCACCCAGCACCATGATCCGCGCGCCCGCGTCGCCCGCGCGCACAGAGATGCCGTCACCGGGCCGGAAGATCAGCATCGCCCCCGCCTCATAGCTTTGCCCGCCCTGCGTGACTTGCCCCGACAGCACATAGACACCCCGGTCTTCGTGGTTGTCGGGCAAGGGCAAAGCTGCCCCCGGCGCCAGGGCGGCGTCGGCGTAAAAGGTCTCGGACGGCATCGCCATGGGCACAGTCTCCCCCCAGGCCGACCCCAGAATCAACCGCACCTCTTTGCCCTCGGCCTGCAACAACGGCAGATCGGCGGCGGGGGCGTTGGCAAAGGCGGCGGGGGCATCCTCGGCCGCCAGCGGCAGCGCCAGCCAGGTCTGCAGCCCGAACAGGCTTTGCGGGCCGCTGCGGGCCGGGCCGTCCATCCGCTCGGAATGGGTGATGCCATGGCCCGCCGTCATCATGTTCACCTCGCCCGGCGTGATCCAGGCGTCGGTGCCAAGGCTGTCGCGGTGGTGCATCGCACCGCGCAGAAGGTAAGTGACGGTGGCAAGACCGATATGCGGATGCGGGCGCACATCCACCCCCTGGCCGGTCAGAAATTCAGCCGGGCCCATCTGATCGAAAAAGATGAACGGGCCGACCATCTGACGCTGCACCGACGGCAGGGCGCGGCGCACTTCGAACCCGCCCAGATCCCGCGCGCGGGCGATCACTACGGTTTCAATCGCGTCTATGGCGTCACCCATCGGGATCGAATGGTCAAGAATAGGGTTCCAGCTCATGTCGCGACCTTTCGAATGTCTGGGTCAAAGATGGCAGGTTGCGCGGTTCTGGCAAGATACCCGTTTGCACAGCCGCTGCGCGCGGGACACCCAAAGCCGCCCAATAATACGCCAACCTGCAATCAGTCTGCTTAATAATGTGGCGATCATGCGCAAAACCGGCGCAGAAAGCTGCGGCTGCATTGTTGTGCGGTGCCTTTGCGGCCAGCCTGTGCCGCAAGGAGCGACCATGACCGCACATCTCCCCATTCCCGCGATGCAACGCAGCCATGGCGCGGCGGCGGTGTCGTTTGACCTGCACGCGGGCCGGATGCGGCTGCGGGATCTGGCACAAAAGGGATCGGCCAAGGTTCTGTTGCCGCCGGGAGGGGCTGTGCCGGAAGTGGTGTTTCTGAACACTTCGGGCGGGTTGACCGGCGGCGACCGGCTGTCTTATCACCTTGATCTCGGTGCGGGCGTGCGGGCGGTGGCGACGACGCAGACCGCCGAGCGCGCCTATCGGTCGGCCTCGGGTCTGGCGCAGGTTGCGGTTTCGGCATCGGTGGGCCGTGGCGGCTGGCTGGATTGGTTGCCGCAGGAAACCATCCTGTTTCAGGCCTCTGCGCTGGCGCGCAGCACGCGGATAGATCTGGCTGCGGATGCGGGCTGTCTGGTGCTCGAAACGGTGGTGCTGGGCCGCGCCGCGATGGGCGAAGTGGTGGATCATCTGAGGTTTCGCGACCGTCGGGAAATCTGGCGGCAATCGGCTCTGGTGATCCTGGAACCCTTCGGGCTGAACGATGCGGCATTGCGCGCGGGTTCTGCCGTTCTGGGCGGGGCGCGGGCATTTGCATCGCTGGCGCTGGTGACACCGGGGGCTGAAGATGCGTTGGCCACCGTGCGCGCGGTTCTGGACGAGCCGGGGGTGCAGGGGGCGGCTTCGGGTTGGGACGGTCGGCTGACCCTGCGGCTGTGCGCAACCGACGGCTGGCCTTTGCGGCGGCAAATCTTGCGGGTGCTGGGGGTGATGCGGCAAGACCGCCCCCTGCCCCGCGTCTGGCAATTATAGGGGCTGCGATGAACCTCACACCGCGTGAAAAAGACAAGTTGCTGATCTCTGTCGCTGCCATGGTGGCGCGTGGCCGGCTGGCGCGCGGGGTCAGGTTGAACCACCCCGAGGCCATCGCCCTGATCACCGATTTCGTGGTGGAAGGCGCGCGCGACGGGCGCGCCGTGTCCGACCTGATGCAGGCGGGCGCGCATGTGATCACCGCCGCGCAATGTATGGAAGGCATTCCCGAGATGATCCACTCCGTGCAGGTCGAAGCGACTTTTCCGGACGGCACCAAATTGGTCACCGTGCACCACCCCATCCGCTGAGAGGTTACCATGAAAAGATTTTTCACTGTCTTGACCTTGCTGCCCACCGCTGCCTTTGCCCATGCGGGCGATCATGGCCATGGCGGATTCTGGACCAATCTGCGCCACCTGATCACCGAACCCGATCATGTCGCCATGCTGATTGGCGCCGCACTTCTGATTGCGGTTGTGATCTACATGCGCAAAGGCCGCTCTGAATGATTCCCGGCGAAATCTTCCCTGCCGAGGGCGATCTGGTGCTGAACGCAGGGGCGCAGGCCCTGACGCTGATGGTCGCCAACACCGGCGACCGCCCGGTGCAGGTGGGCAGCCACTATCACTTTGCCGAGGCCAACGCCGGACTGTCCTTTGACCGCGCCGCCGCGCACGGGATGCGTCTGGACATCGCGGCAGGCACCGCCGTGCGGTTTGAACCGGGCCAGCGGCGTGAGGTGCGGCTGGTCCCCTTTGGCGGCTTGCGCCGGGTCTACGGCTTCAACGGCGCCGTCATGGGGGATTTGTAATGCCTGCACTGATCACCCGCGCGAGCTATGCCAGCATGTTCGGCCCCACCACCGGCGACCGTCTGCGCTTGGGCGACACCGATCTGATCATCGAGGTCGAGCGCGACCTGACCACCTACGGCGAAGAGGTGAAATTCGGTGGTGGCAAGGTGATCCGCGACGGTATGGGGCAAAGCCAGATTTCCCGTGCGGGCGGGTCGATGGATACGGTGATCACCAACGCGCTGATCGTGGATTACACCGGGATATACAAGGCCGACATCGGGTTGCGCGACGGGCGGATTGCCAAGATTGGCAAGGCGGGCAACCCGGACACGCAACCGGGTGTCGACATCATCATCGGTCCGGGAACCGAGATCATCGCCGGTGAAGGGCGGATCGTCACAGCGGGCGGCATGGATGCACATATCCACTTCATCTGCCCGCAACAGATTGACGATGCCTTGCACTCGGGGATCACCACCATGCTGGGCGGTGGCACCGGTCCCGCGCATGGCACGCTGGCCACCACCTGCACGCCGGGGCCGTGGCACATCGGGCGGATGCTGCAAAGCTTTGACGCGCTGCCGGTGAACATCGGCGTGTCGGGCAAAGGCAATGCCAGCCTGCCCGAGCCCTTGGTGGAAATGGTCCGCGCCGGGGCTTGTGCGTTGAAACTGCATGAAGATTGGGGAACCACGCCTGCGGCGATCGACTGCTGCCTGACGGTGGCAGATGCCATGGATGTGCAGGTGATGATCCACACCGACACGCTGAATGAGTCCGGTTTTGTCGAAAACACACTGGCGGCGATCAAGGGCCGCACCATCCACGCCTTTCACACCGAAGGCGCGGGCGGCGGCCATGCCCCTGATATCATCAAGGTTGTCTCGCACCCCAATGTGATTCCCAGTTCCACCAACCCGACGATGCCCTACACCGTCAACACCATCGAAGAGCATCTCGACATGCTGATGGTCTGTCACCATCTGGACCGCCGCGTCCCCGAAGATGTGGCCTTTGCCGAAAGCCGCATCCGGCGCGAAACCATCGCCGCCGAAGATATCCTGCACGACATGGGCGCGTTTTCGGTGATCTCGTCGGACAGCCAGGCCATGGGCCGGGTCGGTGAGGTGATCACCCGGACTTGGCAAACCGCGCATAAGATGCGGCAACAGCGCGGTCGTCTGGCCGAAGAGACGGGGCAGAACGACAACTTCCGGGTGCGCCGCTACATCGCGAAATACACCATCAACCCGGCGGTCGCGCATGGGATGGCGGCCCATATCGGCTCGGTCGAGGTTGGCAAACGCGCTGATCTGGTGCTGTGGTCGCCGGCATTCTTTGGTGCCAAGCCCGAAATGGTGCTGCTGGGTGGCTCGATCGTGATGGCGCAGATGGGCGATCCGAATGCCTCCATTCCCACGCCGCAGCCGGTCTATTCGCGCCCGATGTTCGGCGCGATGGGGCGGTCGGTTGAACGCAATGCGGTGATCTTCACCAGTGCGGCTGCGGTCGAGGATGGCGTGGCGCACCGGCTGGGGCTGACCAAGGACATGCTGGCGGTTGCGGGCTGTCGCGGCATCGGCAAGGCCGACATGCGCCTGAACGACGCCACCCCGCAGATCGAGGTTAATCCCGAAACCTATGAGGTGCGCGCCAATGGCGAGGTGCTGACCTGCGAACCCGCAACCGAGTTGCCCCTCGCACAGCGTTATTTCCTGTATTAGGGCGGGTTTCCTTCAATCGGGTTCAGATTGAAGGAAGCCCAAGACCAGACGGGCCGGTGAAAGTTGTGTGTTGCGACAAACCCGCCGAACCAGATGGAACGCAACACGTTTTAACTGACGAGATATGTCTTTTGCCGACCTTGCGAATGCCGAAATTGCAGATAAGTCCGCCGCCTGCCAAAAGAATACACACCGACTTGCGCCACTGACCGATCCTGCCATCTGAAGGACTGATATGGACCTGCCCCCCGCCCGCCGCGTGCTGAAAGCCAATGGCCAGCCCCCCTATGATCTGGTGACACTGGCCTATGATGAGCGTTTCCTGCGCCGCAAACGGCTGGTCACGGTGCATGACGAAGGGTTTCTCGTCGATCTGGCCGAGACGACCTCGCTGGCGCATGGCGACCGGCTGGAACTGGACGATGGCCGCCTGATCGAGGTGTTGGCCGCCGAGGAACCGCTGCTGGTGGTGACCGGCGATCTGGCGCGGCTGGCCTGGCACATCGGCAACCGCCACACGCCCTGTCAGGTGGAACCGGATCGCCTGCTGATCCGGCAGGATCACGTGCTGGAGGCGATGCTGGCGCAACTGGGCGCCAAGGTCGCACGCAGCATCGAGCCGTTCACGCCCGAAGGCGGCGCCTACGGACATGGCCGCACCATGGGGCATGATCATGGCCCCGCCGTGTTTGAACTGCCCACCGTGCTGCGCCGATGACCGCGGACTTGCTGCGCTTGGTGCAATGGCTGTCGCCGGCGTTTCCGACCGGGGCTTTTGCCTATTCGCACGGGTTGGAGGCGGTGATTTCCGACGGTGAGGTCAGCAATGCGGCGCAGGCACAGGACTGGCTGGCCGACATTCTGCAATTCGGCGCGGGCTGGCAGGATGCGGTGCTTTTGGCCTGCGCATTGCCCGACTTTGCCAATCATGCCGCGCTGGCCGCCACCGCCCGCGCCCTTTGTGCCAGCCGCGAGCGGCTTGCCGAAACGCTGGATCAAGGCACGGCTTTCGCACGCGGGGTTGCGGCTTTGGGTGTGATGGTGGAAGCGGCCCCGCTGCCCGTGGCTGTCGGTCAGGCAGCGCAGAATCTGGCCTTGCCCCCTGATCAGGTCATCGCTTTGTATCTGCACAGTTTTGCCGCCAATCTGGTCTCGGTCGCAGTGCGCTTCGTGCCCTTGGGCCAAAGTGACGGGCAAAGGATACTGGCGGCGCTGCACCCTTTGATGCTTGATCTGGCCAGCCGCGCTGCAATTGCCAGCCTTGACGATCTGAGCACTGCCGCCTTCCGCGCCGATCTGGCGGCGATGCGGCACGAAACCATGGACATCAGGATTTACCGCACATGAGCACACATGGCCCCCTGCGTGTTGGTATCGGCGGCCCGGTTGGGGCTGGCAAAACCACCCTGACCGAGCAGCTTTGTCGCGCTCTGGCCGGGCGCTGTTCGATGGCGGTGATCACCAATGACATCTACACCCGCGAGGATGCCGATTATCTGACCCGCGCCCAGGTGCTGCCCGCCGCCCGCATCCGGGGTGTGGAAACCGGCGGTTGCCCGCACACCGCGATCCGCGAAGATGCCAGTATCAATCTGGCGGCCGTGGCCGATCTGCGCAGCACTTTCCCCGATCTCGACCTGATCCTGATCGAATCCGGTGGCGACAACCTTGCAGCGACTTTCTCCCCCGAACTGGCCGATCTGAGCATCTATGTGATCGACACCGCGGCGGGTCAGGACATCCCGCGCAAACGCGGGCCCGGAGTGGCGCGGTCTGATCTTCTGGTGGTCAACAAGACCGATCTGGCGCCTTATGTGGGCGTTGATCTGGCCCTGCTTGAGTCCGACACCCAGGTCGCACGCGGCACCCGGCCCTATGTGATGGCGCGGCTGCGGCAGGGTCTGGGGGTTGACGCGGTGGTGGCATTTCTGGAACGCGACGGCGGGCTGACCTTGACGGCGCTGCAAGACCACCGCGCAAGCCTATGATTCTCTTTGAAAGAATGGTGGGCCGTGACGGACTCGAACCGCCGACATTCTCGGTGTAAACGAGACGCTCTACCAACTGAGCTAACAGCCCCTGGGGGTGGCACAAAAGAAACTGCCCCAAGCTGGTTTGCATTTAACGGCTGCGGCAGTCGGATGCAAGCCGGTTTGATCACCCATTTCCGCAGGCTTGACGGGAAGTGTGTCGCTGCGCCAGAAAAGCAAAAGCGCGCCACAACGGGCGCGCTTTTGGCGATGATGGTGGGAGATAAGGGATTTGAACCCCTGACATCGTCGATGTGAACGACGCGCTCTACCACTGAGCTAATCTCCCGTTAGGGGCTGATTAGCTTGCTTCACCGGCCTCTGCAAGACCCTCTTTTCCGGCTTTCATCCCGGCGGCTTTTGCCGGGCCACGGCGCAGTTTCAGCGTCATCGCCGAGGCGCCATTGTCAATCACCCGGTTGTTGCGGATGTGCATTTTGCCGAAAGGCGGCAGGTTCAGCGCATAGCCGTCCTCCAGCGCGCGGCCGAGTTCCGCCAGCGTGGCCTCGATGATGTCGCGCACGTCCTTCTTCTTGAACTCCCCTGCCGCCGTGACGCGGTCCACCAGATCCTTGACGCGCAGGGTCAGCGCCACCTTGGCCGCCGCTTCTGCAGCCGAAGCGGTGCTTGCGGCCAGCTCGGGTTTGGCCACCGGTTTGGTCACGACTGCGTTGGCCGGCTTGGCAGGAACGGCACGGGGTTTGGCCGGTTTGGCAGCGGCGGTCTTGGTGGGCATGGGGGGATCGTTCCTATTTGTTGCAAATCTGGAAACAACTTACGTCAGAAATTCAACGCAGGAAACAGCAACGCGCGGCATTGCCGTGTTTATATGCAAAAGACGCCCTCCTTGCGGAAGGCGTCTCTTTGGCATTCAACCGCAGTCAGTGGGCCGTGGCTTGTGCCGCAGGCCCGGCCGCCAGAACCCGCGCGGCGGCGGCCTCTTCTGCGGCTTCGTCCCATTCCACTGGCACCGGTTGCCGAACCAGGGCCTGCAGCAAGACTTCCCGCACGTTGGTCACCGGGATAATCGTCAATCCCTGCTTCACGTTGTCGGGAATTTCGGTCAGATCCTTTTCGTTCTCCAGCGGGATGAACACCGTCTTGATGCCGCCCCGCAGCGCCGCCAGCAGCTTTTCTTTCAGGCCGCCAATCGACATCGCATTGCCGCGCAAGGACACCTCGCCGGTCATCGCGATGTCTTTGCGCACCGGAATCCCGGTAAGCACCGAGACAATCGCCGTCACCATCGCAAGGCCAGCCGAAGGCCCGTCCTTGGGCGTCGCCCCATCCGGCACATGGACGTGGATGTCCATCGTCTCAAACTTCGGCGGTTTCACCCCCAATTCAGGACTGATGGAGCGCACGAAACTGGAGGCCGCCTCGATGCTTTCCTTCATCACATCGCCCAGCTTGCCGGTGGTTTTCATCCGCCCCTTGCCGGGCAGACGCAAAGCCTCAATCGACAGCAACTCGCCACCCACGGAAGTCCAGGCCAGACCGGTGACCACGCCAACCTGATCGGTGGTTTCGGCCAAGCCGTAACGATAGCGTTTGACGCCGAGATAGGATTCCAGCTGTTCTTCTGTGACTTCAACGGTTTTCGCCGTTTTCTTCACAATTTCTGTCACCGCTTTGCGCGCCAGTTTGGCGATTTCACGTTCCAGATTCCGCACGCCAGCCTCGCGGGTGTAGGTGCGGATCATTTCTTGCAGGGCGGCGTCTGTCACCTTGAACTCACCCTTTTTCAGGGCATGGCCTTCGATCTGCTTGGGGATCAAATGGCCCTTCGCAATCTCACGCTTTTCGTCCTCGGTGTAGCCCGACAGGCTGATGATCTCCATGCGGTCCAGCAAAGGCCCCGGCATGTTATAGCTGTTGGCCGTGGTGATGAACATCACGTTCGACAGGTCGTATTCGACCTCCATATAGTGATCGACGAAGGTGGAGTTCTGTTCCGGGTCCAGCACCTCCAGCATCGCAGAGGCCGGATCGCCGCGGAAATCCTGCCCCATCTTGTCGATTTCATCCAAGAGAATCAGCGGATTGGTGGTTTTCGCCTTTTTCAGCGCCTGGATGATCTTGCCGGGCATCGAACCGATATAGGTGCGACGGTGGCCACGGATTTCGGATTCGTCGCGCACGCCGCCCAGCGAGATACGGATGAACTCACGCCCGGTGGCCTTGGCAACCGACCGCCCAAGCGAGGTTTTGCCGACACCCGGAGGGCCGACAAGGCACAAGATCGGGCCTTTCAACTTGGCCGAACGCGCCTGCACCGCCAGATATTCGACGATGCGTTCTTTGACCTTTTCAAGGCCATAGTGATCGGCATCCAGCACCTTTTGCGCCGCACCCAGATCCTTCTTGACGCGCGAAGACACACCCCATGGCACCGCCAGCAGCCAATCGAGATAATTGCGCACAACCGAAGCCTCGGCACTCATCGGGCTCATGGATTTCAGCTTTTTCAGCTCTGCCTCGGCCTTTTCGCGCGCCTCTTTCGAAAACGCAGTCTTCTTGATCCGGGCCTCAAGCTCGGCCATCTCGTTCTGGCCTTCCTCGCCGTCGCCCAATTCCTTCTGAATGGCCTTCATCTGCTCATTCAGGTAATATTCGCGCTGGGTGCGCTCCATCTGCGACTTGACGCGGGTCTTGATCTTTTTCTCAACCTGCAAGACAGACATTTCGCCCTGCATCTGGCCATAGACTTTTTCCAGCCGCTCGGCCACGTCCAGCGTTTCCAGCAGGTCCTGCTTCAAGGCCACATCAATCCCCAAGTGCCCGGCCACAAGATCGGCCAGACGCGCGGGTTCGCGGGTTTCGGACACCGCCGAAAGCGCCTCTTCCGGAATGTTCTTCTTGACCTTGGCGTAGCGCTCAAACTCTTCGGCCACGGCACGCACCAGCGCATCCACCGAGGTCTTGTCGCCCGGAGTTTCGGACAGCCGTTCGGCCCGCGCCTCAAAATACGACGGGTTTTCGACAAATTCGGTGATCTTGACCCGCGCCTTGCCCTCAACCAGCACCTTCACGGTGCCATCGGGCAGTTTCAGCAGTTGCAGCACATTCGCCAGCACGCCGACGGAATAGATGCCTTCGGTGGCGGGATCATCAACGGAAGGGTCAATCTGCGACGACAGCAGGATCTGCTTGTCATCGGCCATAACCTCTTCCAGCGCCCGCACGGATTTCTCGCGCCCGACAAACAACGGCACGATCATATGCGGGAACACCACGATATCACGCAGCGGCAGAACCGGGTAACTCGTGGAAAGGGTGTCAGTCATTTGCTTATCCTTTAGCGGGCAGGAAGACCGAAGCCCCGGTCATCGGCAGCGGTTGGTCTTCCCCTCATTCGGCCTTTATATCTGGGGTCGCAGCGGGGGGCTGTCAACCACTGCCATTGTTACAATCATGCGCCTGTGATCACGGCGGGACAAGGGCGTAAATCGTTAGAAAGCATGTGCAGGTTGCAAGCACTGAACCCGATTTTTGGCAAAAAATCGGGCGTTCACAATGGTTCGATATCCCCTTGCGCCCGCATCGTGTGGAAATCGGCCACAAATGCCGCGAGTTGCCCCGCCGCAATGGCGTCGCGCAGGCCCTGCATCAGGTCCTGATAGTAGTGCAGATTGTGCCAGGTCATCAGCATAGAGCAGATGATTTCGCCTGATTTCATCACATGATGCAGATAGGCGCGCGAGTAATTGCGGCATGCGGGACAGGTGCAGTTTTCATCCAAGGGGCGCGGGTCGTCCTGATGGCGGGCGTTCTTGATGTTGATCTGACCGCGCCGTGTCCAGGCCTGCCCGGTGCGACCTGAACGGCTGGGCAACACGCAATCCATCATGTCGATGCCACGCTCAACAGCGCCCACGATGTCATCGGGCTTGCCCACCCCCATCAGATAGCGCGGCTTGTCCTGCGGAAGGAAGCCGGGGGCATAATCCAGCACGCCAAACATCGCCTCTTGCCCCTCACCCACGGCAAGGCCGCCGACCGCGTAGCCGTCAAAGCCGATCTCACGCAGCGCCTTGGCCGATTCCTCACGCAGATCGCGCGTCACACCGCCCTGCATGATGCCGAACAGAGCATGGCCGGGACGGTCGCCAAAGGCATCGCGCGACCGCGCGGCCCACCGCATCGACAGGGCCATCGATCTGGCCACTTCGGCATCCGTTGCAGGCAGTGCCGGGCATTCGTCAAAGCACATCACAATGTCAGAGCCGAGGAGTTTCTGGATTTCCATGCTGCGCTCGGGCGACAGCAGGTGTTTGGAGCCGTCAATATGGCTGGAGAACCGCACGCCCTCTTCCGTCAGCTTGCGCAAGCTGGCCAGCGACATCACCTGAAAGCCGCCGGAATCGGTCAGGATCGGGCCATCCCAGTTCATGAACCGGTGCAAACCGCCCAGATTGGCGATCCGCTCTGCGGTGGGGCGCAGCATCAGATGATAAGTGTTGCCCAGCAGGATATCGGCCCCGGTCGCGTGCACCGACTCCGGCAGCATCGCCTTGACCGTGGCCGCCGTGCCCACCGGCATGAAGGCGGGGGTGCGAATATCACCGCGCGGGGTGCTGATCACGCCCCTGCGCGCCGCGCCATCTGTGGCCTGCAGTGCAAAGCCGAAGGCCTTTGTCATGGGTTTTCTCCTGCTTGACGTTGCCCTTCTGGGCGAATGGGGGCAAAAAGCCAAGAGGGATGGTCCCGACTGGATTGGCGCGATGGAACAGGCTGGCAAACCCAAGGGCGTAGATCGCCGGTTGCAGATCGCGGCAGCGGCGCTGCGCTGTTTGCAGCAAGGCGGTTATGCCGGGCTGACCGCCCGCAAGATCGCGGCCGAGGCGGGGATATCTCTGGGCCACATCACCTATCATTTCAAGGACATGGACGAGGTGTTGGCCGAGGCCTACCGTCTGGGTGCGGCCAAGCTGCAAGAGGCCGGGCGCGCGCTGGCCACGCGGCCGGGGCTGACGCCCGCCGAACGGCTGGACGCGTTCCTGCACGCGGGGTTTGCGCCGGACTTCCTGAACCCGACACATTTGCGGATGCGGATTGACCTGTGGTCGGCGGCCCTGACCCATCCGGCCATCGCCGCGACAGAACTGGAGCTTTATGGCCTCTACCGCAGCCAGTTGGAGGTGTTGTTGGGCCAGGTCTGCGATCCATGGAAATCGGACCGCATTCCGATGGTCAGCGATCTGATCATGGCGACGCTGGACGGGCTGTGGCTGGACTGGATGCGGCGTGGGGACGCGACGGCGATCAAGAACGGGCTGGACGCGGTGGTGTTGTTCGCGCGGTTCCGGCTGGGCGGGGCGTAGGGGCCGCAGGTCCACGGCGCCACGGGTTGATGGGTTGAGGCCCCGGATCAAATCCGGGGCGGCGTGGAAATGGGGGCTATGGCAGCTTACGGCTTCATCTTGGTTAAAATACTCCCGCCGGAGGCTCTGTTTGCCATGCCAAGAGCCTCCGGCGGGAGTATTTTAGCCAAGATGAACGCCCGGGTTCAGTGCCGCACGGCCAATGTGTCCGCCAACAGGCCCAGCACCAGATCATGCGGCACGTCGTCGGCCACAAAGGCCTGACCGATCCCGCGCGCCAGAATGAAGCGCAGCTTGCCATCGACGACCTTCTTGTCTTGCCCCATCAGCGCCAGCAGCGCCTCGGCCCCCGGCAGATCGCCTGCGATGTCGGCCAGATCGACCTTCATGCCCATGGCGCGCAGATGCGCCCGTACCCGGCTGGGGGATTCTTGCGCGCACAGGCCCATGCGCTGCGACAACTCGAACGCCAGCGCGCAGCCAATCGCCACGCCTTCGCCGTGCAACAGGCGGTCGGAATAGCCGGTGGCCTTTTCCAGCGCGTGGCAAAAGGTGTGACCCAGATTCAAAAGCGCCCGCTCGCCCTCTTCGGTCTCATCGCGCGACACGATCCCGGCCTTCATCTCGACCGAGCGCGTCACGGCATGCTGGCGCAAGCTGGCGTCGCCCTTGGCCATGGCGGGGGCGTGCGCCTCCAGCCAGTCATAAAACGCGGCATCCCCGAGCAGGCCGTACTTCACCACCTCGCCATAGCCCGCCAGAAAATCGCGCGGCGCCAGCGTGGCCAGCGCGTCGATGTCGGCCAGCACCAGGCTGGGCTGATGAAACGCCCCGACAAGGTTCTTGCCCTGCGTGGTGTTGATCCCGGTCTTGCCGCCCACCGAACTGTCCACCTGCGACAGCAGCGTCGTCGGCATCTGCACAAAGCGCACGCCCCGGCGCAGCACGGCCGCCGCAAATCCGACCAGATCACCCACTACCCCACCACCAAAAGCCACCACCACATCGCGGCGTTCGATCTTCTGATCCAGCAGCCAATCGACACAGCGTTCGAACTGCAGCCAGCCCTTGCTGCCTTCGCCCGGCGGTATGGCCAGCGCCGTCATGGTGATGCCCTGCGCCTCGAGCGACGCGGCCAAGGCCATCAGATGTGTGGCGGCCACGGTTTCATCGGTGACCACGGCCACCTTCCTGCGGTGCAGCAAGGGTGCGATCTGGGCGCCCGCCTGCCCGATGAGACCGGGGGCGATCCGCACCTCGTAGCTGCGCGATCCCAGCGCAACCTTCACCACATCCATCGCCATATCAGTCCCTTTCCAACACATCAGCCCGACCCGACAGCGCGTCTACAACCCGCTGCGCCATGTCTTCGACCGACACTTCCACCGTCGATTCGACCGCCAGATCGGCCATCTGGTAGAAGGGCCGCCGGGCTTCGTAAAGCGTGCGCAGAGTTTCGCGCGGATTGGCGGTGCGCAGCAAGGGCCGCGTGTTCTTGTGCCGGACCCGGTGCCACAGCAGATCCAGATCCACGCGCAGCCACACCGACACCCCGAATTCCTGCACCAGCGCACGGTTGGTTTGCGACAAGAACGCCCCGCCCCCGGTGGACAGGATGCAGGGGTTGCCGCGCAACAGCCGGGCCAGCACTTCGGATTCGCGGGCGCGAAAGAACGACTCGCCGTCGCGCGCGAAGATTTCTGCGATCGAGCGGTCGGCCGCGCGCACAATCTCTTCGTCCGAATCAACAAACGGCACGCCCAGACTGCGCGCCACCGCCTGACCCACCGCGGTTTTTCCCGCCCCCATCATCCCGATCATCGCCACGGTTTTCTTCAGCCGCACCATGTTTGTCCCTGTCAGCCCTGGTCGATCGGGTCTTGAAGGCGATCCCCCGCCCACCCAAATCTTTCTTGCCTGAATGGCGTGAACTTGCTGCAAATGCCATATATATTCGCACCAGTCGCGGGCCGGGCGTGATACCACCTCCGGGACCTGCCGCAAGTTGCGGGCTGGCTTGGGTGCAATGGTGGCGGTAGAACGGTCGGGCGCTGCGCGTAACAACACGGCTCTGGAGCAAACCAGAGGCACAACAAAGGGCATGCGGGCATGGGGCGATTGATCAAACTGGTGGTGCTGTTGGCGGTGCTGGGGTTTGCCGGGCTGACCGGCTATGCCTATTTGGGCGACCTGACCCCTGCCGCCAAAGAGGTGAAACAGCCCGTGGTGCTGCATGCGCAATAGGCGAAATCCGGGCTGGCTGCTGGCTTTTGCGCTGATTGCCGAGGGCGCGGGCCCGGTTTGGGCGCAGAAAAAACCCCTGTCGGCGATCGACTGGTTGTCGCAATCGGTGACCGCCCCGGCGGCAAAGGGCCTGCAGCCCGCCCCCATTGAGGCGCCCCAGCCATCGCCCACAGCCGCCGTCCGCAACGGTTCGGCGGGGACGCTGCCCGCAACGGCGGGTGAAACGGCGGTGGTCCGCGACGGCGCCTTGCCCGAAACCGTGGCCGTTTCGGTGCTGGGCGGGCCTTCTCCGGATGCTGTGGGGTTGCTGCCCCCCGATGTGACCGGATTTCCGCGCGCGCTGTGGGGCATTGGCCGCAGCGGCGATATTGCCGCCGCACTGGCGCAAGTGCGACTGGACGGCCTGCCCGCGCTGCAGGCGCTGCTGCTGACGCTGTTGCTGGCCGAGGCCGAGGCGCCAGTTGATTCGGCGGGCGGTGGGGTGTTGTTGGTGGCCCGCATCGACAAGCTGTTGGAAATCGGCGCGCTCGATCAGGCGCAGGCCTTGCTGCAGGCGGCGGGGCCGACAACCTCGGCCGATCTCTTTCGCCGCAGCTTTGACGTGGCCTTGCTGACCGGGGCCGACAGCAGCGCCTGTGCCGCGATGCAATCCGCCCCCGAGCTTGCGCCGACCCTGACCGCGCGGGTGTTTTGTCTGGCCCGCGCCGGGGATTGGAACACTGCCGCATTGACGCTGCGCACCTCGATGGCGCTGGGCAATGTCAGTGCCGAGGACGAGGCGCTGCTGTCGCGCTTTCTGGACCCGGTGCTGTTTGACGGCGAAGAGATGCCGCCGCCGCCGAAACCAGTCACACCACTGGTCTGGCGGCTTTATGATTCGCTGGGCGAAACCCTGTCCACTGCCACCCTGCCCATCGCCTTTGCCCATGCCGATCTGTCAGAACGCGCGGGCTGGAAGGCGCAGATCGAGGCCGCCGAACGGTTGGCGCGGGTGGCTGCGGTCACGCCCAATGTGCTGCTGGGACTTTACACCGACCGCACGCCTGCGGCCTCGGGCGGGGTCTGGGACCGTGCCGATGCCTTTCAGCGCTTTGACGCCGCCCTGATCACCGCCGATGTGGCCGCCGTGGAACAGCGTCTGCCGCTGGCCTATGCCCGGATGAAGGATGTGGAACTTGAGGTGCCTTTCGCCACCTTGTTTGCGCCGCAACTGTCGCGGCTGACCCTGCAGGGGGATGCGGGGCGGATCGCCTATGAACTGGGGCTTTTGTCGCCCGATTATGAACGGCTGGCCAAGACGCCGGTGCCGGATGCCGATGCTCGGCTGACCTTTCTGGCCGGATTGGCGGCGGGGTCGGTGGTCGATCTGGTGGCCCCCGACAGCATGGCCCGCGCCATCGCCCCGGCCTTTGTGCCCGGCTTTGTCGGCGCGGATCTGCCCGAAGACATTGCCACCCTTGTGCACCAGAAACGCATCGGCGAGGCGATCTTGGCCGCCATGGCGCGTATCGAAACCGGCCTGAGCGGCGATGTGATCAAGGTGACCGAAGGCCTGATGGTGCTGCGCAAGCTGGGGCTTGAAGACGTGGCGCGGCGCACGGCACTGGAGTTGATGCTGCTGGAACGGCGGGGCTAGGCGATGGCTGCCTTGGTTCCCCCCGCGCGCACAGCCCCCGCTCGCACAGCGACGGCAGCCCCAACGGCCGGGCCGCAATTCCCCGAGCAATGGATCAGCAGCTTTCTGGCCGCGCAGGCCGCCGAATTGGATGCCGCGCGCAACACCTTGCTGGCCTACGGTCGGGATCTGAAGGATTTCATCGACTGGCTGGCCCGCCACGGCCACAGCCTGCCCACAGCCGGGCGCGATCAGGTCGAGACCTATCTGATGTTCTGCGAGGCGCAGGGCCTGTCACAATCCACCCGCGCGCGCAGGCTTTCGGCGATCCGGCAATTGTACCGCTTTGCCCATCAGGAAGGCTGGCGCAGCGACAATCCGGCGCTGCGGATCAAGGGACCGGGGGCAAGCAAGCACTTGCCCGGCACGCTGACATTGGCCGAGGTGGAACGCTTGCTGGACGCCGCACGTGGTCACGGCCGCAGCAAGGCGGACCGGCTGCGCAATCGCGCCTTGGTGGAACTTCTTTACGCCACCGGCATGCGGGTGTCTGAACTGGTCGAACTGCCCGTGGCGGCGGTGCGGGGCGATCCGCGAATGATTTTGGTCAAAGGCAAGGGCGACAAGGAACGCATGGTGCCCCTGTCTGGCCCCGCCCGCGCGGCGGTGGCCGATTGGCTGGTGCAGCGCGATGCCCTTCAGGACGCGGCGCGCGCCCAAGGCAAACCCGCCGCGCGGCATCTGTTTCCGGGGCCGGGTGCGGGCGGCCACCTTACACGCCAGCATTTCTATCTGCTGATCAAAGACATCGCCTTGCAGGGCAATGTTGATCCAAATCTGGTCACCCCCCACACCCTGCGCCACGCCTTTGCCACGCATCTGCTGGCAGGCGGGGCCGATTTGCGGGTGATCCAGACCCTGCTGGGCCACGCCGATATTGCCACCACCGAGATTTACACCCATGTGCTGGACGACCACCTGAAAGATCTTGTGCTGACCCACCACCCGCTGGCGCAGAAAAAACCACAGACCTGTTGAATGATAGGATTTCCACCTGATGCCCCCGGTTGATGTGCTGCTTTGGCTGGCTTTGATGGCCCTGTTGGTGTTGGCGGCCTTGCTGACGGCGGCGAAATCGGCGCTGGCTGCGGCATCGCGCAGCAAGCTCAAGGCCTTGGCCGACAAGTCCGACACCAAAGCCACCCGCGCCCTTGCCCTGATGGACAACGCCGCCCGCAGCGAGGCCGCCTTGCGCCTGGGCGTCACGGCGGCGGTGATTGCGGCGGCCTTTGCCACGCTGGCGCTGTTTGCGTCCGCGCCGGGCTGGGCGTTGCTGGCTTTGGCGGCGGCGGTGCTGATCTTCACCGAGGCCCTGCCCCGCACGCTGGCGCTGACCTTTCCCGAAGCCGTCGCCACCGGCCTCGCCCTGGTGACCGGGGCTGCGGTTGCGGTGCTGTCGCCGTTGGTGGCGCTGATCCGGGCCGTGGTGCGGCTGATCTTGCGGCTGTTTGCGGTCAAGGTCGATGCCGACAGTTATTTCACGGCGCTGCGCGACGACATTGCCGGGGCCATCGCACACGGTCATTTCAGTGGGGCGGTGGAAAAGGAAGACCGTGACCGATTGCTGGGCGCGTTGGATCTGGCCGACCGCACGGTGGATGAAATCATGCGCCACCGCCGCCAGATCGAAATGATCGACGCCGACGCCGACCCCGATGCGATCATCACGCAGGTTCTGGCCTCGTCGCACTCGCGTCTGCCGGTTTACCGTGGCGATGAAGAGAATATTCTGGGGGTGATCCACGCCAAGGATCTGCTGCGCGAAGTTGACCGGCTGGTGCGCAGCCCCGAAGGCTTTGATCTGGGCGGAATCCGGGCGCTTGACATCGTCAAGGTGGCGATGAAACCCTATTTCATCCCTGACACCACCGCGCTGGATGAACAGATGCGCGAATTTCTGAAACGCCACGCGCATGTGGCCCTTGTGGTCGATGAATACGGGGCGCTGCGGGGGTTGATCACGCTGGAGGATATTCTGGAAGAAATCGTTGGCGAGATCACCGATGAATTCGACGTGGTGGCGCGCGATTCACGGCTGAAGCGGGACGAAAGCGGGGCCTATCTGGTCGATGGGGCCATGACGATCCGCGATCTGAACCGGGCGCTGGACTGGCATCTGCCCGACGAAGAGGCCAACACTCTGGCGGGCCTTGTGATCCACGAAGCCCAGATGATCCCGAACGAGGGCCAGACCTTCAGCTTTCACGGCTTTCGGTTCGAGGTGGCCCAGCGACAGGAAAACCGCCTGACCAAGTTGCGCATGCGGCCGCTGTAACGGCCGCACCCGAAATCAGATGATGTCGATCACCGCCGCCATACCCAGCGTGGTGGTGTAGTTGTTCAGGGTCAGCACATCGCCATCGACAAAGTTGAACACCACCGTGGTGCCGACAACCTTGGCATATTTGGCGACCACCTGCGCCTCGGTCATCACAACGCCGCCCCACAAGGCATCATCCAGCAACAGCACCTCAAGGCCGCTGCGATAGAAATCGGTGATGCGGTCGGCGCCGTCGCCGTTCATGAAGACAAAGGTGTCACGGTCCAACCCGCCGCTGAGGACATCAGCCCCGGTGCCGCCGTGCAGCCGGTCCAGCCCGCCGCCGCCAAACAAGACGTCCGCACCGTCACCGCCCGACAACCCGTCATTGCCCAGATCGCCGTAAAGGATATCATTGCCCAGCCCGCCCAAAAGCTGATCCACACCAAGGCCACCGTAAAGCACATCAGCGTCCGCGCCGCCGTCGACGCGGTCATTGCCGTCGCCGCCGTACAGACTGTCATTTCCGGCGCCACCGACAAGGGTGTCGGTGCCAGCCTGACCCCAGATCTGATCCGCGCCGCCACGCCCGTCCAGAACATTGGCACCGGCAGTGCCGGTGATCTTGTTGTTGTAGGCGTTGCCATTGGCATCCAGCGCGCCCGCGCCCAACAAGCGCACATTGTGCAAGCCACTGCCCAAAGTGATGTCACCCGAGGACAGAAGCGTGGTGCCGTCGACCACATCCAGCTTGACGTTGCCATTGTCGAGCGCGACCGTCGCCGAAAAAGCCAGTGTGCCGACCTTGCCCGTAACCGCCACGCTGGCCCCCGCCGCCAGGCGCAAGGCATAGCCGCCCGCAGCTTCGGTGGTGTCGGTGATGCCCTGCGCCGCAAGGAAAATGCTGCCGCGCCCCTCACCAATGCTGTAAAAGCCGTTCATGTCGGTATCGGAATAGGCCACGCCGGTCAGGTAAACCGCGGTGCCAAAGAGCCCGAAATTCTGCGTCACCATCGAGGTGTTGAAGTTGTAGCTGCCCGATTTGAACAGGCCCTGTTCTTGCGCCACGCCGACCTCACGGAAGGTGTCATAAAGGATGTTCACCCGGTGGCCCGCACTTTTGAACAGCGATTCGTGCTGCTTGGCGATGGACAAGTTCAGATTGAGTGTGCCGGTGGTGCCCTGCCAGGAAATGTTTTCGCCAATGCGGTTCCAACTGTATCCCGCGCCGGTCGCCCGCATGCCCGGGGTCGAATTTCCCGCGCCCGTGTGTGAAAACACATCGGTGTTCAGCATCCATTGCGAATGGCCGATGGCCGCGGTTTCCAGCGCGGCATTCGGGGCAAGAACCTGACGGACCTGGGTGCCAAGGGTGCCGGCAGTCAACCCTTGATTGAGCGTGATGCCAAAGCGGGCTGCTTCGGCAACCGGGTCCAGTCGCGCACGGTTCAGCAGTTCCAGCATGTATTGTTCGGCAGCAGAAATCGCCATGGCATTCCCCTCAGATCGTCGGCAGACCTGAGGGTGATAGCTTTACAATATGGCCAAGCAGCGGCGATTTGGTGTCAGCGACTCTTGAAAATGGACCCCAATACGCCACGAATCACCGCTTGACCGGTTTTTGATCCCAGACTTCTGGCGAAACTTTTGGCAAAGGCCTCGCCGATGGAATCAGATCGGCTGGCGGTTGTACTGCGCCTTTTGGGCGCGTCACGGCTGGCGTCGCCGGTCTCGGTGCGCCCCCCGTCATAGCGCCGCGCATTGCGAAATTCGCGGTCTTCCTCGACGCGCCGGGTCTCGTTCAGCTCTTGCTGCTGCGCCTCACGCGCGGCGGCGTCAGCCTTCACCCGCAGGCGTTCATAGGCGGACTCGCGGTCCACCGCCTGATTATATTTCCGCCCCATGGCCGAGCCTGCCATAAGTTGCGCGCGCAGATCGGCGTCAATCGGACCCAGTCGCGACGACGGCGGGCGGATCAGCGTGCGCTCGACGACGCCGGGAATGCCCTTCGCCTCGAGAAACGAGGTCACCGCCTCGCCGGTGCCGACATCGCGGATGGCGTCTTCGGTCACAAAGCGCGGGTTGTCGCGGTAGGTTTGCGCCGCCAGCCGCAGGTCTTTCTGATCATTGGCGGTGAAGGCGCGCAGGGCGTGCTGCACGCGGTTGCCCAATTGACCCAGGATCACCTCGGGCACATCGCCGGGGTTCTGGGTGATGAAATAGACACCCACGCCTTTGGACCGGATCAGTCGCGCCACCTGTTCGACTTTGGAAATCAGGGCCTTGGGGGCGTCGGTGAACAAAAGATGCGCTTCGTCAAAGAAGAACACCAGTTTGGGTTTGTCCGGGTCGCCCACCTCGGGCAGTTCCTCAAACAGTTCCGACAGCAGCCACAACAGGAAAGTCGCATAAAGGCGCGGGCCGGTGTTCATCAGCGTGTCAGCGGCCAGAATGTTGATGATGCCGTGGCCGTTTTCATCACAGCGCATCAGATCGGCCAGTTCCAGCGCCGGTTCCCCGAACATTTCCGCCGCACCCTGATTTTCCAAGACCAGAAGGCGGCGCTGGATCGCCCCGATCGAGGTCGAGGACACAAGGCCATAACGACCCGAAATCTCGCTGTCATGTTCCGCAATGAAGGTCAGCAGCGCCTGCAGGTCTTTCAGGTCCAGCAGCGGCAGCTCTTCCTCATCGGCCAGCCGGAAGGCCACGTTCAGCACGCCCTCTTGCGGTTCGGTCAACTCCAGCAGGCGCGACAGCAGCAGCGGCCCCATCTCGGCGACGGTGGCGCGGATCGGGTGGCCCTGCTGGCCGAACAGATCCCAGAACGTCACCGGAAAGGCGCGGTACTGCAGATCAAGCCCGATGGTGGCGCTTCGTTTGGCAAAGGCCTCGTGCAGCTTGTGGCTATCGGCCCCCGCAGCGGCCAGTCCCGACAGATCGCCCTTCACATCGGCCATGAACACCGGCACGCCCGCCGCAGAGAAGCCTTCGGCCAGAATTTGCAAGGTGACAGTCTTGCCAGTGCCGGTGGCGCCCGCGATCAGGCCGTGACGATTGCCGTATTTCAGCAGCAGATCCTGCGGCACGCCATAAGCCTCACCGCCGCCACCCACAAAAATCACATCCGACATGCCAGCGCCCCTTGACTGAAATCCGCCTCGCCCGTCAGGGCTGCGTCCGCGATCAAAATACATTGTTAACCTCACTGTGCCAGTCTGAACTTGTCGGGCGCGGTTTTGGTCGCCGGACAGTGACTTCCTCCCTGTATGACTGGCCGCGCCCTTGAAAAGGCGCGGCTTTTTTTAAGCACTCGCGGCGGGATTGTGACAAAATCCCTGTTGACGGCCCCGGAAAACCGCCGTAGCGTCTGCCCATCAAGTCGGCCAGTCCGACTGGGAGCAAAATTTTGTCGTGATAAAGGGCCGGGTCGCTGGCCCTTTTTGTTTTTCAGCGATGCGGTTCAGGATGTTACCCCCGTTGGCAGATTTTTGCCGAAGCAAGCGCCATCGGCGTGTTTTTCGCACCTGACTTGCGGCTGCACCCATGATATTGCCCTGCCAAACAACGAAGAAAGAGACAGCAATGTCGATGACGGAACTGACCTGCAATTTGGCCCGCAACCTGACTTTGTCGCTGGGCCTGTCGATGGCAGCCCTGGGCGGTGTATCGGTGGCGGCAGCGCAAGAAACCACGCCCGCAGAGGCCCCGGCACCCGCAGAAACCGTGGCCGGCGATGCGCCCACCGCTGATGGCTTGTCCATGGGGGCAGAGACCGACGCCCCCACCGCCGCCAAAACCCAGGAAACCGCCGAAATCGGCGAAACCTACCTGTCGCAGACCATCGAAACCTGGGAAGTGCGCTGCGTCAAGATGGCGGATGGGTCAGACCCGTGCCAGCTTTACCAGTTGCTCAAGGACGGTCAGGGCACTTCGGTCGCCGAGGTCAGCATGTTCGCTTTGCCCGAGGGCGGCCAGGCGGCAGCGGGCGCCACGGTGATTGTTCCGCTGGAAACCCTGCTGACGGCCAATCTCTTGCTGGCCATCGACGGTGGCAAAGCCAAGATCTACCCCTTCACTTTTTGTGCCAGCCTCGGCTGCATCGCCCGCGTCGGCTTTACCGCCGAAGAGGTTGGCCAATTCAAGAAGGGCGCCAAAGCGGTGATGACCATCGTTCCCGCCGCAGCCCCTGAACAGAAGGTCAACCTCGACATCTCGCTCAAGGGCTTCACAGCCGGGTTTGAAGCGGTCAAGGCGACAACGCCTGCGGCCCCGTAAAGCAGCGGCCCTACCTGGGGCTTGGACGTTTCAAAAGACCCCGTCATTTTGGCGGGGTTTTTTCATGACGGCAGGCATTCCGAAACAGAAAGAGCCTCTGGCGGGGATATTTGGGCCAATGTGAAAGCCCGAAGCGGCCTTATGACGCGCGGCGCAGGGCGATCACGGCGTTCATGCCGCCAAAGGCAAAGGCGTTCGACAGCACCACATCCACATCAGCCCGCCGCGCGACATTGGGCACCACATCCAGAGCGCAATCGGGGTCTGCAGTCTGATAGCCGATCGTGGGCGCGATCACCCCGGTTTGCAACGCCATCAGGCAGGCCAGCAGTTCCACAGCCCCGGTGCCGCCGATCAGATGGCCATGCATGGATTTGGTCGAGGACACCATGAGCCGCGCGGCATGCGCACCAAACACCTGTGCGATCGCGGCCGATTCTGTTTTGTCATTGGCCATCGTGCCGGTGCCATGCGCGTTGATATAATCCACTTCCGCCGCCGCCAGCCCCGCATCCTGCAGCGCCCCCGCCATCGCCCGCGCCGCACCATCCTGTGAGGGCATCACGATGTCGCTGGCATCCGAGGTCATGGCAAATCCCACCACCTCGGCCAGAACCACAGCCCCCCTCGACTGCGCGTGGTCGAGATCTTCGAACACAAACACCGCAGCCCCTTCGCCCTGCACCATGCCATTGCGGTCGGCGCTGAACGGGCGGCAGGCGTCGGGCGACATCACCCGCAGACCCTCCCATGCCTTGAGACCGCCAAAGCAAAGACTGGCCTCGGAGCCGCCGGTGATCATCACCGGGGCCGCACCCGAGCGCACCATCTGAAAGGCCAGACCCATGGCGTGATTGGAACTGGCGCAGGCGGTCGTCACCGCAAAGCACGGCCCGCGCAGCCCATATTTCATCGAGATATGCGCGGCCCCGGCGTTGTGCATCAGGCGCGGCACCACCAGTGGATGCACGCGGTTCTTGGCCTCGGCATAGACCGCACGATAGCTGTCGTTGGTGGTGCCAAGCCCCCCCGCCGCCGTCCCCATCACCACGCCCGCACGCAAGCCCAGGGCGGCGTCGAACTGCAGTCCCGATTGCATCACCGCCTCATGCGCCGCGACCAGTGTGAATTGCGCAAAGCGGTCCAGCAGTGAAAGCTGTTTGCTGTCAAAATGGGACTGCGGTTGCCAATCGGGCACTTGTGCACCGATCTTCACGCTCAGACGCTCCACATCGCGGATGTTCAGCGGGCCAATCCCGCAGCGACCGGCGGCGAGTGCGGCATAGGTGCCCGCCACATCCTGCGCCAGCGCGTTCACCGTACCCGCCCCGGTGATCGCCACCCGCCTCATGCAGGTTGCCGCGCGATCAGCCTTTCGACGGCCGCGATGATCGACGCCACCGAGCTGATGTCAAACGCGCTTTTGCCCGGATCATTGGCGTTGAACGGCACCGAGATGTTGAACGCCTCTTCGATCGCGAAGATTGATTCCACCAGCCCCAGACTGTCGATGCCAAGGCTTTCCAAACTGGCTTCGGGTTGCACATCGGCGGTGTCCAGCACTGCCTGTTCTGCGATGATCGAAATGACCCGGTCTGTGATACTGAACGCCATAGCTTGCCCCTCTTGCAGGTGTCCGCGCATTTAGTCCGCGTCAGGTAACAAAGATATGGCCGTTTCCAACGCCGCCACCCGGGCCGCCAATCGCGGCAGGCGGCGCAGGGCCTTGTTGATCTCGACCTGCGTTTCCATTTTCACCGCCGGATAGCCCAACAACACCCGGCCTGCGGGCGCGTTGGTGAAGATTTTGGTGGCCCCGCCCGCGATCACATCATCGCCGACAAAGATGTTGTCATTGACGCCGCATTGCCCGGCCAACACCACGCGATCCCCGATCCGGGCAGAGCCGGCGATGCCGACCTGACCGCACAGCAGGCAATCGCGACCGACCTGCACATTGTGGCCGATGTGGACCAGATTATCCAGTTTGGTGCCCGACCCGATCACGGTGTCGCGGACGGTGCCGCGATCAATCGCGCAATTGGCACCGATTTCCACGTCATCGCCAATGCTCACCGCCCCCAGCGAATGAATGCGGGTCCAACTTTGGGCGCGGATTGCGTCACGTTGGCCGAGGGTTTCGCGAATTTCTTCAACCCCCGATTTTTCGGGTGTCACAAACGAGAACCCATCCGCGCCGATCACGGCGCCGGGTTGGCAGATAAAACGGTGACCGATGCGCACCCGCGCGCCAATCCGCGCGCCTTGCAGGATCAGGGCGTCGTCGCCGATCACGGCGCCTTCGGCAATGGACGCATGGCTGGCAATGCGCGCACGCGCGCCGATCACTGCCCCAGCCCCGATCACCACAAACGGACCAATCGCCGCCTCCGTCCCGATTTGCGCCGTGGGATCGACCACCGCCAGCGCATGCACGCCGGGCGCAATCGCAGGTCCGGGATCCAGCATTGCACTCAGGCCCGCCATCGCCAGCCGTCCACGCGGCGCGAATATCGCGGCCTTCAAGCCCAAAGCCCGCCAGTCCGCCCCGGGCCACAGCAGCGCGGCCTGCGCGCCGCCCTGGGCGATACCTGCGCCATAGCGCGGGTCCATCGCCAGCGCCAAATCCTGCGGGCCTGCACGCGCCGGTTCGGACGCGCGGGTGATGCGCAGATCCAGATCGCCCTCGGCCAGCGCGCCCAGGGCTGCGGCGATATCGCGGATGGAATGGGGCAACGGATCCTCCAAGGCTGCTGGATCAGATTTAGCCCTGAACGCCGTCCAGCACCACCCCGGCCTGCGTCAATGCCTCGAAAATCCGGCCATCGCGCCCATAGACGTCGCGGCGGTAGGTCATCTCGCCCTTGGCCGAGGGCCATGCGGTGAAATAAACCAGATGCACCGGCACCGGCACCACAAGCGAGACACTGCTTTCCTTGTCCGTGTCCAGATGGCTTTTGAATTCGCCTTTCGGATCAGCGGTTTGCGCCGACAGCAGGGTGTAGGCGAAATCAAAGGGATCGCTCAGACGGATGCAGCCATGGCTGTAGGCGCGCACCTCGTTGGCGAACAGGGATTTGGCGGGGGTGTCGTGCAGATAGATGTTGTTGGGGTTCGGGAACATGAATTTCACCTTGCCCAACGCATTGCCATCCGACGGCGGCTGCCGCAGACCGAAAGGAAAGCTGGACGCCGAATAGGCGGCGAAATTCACAGCCCCGCGTGGCACCACCCGCCCCGATCCGTCAATCACCTGCAACTGCCCGACCGCAGTCGGGTTGCGCTGCAACAGTGGCAGGTATTCCTTGACGATGATCGACCGCGGCACGCCCCAGCTGGGGTTGATCACCATGTATTCCATCACGTCGGAAAACTCTGGTGTGCGCAAGTCAGGCTCATCCTTGCCGACCACGGCGCGGGTTTGAAAGGTCACCTTGCCTTGGTCGATGATCTTGGCGGTAAAGTCGGTCTGGTTGACCCATATATGGCGGGCGCCCAGATCGGTGTTGCCCATCCAGCGCAGACGCTCAAGCGCCACAACCACCGATTTCAACCGGTCCTGCGGCGCGGCGTTCAAGGCGGTGATCGTGGTTTCGCCGGCAACCCCGTCAGCCGTCAGCCCCTGATCCATCTGAAACCGCTGCACGGCGCGCTGCAAACTGCGGTCATAAAGCGCAGTCGATGACCGGTTCAGATAGCCCAAGGCCAGCAAGCGATTGCGCAATGCCACCACGTCATCGCCCTGCGCGCCGGGTTCCAACGTGTCGGCGGCAATCTCTGCCCCCCAACCACCCGCTGCGATGCGGGCCTGCAACGCGAATTTTTCCTTCAGCAACCGGGCGTATTCCGGTGATTTCGGGGCAAGGCTGCGCAGATAGGCGTCTGGCGTGGCACTGGCTGCAAATTCGGCCAGCAACAGCGCCGGATCGGGGCGGATGATCTCGCGGATGATGCCCGCATCAACCTTGACCGGTTCCAAAGCCCCCGAACTCAGATCGCGCGCATAAGACAGAAACGCCTCTGTCATCGCGACTTCGACCCGGCCACGATCGCCTTCGGTCACTGCGGCCTGCGCCATGGCGGTCAGATTGGCCGCATCATAGCGCGCCACCGGCAAGCCATGCAGGGCGGCCCCGCGCAAGGCCTTGATCAAGGCCTGGCGGCGGGCCTGATCTTGCGGGCCGGTCCACAGGGTCGCAAACGCCTGGCCGCGGTAAAAGCCTGCCATAGCGGGGTCCGCAGCGGCGGCTTCGGCCAAGGATCGGGTGAAGGCGGTGGATTGCGCCACTGCGGGCGCGGCAAAGACGACGCAGCACAGCACAACAGCAATCAGGCAAAAATCGCGGACAAACCCGCGCACACCGGCAGGAAATCGATTGTTCACGGCAAATCCTCGTACGGGCATCGGCGACGGGCGGCAGATGCCCTGTCACAGTTGATTAATTTTCCATGATAACAACGCCAGTGTAAACCGATCACACCACATCTGGGGGCCGATGGCGCGGGGTTGCGGTGGATATTGTCGCAAATCCGCAACTAATCGACCCTGTGCGGAATTCCCCGATTTCAATGCGCCTGTTCAGCAATTTTTCGCTTATGCGCTTTAGGGTGGGTCTGTGGCGGTCATTCCGCTCTTTGGCTTTCCGACCGGTTGTGCCATAAGACTTTGGCACTCGGGGACGATGTGGCAGAAAAAACCGCACTATCAAGCGGTCAAAGACCAGCGACGGGACAGGCGCAAAGAATGGCGAATACGGTTTCAAACGGGATCACGCGGCGTGGGCTGCTGGGCATTTTTGCGGCAACGGCCGTGATTGCTGCCCCCACCTACTCCAACGCCTTTGGTGTGCTGAAAGGTGCAGGCGACATTCGCCGCATTCGGATGTATTCGGGGCGTACCGGTGAAAGCATCGACACGATCTATTGGATCGAAGGGGAATATATTCCCGAAGTTCTGAAGGAAATCAATCACTTCATGCGCGACTGGCGGTCTGATGCGACCGTGAAGATGGATGCGCGCAACTTTGATATCATCGCGGCGTCGCACCGTTTGATGGACGTCAATGAACCTTACATGCTGCTGTCGGGCTATCGCAGCCCGGCCACCAACAACATGCTGCGGTCGCAGTCGGGTGGTGTTGCCAAGAACTCGCTGCACATGAAGGGTCAGGCGGCTGACCTGCGGTTGAAGTCGCGGTCGGTCGGTCAAATGGCCAAGGCAGCCGAGGCCTGCGGTGCCGGTGGCGTCGGGCATTACTACCGCTCGAACTTTGTCCACATGGATTGCGGCCCGGTCCGTTCCTGGGGCGGTTGAGACAACTTTTCAAGTTTTACACAACAAGGGCACCGTGAGGTGCCCTTTTGGTTGCGCGACTCTCGTTGCATTGTCGCCAGATCGTGATCAATCCTGATCGTCGGGCGCGATGTACCCCGGTAGCAAATCCACCGGTTTGCCCTTGAACCCCATCGCCACCACAAATTTTTCCGAACTGTCAGAGCGACTCGCAGACGGTTTGACGTTGGCCACCTTGGTGAAGGTCTTTTTGAGAATCGCCAGCAACTCACCCTCTGCCCCGCCTGCCAGCACTTTGGCAACGAAAGTGCCGCCGATTTCCAGCACGTCGAAACTGAAATAGGCTGCCGCCTCGCACAGCGCGATGATGCGCAGATGGTCAGTGCCCTTGTGACCCGAAGCCGAGGCCGCCATGTCGCTCATCACCACATCGGCGCGGCCACCCAGCCAGCCCTTGACCAGCGCATCGGCCTCATCGGCCAGAAAATCCAGCTGATGGATCTGCGCGCCCGCAATCGGTTCAACCTCTTGCAGGTCGACGCCCAGCACGGTGCCGATGGGCTTTTTCGGGTTCTGCCCCAAGGCGTTGACCCGTTCGACTGCGATCTGACACCAGCCGCCCGGCGCGCAGCCAAGGTCCACCACGCGGACACCGGGCTTCAGGAATTCGAACTTTTCGTCCAGCTCGGCAATCTTGTAGGCGGCCCGGCCCCGGTAGCCCTCTTTCTTGGCGCGCACGACGTAGGGGTCGTTCAACTGCCGCTCCAGCCACAGGGTGGATGACAGCTTGCGCCCCTTGGCGGATTTCACCCGCACCCGCAGCTCGCGCTGCCCGCGCCCTGATGAGCCCTTTTCGCCGGATTTGTTGTCGGTCATTCGAATGGTCCGTCTTCCAGAACGCCATCTGCGCTCATCTGTGCATAAAGGAGTCCCTCGCGCAGGCCACGGTCGGCCACCGAAAGACGATCCGTTGGCCATATCCGCATCAGCGCCTGAAGGATAGCCGCGCCGGACATGATCAGCGTGTGCCGATCCCGCCCGATGCGCGGATCACTGCGCCGCCCATCGGGACCCAGCGACAGATATTCGCGGATCACGAAGTCAATCTGGTCGCTGGTCATCTGCAAGCCGTCGACCTTGGTGCGGTCATAGCGGCGCAGGCCCAGGAAACTGGCGGCCACGGTGGTCACGGTGCCAGAGGTGCCGATGATCTGAAACCCGGCCCGCGGCTGGGCGGCATTGTAGGGCGAAAACGACGCCAGATTCTCTTCAAAGAACCAGCTCATCAGGGCAAAGCGGGCGGCGTCATCCTCGACATCCGCGAACTGATCTTTCAAGGTGGCCACACCCAAAGGCACCGAAATCCAGTCCACCACCCGCGCGCCATCCGGCACCACCTGAAAGCCGCGGTGCAGCCGCATGATGGCATGGGCGCGATCTTCGGGCACCACCCCCGACAGATCCACCCAGACCAGTTCGGTAGACCCGCCACCGATGTCGACGACCAACAGTTGTTCGGTGCCCACATTGACCAAAGGCGCGCAGGAAATCACTGCCAGCCGCGCCTCTTCTTCCGCCGCGATGATTTCCACGTTCAGCCCGGTTTCGCGCCGCACCTGCCGCATGAATTCCTTGGCATTGCGGGCGCGACGGCAGGCCTCGGTGGCGACCAGCCGCATCCGCGTCACGCCGTGCTGTTCGATCTTCTTCTGACAGATGCGCAAGGCCTGCATCGTGCGCCCCATCGAGGCACGTGAAAGCCGACCCGAAGCCTCCAGCCCCGCGCCCAACTGAACAGTCTTGGAAAAACTGTCCACAACAGTGAACTGACTGCCCTTTGGTTGGGCAATCAGCATGCGGCACGAATTCGTGCCCAAGTCCACGGCGGCATAGAGCCGCCCGGACCCAACAGCAGGGGGGGCTGACGGGTCATCGGTGCGAGAGACTCCTAAAGGAGCCTCAACCGCAATCTGTTTCGCGTCCCCCCCCCGGAGACGCTCGGGCGCCATAATCGCCCTCCATAGGTGGTTGACCACAGGGTAGTCCTGATTGTCTGGGCTGGCAAGCGCCCTGCCCGCGCCATGGGTCACATGAAAATGATGAAAACTGTTCCAATCGGCTCCTCTGGTTGTTGCGGCAAATCGGCGCTAGCAGTCCAATGCGACAGGCGGGGTCGCAGGCAGCGCGCGCCATGTCGAAAACCGCCTCTGGCTGTCGCGTATGGGCGATTAGAACAGAGGTCAAAGCAGGGACGGGGAATCGGATATGCCGGACGTAACAGTGGTGTTTTGGCGTGATATTCCGGCGCAAGTGATCGTCGGCAAAGGGCGGGCTGCATCCAAAGTGCAACTGGCCGAACGCTTTGAACAGGCGATTGACCGTTGCGCGATGAAAATCGGGGCCAAGGATGCCGATGCCTATCTTGCCGAATGGCGCAAGGCCGAACCTTATCCGGTCGAGGGCGACGCCAACGCCGTGGCAAGCGCCGAGGCCGCGCGGCTGGAAGCCGAATACGACACTGACCGTCTGAAAACCCTGATCGCCGCCGAGGGTTGGGCAAAAGCCTGATCCGACCCTGATCCTACGCAAGGAGGCCCGCATGGCCCTGTTCAATTTCCGCCGCGAGGCCACCGCCCCCGCCGGGGTGTCATCCGAAGTCGAAGCCTTTCTGAAGGGCTACTCGATCGAGGTGATGCCGCGCACCGCCGAGAAGGTCGAAGATTTCCGCGCCTTGCTGCCGAAAGGCACCCGCGTCTACATTGCCCATATCGAAGGCACCCCGATTGAGGATATGGTCGCCACCGCCAAGCGTCTGGCGACCGAGGGCTATGATGTGATGCCCCACTTCCCCGCCCGCATCATCGCCAGCCGCGCCATTCTGGCCGATTGGATCGCGCGCTATCAGGGCGAAGCGGGTGTGAAACAGGCTCTGCTGTTGGGTGGCGGGGTCAACACGCCTGCGGGCGATTTCGACAGCTCGATGCAACTGATCGAAACCGGGTTGTTTGACGGGTTTGAACGCCTGCACGTTGCGGGCCACCCCGAGGGCAACAAGGACATCGACAAGGATGGCGGCGATGCCATCATCATGCAGGCGCTGAAGTGGAAGCAGGCGTTTTCCGAGCGGTCAGACGCCAAGATGGCGATTGCCACGCAATTTTGTTTTGAGGCCGACCCTGTGATCGCCTGGGCCAACCATCTGGCGGCCGCCGGCGTGCATCTGCCGATTCACATCGGCGTGGCCGGCCCGGCCAAGCTGCAAACCCTGATCAAATTCGCGATTTCCTGTGGCGTCGGCGCCTCCCTGCGCGTCTTGCAAAAACGCGCCATGGACGTGACCAAACTTTTGCTGCCCTATGAGCCGACCGAATTCGTGGCAGCCCTTGCGGCGCACAAGGCCAAAAATCCGGCCTTTGGCATCGAACAGGTGCATTTCTTCCCGCTGGGCGGCATCAAGACCAATGCCGCCTGGGTGACTGACAACGGCGGCGCCTCCGGCGTTCCCGCAAACGCTTGAAAGAGGTTTAAGAATGACCCGTACCGTTATTGAATCCAAAACAAAAACCGTGATTATCGGTTTTGACGAACCCTTTTGCGTGATCGGCGAGCGCATCAACCCGACGGGGCGCAAAAAGCTGGCGTTGGAACTAGAAGCGGGCAATTTCGACACTGTTCTGCGCGACGCGCTGGAGCAGGTGGCCTGCGGTGCCACCGTTCTGGACGTGAACTCTGGCGCCGTGTTCACCAACAAGATGGCCGAAGATCCGCGCTATGCCGACAACAACTTTGTCGAGCCACCCTTGATGCGCGAAATGATCTTGCGGATTCAAGAAGTTGTCGACGTGCCTTTGTGCATCGACAGCTCGGTTCCCGGCGCCTTGGAGGCCGGTCTGATGGCTTGCGAGGGGCGGCCCCTGTTGAATTCGGTGACGGGCGAAGAAGAGCGGATGGAGTTGGTTCTGCCGCTGGTCAAGAAATACAACGTGCCGGTGGTGGCGATTTCCAACGATGACACCGGGATTTCGCAAGACCCCGATGTGCGCTTTGCGGTGGCGAAAAAGATCGTCGAACGCGCCGCCGATTTCGGCATCCCGGCGCATGACATCGTCGTCGATCCACTGGTGATGCCGGTGGGTGCGATGGGTTCGGCAGGACAGCAAGTGTTTGCACTGGTGCGGCGTCTGCGCGAAGAACTGGGTGTGAACACCACCTGCGGTGCGTCGAATATTTCGTTCGGTCTGCCCCACCGTCACGGCATCAACGCGGCGTTTTTGCCAATGGCAATTGGCGCGGGGATGACCAGCGCCATCATGAACCCGGTGCGTCAGGTGGAGATGGAGGCGATCCGCGCCGCCAACTTCCTGATGAACCACGATGCCAATGGCGGCGAATGGATCCGCTTTGCCAAGGTGCTGGAGGCGGTCGAGGCGGGCGCGAGTTTCGCCGAAGCCTCGGCGGCCGCCACGGCGGCCACGTCGGGGCGTCGCGGCGGACGGCGCGCGCGCGGCTAAGGATTGCAAGGCCCGCCCGATCCGGCGGGCCTTATGCTACAACTGGCGCTTTGACGCCTGCCGCGCGCGGCGCAGCGCTGCCTGACGTTGATGTTCGGCCACTTCCTCTTCGGTCAATTCCGGTGGCGCAGGTTTGCCGACGCGTGAGACCATGCCGATGCCCTTGTTCACCGCGCCATTCACTGCGCGGCGCAGCAAGGTGTTGATGATCATCTGGATAATTCTGTTGAAATCCATGGTCTTAATCCTCGAAGAGTTCGCTTTGCCCGGTCTGGGCCTCATCCTCATCGCCCTGCACCGCCATCGCCCCCGGCAAGGGGCGGCTGTCAAGCAATCCGGCGGCGCGCAACTCCTTGAGCCCCGGCAGATCGCGGGCAGATTCCAAACCGAAATGATCCAGAAAATGCTCGGTCACCACAAAAGTCACCGGGCGGCCCGGTGTCATCCGGCGACGCCCCAGCCGGATCCAGTCCAGTTCCAGCAGTTGATCCACAGTGCCTCGGCTGACCGCCACGCCGCGGATTTCTTCGATTTCGGCCCGCGTCACCGGCTGATGATAGGCGACGATCGCCAGGGTTTCGATGGCCGCGCGCGACAGTTTGCGCTGTTCGGCGGTTTCTTTCTGCATCAGATGCCCCAGATCGGCCGCGGTGCGAAAGGCATAGGCATCGCCCACGCGCACCAGCTGCACGCCCCGCCCATCGTAGCGGCGGCGCAGGGTCTGCAGCGCTTCGGCAGGGTCACAGCCATGGGGCAGGCGTTTGATCAGTTCGGCAAGCGTCACAGGCTCGGCGGCGGCAAACAGGATCGCCTCGACCATGCGTTCCTGTTCCGCCATCGGCGGGGCCTCGAATAGGGTTTTTTCCAATGGCTCGGTCATGATCCCTCGGTTCTGCGGATCATCAAGGGGGCAAAGATTTCACCCTGACGGATTTGCACCTGCCCGCGTTTGGCCAATTCCAGAACGGCGGCAAAATGGGCGGCGGTGGCCGATCTGCGCCGGGCAGGACTGGCATCCCAACCTTCGGGCAGAAAGCTGTTCAGGTCCGACCATTCGCCGACATAGCCCAGCAGCCCGCGCATCCGCTCCAACGCCTGTTCCAAGGTGTAGACATTCTGGCGATCAAAGGCATAGGGGCGAAATTCATCCTTGGTGCGGATGCGGGCATAGGCGCGCATCAGATCCAGAAGCGTCGAGGCGTAAGTGACCTTGATGCGCCGTGTCACATCTTCGGGGATGCCGCGCGCAAAAAAGTCGCGGCCCAGCTGATCGCGCCCCATCAGACGCGCGGCGGCCTCGCGCATTGCGGACAGCCGTTCCAGCTGAAAGGCCAGATGCGCCGCCAGATCTTCGGCGGAGGGGCCGTCTTCACCCGGTTCGGGTGGCAACAGCAGGCGCGATTTCAGAAAGGCCAGCCATGCCGCCATCACCAGATAATCGGCGGCCAGTTCAATCCGCAGGGCGCGGGCGCGTTCGACAAAGATCAGATATTGTTCGGCCAGTTGCAGCACCGAAATCCGCCGCAGATCGACCTTCTGCGTGCGCGACAGGGTCAACAGAAGGTCCAGCGGGCCTTCAAAGCCATCAACATCGACAATCAGAGACTCATCTGCCAACCGCTCTGCCGGAGTGCGGTTCAAGGGGCCCCAATCGTCGGTTTCGGTGTCAGCCATGTGCAAAATCGCCCACAAGAGCCGCAAATTCGGCCTCTGCGGCGGCGATGTCAAGGAAATCAGGCGCACGGCGTTGGGCAAGGGCCGCCGTCGCACGGGCGCGGGTGGCGTCCGACATATCGCCCGCCGCCGCCGCCACCGCCTGCATCTCGGCCAGATCGCCCTTGCAATGCAGCGCAATATCGCACCCTGCTTTGAGCGACCGCGCGGCCCGGTCCGCCAAACTGCCCGACAGTGCCTGCATGTTCAGATCGTCGGTCAGCAAAAGCCCTTTGAAACCAATCTCTTCGCGGATCACCTTGATCATGGTGGGCGATTGGGTGGCGGGCAGATCGTCATAGGCGGAATAGACGATATGCGCGGTCATCGCCATCGGCAGATCGTTCAAGGCGCGGAAGGGGGCAAAGTCTTGTGCGGTCAGAATGTCACGGCTTTCATCGACGGTCGGCAGGTCCTTGTGGCTGTCGTTCTGGGCGCGGCCATGGCCTGGCAGATGCTTGACCACCGGCAAAACCCCCATCGCCAGATGCGCCTCGGCCACGGCGCGGGCGATTTTGGTGACCGTTTCGACGTCTTGCCCATAACAGCGGTTGCGCAAAAACGGGTGAGTCAGGGCGCTGCCAATATCGGCCACCGGCGCGCAGTTGGCGTCGATGCCCACGGCGCGCAGTTCCGTCGCGATGATCATGGACCGCAGCGCCAGCGCGCGCGGGGCGTTGATCCCTGTCCGTTCGACCGTGTCCAAGGGCGGCAGCCATTCGCGCCAATGCGGCGCGCGCATGCGCTGCACACGCCCGCCTTCCTGATCAATCAGGATCGGTGCATCACGGCCCACAGCGGCGCGCAGATCGGCGGTCAACGCACGCAACTGTTCGGGGTTTTCTACATTACGGGCAAAAATGATAAAGCCCAAAGGATTGTAATCACGGAGGAAATCACGTTCCGCTGCGCCCAGAACAGGGCCCTCACAGCCGAAAATCGCGGCCCCGCGGCCAGCAATCCCCGCGTCGATCATCTTTGCGATACCGGGATGCAAGAGGCGTTTTCAGCCAAAAGGGCTGCGCAGAACCGACGGGCTTCGTCCTCACCCGCAAAGCCATGAGCGCGCAACCGGTAAAAGGTGCGGCCCCCGCTTTGCGCGGCTTGCACGACCATGGCCTTGCCCGTGATCAATTCCGCAAAACGACCTTGCAGTTTGGCCCATTCGCCCCGTGCGCCAACCTCGTCATCAAAGGCCCCCAGTTGCACAAGCCTTGTGCCGACGGCGATGCTGGCAGCGTCCATCTCAACTGGGGCCGCGGCTGCGACCTCCGGCAGGTCAGCCGATGCGTCCGGGCTGGCGGGCCGCGGCCTAGGGCGCAGCGATTTCACCAAAGCCACGGGTGTCGCCAGATCAAGCGCTGCCAGTTCGGGCGCTGCGTCCAGTGGCACGAACGGCTCGGCCCCATCGGCAAGGGCTGCGGCCAAAGCGGCGGCGACGGCCTCTTCCTGCGTTGCAGGCAGCACTTCGGCGGCGACGGCGATTTCTATCGGCTCATTGACCGCGACAGGCTCTGCCAAAATCGGCAAATCGGCGTTGACCAAGGTGGTTTCTGCAGTGATGTCAGAGCCCGCCTCTGGCAATGCCGCAAGGACAGCCAAACCGGCCTCATCCTCGGCCGCCAATTCGGCACCCTTGGGGGCCAGCGTCAGGCTTTCCGGCAGGGGCCGCGCCGTACCCGATGCCGCGACCGCGTTCACCGACAGGCCCTGATGCAACGTCACTTCGCCGCCCGGATTGTCGGGCGAAATCCGCAGCGGCCCTTCCAGCGCCCGCACCACCGGAATGCCGGTCACGTCACGCACCGCCAGTTTATAGCCCCAGATCCCCAACCCGATGATCAGCGCGACCGAGCAGGCCGCCCCCGCCAGATTGACCAGGCGGCTCACCCGCGCCCCACCGGAGGCAGCATAAGCGCCTTCGAAATCATCGAACTCAACATCTGCCATACTGTGCCTCGTGCGTTTGGGCGATACATGCCACCCCCGCTTGCTTTTGCCTGCCTGATCCGCCGGGACGCTTATCGCATTTCCTCGACGGGTGTGACCCCAAGGATAGCCAAGCCCGCCGAAATCACAACGCCCGTCGCCCGCGCCAGTGCAATTTTTGCGGCAGTTGTTGCTGCATTGCCCTCTTGCACGAAACGAAGGCTGGTGTCGTCGTTGCCCTTGTTCCACAAGCCGTGGAATTCCGACGCCAGTTCGTACAGGTAAAACGCCACCCGGTGCGGCTCGTTGCCCTTGGCGGCGATCTCGACCAGCCGCGGCCATTCGGCGAGTTTCTTGGCCATTTCAATCTCGGCGGCATGGCCAAGAAACGACAGATCGGCACGGGCCAAAGCGGCATCGCTGCAATCCACATCTGCCTCAGTCGCCTTGCGGATCACCGAATTGATGCGGGCATTGGCGTATTGCACATAGAACACCGGGTTGTCCTTGGATTGCTCCAACACCTTGGCGAAGTCGAAATCCAGCGTCACATCGTTCTTGCGCGTCAGCATCATGAACCGCGTCACATCCGCGCCCGCCTGTTCGACCACATCGCGCAGGGTCACGAAAGTACCCGCGCGTTTGGACATCTTGAACGGCTCACCGTTTTTAAAAAGCTTCACCAGCTGCACCAGCTTGATATCCAAGGGCACCCGGCCCCCCGACAGCGCCGATACCGCCGCCTTCATGCGCTTGACATAGCCGCCGTGATCGGCACCAAATATGTCGATCAGCTCATCAAAGCCGCGCTGTACCTTGTTGTAATGATAGGCAATATCAGGCGCGAAATAGGTCCAGGAGCCATCCGATTTCATCACCGGACGGTCGACATCATCGCCATGCGCGGTAGAACGGAACAGGGTCTGAATGCGCGGCTCCCAATCCTCCAGCGTCTTGCCCTTTGGCGGCTCCAGCGTGCCTTCATAGATCAGGTCCATGTCGCGCAGTGCTGCAATCGCGGCCTCGATCTGCCCGGTGCCGTAAAGCGCCTTTTCCGAGGAATAGACATCCATCTTGACGCCCAGCTGCGCCAGATCATCGCGGATCATCTGCATCATCATTTCGGTGGCGAACGCGCGCACATCGGTCAGCCAGTAGTGCTCGGGCTTGTCCAGCAGATCGTCGCCCCATTTGGCCTTCATCGCCTCGCCCACCGGGATCAGGTAATCGCCGGGATAAAGGCCTTCACGGATTTCCGGCGAAAGGCCATGCGCCTCGCGGTACCGCTCATAGGCCGACCGCGCCAGCACATCGACCTGCGACCCGGCGTCGTTGATGTAGTATTCGCGCGTCACATCCCAACCGGCAAAAGCCAGCAGGCGTGACAGCGCATCACCGACCACCGCGCCGCGCACGTGGCCCACATGCATCGGACCGGTGGGGTTGGCCGAGACGAATTCGACGTTGACGCGGCGGCCCGCGCCCATGGTGGACCGGCCAAACCCCAAACCATCCTGCAGCGCCGCGCGCACCACGCCTTGCCACATCACCGCTGACAAGCGCAGGTTCAAGAACCCCGGTCCGGCCACTTCCACAGCAGCGACACGCGCATCCAGTGCCAATCGCGCCGCCAATGCCTCGGCAATCACCCGGGGCGACAGGCCCGCAGGTTTCGCCAGCACCATCGCCGCATTGGTCGCCATATCGCCATGGGCGGCGTCGCGCGGCGGCTCCACCGCAATCGGGGCGTGATCAAGGCCCGCAGGCAACACGCCCTCGGCGGCCAATGCGGTCAGACTGTCCACGACCAGGCTGCGGATTTCGGCGAAGAGGTTCATTTGATCACTTTCTGTCTTACCGGCTTGGGAATGCCAGAGCCGCCGCGACAGGTCAAGGTGGCGCTAGGATTGGCCGTCGCGCCAGTCGGTCAGGGCGGGATTATCCTCGGGTGCGGCCTGAGTCATCGGCGGTGTGCCACTGCGATTGCGAAAGTAATAGGTTTCGCGCGCGCCAAAGTAGAACGCCACCACCGCCCCCAACAGCCACCACAGCGGTTCCGGCACCGCGTTCAACCCGACCATGCGCTGCGCAAACTTCACGGGGTCCACCATGGCATAGACAAAGAGGCCGATGGTGCCAAAGGCCAGCAAGGGCCGGGGCAACCGGTTCAGCCCGTTCACCAGCCGGTCAAACCAGCCGATCGAGGGGTTTTCATATTCCGCGCCCAATTGCCGAAGCGCCGCCATCTGCGCCTCGGCCGACAACTCCATCCGCTTGGTGGCCGAAGGCACAAACACCTCGGCCACCCCCCGCGCGGCCTCACCAAGGGCGGTGACGGCGGCAGGTCCGCCCACCAGCTTGCCAATCACACCCATTTCGCCACCCGCGCACGATGCTGCGCCTCGGTCAGATGGTAGCGGGGTGCGATGAACTCTTCGGCCCGCGTGATCCAGCCGCCCTTGCCGCCATCCTTCCGGCGCGCATATTTGCGGCTGGCCGGGCGCGCATCGGCCAAGCCGTAGTAATAATTGCGCCGGGCGATGCCGTAAGCATCTGCCAGATGACTGGGGGCGGCTTCAAATGCCATCTGCGCGGCGCGGATGGTCTGGGGGCCGACTTGTCCGTCCGGATCGCAAGGATAGCCCATGTCGGTCAGCAACCGCTGCAACACCTTCACCGCATTGCCGCCCGCATTGACAGACATATCAAACACCGAAGCCTGCAAAACCTCTGGCAATGCCGCAAGACCAGTGCGGCGGAAATAGTGTTCGAGATAGATATCAACCGCTTGTTGGGCGGTCAGCCCCTGCACATCCTGCACATCGATGCGCCCTTCCCCGGTCAGATCAATCCCCAGCCGCCGCAAAGTGCCCAGCGTCACCCCGTGATTGGTGGCCCCACCCGGATCGTCGGGATCATTCACAAAGCCGCCCTCTCGGGCAACGATTTCGCTGGCCAGATCGCGCACAGATTTCATGGCATCCCCTCACTCCATTGGGATGCAGGATGCGATGGCAAGGTTAAGACGAATTGACCCAAGCGATCTGTCAAATTCGACTAAAATTGTCATCCTCTCTGCGCAAATATCCCACAGGGGTCCGGGGGTGTGAAACCCCCGGCGCGGATGACGCAGACAGCCGCTGACTATTCCGCGCCCGGTTCCTTATAAACACCCTGTGCCTTCAACGCGTCCACCACCTCTTTCGGCATATAGGACTCATCATGCTTGGCCAGAATTTCGGTGGCCACGAAGGTATCCCCCTCCATCGACCCGGTGCCGACCATGCCCGCACCTTCGGCAAACAGATCCGGCAGCACCCCGGCAAAGCGCACCGGCACGGTGACATTGGTATCGGTCACCGCAAAGGTGATCACCGCGCTTTGGCCGCGCACCACTGACCCCGCCGCGACCAGACCGCCGATGCGGAACACCTCGCCCGGTTGCGGTGGCTCGGACACCACCTGACTGGGAGAGCGGAAAAAGTTGATGCCGTCCTGCATGGCATAGCCGATCAGCAGGGTTGAAACCGCCAGGGCCACAAAAGCCAAGACGATCACCTGTATCCGCCGCTGCTTTTTCAGCCCTTTAAGACCCGCCATATCGCCCTCTTACGGAAACACCGGCGCCAGCATCAACCCAGCGGTTTCCGCAACGCCCAGCATCAGGTTGGCGTTCTGGATGGCCTGGCCGCTCGACCCTTTGGTCAGGTTGTCCAGCACCGCCACCACCACGGCCCGCCCCGGAATGCGATCCCCGATCACCCCGATGTGGCAATAGTTGGACCCTGCGATGTCGCGTGTCGAGGGGAGTGTGCCAAAGGGTAGCACCTGGATGAACACCTCATCGGCATAAGCTGCCGCCAGAGTGGCATGCACCACCGCCGGATCGCCCTGCACATAGACGGTTTCCAGAATGCCCCGGTTCATCGGCAACAGATGCGGGGTGAATTGCACATGCACCGGACGACCGGCGATGCGTGAAAATTCCTGGTCAAACTCGCCCAGATGCCGGTGCTTGCCCCCCGCAGAATAAGAATGCGTGCCGCCGGACAATTCGGCATGCAGCAGGTTTTCTTTCAAGGACCGCCCTGCCCCCGAAACCCCGGCCTTCAGATCAATCAGGATCGTGTCCAGATCAATCACCCCCGCCGCAATCAGCGGGCGCAGCGCATATTGGCCGGTGGCAGCGTTGCAGCCGGTGCCCGCGACCAGACGCGCGGCGCGGATGTCTTCGCGGTAGAATTCTGTCAGACCGTACACCGCCTCGGCCTGCAAATCCGGCGCGGTGTGGGGTTGGCCGTACCATTTTTCATACGCGGCCACATCGCGCAGACGGAAATCAGCGGAAAGATCCACTATTTTCAAGTCGCGCGGCAAGGCCGATATCACCACTTGCGTCGTCGCATGGGGCAGCGCGCAAAACGCCAGATCGACCCCGGAAAAGTCAATCTCATCAATCTTTTGCAAGGTGGGCAAGGTCAGATGGCGCAAAAACGGGAACACCTCGGCCATGGCCATCCCCGCCTTGCGATCTGCCGACAGCGCAACGATTTCCATTTCGGGATGGGTGGCGATCAGGCGCACAAGTTCCGCCCCCGTATAGCCAGAAGCCCCCAGAATGGCGATGCGATGTGTCATGACGACCCCCTGCGATATGATCGCGGCAGATGTGGCGGCTCCCCTGCAGCGATGCAAGCGGAAATTGCCCCGCAGGCGGTCAGATGAAGGCCAGATCGTCCAGCAGCGCGGCCTTCGAGGTGTTGTGAACCGTCACGCTGTCGGTCAGACCGAATTTGAACACCACATCCGCGCCAACCTGGGTGGCATAGCTCAGCGCCTTGGCCGCCGTGGTGACGCCGGTAAAACCAACCATGGCGACGGTGTCGACATTGTCCTGAAAATCCATCACGCGGTCGATGCCGCTCGCCTTCTTGAACACGAACACATCGGCACCCGCACCGCCAAACAACTGATCCGCGCCGCCGCGCCCCCAGATCCGGTCAGCCCCCGCCATGCCATAAAGGCTGTTGGCCAGATCATTGCCCGTCAGTTGGTCAGCAAATCCGGACCCTTCGACATTTTCGATCGCAATCAGACTGTCACCCTTGGCGTCGCCCAGATTGTAATTGGCATAGGCCGCGGTCAGGTCCACCACCACCCGCGCCGTGGCGCTTTGGTACGAGGCGGTGTCGATGCCCAGGCCTCCGTCAAGCCGGTCACCGGACACACCGCCGTGCAGCATGTCATTGCCTGCACCGCCATAAAGCGCATCCGCCCCGCCCCGGCCGTGCAAGACATCATTGCCAGCTTCACCCTGCAACCGATCGCCCGCCGCGCCGCCGGTCAGCACATTGGCCAACGCATTGCCGGTGCCAACAAAACCCGCAGTGCCCGTGTAGGTCAGGTTCTCGACATGACGGTATTGCGTCGCGGACCCAGCCGACAAATTCAGCGCCGTCAGATTGGTCAGCACCGTGTCGATGCCGTCGCCTGCATATTCAACCACCATGTCCTGCGCCGAGGCCAGAACAAAACTGTCATCGCCTGACCCGCCGTACAGCGCATCCTTGCCCAAACCGCCGTCCAGATAATCTGCCCCGTCCCCGCCATAGAGATGATCGACACCATCGCCACCAGACAGCCGGTCGGCACCATCCTGACCAAACAGGAAATCATCGCCCGAAAGTCCGGTCAGACTGTCGGCGCCCGTGCCGCCATAAAGGAAGTCATTCGACAGGCTGGTTCCGGTCAGGCTGTCATTGCCGCCAAAGCCGAAAGCGGTGCCTGCCTGTTTCTGCAGATCAATCGCCGCTTCGCCGCCCGCCACCTGATAGGCCTCATTCACCAGCTTGACCGCGATCAGGTTCAGCTTGACCGCCTGCCCTGCCGCAGCGCCGGCCGGGGCCATGCTGATCGAGTAGGCGTCCATGGCATGGGCAAAGGAATGCTGATGCCGATACGCGAGATTGCCCTTTGCATCCATTGACAACAGGCTGGATGCCCCGGTCTGCACGCCGGGATACCAGCCGAGGCCGATGCCGTTCTTGGCAAACCAGTTGTAGCTTGCGACATACATGTCGGTGAAATCCGCAGCCTCGGCGGTGTTGTCAACCGAGCCATAGGCGTTGATTTCCGTCACCAGCACATCATCGCCGCTCACCGGGGCATAGTTGGCGTCCAGCATTGCCTGCAACTGCGCGGGCGAAGTCGCAACCGAGGTGCCGACCCAACCGGGATACAGATGCGCCGACCAGACCAGATCAGCCCCGACACCCTTGCGGATGTAATCCACGGCCGAGGTGCCGCCAATCCTGGTGCTGCCCAGCGTCAGAAAATCGCCATTGTAGCCCCAGCCGCCGACCAGAACCTTGCCGTCATCGCGCGCCTGCACCAGTTGCGACAGCGCAATCATGTGATCGGCATAAAGTTTGACAAAGCTGGCCAAATTGTAGGTGGCATCGGCGCCGTTGGCCTTGATGCTGTGGCGATAGCCCGCGGATTCGTTGATCAGATCCAGCCCGTAAATCGCGGTCTTGACCGATTGATGCGCGTCCATCCAGTTCATCAGCTTGGTCCAGGCCCCCGCCATATCGGCGTAGTTGGTCTGCAAGGCTGCATAGGCGTTGGCGTTGCTCAGCGTCGACCAGGCCCCGCTGCCGATGCCGATGTTTTGCGCATCGCCCGACCCATAGGTAAGGGTCAGCCCATAGCCTTGTGCCGCAGCCGCGACGAGGAACCGCTCGACCTGCGGATGCAGCGAGCCATTGGCGTTGAACGAGAATTCATTGAACAGAAGCCGAAAGTTGTTGACCAGGGGCAGACCGGCCTTGATCGCCGCCACAAAGCCTTCGGGATTGTCGTTCATCCCCACAGGGATCGTCTGCACCGGATCCTGCCAGCCCTTGCCGGTGCCGTCTGCCGAGGTCAACGCGATGTTGATCATCTTGATGTGTGAGGTGGTCGACCCGATGGCCATGGCTACTCATCCTGAAACTTGCCGCCGGTCCGTTTGCCCAGCAGATCACCCGTTGTTTGAACTCAAATTTCGGGGCGAAAACGGGGCAGAAGCGCGGCGAACACGGACATCTGCCGTTGCGACGGAGGGGAACTTTGCGCAATTCAAGTCAAATATCCGCGACAGGTGCTCATTGGAAACAGTGGGTTAAAGCTGTTTCCACTGCGTCAACAACCAGAGAATCGACATGTGGCAGGGTGATGGCGCATCAGGGGCGCAACTCTCCGGCGCAAATTGCGAAGGGCAGGATATTTTGGCGTGGGGGCAGCGGGCAGACGGCAAAATCGGTAAAGCCGCAAGGTGGGGTGAAGGCGCGGTTGAAATCGAGGGTGATTTCACTGTCCGTCATATCCTCGCCGATCAGGAACCGTGCTGCGGTATAGGTTTGCTGGCCCGAGGTGGCATCGCGAATGACAAACATCGGCTTGCCCGACTTCCAATGTGTGGCAAGCAAGGTGACGGCGCGGCCCTCATGCGTGAAATGCGCAGTGTGGGTCAGCGACACCGACATCGTGGCGCCGCCGACCTGACCCAGACTTTGCAGCATCGGGTTGGCCAGCGCGTTCCAGCGCGCGCGGATGATCCAGTTGGGATCGGTGGGAAAATAAGACAGCGACGAACGGCGCGGCATCGTCAGATCACGCACCCGCAAAGCGGGCTGATCGTCAGCGGTGTGGATTTCCAGCAGGAACGGCGGCACACGCAACTGCGGCGGTGCATCGTGGCCGGGCTGGAACGGGCGGCTGTCGGTTTCGGTCTGAAACGCATAGCCATGCGGGGTGGGGACCAGCAGGCCCAGATGCGCCGGACCGCTGGGCAGCTGCAGCTGATTGTCCGGGGCCGCGCCTACGCTTTGCGGACCCGGCGAAAGCGGCAGCCGCGCGATCAGATTCAGCCAGCCATCATCGGCCTGCAGGGCGGCAAGTCGAGCGGCTCGGTGCTGGTTCAGGGGAATCATCGGGGCCTCTGACATCGGTTTGGCCCAAGATGGACCGGACCGGGTGGGAGGGCAAGACTTGGCCGGTCCTAACGCGGGACCATTTTCAAGCAGTTCAATATCAATGGCTTGGGGTGTTTAAATTCACCTGTTCCTTGCACTCGCGCGCTGGATTGGCCGGGCTGGCCCGGTTGCGGTCAACGCCGTGGGGCCGGTTCAGATTGCTTGGGCGCGAGGAGAAGCGACGCGCGAGGGTGTGCCCCGCGCGCGCGATTTCATGCGTAAAGGGCGGGGACACCCAGTTGCGCGTGGATCTGGTTCACGTCCCTGGGGGCCAATCCCAATGCCTTGGCCAGATCGTTCAGGTATTGCGCTTCGGCTTGGGCGTCCAGATCAATCGCCATCAGCGACATGGTATAAACTTTGGACTGCAGCCCGTCGGGCACATGCCGCACCAGCGTCGGGATCGACACCGGGGCGCCCAGCTGGCTTTGCACGAAGGCCATTTCTTCGGGCGATGCGTTTTTCAGAGTGCTCAGCAGCTTGTCTTTTTCGGCCTGCTGGATCTTGCCATCCGACTTTGCCGCCTGAATCATCGCAGCCAACAGGATGGCCGCCGCTGCGTTCTGCTGCGGGGTGGGTTCCACGTCAGGCTCGCCCTCATTGGTGAACGAGCTGTTCAGCACCTGACCCAGGTTTTGGTCGTTGCCTTGCGCGCCACCTTGTGCGCCACCGGTCAAAGCCCCCATCAAGCCGCCCAGACCACCCGCCGCGCCGCCGCCCAAAAGGCCGCCCAGCAGATTGCCCAGACCGCCAGCCTGTTGGGTGCCGCCCTGCGCGCCGCCCATCAGGCTGCCCAAGAGATCGCCCAAGCCGCCCTGCCCGGTCGGGATGGCGGATCGGCCCATACCGTTTTGGCCCGCGCCTTTTGGCCCAGTCAGCCCGCCCAAAAGGTCACCCAAATCGCCCGACTGCCCCGATTGCGCGGTTTGACCGCCGCCCATCAGGCTGCCCAACAGATCGCCCAGACCACCGGCTTGCTGACCAGACGGACCACCGGGTTGTTGACCTGATTGCGCGCCACCGCCCAGCATCCCGCCCAACAGATCGCCCAAACCACCTTGGCTGTTGGCCTGCGAGGCATTGCCCGACGACGCCTTGGCGCCCTTGGCAAGGGTTGAAACGCCCTTGGCGATGGCGACGCCGATGGCGACTTTTGCTAATGTTCCAACGAGTGACATACTGAACTCCGGTTGATTCCTGCACCAAGGTAACAAGGGCGCTCTGAAAAACGGGGGGGGAATTCTGACAGAGTTTTGGCAGTCTCGCCGCGGCGTGATGCCAAGGCATCGGGATGGGTTCACGGCCGCTTGTAGGCCGGCCCGGGTCAGGCGGCCTCAAACAACACGCGTTTGCGCAGGAACTGCGTGGCCTTGTTCGACACGTTGGCAGCATCGCCGGTGGTGATGAATTTCGACTGCTTGCCCTGCCCCAGCATCTCGGGTCGGCGGGTCAGATAATCCGCCAGCGATTCCGCCACCAGATTGGCCTGGGAATAAACCTTGACCCCCGGCCCCAACGCCTCGGCAAAGGTCTTTTCCATCAGCGGGTAATGGGTGCAGCCCAGCACCGCCGCCTGCGGATGCGGCATCCGGCGTTTCAGCGCCTCGACATGACTGCGCACCAAGGCCTCGGCCAGAATTTCATCGCCCTGTTCGATGGCATCGACGACACCACCGCAGGGCTGCGCCTCGACATCCACCCCGATGGCGCGGAAGGCCAATTCGCGCTGAAAGGCGCGACTGGCGACGGTGGCCGGGGTGGCGAACAGCGCCACATGCTTCACGGCCACTTCGCGCGGCGGGGAATTGTCACCCCATTGCCGTTCGGTCAAAGCCTCGATCAGCGGCACGAACACGCCCAGCACGCGCTTGCCCGGCGGCAGCCAGGTTTCCTGCATCCGCTTCAGGGCGGCGGCAGAGGCGGTGTTGCAGGCGAGGATCACCAGATCGCAGCCCTCGGCCCAAAGCCGTTCGGTGGCGGCGGTGGTCAGATTGAAAATATCGTCCGGCGTGCGCACTCCGTAGGGCGCATGGGCGTTGTCACCGAAATAGACGAAGGGCACCTCGGGCAGGCGCTGCTGCAGCGCGTCCAGAACCGTCAAGCCGCCGATGCCGCTGTCAAACACGCCCACTGCCATCGCTGCCACCCTGTCTTGCACAAATCCGCGCGCAGGGTTGGCCCCAGCTTAGCGCGTTTTGTATTTCGCCTCGAACTCGTAGCCCAGATCATAGGACGGAAGCGTTGTGGGGGAAAGGGCGTAGGTGGCGCGGCGCAGGGTTTCCATCATCGCGGTCGGGTCGGATTTCAGTGCATCCAGCGTGGACGCAGGGATGGGTGTGCCGATGACAACGCGGACGGGTTCATCCATGCGGGATTTGAACTCGGACAACAGCAGGGCGAGGCGCAGGTTGGAATGAATGCGCGAGGCGAGTTGAAACAGGCGCGAGTTGTGACCTTCAAAGTAGATCGGCACCACCGTGGCCCCGGATTTCGCGATCATCTTGGCGGTGAAATTGCGCCAGCTTGGGTCCATGGGTTTGGAGAAGGGTTTGGCCGATGTGGACACGGTGCCGCCGGGAAAGACACCAATCGCGCCGCCCTGCGCAAGATAGGTCAGCGCGGTGCTGCGGGTTTCAAGGTTCAGCTTGACCGCCGCTTTCGTCTCATCAAAGGAAATCGGCAGCAGCACGCGGTTCAGATCGGGGGCGCGGCGGAACACCGAATTGGCCAGAATGCGGAAATCGCCGCGCATGGCGTCCAGAAGATGGCCCATCATCAGCCCGTCGAGAATGCCGTAGGGATGGTTGGCGATCAGCACCAGCGGGCCGTTGGTGGGAATATTGGCCAAAGACCCGGCGGTGATGTCCAGTGACAGACCATAGCGCTCGGGGATCACTTGCCAGAACGAACGGCCCTTGGCGACCTCGGCCTCATAGCCCTGCGCGCGGGCGATCAGCTTGCGTCGCCCCGTCGCATTTTCCAGCGCACGGATCAAAGCGCGACCGGGGGCGGTGCGCGCCGAAGTGGCATAGCTGATGTCTTGGGTCACGTCGCTGTGCTGCATGGCTGGCCCCGGATCATGGCAATGGGCCATTATGGCCGGTCCAGATGACAGCGCCATGACAGCGAGCCAAGGCGACATCGACACGGCATCGTGTTGCAAAGGGGGAAAAATTGCCTGATTGACCCGTATACAAGCCGAATTATCTGCCCCAGACCGCAGGCCTATGATAACGTCCGGCGAGGTAAGACAGGGATGACGATGGACTGGGACAAGCTGCGCATTTTTCACGCGGTTGCCGACAAAGGCAGCCTGACGCATGCGGGCGAAGTCCTTCATCTGTCGCAGTCGGCGGTCAGCCGACAGATCCGGTCGCTGGAGGAAAGCCTGTCGGTGACGCTGTTTCACCGCCATGCGCGCGGCCTGATCCTGACCGAACAGGGCGAATTGCTGTTTGACGCCACCCAGCAGATGGTCAAACGGCTGGACGCCACCGCCGCCCGCATCCGCGATTCCGAGGATGAGGTGTTCGGTGAGTTGCGGGTGACGACCACCACGGGCTTTGGCACGCTGTGGCTGGCCCCGCGCCTGCCGGCGCTGTACAAGAAATACCCCAGCCTGAAGATCGATCTGATGCTGGAGGAACGCGTGCTGGATCTGCCGATGCGCGAGGCCGATGTGGCGATCCGGATGAAAGAGCCGACGCAGGCCGATCTGATCCGCAAGCGGCTGATGAACATCAAGATGCGGCTTTATGCGACGCCGGAATATCTGGCCGAGGCGGGCACACCCGGCAGCATGGAAGAATTCTCGCAGCACCGGCTGATCTGTCAGCATGCCGGCACGGCGCAGGTGGCGGCGGGGGCGATGCTGGTGGCGGAACTGATGAGCCATGACATTCCGTCCACCCTGACCGTGAACAACTATTTCGGGGTGTTGCAGGGGGTGTTGAACCATCTTGGCATCGGGGTTCTGCCCGATTACATCACCGAAGATTTCCCGCATCTGGTGCGGGTGCTGCCCGAGACCGAATCCACCGAAGTGCCGGTGTTTCTGGCCTATCCCGAAGAACTGCGGCATTCCAAAAGGGTCTCGGCGTTTCGCGATTTCGTGCTGGAAGAGATCATGGCGTTCCGGCGCAGGCAGCAGGATTAGGTTGGCCACGTCGGGGCGGCGGGCTTTGCCCATGGGCCACTGTGCTGCCGCGCGACAGCGGATCACTGCGCCAGAATGTGGCGCGGTTTTGAGCAAAAGTTTTGCACTTTCGCCGTAATAACAGGCAGCTTGCGAATTGCCACAGGCAAGCCATGCACTCAGTGCATGGCGGCAATGCTGCGCTTGCAGCCTGTTTTTCATTGAGCCGTGCAGACCATAGGTGTACACACGACCACGAAGAGACAATTGAGTTCGCTCTTGTTTCTTCATACCTCCCTGTTGGACTTGGCCGAGCGAAAGCTCGGCCTTTTTTTTGATTGTCAGGGTAAAAATCCGCAAGTGCCTCTGCATCCAGCAGATTTTGCGACGGCGGCCTGAAAAGGCAGCGATTTTGCAAGTGACGCAAGGGGACGGCTGCTGCGGATCACACCACCCGCAGCACCACACCCGTGTCGCGTTGCTGGACGTAATCCACCGCCTTGCCATCCCAGTGACAGCAATAATGGCTGCCCTGAACCGGAATGCCGACACCATCGGGCCAAAAGGCCGCCAGACAGAGCCCGCCCAGCATGCGCAGGCTGGGCCATGTCACCCCGTTGCTGTCCTGCGCGCGCAGTTCTGCCCCCAAGGACTTGCTCGGCGCGGCATTCATCGGGGTCCAGAACCGCCGCCTGCCCCGCCACATCCTGCAGATTGCCATCAATCCGACCAATCAGCATGCGAAAATCCGAGGTCCAGACCGCAGGCTCGGCAGTGGCGTGCATCAGGCGGGCGTGGTGGTGTATGGCCTCGGCCAAAGCCGCTTCGGCCTGATCGCCCGCACAGTAAAGCCCGAAGTTGTCATCGCTGAACCAGCTGGGCCGCAGCGGTGAGACATGCACGAAAGGCGCCATCACAAGACTGGATCCCGGCCCCGACAGCCGCCGCGCGGCGGGCAGCATCGACAACTCACCCAGTACCAGCCGCACGCGCGGATTGAACTTGGCTTCGGCCGAGGCCAGCGCCTCCCAGTCGGCGGGATCGGCGCTGGCTTCGAAAAGATCAATCGGCGGGTAGATCGAGCGGATGATCCGAAAGGTCTGCGGCCAACTCACCCGGAGCAAGGGCGCCGTCAACCCGCCCCCCGTTCGGCATCCAGCCAGCCGCGCAGGGCAATCAGATCGGTCATCTCGCCGCGCAACATGATCTGCAACGCGGGCAGCCCGTCAAAGGCGGCATTGGGCCTGCGCAGCCAAGCGTAACCGCGCGCAGGGTCGCGGAAAAGATAGCGCAGCCTCTTGTGCACCCCCATCAAGATGGCCATCCGCGCCCGCAAATCGCGGTCAATCCGCCCCATCGCTCTGTCTTTCCAGCGCGCCCAGGTGCGCAAAGCCATGCGCCCCCAACAGCGTGCAAGCCGCGGCATCGGTCAGACCCCAGGCCCGGAACAGGTTCACCGTCGCACGCGCCAGGGCCGCCGCCTCGGGATCGGTGATGGTCGCGCCGTCGGTGCTGGTGGCGGTGGAGCGCAGAGTTTGCAGGAGCATGTCGCATGGCTTTTGGCATATACCTTATAAATACTTGCCAATTGGCATTGGCACCAGATTTTTTGGTCCTGCAAAGGCTGCGATTGTGGCCGGCGCAGCGGGGGTTTCACACCCCCGCACCCCCGTGGGATATTTGAACAGAGAGGATGCAATTTTTAGGCAAATGCAGGACAATCGGGTAGCGTCGGAAAACCTGTCCGCGACCCACAGCATATTGCGGTTTTCATTGGCTTTGCCCCCAGCACTGCTTGCCGTGGCCCTATGGCTCGTCTATCAATGCACAACACAAATATCGGGCAGGCGGATGCGCATTCTGATCACCAACGACGACGGCATCAACGCGCCGGGGCTAGAGGTGCTGACGCGCATCGCCGCCGAAATCGTCGGGCCGGAGGGTGAGGTCTGGACGGTGGCACCAGCCTTTGAGCAATCGGGTGTCGGCCATTGCATCAGCTACACCCATCCGATGATCAACGCCAAGCTGTCGCACCGCCGCTATGCGGTTGAGGGATCACCCGCCGATTGCGTGCTGGCGGGGGTTTATGACGTGCTTGAAGGCGCCAAGCCCGATCTTGTGCTGTCGGGGGTGAACCGGGGCAACAATTCGGCCGAGAACGTGCTCTATTCCGGTACCATTGGAGCTGCCATCGAGGCGGCGCTGCATGGCATTCCGGCGATTGCGATGTCGCAATACATGGGCCATGCCACCGCCGATCTGGACGATCCGTTCGAGGCCGCCGTGGTGCATGGCGCAGGCGTGGTGCGGGCCTTGTTGGACAAGGGCATCTGGACCGGCGACGATTACCGGGTGTTTTACAATGTCAACTTCCCGCCCTGTGCGGCCAGGGATGTGAAGGGCAGCAAGGTTGCCGCCCAAGGCTTCCGGCGCGATACCTCTTTCGGGGTGCAGCCCTATGATGCACCGTCGGGCAAGAAATTCCTCTGGATCAAGGGCGGTCCGCAGCACACCCCCACCCTGCCCGGCACCGATGCGGCGGTGAACCTTGACGGCTATATCTCGATCACGCCCTTGCGCTGCGATCTAACCGCGCATGACCTGCTGGCCGATCTTGCGGCACGGCTGGGCTGATGGAACACGGCCTGCCCGAGGAAGAACCGGCGGCCGAACGCAAGATGCGGTTTTTGTTTGCCTTGAGATCGCGCGGTGTCACCGATGCCCGCGTGCTGACCGCGATGGAGCGGGTGGACCGTGGCCATTTCGTGCGCGGCCTGTTTGCCGAGCGCGCCTATGAGGACATGCCGCTGCCCATCGCCTGTGGGCAGACCATCTCGCAGCCCTCGGTGGTGGGGCTGATGACGCAAGCGCTGAATGCGCAGGCCCGCGACACCGTGCTGGAGGTGGGCACCGGGTCGGGCTATCAGGCCGCGATCTTGTCGCAACTTGCGCGGCGGGTCTACACCGTTGACCGCCACCGTCGGCTTGTGCGCGAGGCGCAAGATGTGTTCCGCGATCTGGGGCTGGTCAATATCGTGGCGATGGTGGCCGACGGCAGTTTTGGCTTGCCGGATCAGGCGCCGTTTGATCGCATCATCGTGACAGCCGCCGCCGAGGACCCGCCGGGGCCGCTCTTGGCGCAACTGAAGATCGGCGGTATCATGGTGGTGCCGGTGGGCCAGTCCGATGCCGTGCAACATCTGATCAAGGTGACCCGGCTGGACACCGGCTATGATTATGAGGAACTTCGCCCCGTGCGCTTTGTACCGCTGGTCGAAGGGCTTGGAATTGAATAAAGACAACGTCAATGTGCGGTCAGGAGCAACCTGACCCCGGTAAAGAGGCAAGCATGACCCTTTTGCGTTTCCCAGTGTCTGGCGTCTTCGCGATGCTGTTGTTGTCCGCCTGCAACTCGGGAGGTCTGGACTGGGATCTGCGCGCGGGGGATGGGGCGTTGAACACCTCGGGCGCGGTGCAGGGTGGCAATGGCCCCCGCCCCAGCGCCGATGCGCGCGGCATCATCAGCTATCCCGATTATCAGGTTGTGGTGGCGCAGCGCGGCGACACCGTGGCCTCGGTGGCCGCGCGTGTCGGCATCAGCGCCGATGAGTTGGCCCGCTACAACGCCCTGCGCCCGACCGACGCGCTGCGGGCGGGCGAGCAATTGGCCCTGCCCCGCCGGGTGGCGGGCGGTGTCACCGGCGGCGTGATCGGCAGCACCGCACCGGGCGGCGCACTGGATGTGTCCAGCATCGCCACCACGGCGCTGGACCGGGTCGGCTCCACCACTCCGGTCGCCAGCACCAGCACGGCGGGCACCAGCACCGCCCGCCATCTGGTCAAGCGCGGCGAAACCGCGTTTTCCATCGCGCGGGTTTACGGTGTGTCGGCGCGCACACTGGCCGATCTGAACGGGCTTGGCCCCGATCTGGAAGTGCGCGAAGGCCAGTTTCTGAACATCCCCACCGTTGGCAACTCTGCCGCCACCGCCACGGTGATCGCAGAGACGCCCCCCGGCGCAGGATCGCCGACACCGCAACCGCCTTCGGCCAAAAAGCCATTGCCCGCCGAAACCCCGGCCAAGGCCGCCACCACTGCAGGCAAGCCCAAAGCCGCGGCACCCGCCGCCGATCTGGGTGCCGAGCGCACCGCCGCCTCGGCCACGCAATTTGCGATGCCGGTCAATGGCAATATCATCCGCGGCTATACCAAGAAGAAAAACGACGGCATCGACATCGCGGCCAGTGCCGGGACGGCGGTGAAATCGGCAGCCGATGGCAGCGTGGCGGCGATCACCAAAGACACCGCCGGCACGCCAATTGTGGTGATCCGCCACGCGGACGGCATCCTGACGGTTTATGCAGGCGTCGATGGTCTGAAAGTGGCGAAGGGTGACAAGGTCAAGCGCGGCCAGACCATCGCCGTGGTGCGCGCGGCCAGCCCGGCCTTTGTGCATTTCGAGGTCCGCAAGGGCGTCGACAGTGTCGATCCGATGCCCTATCTGCAATAAGCCGCCTGATTGACATGACGCGCCCCTGCTTTGGCGGGGGAGTTTTGTTTTGCAGCGGTGGATGGGTTGCCGGGGCAGAATTTGGATCTTTGAGCCAGTATGAAAGACAAGTTCAGTCAAATTGTCGGCAACAGTGCGGGCGGTTTTATTGTTTGCTGACCAGCACTTTGTCGATGCGCAGCCCGTCCAGGTCGATCACTTCAAAGCAATAGCCTTCGACGACAAAAGTGTCGCCCAGCACCGGCATGCGGTGCAACTGGTGCAGAACCAGCCCGGCGATGGTGTCGTAATCTCCGGCCAGTTTGCGGGGCAAGCTCAGACGGTCACAGAATTCATCCGCCGGCATCCAGCCCGACACCAGCAGACTGCCATCGCCGCGCGTGATCAGCGCCGGTTCGCCCGCGTCGGAGGACGACACCGCCCCGGTGATCGCCTCCAGCACGTCATCGGTGGTGATCAGCCCCTCAAAGTGGCCGTATTCGTCATAGACCAGCGCCATGTGATGCGGCGTGCGGTGCAGCACCTCCATCACGTCGAGCGCATCTGCCACATCCGACACCATCGGCACATCGCGCAAGAGCGCCCGCAAATCCAGGGGTTCGCGCCGCGACACCGCGTTGAAGGCATCGGCCAGGGTGATGATCCCCACCACATCGCCGGTCTCACGGCTTTGCACGCACATGCGGGGCCGCGCGATCTTGCGCACCGCCGCAATCGCCTCGGTCGAAGTGGACTCCAGCTCCAGCATCAACACCTCATGGCGCGGCGTCATCAGCGCGCGGGCGGAACGGTCGCCCAGTCGCATGACGCCCGCCATCATCTCGCGCTCTTCATCCTCCAGCACGCCGCCTTCATGGGCTTCGGTCAGGATGGTGTGCACCTCTTCCTGCGTCACCTTGTTGCCGCCGACACCGCGCTGCCCCAGCAGCCACAGCAGCACCCGGCCAGAGCGATCTAGCAACCAGACCACCGGCGCCGCCACGCGTGACAGCAACAGCATCGCCGGGGCCACGCGGATCGCCAACCCTTCCGGATTGCGCAGTGCCAGTTGCTTGGGCACCAATTCGCCAACGATCAAAGACACATAGGTCAGCACCACCACGACGCCACCGACGCCAAAAGTGGCCGCCCATTCGACATCGACGCCGCGCGCCATCAGCCATCGGGTCAGCCGCGCGCCCAAGGTGGCCCCGGACAAGGCCCCCGACAAAACGCCAACCAGTGTAATGCCGATCTGCACGGTGGACAAAAATCGACCGGGATCTTCACCCAGGCGCAGGGCAGCACGCGCGCCTGCCGACTTCGACTCCAGCGGTTTCAGGCGCGCCGGACGCGCCGAGACAATCGCCATTTCCGACATGGCAAGCACGCCATTCAAACAGATCAGCGCAAGAACAATCAGGATTTCAATTATCATGGTGCCAAGATCAGGCCTTGCGCGCCGAATGACAAGGGGTCACAGCCGAACGCCTTCGCGCGCCGCGAGGTCACAGAAAAACTGCCACGCCACACGGCCCGACCGCCCGCCGCGGGTGGCCTGCCATTCGATGGCCTGCGCGCGCAAGGTTTCGGGCGCGACCGCGACCCCATGCGCGGCACAATAGCCCCGGATCATCTCCAGATACTCATCCTGAGTGCAGGGATGAAAGCCCAGCCACAGACCGAACCGATCCGACAGCGACACCTTTTCCTCAACCGCCTCTGACGCATGAATCGCCGCCTGCTGCTCATTCTCGATCATGTCACGCGGCATCAGATGGCGGCGGTTGGACGTCGCATAGAACAGCACATTGTCGGGGCGACCTTCAATGCCGCCGTCCAGCACCGCCTTGAGGGATTTGTAATGCTGGTCGTCATGACTGAACGACAGGTCATCGCAAAAAAGGATGAACGGATGCGCGGCGGCGCGCAGATGACCCAGCAAGCGCTGCACAGATGGCAGATCTTCGCGCGACAGCTCAACAATCTTCAGATCATGGCCTTCGGCGCGGATCGCCGCATGCACGGCCTTGACCAGCGACGATTTTCCCATCCCGCGTGCGCCCCACAAGAGCGCGTTGTTGGCGGGCAGACCGGCGGCGAAATGCCGGGTGTTTTCAAGCAGGGTGTCGCGCGACCGGTTCACCCCGATCAGCAGGCCGATGTCGACCCGCGCCACCCGCAACACCGGCTCCAGCCGGTCCGGTCCGGTGTGCCAGGCAAAGGCATCGGCGGCGGTAAAATCTGGCGCGGGTATCGGCGCGGGGGCCAGCCGCTCCAGCGCCTCGGCAATGCGTTGCAGATCGCTCATGCCGCGTCTTCGTCCTCATCCACCCAAGTGCCATCAGCGCGGGCCTGCGCCTCACGGTCGCGTTCAAACCGGGCGATCAGCCAGATCGAGATTTCGTACAGCGGATAGATCGCGGCAAAGAGGATCAACTGGCTTATCACATCTGGCGGCGTCACCACGGCTGCGACAAACAGGATCGCCACAATCGCGTATTTTCGCGTCGCCCGCAGCCCGCGCGCCGAAATCATCCCGGCCTTTCCCATCAGGGTCAGCAGAACCGGCATTTGAAAGCACAGACCGAACGCCATCACAAAGGTCATGGTCAGCGACAGAAACGCCTCAACCGAACCGGTGTAGACCACCCCCTTGGGTGCCGCAGCCAAGCCTGCACCGGCCTCCATCGCGTCTTTGAAGTTGTCCTGAAAGCCTAGGAAAAACGCAAAGGCGAAGGGCAGGATCACGAAATAGGCAAACGACGCGCCCAGGATGAACATCGCTGGTGATGCCAGAAGAAAAGGCAAAAACGCCGATTTTTCATTGCGGTACAGGCCCGGCGCCACGAATCGCCACATCTGGAAAGCGATGATCGGGAAGGCCATGGCAAAGCCGCCCCAGACCGCGATCTTGATGGCGACGAAAAAGCCTTCCTGCAGTTTCACCAGAATGAACTGACATTCCTGCCCGCGCGCGGCCAAGGCCTCGCACATCGGGATCGACAGGATGTTGAAGATCTTGTCCCAGATGTAATAGCCCAGCAAAAAGCACACAGCGAAAGCCGCGATCGACACCAGAATGCGGTTGCGCAGCTCTTTCAGGTGTTCGATCAGCGGCGCGGCGCTGCTGTCCACGTCATCGGTCGCGGTCATGCTTCATCCGCCTTCCTGGCTGTGCGCGGTTTGGCGGCCACTGGGGTGGCGGCGGCGGCGGCCGTCACGGCTTTGGCGCGGGATTTCGGCGCGGGGGCGGCGACCGGCGCATCGACGGCTTTCAACCTGGCGGCTGTGTCCTTCAGGATCGCGGCTTTGGCGGCCTTCTTGTCGGCCAAAGCCTGCGTCGCAGGCCCCATCACCGCCGAGGGGGCCTCGGTCAGCGCCGGATGGGCCACAGGCATTGCGGGGGCCGCAGTCGGCACCGCAACCGGCGTGGCCGGAATCGGTGCCGGTACCAGCGGTTTGGCAGAGGTCGGTTTGGCCGCGTTCTTGATCGGGTCCCATTTTTCGAACCGGTCCGCCGCTTCTTTCACCTTGTCCATGCCCATCGACTTGGCCGAAGTGGCAGCCTTTAGGTCGCGCGCCACATCGTTGACGCCGGTTTCCTTGGCCGCCTGTTCCATCGCCCGGGAAAACTCGCGGGCCATGGACCGCAGTTTGGAGGTAAACCGCCCCAGTTGACGGAACATGTCCGGCAGGTCCTCGGGACCAATCACGATCAGCGCGACGATGCCGATCAACAGCAGTTCGGCCCAGCCGATATCACCAAACATCTGGAGAAAGCCCTTTCAAGGCAGAGACTTAGACCTTGTCTTTTTCTTCGGGCGTCACGTCTTTGGCGACAACGGCTGCGTCTTTCTCAACTTCGGCAGTGCCTTCGGACACGCCTTTCTTGAACGCGGTGATGCCTTTGCCGAATTCGCCCATCAAAGCGCTGACCTTACCGCGGCCAAACAGCACCAATACCACAATGGCAATCAGCAAAAGCTGCAACGGACCCATTTGCATAGCATATCCCTCTTGGCCGCACCGGCGGCGATTTCAAGCGGTACCCTGACCCACTCCGCACGTCAACAAAAGCCAAATAGCGCCCGCCCCCCCGGCTTTACGCCGATATAGCTGACAGCTATATGTCAGTTGCCCCCAAGGGAAAATCCATGCGCCGCACCGACCGTCTGTTTGATCTGATCCAAATCCTGCGCGATGGCCGCCTGCACCGGGCATCGGATATGGCGCTGCGTCTGAATGTGTCGGTGCGCACGATCTGGCGCGATGTGGCGACGCTTGCGGCCTCTGGTCTGCCCGTGGAGGGCGAGCGCGGCGTCGGATATCTGCTGCGCGCGCCGATCACCTTGCCGCCGATGATCCTGAGCGCGGTCGAGTTGGAGGCACTGCGCGAAGGTCTGCGCATCGCGGCCCAGTTGCCTGACGCCGCCCTCGCGCGGGCCGCCCGCAGTTTGGCCAAGAAAATCGCCTCGGTCACCCCTGCACCCAGCAAGGACGACCCCGGCGATCTGTTCGCCTTTCCGGGGCCGACCGACAACCGCGCGCCCGCCCATCTGCCTGCGCTGCGGCGGGCCATCAAGGCGCATGAACGGCTGACCATCACCTATATCGACCCGCGCGGGCTGGAAAGTCACCGCGACATCCGCCCGCTGGCGCTGGAGAAACAGGCGCGGGTGTCGACACTTGCGGCCTATTGCGAAGCGCGCGGCGATTTTCGCAGCTTTCGGGTCGACCGGATTGTGGCGGTGGCCCCGACCGGCGAACGCTTTGCCGATGAGCCGGGCCGCGGTCTTGAAGCGTATCGCGCGCGGGTAGAGGCGGAGGCAAATCAGGTGCTGAACGAATTGCCTGCTCAAGCGCCCGCGCCGCCCCGGACCTGATCCGGGGCCTCTGGTGGCAAGGTAGTGGCCCCGGATCAGGTTTTGGGCGGCGTGGCGCGGGGGTCAGGCCAGCCCCTTGGCCGGAAACACATAGCAGCGATCGCGACGGATCATCAGCCAAAGGGCGGTGTCGGATTTGGGCAAAAACACCCCCGGCACCGAGGCGGTCAGGGTCGAGCCGTCAAAATCCATCTTGAATTCCACCAGCGACTCGCGACCCAGATAGCGCGCCCGCTGCACCACAGCCCGTGCCGGCGTGCCATCCATCGGGGTTGGATTTGGCCCGCGTCCGGCGCGGTCGAAATCAATCTTCAGATGCTGCGGGCGGATCACGATGTCCACCGCATCGCCGTCGCCATGGCCCGGTGTCAGGAAGGCGCCAAAGGGCGTTTCGGTCAATGCCCCGCGCGAAGTGCCGCGGATCACGTTGATATCGCTGAAGAACGCGGCGGCGGATCGGTCGACCGGGGCATTGTAGATGTTATAGGGCGCGCCGCGTTGCACGATGGCACCCGCCCGCATCAACGCGATTTCATCGGCCATCCGCATCGCCTCGTCCGGCTCATGCGTGACCAGCAACACCGCGGCGCCTTCCTGTTTCAGCACCTCAAGCGTGCTGTCCCGGATGCCGTCGCGCAGGCGGTTGTCCAGCCCGGAAAACGGCTCGTCCATCAGCATCACACGCGGTCGTGGGGCCAGCGCGCGCGCCAGCGCCACCCGCTGTTGCTCGCCCCCCGACAACTCGTGCGGGTGCTTGGCGCCAAAGCCGGACAGGTTCACCTTTTCCAGCAACTCGCCCACCCGCGCCGCCTTGCTGAGCCGGTCACAGGTCAGCCCGAAGGCCACGTTGCCCGCCACTGTCAGATGCGGAAACAGCGCGAAATCCTGAAACATCAGACCGACACCGCGCGCTTCGGGCGGCAGGTTCACGCCCGGCCCGAACACCTGTTGCCCGTCAATCAGGATTCGGCCCTGATCGGGCGTTTCAACCCCGGCGATCATCCGCAGCGTGGTGGATTTGCCGCATCCCGACGGCCCCAAAAGGCACATCACCTGACCTGCAGCCACCGCCAGTGACACGTCGGCCACCACCTCTCGCCCGCCAAAACTGCGGCACAGCGACTGCACCTCAAGGCGCAGAGGCGGCGATGGGCGAGACGAAAGCGGCAAGGCAGTATCCCTACGAAATTGCTAAGGCATTCCCTAGCAGGCGGCCCCGAAGGCGGCAAGCCAGAGATGCGCCAACAGTTTGCGCCTTGAGGGCTGCTTACAGGGTGGCATTGCCGGCACCGCCGTCCAGCAAGATATTTTGCCCGACGATAAAGCCCGCCTGCTGACTGCACAGGAACGCACAGGCCGCTCCAAACTCGGCCGCCGTGCCATAGCGCCGCGCCGGAATCGTTGCCTGCCGGTCGGCGCGCGCCTGCTCCATGCTGATGCCCCGCGCCGCCATCACGCCCGTGTCGAGCGATGCCGCGCGGTCGGTGTCATGGATGCCGGGCAGCAGGTTGTTGATTATCACCCCGAACGGGGCCACCTGCCGCGATGTGCCGCCGACATAACCCGTCAACCCCGCCCGTGCCGCGTTTGACAGGCCCAGTTGCGGGATGGGTGACTTGACCGATTGCGAGGTGATGTTGACCACCCGGCCCCAGCCGCGTTCGATCATCGCCGGCAAAAGCGCGGTCATCAGCGCAATCGGCGTCAGCATGTTGCCGTCCAGCGCCTTGATGAAATCGTCGCGGGTCCAGTCGCTCCAGATGCCGGGGGGCGGGCCACCGGCGTTGGTCACCAGAATGTCCACCACCCCAGCCGCCGCCAACACTTGCGCGCGACCGGAGTCAGAGGTGATATCTGCCGCCACGGCAAGCACTTGCACGCCGAACTCCGCGCGGATTTCGGCGGCGGTCGCCTCCAGCGCCTCTGCCCCGCGCGCATTGATCACCAGATCAACGCCAGCCTCGGCCAAGGCCATGGCACAGCCACGCCCCAACCCCTTTGAGGCCGCACAAACCAGCGCCCGTTTGCCCTTGATGCCCAGATCCATGCCATTCTCCTGCCCAGTTTGGTGCAGCCTAGCAGCCTGTCTTGCCGCCTGTAAGCCCCCTGCGATTCGGGCCCGGCCCGGTGGGGGCGGCCCGCTTGGCCGCCAAACCCCATTGGTTTTGCGGAAACATCCCCGGCCATTCGTGGATTTCAACAACAAACCGCCATTTTGCCATGGTCAGACGGCTTGTCCGATCTGCGCGCGCGGTTCATATCGGCAGGGATGGCTGATCCTGCCCTTGACCCCGCCGAGTGCCCATGTCCGACGCCCCATCCCTGCCCGGCCACGCCTGCCAAGTTTTGGCGGCCGATGCGATTTACGTCTCGCATGGCGTCAATATGGGCGACTGTCTGGCAGGCCCGGACGAGGTGTATCCCGGCGACATCTATATGCTGGACGATGCCCAGACCCCGCTGCGCCTTGTGGTGACGCGGCCGCTTGCGGGGCGGCAATGCGTGGGCCAAGGCAGTGACATCGGGGTTGCGGGCGATGTGTTGAAGTTTGAGGCGCGCTATGCGCTGATGACGGCCGACGGCGACCGGGTTGAAATTCTGCTGATCGCCCTGCCGGATGGCACAAGGCTGGCCTTGCCGCTGTCGCCGATGGCGGCGCGCCGCGAATACACGTTGCTCAAGGTCGAGGAGGCGCCGCAGGAAACCGGGCTGTCCGATTTTCTCTGTGTGTCTTTCGCGCGCGGCACCACGATCACGCTGGCCACCGGGCAACAACGCGCGATCGAAGATCTGCAGGCGGGCGACAAGGTTCTGACGCGCGATCATGGCGGCCAGCCGATCCGCTGGATCGGCGGCACCACCTTGCGCGCGGTTGGGGCCTTTGCACCGGTGGTGATTGCCGCCGGAACCCTTGGCAACGCGGGCGATCTGATTGTCAGTCAGCATCACCGGATGTTCTTGTATCAACGCCAACGCCGCGCCGGGATCGCCACGTCCGAACTGTTGGTGCAGGCCAAGCATCTGGTGGATGGCGACCGGATTTTCCTGCGCGAGGGCGGCTTTATCGACTATTTCAGTCTAGTGTTTGACCAGCACGAAATCATCTATGCCGAGGGCGTGCCCGCCGAAAGCCTGATGGTCAATGATGCCACCGTGAACCGCTTGCCCGCCGAATTGTCCGCCGATGTGAAGGCGCGGTTTCCGGGGCTGTCGATGGGGCAGCATTTCGGCACCGAGGCCGGGCGGCAATTTCTGGATCAGGTCGGCACCGCGACATTGTACAAGCCCACGCGCAAAGACCCGCGCCCCTGAAGCCACAGGCCGCTGTGGACGCCGCACGTGGTTTGCGCTACAGCGCGGCCATGCAAGTGAACCGCCCCCAACTCCCGCCCGAAATTGCCCGCCGCCGGACTTTTGCGATCATCTCGCACCCCGACGCCGGCAAAACCACGCTGACCGAGAAATTCCTGCTGTTTGGCGGTGCGATCCAGATGGCGGGGCAAGTGCGGGCCAAGGGCGAGGCGCGGCGGACGCGGTCTGACTTCATGAAAATGGAGCAGGAGCGCGGGATTTCCGTCTCGGCATCCGCCATGAGTTTCGATTTCCGGCACTACAGGTTCAATCTGGTCGATACCCCCGGCCACTCGGACTGTTCCGAAGACACCTACCGCACGCTGACAGCCGTGGACGCCGCCATCATGGTGATTGACGGCGCAAAAGGCGTGGAAAGCCAGACGCAAAAGCTGTTCGAGGTCTGCCGCATGCGCGACCTGCCGATCCTGACCTTTTGCAACAAGATGGACCGCGAAAGCCGCGACACCTTTGACATCATTGATGAGATTCAGGAAAATCTGGCGATTGACGTGACGCCCGCCAGCTGGCCCATCGGCATGGGGCGCGATTTCGTCGGCGCCTATGACCTTTTGCACGACCGCCTTGAAATCATGGACCGTGCCGACCGCAACAAGGTCGCGGAAACCATTCAGATCACCGGCCTTGACGATCCGAAACTGGCCGACCATGTGCCGCCGGAATTGTTGAAGAAACTGCGCGAAGAGCTTGAAATGGCGCGCGAATTGCTGCCGAAGTTTGACCGTGCGGCCTTTCTGAACGGCTCGATGACGCCGATCTGGTTTGGCTCTGCGATCAATTCCTTTGGCGTCAAGGAATTGATGGACGGCATGGGCGAGTATGGCCCGGAACCGCAGCCGCAAAAGGCCGCCGAGCGCCAGATTGCGCCGGAAGAAACCCCGGTGACCGGTTTCGTGTTCAAGGTGCAGGCCAATATGGACCCCAAGCACCGCGACCGCGTGGCTTTCGTGCGGCTTGCCTCCGGGCATTTCGTGCGCGGCATGAAAATGCTGCATGTGCGCACCAAAAAGCCGATGGCCATCGCCAACCCGGTGATGTTTCTGGCCGCCGACCGCGAATTGGCGGAAGAGGCCTGGGCGGGCGACATCATCGGCATCCCGAACCACGGGCAGCTGCGCATCGGCGATGCGCTGACCGAGGGCGAGGCGCTGCGCTTCACCGGCATTCCGTCCTTTGCGCCGGAACTCTTGCAAGTGGTGCGCGCCGCCGATCCGATGAAGGCCAAGCATCTGGAAAAGGCGCTGATGCAGTTCTCCGAAGAAGGCGCTGCCAAGGTGTTCAAGCCGATGATCGGTTCGGGCTATATCGTCGGCGTCGTGGGGCCGTTGCAGTTCGAAGTGCTGGCCAGCCGGATCGAACAGGAATATTCCCTGCCCGTCCGGTTTGAGCCGTCGCAATTCACCTCGGCCCGCTGGGTGTCGGGTGCCAAAGCCGAGGTCGAGAAGTTCGTCAACGTCAACAAGGGCCACATCGCCATCGACAACGACGGCGACACAGTGTTTCTGACCCGGCTGAAATGGGACATCGACCGCATTGAACGCGACCACCCGGCGTTGAAACTGACGGCGACCAAGGAAATGATGGTCTGATCCCGGCGGCTTCATCCTGGCGCAAATACCCCCGCCGGAGGCATCTGTCGCAGGCAACAGGAGCCTCCGGCGGGGATATTTGAACCAATGCGCGTTTGACAGATTATGGAAAGAGTGCTGATGCCCCTGCCCCTGCACGAATTGGCTGCCCTGGGCACTGCGACCTGTTGGGCGATGACCGGGCTGATCGCGGCGGATGCGGTGCGGGCCTTGGGGGCGTTTCATTTCAACCTGCTGCGGCAAGGCTTTGTCACCGTGCTGTTGCTGCTGATCGTGCTGGCCACTGGTGGCTGGATGGCGCCCGGTTGGATCACCGCCGGGGTGCTGGCGCTGTCGGGGGTGATCGGCATTCTGATCGGCGACACTTTCAACTTTGCCGCCGTGGGCCGGATCGGGCCGCGCCGCGCCGGAGCGATCTTTGCGCTGAACGCGCCGATGGCGGCCGTGATGGGTTGGCTGGTGCTGGATGAGGCTTTGCCGGCGCTGGCCATTCTGGGCATCGGGATCACCGCCTTGGGCGTGGCGTTGGCGATCCTGGGCCGGCCGCGCGGCGACGCGCACCGGCTGGAGCTGCTGCACGGCACCTTGATCCTCGGGCTGGCTCTGGGTCTGCTGGCCGCCTTCGGGCAGGCTGCGGGATCGCTGATTGCGCGCCCGGTGATGACGGTGGGGATGGACCCTTATCTGGCGTCGCTGTTCCGGGTGGGGGCTTCGGGGCTTGCGATGGGGGTTCTGGCTGCCACGCCGCTGGCCCCCGCCGCCCCCCGCGCGGTGGGGCGCGCCGCGCTGATCCTGACCGCCGCCACCGCCGTGATCGGCTTGCTGATTGGCATGACGCTGTTTTTATACGCGTTGCAGGGGTCAAAGACCGGCATCATCGCCACACTGTCGGCCACATCCCCGGTGATCATTCTGCCGCTGTTGTGGCTGCGCACCGGGCAGCGGCCCAGCGGGCTCAGCTGGGCGGGGGCGGCTTTGGCGGTGGCCGGGCTGGCCTTGATTTTCGCGCGCTAGGGCGGAATATTTTTGCGCGCTACAGTTTGGTCTGCGTGGCCCGTCGAACTTGGCGTTCTGCCGGATATTGACCAACAGAGTGACGACCCAAGCCAGCATATTGCCCGATTTCGCGACAGATCGTGCGGGCACCTGCGCCGCTGCGCCCCTTGCAGCCCGGCATTTGACCCGGCTAACTGCGCGCGAACAACCATAGGCCTGCCATGACCCTGACCCTCGAAGCCTTGTCGCTGCTGTCCGAAATGGGCGTCACTTTGACCCCCGGCACCCTGCCCGCACGCAGCCCGATCAGCGGTGAGGTGCTGGCGCATCTGCCCGAGCACAGCGCTGCCGAGGCCACCGCCGCGATTGCCCTGGCGCATCAGGCCTACCGCGACTGGCGCACCACACCTGCCCCGCAGCGCGGCGAGCTGGTGCGGATGTTGGGTGAGGAACTGCGGACCCACAAGGCAGCTTTGGGGCGGCTGGTGTCGATCGAAGTCGGCAAGGTTGTGTCCGAGGGCTTGGGCGAAGTGCAGGAAATGATTGACATTTGCGACTTTGCCGTTGGTCTGTCGCGCCAGCTTTATGGCCTGACCATCGCCTCGGAACGCCCAAGCCACCGGATGATGGAAACCTGGCATCCGATTGGCGTTGTGGGGGTGATTTCCGCCTTCAACTTCCCGGTTGCGGTGTGGTCCTGGAACACCGCCTTGGCGCTGGTCTGCGGCAATGCCGTGGTCTGGAAGCCGTCGGAAAAGGCATCCTTGTCGGCACTGGCGGCGCAGGCGCTGCTGGACCGGGCCGTCGCGCGCTTCAACGCGGCAGGTGGTGCGGCACCGGTTGGCCTGTCGGCCTTGCTGATCGGCGGGCGGGCCCTGGGCGAGGTGCTGGTGGACAGCCCGCAGGTCGCCTTGGTGTCGGCCACCGGGTCAACCGCAATGGGTCGTGCCGTGGGGCCAAAAGTGGCGGCGCGGTTCGGGCGGTCTTTGCTGGAACTGGGCGGCAACAACGCGGCAATTGTAACGGCCAGCGCCGATCTGGACCTGACACTGCGCGGGATTGCGTTTTCGGCCATGGGCACCGCAGGGCAACGCTGCACGACGCTGCGGCGCTTGTTCCTGCATGACAGCATCTACGACGGCTTTCTGCCGCGTCTGAAGGCGGCTTATGCCTCGGTCAAGGTCGGCAATCCGCTGGAGCCGGGCGTGCTGATCGGACCGCTGATTGATCAGGCGGCGGCCGATGCCATGACGCGCGCGCTGGATGCGGCGCGGGCGGCGGGTGGCACGGTTCTGGGCGGCCAGGCGGTGACGGGTCTGGGCGGGGCCTATTTGCGCCCAGCCTTGGTGGAAATGCCGTCGCAATGTGGCCCGGTGGTGCACGAAACCTTTGCGCCGATCCTTTATGTCATGCGTTACAAAGACTTCGCCGAGGTTCTTCAGACACACAATGAAGTGCCGCAGGGGCTGTCCTCGTCGATTTTCACCACCGATCTGCGGGAGGCAGAGCGCTTTTTGTCGGCAGCCGGGTCCGATTGCGGTATCGCCAATGTCAACATCGGCCCATCCGGTGCCGAGATTGGCGGGGCGTTTGGCGGCGAAAAGGAAACCGGTGGTGGCCGCGAAAGCGGGTCCGACGCTTGGAAAGCCTATATGCGGCGGGCGACCAACACCATCAACTACGGCTCAACCTTGCCACTCGCCCAGGGCGTGAGCTTCGATATAGGTTAAGGCCCGCGCACCATGATCCGGCGAGGCTTTGCGCATCACCACGCGCCGCAGCAGCGCCGGAGCCTGGGTGCAGCCCAGGGACCGCAGGCGCAGGTGATGGCTGCCGGGGGCGAAACCTGCCCCCAAATGCAGCATTTGCGCCTGCCCGGGCCGCAGCGGGCGCGACATTACCCGCACCCCCGCGCCCGATATCAGATAGCGCGCAACGGCACAGCCATTGGCCGGTGCCACCAGATAGACCCCATAGGATTTGTCCAGATCATGGGAGGTGAACTGCAGCTGCGGGCAGTGGCCCGGCGGTTCGGCTGTGGCGATGCTTGCCAAAACAACCAGCACGCAAGCGTAGAAACACGGTTTCAAAACCATAATGACCTCACAATAAAACAACGTTGAAAAAATCGGATCGAAAAATCGGCGTTCAATGCCGTCAGGCTACAGCAGTTTGCGGGCAAAACAACTTCAGATACATGCCCGCCGCGCTGCAATCCTTGACCCTTGCGCGATTATCCGCTATCCGCGCGGAAGGGTTTGACTGACCCAGACGCCGGGACGCCCGGAAAAGCAGCGTCCCATAATCTTTTGCGGGCCGAACCCGCATCTTTAGGACGCAGATGACCAAATTCTCAGACCTCGCGCTGGATCCCCGCGTGCTTCAGGCCGTGGCGGAAGCCGGCTATGAAACCCCCACTCCGATTCAAGAACAAGCCATCCCGCATGCGTTGCAGGGCAAAGACGTGTTGGGCATCGCCCAGACCGGCACCGGCAAGACCGCCAGCTTTGTGCTGCCGATGGTCACGTTGCTGGGACAGGGCCGGGCCAAGGCACGGATGCCGCGCAGCCTCGTGCTGTGCCCAACGCGCGAGTTGGCGGCACAAGTGGCGGAAAACTTTGAAACCTATGCCAAATACACCAAGCTGACCAAGGCGCTGCTGATCGGTGGCGTGTCCTTTGGCGAGCAAGACAAGCTGATTGACCGTGGCGTCGATGTGCTGATCGCCACGCCGGGCCGTCTGCTGGATCACCACGAACGCGGCAAGCTGCTGCTGACCGGTGTGCAGATCATGGTGGTGGATGAGGCCGACCGCATGCTGGACATGGGCTTTATCCCGGATATCGAGCGGATTTTCAGCCTGACCCCCTTCACCCGCCAGACCTTCTTCTATTCGGCCACCATGGCCCCGGAAATTGAGCGGATCACCAACACCTTCCTGTCGAATGCGGTGAAGATCGAAGTCGCGCGGCAGGCCACGGCGTCGCTGACCATCGAGCAAAAGCTGATCCAGTTCGCCCCCACCCGCAAGGACAAGTCTTTTGCCGAAAAGCGCGCCGTGTTGCGGGCGCTGATCCGGGCCGAAGGCGAAAGCTGCACCAACGCGATCATCTTCTGCAACCGCAAGATGGATGTGGATGTGGTGTCCAAGTCGCTGAAACAGCACGGCTTTAACGCCTCGCCCATCCATGGCGATCTGGATCAATCCGTGCGCACCAAGACGTTGGACGGCTTCCGTGACGGCTCGGTTCACTTGCTGGTGGCCTCGGATGTGGCGGCGCGCGGACTGGATATTCCCGCCGTCAGCCATGTGTTCAACTTTGACGTGCCCTCGCATCCTGAAGATTACGTCCACCGCATTGGCCGCACCGGTCGCGCCGGGCGGTTGGGCAAGGCCTATACCATCGCCGTGACCTCGGACGACAAATACATCAACGCCATCGAGCAACTGGTGAAAATGCCCATTCCGCGCGGCGAGCTGCCGGAAGGTGCCTTGGAGGCCGCCTCTGACCGTGTCGAGCGTCCGCGCGAAGAGCGTGGCGCGAAATCGCGCGGTGGCCGTGGTGAAGGTCGGGGCGAAGGTCGGGGCGAAGCTGGCCGCAGTGGTGGCCGTGACCGCGCCCCGCGTGAAGAAAAACCGGCAGAAGCGGTGCCGGTCGTTGAGGCCGTGGTCGAACCCGTCGCAGTGGTGCGCGAAGAACGCAGCCCGCGCCGGGACGACCGCCGCGAAGAGCGCAGCGAGCCGCGCCATGACCACCGCCGCGAGGACCGGCGTGAAGACCGCCCTCGCGAAGCGGCCAGCGATGACCGCCGCAACGAACCGCGCCGCGACGATCGGCGTGACTATCGCGGCGGCCGTGACAGCGGCGGCGAGCGGGTTGTCGGCATGGGCGACCATGTGCCGGATTTCATCCTGCGCAGCTTTGCCATCACCACCGTCACGGCGGATGATGGCGATGACGCGCCGGCGACCGGCACCGAAGGCTGATCCTTCCACGATTTTTCTGCGAGAAATCACAGACAGAAAAAAGGCCCCACACTTTGTGGGGCCTTTTTTTACGCCATGAAACGGCGGTTACTCGACCGCGAGACGGCTGACCACAACGGTGACTTCCGGCTTCTTGCCGATCTCTTCCATCGTGACCTGGCGCACGATCCGGCGCAGCAATTCGTCCATCTTGTCGTCATTGGCCAGAATCTTAGCGCCCGCGGTGTCCAGAAACGCCGTCAGTTCACCCTCCAGCGTTTCCGCCAAAGCCCGGCCACCCTTGCCATTTTCCGGCAGGCCCATCAGTTCCACCCAAGCCTCGCCCAGGGGCTGATCCGACTCGTCCAGAATGACCGTGACCATCACCATACCGTTCAGCGCCATGCGGATGCGGTCGCGGACCACACCGTCCAGCGCGCCTACCAGGGCCGACCCGTCAAGATAGGTGCGCCCAGTTTCCACGCGCTCCGCAACTTTTGGGGCGTCACCGGTGATGTCCATCATCATGCCGTTGGTTGCAACCGCCGCCGCAATCCCAGCCTCATGCGCGATGCGGACATGTTCGCGCAGATGGCGGTGTTCGCCGTGCATCGGCAGCAGCATGTCGGGCAGGAACAGCCGGTGGACATGTTCCAGATCCGGACGGTTGGCGTGGCCCGAAACGTGATATTTGCCATTGTTGTCATCGACGATGTCGACGCCCATTTCCGACAGCGCGTTGACGATGGCGTAAACGCCACGCTCATTGCCCGGAATGATCTTGGACGAGAACAGGAACGTGTCGCCCTGCTTCATCTCGATCCCCAGATATTTGCCGCGCGACAACTGCGCCGAAGCCGCCCGGCGTTCGCCCTGACTGCCGGTCACGATCAGCATCAGCGATTTGCGCGGCACGTCCAGCGCCTCTTCGGGGCTGATGGTGCGCGGAAAGTTCGGCAGAACGCCAGATTCTTCGGCGGCCGAAACCATCTTCTTCATCGCCCGGCCCAACAGGCAAACCGAACGGCCCGCGGCATGGCCCGCCTCGGCCAGCGTTTTCAGACGCGCGACGTTCGAGGCGAAGGTGGTGGCCACGACCATGCCACCCTGCGCCTTGATCAATTCGGCAATCGGGTCTTTCAGCGTGCTTTCCGACCGGCCTTCGTGCAGCGAAAACACATTGGTGCTGTCGCACATCAGTGCCTTGATCGGGCGTTCGGCGGCAATCGCCTGCATCACGGCATCGTCCCAGCCTTCGCCGACAATCGGCGTCGCGTCGCGTTTGAAGTCACCGGTATGGATGATCCGGCCCGCCGGCGTGTCGATGACCAGAGCGGCCGATTCCGGGATCGAATGCGCCACCGGCACGAATTGCACCTTGAAGGGACCGGCCTCAATCGTCTGGGGCCGCGACTCCACGACCGTGATCGCATCTTTCGGCAGACCCGCCTCTTCGAATTTCAACCGCCCGATGGTGGCGGTAAAACGGCGCGCATAGACCGGCTTTTTCAACTGCGGCCACAGATGCGCCAAAGCGCCGATGTGATCTTCATGCGCGTGGGTGATGAAAATCGCCTCAAGCCGCGAGAGGTTTTTCAACAGCCAGGCGATGTCGGGCAGGATCAGATCCACGCCGGGGCTGGTGTCCATGTCAGAGAAGGCCACGCCCAGGTCGACAAGGATCAGACGCTCTTTGCCCTTGGGGCCGTAACCATAAACATAGGCGTTCATGCCGATCTCGCCGGCCCCGCCCAGGGGGAGATAAATAAGCCGCTCAGCGCTCATGCTGTTTCCTTGTTATAGGCGTTGATGAGGACGAGGCCATGCATGGTCAGATCATCCTCAATCGCGTGAAATAGCTCAGTTCCCTGAGCAAACAATGATGCGAGGCCGCCGGTGGCAATGACCTTCATGGGCGCTTCGCGTTCGCGGCGCACCTCCCGGACAATGCCCTCGATCAGGCCAATATAGCCCCAATACACGCCCGACTGCATGCAGGCCACCGTATTCGTGCCAATCGCCCGCAAAGGTTTCGCGACGTCGATATGCGGCAGGGCGGCGGCGGCCATGTGCAGCGCCTCCAGCGACAGGTTGACGCCCGGGGCAATGACACCGCCAACATAGGCGCCGTCGTGGTCCACCACGTCAAAGGTGGTGGCGGTGCCGAAATCGACCACGACCAGATCGCCGCCATGCCGGTCGAAGCCTGCCACGGTGTTGACAAGGCGGTCGGGGCCCACAGTGGTGCCCTGATCGACGCGCGGGGCCACCGGCAGTTTGCAATCGGGCCTGCCCACCACAAGGGGACGGCAGCCGAAGTAGCGGTCACACAGCACCCGCAGGTTGAACACGACGCGTGGGACGGTGGAAGAGATGATGGCTTCGCTGACAGCGGCCTCGGTTTTGGTCAGCATCAGCAGGCTGGAGAGCCAGACGAAATACTCGTCTGCGGTGCGCTTGTGATCGGTGGCGATGCGCCAGGTGGCGATGAACCTTGCGCCGTTCCAGATCGAAAACACCGTGTTGGTGTTGCCGCAGTCGATGGCCAAAAGCATGGGTGCCTCGCGGTTAGAAAAACACCTCCGCCGCAGGGATTGCGACGGGGCCTTGGGGGGTGCGCAGGATCAGATTGCCTGCAGTGTCGATGGTCTCAAACGTGCCCTCGCGGGTCTGGGTGCCGGTGCGGGCGCGGATCGGCTCTCCCAGTTTTGCGGCATGGGACAGCCATGCGGCCCGCAGAGGGGCAAAGCCATGGCTTGAGAATTGCAATTCCCAATCGGCAAAGGCGGGGGCCAATGTATCCAGAAAGGTTTCGGGCGTGATGCGCAGACCAGTTTCGGCCAGCAGACTGACGGGCGGGGTGGCTCCGGGTTCCACCACCGACACATCCGGCGCGCCGATCAGGTTGACGCCGGTGCCGATGGCCAGATGAAAGCCGCCCTGACCGTCGGCGGTGCTTTCCAGCAATATCCCGGCCAGCTTGCCGCCGTTCAGCAGCACATCATTCGGCCATTTCAGCGCGAAAGCATTGGGCAGCCCGGTCAGCGCCACGCAGGCATCGCGCAGCGCCAGGGCGGCGGCAAAACTGCGCAAGGCGATTTGCTCTGGCGGTTCGATAGGGTGCAACAGCAGCGTGGCGTAGAAATTGCCGCGCGGGCTGACCCAGGGCCGCGCCCGTCGACCCCGGCCTGCGCTTTGCTCCAACCCCAGAAACCACGCAGGCCCCGCCAGTGACGGGGCCAGACGCAAGGCATGGGCATTGGTGCTGTCGACGGTCGGCAGGACGTGGCGCGCCACGCCCATGGGCCAAGCCGCTTTAGCCGACAAGGGCTTGGGCCGCCGCCAGCGCCGCCGGTTCGATGCCAAAGAGGTTGATCACCCCCAAAACCATCGCCGCTGCAACCGCCACCAGCATCACCCATTGCACCGGGGCCATGCGGCTGTCGGCGCCTTCGGTTTCGGCGCCAAAATACATGAAATAGACGATGCGCAGGTAGTAGAACGCGCCAATGACCGAGGCCACGGCCCCCGCCACCGCCAGCCAGACCATGCCCGCATCCACCGCCGCCCTCAACACATAGAACTTGCCGAAAAAGCCCAACATCGGCGGCACGCCGGCCAGGCTGAACAGCAGGATCAGCATCGCCAGCGCCTTCAAAGGCTCACGTTTTGAGAACAGGTTCAGGCTGTGGATGTCGGTGACGGGCTTGCCGTCCCGCTCCATCGACAGGATGAAGGCGAAGGTGCCAAGGTTCATCGTCACGTAAATCGCCATGTAGATCAGCATCGCCTGCACGCCTTGGGCGGTACCAGCGGCAAGACCGACCAGCGCATAACCCATATGGGCGATGGAGGAATAGGCCATCAGACGCTTGATGTCGCGTTGCCCGATGGCGGCCACAGCACCCAGAAACATCGACAGCACGGCCAAGGCGGCCAGCACCTGCGTCCATTCGGTGGGGATGGCACCGAAGGCGTCGTAGACCACGCGGGCAATCAGGGCCATGCCCGCGACTTTCGGGGCTGTGGCAAAGAAGGCCGTCACCGGGGTCGGTGCGCCCTCGTACACATCCGGGGTCCACATGTGGAATGGGGCGGCCGAGACTTTGAACGCCATGCCCGCAAGCACGAAGACCAGACCGAAGAGCAGGCCCAAGGGGACGTCGCCTTGCAACGTCGAAAGGATGCCCGAGAACAAGGTGGTTCCGGCAAAGCCATAGGTCAGCGAAGCGCCATAGAGCAGCAGACCCGAAGACAGCGCGCCAAGCACGAAGTATTTCAGACCGGCCTCAGTGGATTTGATGCTGTCGCGACGCAACGCCGCCACCACATAAAGCGCCAAAGATTGCAGTTCCAACCCCATGTAAAGCGACATCAGATCGCCCGAGGACACCATGACCATCATGCCAATGACCGCCAGTGCCACAAGGATCGGATATTCGAACCGCCCAAGATCACGCCGCGCCATGTAATCCTGCGCCATCACCAACACGCCAGCGGCTGACAGAAGGATCACGACTTTGGAGAACCGCGCGAAGGCGTCATCGACGAACATGCCGCCGAAGGCCACGTGCACGCCCTGCCCGGCGACGCCGATCCACAGCGCCAGCGCCACGAACAGCCCCGCCGTGGCCCAGGTGATCGCGCCGGTCAGCGTGTCTTTCCCGGCGTAAACCGAGAACAGGAGTGCTGCCATGGCGTAGATTGCCACGATCACCTCGGGCAGGACGATAGAGAAATCTAGGGAAGTCATCCAGGCCGTCCTTCAGTGCGTGGCCACTTCCCCGACAGCGGGGAGAGCGGCGTGGTAATCAGCGACAAGTTGCGAAACCGAGGGGCCGATCAGATCGGTCACAAGGGCAGGATAAACACCCAGCAGCAGGGTCATGACGATCAGCGGCGCGAAGATCGCGCGCTCACGCCGGCTCATGTCCTGAATGGTCAGCAGGCTTTCCTTGACCAGCGCGCCAAAGGTGACGCGGCGGTAAAGCCACAGCGCATAGGCCGCCGACAGGATCACGCCCGATGTGGCGATGGCGGCGATGACGGTGTTGACCTGGAAAATCCCCATCAGTGTCAGGAATTCGCCGACGAAACCCGAGGTGCCCGGCAAGCCGACATTGGCCATGGTGAAGAACATGAACACCATCGCATAGGCGGGCATCTTGTTCACAAGGCCACTATAAGCGTCGATGTCGCGGGTGTGCATGCGGTCATAGATCACGCCGACACACAGGAACAACGCACCCGAGATGAAGCCGTGGCTGATCATCTGGAAAATCGCGCCGTCCACGCCTTGCTGGTTGGCGGCGAAAATCCCCATCGTGACATAGCCCATGTGGGCCACCGATGAATAGGCCACCAGCTTTTTCATATCCTGCTGCACCAGCGCCACCAGCGAGGTGTAGACGATGGCAATCGCCGACATCCACAGCACGGTGTCGGTCATCACCGAACTGCCGACCGGGAACATCGGCAGGCTGAAGCGCAAAAAGCCATAGCCGCCCATCTTCAGCAAGATCGCGGCCAGAATGACCGAACCTGCGGTGGGGGCCTGAACGTGCGCATCCGGCAACCAAGTGTGCACCGGCCACATCGGCATCTTCACCGCGAAGGACGCGAAGAAGGCGAGGAACAGCAGGGTCTGCATCCCGCCGGTGATGGTCATACCCAAAAGGGCCATCGGCTCAGAGGAGAAGTCAAACGCCATCAGCGTCGGAATGTCGGTGGTGCCTGCCGCGAAATACATCGCGATCATGGCGACCAGCATCAGCACCGAGCCGAGGAAGGTATAAAGAAAGAACTTGAACGCCGCATAGATGCGGTTCGCGCCGCCCCAGATGCCGATGATCAGGAACATCGGGATCAGACCAGCCTCGAAGAACAGGTAGAACAGCACCAGATCCAGCGCGCAGAACACGCCCAGCATCAGGGTTTCCAGCAGCAGGAAGGCGATCATGTATTCCTTGACGCGGGTTTCCACCGGCCAGCAGGACAGGATGGTGATCGGCATCAGGAAGGTGGTCAGCAGCACGAACAGGATCGAGATCCCGTCCACGCCCATCTTGTATTTCAGACCCGCAATCCAGTCGGTTTCCTCGACGAACTGCATGCCGGTGTTGGCCGGATCAAACCCCGGCAACAACAGCAGGGACACCAGTAACGTCGCCGTGGTGGCAAACAGCGCCAGCCATTTGGCGTTTTTCTGCGCGGCAAAATCGTCACCGCGCAGGAACAGCGCCATGATCAGGGCCGCAACCGCCGGAATGAAGATGATGATCGAAAGGAGGTTATCCATAACTCAACGCCCCCCCATGAGCGTCATCCAGGTCAGCAGGGCAGCAATTCCCAGCACCATCGCAAAAGCATATGTGAAGACATAACCCGACTGCGCCCGCGCCGCGAGTTTGGTGAAAAACGGGATGATCCCCATGGCGACGCCGTTCAACGCGCCGTCAATGACCGTCATATCGCCTTTGGTCCACAGGAAGCGCCCGATGGCCTTGGCGGGACGCACGAAGATCACCTCATAGAGCTCATCGAAGTACCATTTGTTCAACAGGAACAGGTACAGCGGGCGCTGTTGCGCGGCCAGTTTGCCGGGCAGGTCCGGGCTGCGGATATAGAACTTCCACGCCAAGAGCAGGCCCAGAACCATGGCGACGAAGGGCGAAACCTTGACCCAAGTGGGGGCGTTGTGCGCGTCGTGGATGACGTGATTGTCAGGGCCAAGGAAGACAGCGCCTTTCGGGGCCATCATCGCGGCATGAGCCTCGGGTGCGGTTTCAGCCGGAACGGCTTCGGTTGCCAGACCGTCAGCCGGAGCAGCCTCGGCCGCAACAACCTCAGTGGTGGCTTCTGCCGGAGCGGCCTCGGTCGCATGTGCATCGGCGGCGTCGGCGGCAGGCTCGGCAGCGTGACCCTCTACGGCGGCTTCGCCATGGGCGGCGGCCTCCATCCCGAACCAGCTGCGCATCTTGGCCTCATCCCCGAAGAAGCTGTTGTACCACACCATCCCCGAGAACACCGCGCCCATCGCCAGAACCGCCAGCGGCACCAGCATGACATTCGGGCTTTCATGGGCGTGGTCGTGGGTGTGATGATCGCCACGCGGCGCACCAAAGAAGGTCATGAACATCAGACGCCACGAATAAAACGAGGTCATGAAGGCCGCGACCACCAGCAAGATGAAGGCATAGTTCGACCCGACCCAGGCGCTTTCGATCACCGCATCCTTCGACAAAAAGCCCGCGAAGCCGAAATGCGTCAGCGGAATGCCCACACCCGTGATCGCCAAAGTGCCGATCAGCATGGCGTAATAGGTGTAGGGGATTTTCTTGCGCAGACCGCCGTAGTTGCGCATGTCCTGCTCATGGTGCATCGCGTGAATGACCGAACCCGCGCCCAGAAACAGCATCGCCTTGAAGAACGCATGCGTGAACAGGTGGAACATCGCCACCGGATAGACGCCGACGCCAGCGGCCACGAACATATAGCCCAGCTGCGAACAGGTCGAATAGGCGATCACCCGCTTGATGTCATTTTGCACAAGGCCGACCGTGGCCGCGAAAAACGCGGTGGAGGCGCCGACGACCACGATCAAGGTCTTGGCATCGGGCGCGTATTCATAAAGCGGCGACATCCGGCAGACAAGGAAGACCCCCGCCGTCACCATGGTCGCGGCATGGATCAGCGCCGACACCGGGGTCGGGCCTTCCATCGCGTCGGGAAGCCAGGTGTGCAGGAACAACTGCGCCGATTTACCCATCGCACCGATGAACAACAGCACGCCGATCAGATTTGCGGCGTTCCAGTCAGTCCCCAGGAAATGCAGGTTGGTTTCGGCCAGCTTGGGGGCTGCGGCAAAGACGTCGTCAAATCGCACCGAGTCGGTCAGATAGAACAGCGCAAAGATGCCAAGGGCAAAGCCGAAGTCACCGACACGGTTGACCACAAAGGCCTTGATCGCTGCGGCATTGGCGGAGGGCTTTTTGTAGTAAAAGCCGATCAGCAGGTAAGAGGCGACACCCACACCCTCCCAGCCAAAGAACATCTGCACAAGATTGTCGGATGTGATCAGCGCCAGCATGGCGAAGGTGAAGAACGACAGATACGCGAAGAAACGCGCCTTGTAGGCCTCGCCATGGCCCCAGTTGTCGTCATGCGCCATGTAACCGAAGGAATAAAGGTGGACGAGGGCAGAGACCGTGTTCACCACCACCAGCATGATCGCGGTCATCCGGTCCAGCCGGATCGCCCATTCGGTCGCCAAGGACCCGGATTCGATCCAGCGCAGGATGGTGATCTGCTGGGTTTCACCGTCAAAGGTCAGGAAAATCTGCCAGGACAGGGCGGCGGCCAGAAACAACAGGGCGGTGGCGATGATCTGCCCGGCTTTCTCACCGATCAGACGCCAGCCGAAACCGCAGATCAGGGCCCCGATCAGCGGGGCGAAAAGGATGATCGTTGCCATGATGTCAGCCCTTCATCACATTGACGTCTTCAACGTCGATGGTGCCGCGGTTGCGGAAGAACACCACAAGGATCGCAAGGCCGATCGCGGCCTCGGCTGCCGCGACGGTGAGCACGAACATGGTGAACACCTGCCCCACCAGATCGCCCAGTTGCGACGAGAAGGCGACGAAGTTGATGTTGACCGCCAGCAGCATCAACTCAATCGACATCAGGATGACGATGACGTTCTTCCGGTTCAGGAAGATGCCAAAGATCCCGATGACGAACAGCGCCGCTGCCACAATCAGGTAATGTTCCAGTCCTACCATTTTCGTCCCTCCGGGTCGTTGCCCGTTGTCTTTTCAGTTCCGCAACGCTGTGTAAAAACACACAGCCTGCGGGTTATATGCTGGGGTATGTGACGCCACGCACCCCGGTCAAAGCCCCTGCCCCGGTTTCGGGTCGGTCAATTCCATCGCCTTGGCCGGATCGCGCCACATCTGGTGCAGCACGTTCTGGCGCTTGATGTCCTTGCGGTGGCGCAGGGTCAACACAATCGCGCCAATCATCGCGACCAGCAGGATCAGGCCCGCCAGTTGGAACAGCAACAGATATTTGTCATAGATCAGCAGGCCCAAGGCGCGGGTGTTTTCCACCTGCGCCAGATCGGGGGTGACAGCCGCGCGCAACCCCATCGCGCCATCCGCCTGCACCCAGGCCCCAACGCCCAGCACCAGCTGCATGATGATCACCACACCGACCAGCAGACCCAGCGGCATGTATTTCGACATCTCGCCCTTCAACTCGGCAAAGTCGATGTCCAGCATCATCACCACGAACAGGAACAGCACCGCCACAGCACCCACATAGACGATGATCAACAGCATCGCGACGAATTCCGCGCCCAAAAGCACGAACAGCCCCGCCGAAGACAGGAAGGCGAGGATCAGCCACAGCACAGAATGCACCGGGTTGCGCGACAGCGTCACCAGCAGACCGGCCGCTACGGTGACGGTGGAAAACGCGTAAAAGGCCAGATCGGCAACGCTCATGGCGCTTTCTCCTCGGTTTCGGCAAAAACGGCCTGCGCAATTTCCAGCGCCTTTTGCATGGCGGGCGGGCCGCCGAACATCGACATTTGCCAGATCACCTCGGCGATTTCGCGCTTGGTGGCCCCGGCGGCGAGGGCGTTCTTGACCGTCGCACGCAGTTGCGGCTCTCCCAGCGGGCCCAGCACCGTCAGCGCCGCCACGGTCACCAGAAAGCGGGTGCGGGCGTCAAGGCCTTCGGGGTTGAAGGTCTTGCCAAAAAACGCCTCAAGCATCTCCTTGGGCATCATCGGAAACAGCTTTTCAAACGCCTTCACGTCCACGCCTTCCATGGCAGGCGTAAAGGCTGCGGCCATTTTCTGGCCCTGTTCCATCATTTGCGCGAAGATCTGGTTGAAACTGTCGGTCATCTGTAGGGCGCGTCCAATTCAAGGTTGCGGGCAATCTCGGCTTCCCAGCGCTCACCATTTGCAAGCAGTTTGTCCTTGTTGTAGAACAGCTCCTCGCGGGTTTCTGTCGAGAATTCGAAATTCGGGCCTTCGACTATCGCATCCACCGGGCAAGCCTCCTGGCAGAAGCCACAGTAGATGCATTTCGTCATGTCAATGTCGTAGCGGGTGGTGCGGCGGCTGCCATCATCGCGCGGCTCGGCGTCGATGGTGATGGCTTGGGCGGGACACACGGCCTCACACAGCTTGCAGGCGATGCAGCGTTCTTCGCCATTGGCATAGCGGCGCAGCGCATGTTCACCGCGGAAACGCGGCGAAAGCGGCCCTTTTTCATGCGGATAGTTCAGCGTGGCCTTGGGGGCGAAGAAGTATCTGAAGCCAAGGCCAAAGCCCTTGATGAAATCAAACAGCAGGAAGTACTTCGCCGCGCGGGTGTAGTCGGTTGTGCGTGCCGGTCCCATGATTAGCCTCCCATCGTCCAGCGCGCCCAGAGGCCGCCGAACACTTCGAATTTCGCCAGAAACGACACCAGCACCACCCAGCCCAGCGACAAGGGCAGGAACACCTTCCAGCCGATCCGCATCAACTGGTCATAGCGGTAGCGCGGCACGATCGCCTTCACCATGGCAAACATGAAGAAGAACACCCACATCTTGGCGACCATCCACCACCAACCATCGGCCAACCCGGGAATGGGCGACAGCCAGCCGCCGAAGAACAACAGAGACATCAGCGCGCACATCAGGAAGATCGCGATGTATTCGCCGGCCATGAACAGAAGGTAGGGCGTGGACGAGTATTCCACCATGAACCCCGCGACCAGTTCGGACTCCGCCTCTGGAAGGTCAAACGGCGGGCGGTTGGTTTCGGCCAAGGCCGAGATGAAGAACAGGAAAACCATCGGGAAATGCGGCAGCCAGTACCAGTTCAGCAAGCCGTAATCGCCCGATTGCGCGTTGACGATGGCAGAAAAGCTCATCGAGCCGGTCGAGATGATGATGCCGATGATGATCAGGCCCAGTGACACCTCATAGGAAATCATCTGCGCGGCGGACCGCAGCGAGCCCAAAAACGGGTATTTGGAGTTTGACGCCCAACCGCCCATGATCACGCCGTACACCTCCAACGATGAGGCGGCAAAGACGAACAGGATCGCCACGTTGATGTCAGACAGCACCCAACCCGCGTCAAAGGGGATCACCGCCCAGGCGAGAATGGCCAGCACGAAGGACAGCAACGGTGCCAGAAAAAACACCGCGCGGTCGGCCCCCGCCGGCACCACGATTTCCTTGACGACATATTTCAGCGCATCGGCCACCGATTGCAGCAGGCCGAACGGCCCTACGACGTTCGGTCCCTTGCGCATCTGCACCGCAGCCCAGATTTTCCGGTCACCGTACACAAGGAACAACAGCGAGATCATCACGAAGGCGACAATCATCAGACTTTGAACCGCGATCAACAGCGCGATCCCAAGACCCGTTTGCAAGAATTCAGCCATGATCCCTCACGTCCCTTAACTTCTGGCCGTATCGTTTCGGCCTTATACCGTCGGTATGCCCTGCGCACCGCAATCGCGCACAGTCACTTCGGCGTCCAGTGTTTTCAGTCCCATCGGCAGCGCCGCCGAAATGGTGTAAACCGCATCCCCGCGCCAAACTCCACCCTGTTTCTCGACATTTGTACGCACATGGCGCGCAAATCCAAAGCCCCGGATCAACGCGTATTGTGCCGCAGCACAGGCGGCATAGCTGGAGACGTCTGCGTTGCTGCGCGCGCCCGTCATCGCCACCCGGAAATTCACCAGATCACCGTCGAGTAATATGGTCTCGATCCCGTCATAGCTGGGCGCGAAATCGCCCTGCGCCACCGCAGCGCCTTCCGCGCAGCCGAACAGCGCGCCGGAGGCGAGCGTCAGGGCAGCGAGGCTGGCGCACAGGCGAAGCATCCGAATCTACTCCGCCGCAAGGGCGGTTTGGCCGCGGCTGGCTTCCATCGCCGCCAATTCGCCCATCACCTTGGAGGCGCGGGCGATGGGGTTGGTCTGGTAGAACCCCTTGAAGGCATTTCGGAAATCGGCGCGGCCCATGTCACGCAGCGCGATCGGCTGCCAGGCGTTCACCGGCACCTGATCAATGCGGCCCAGATGCGGGTGGGCTGCAACGATCCGGGCGCGCAAGGCGGCCAGACTGTCCCAGGGCAGGGTCGCGCCCAGTTCGGCCGACAAGGCCCGCAGGATCGCCCAGTTTTCCTTGGCTTCACCCGGCGCAAAGCCAGCCCGCATCGCCAGTTGCGGACGGCCTTCGGTGTTGACGAACAGCGCGTTTTCTTCTGTATAAGCCGCCGCCGGGAAGATGATGTCGGCGCGGTTTGCGCCCCTATCCCCATGGCTGCCCTGATAGATCACGAATGGACCTGCTGCGATGTCGATCTCATCCGCGCCCATGTTATAGATCACCTCGGCCCCTTCGGTCGCCTGCGCCAGACCGCCCTCGGTCACCGCGCCCACATCCATCGCGCCCACGCGGGCGGCGGCGGTGTGCAGGATCAACAGTCCAGCCCCAGACATCGCCCCTGCCGCCTGCGCCGTTGCCAGAACCGCCTCACCATCCGCCTCGGACAACGCGCCTTGCCCGACGATCACCAATGTCTTCTTGCCGGCAAGCCCCGCCACGTCCTGCTGCAGCAAAGAGGCCAGCGCCGCGCGGTCGGTGCCGATGTGGTTGTAGTCATAGGTCAGATCCACAGCCGGGCCGACCAGCCCAATCGTGGCCCCACGCGACCACGCCTTGCGGATACGGGCGTTCAGAACCGGCGCTTCAATGCGCGGGTTGGTGCCGACCAGAAGGATCGCATCCGCCGTGTCAATGTCCTCGATCCGCGCGGTCCCGGCATAGGCGGCGCGGTTGCCAATCGGCAGACGCGCGTTGTCGGTGCGGCATTCGACATGGCCGCCCAAGGCTTCGATCAGGGTTTTCAGCGAATAAGCCGCCTCGACCGGGGCCAGATCGCCAACCAGACCGGCGACTTTCTTGCCCTTCATCGCCGCCGCAGCGGCCACCAAAGCCTCCCCCCAGCCGGCTTTGCGCAGGCGGCCATTTTCGCGGATGTAGGGCGTGTCCAGACGCTGACTGCGCAGACCGTCCCAGACGAAACGGGTCTTGTCGGAAATCCATTCCTCATTCACGCCATCATGGTTGCGCGGAATGATCCGCATCACTTCGCGGCCTTTGGTATCGACGCGGATGTTGGACCCCAAAGCGTCCATCACGTCGATGCTTTCGGTCTTGGTCAACTCCCACGGCCGCGCGGTGAACGCGTAAGGCTTCGAGGTCAGCGCCCCAACCGGGCAGAGGTCGATGATATCGCCCTGAAGGTTAGAGTCCAACGTCGCGTTAAGATAGGACGTGATCTCGGCATCCTCGCCGCGCCCGGTCTGGCCCATTTGCAGGATACCCGCGACTTCGGAGGTAAAGCGCACACACCGGGTGCAGGAAATGCAGCGGGTCATCTTGGTTTCCACCAACGGGCCAAGGTTCAGGTCTTCGCTGGCGCGTTTCGGCTCGCGGTAGCGGCTGAAATCAACGCCAAAGGCCATGGCCTGATCCTGCAAATCACACTCGCCACCCTGATCGCAGATCGGGCAATCGAGCGGGTGGTTGATCAGCAGAAATTCCATCACGCCTTCGCGGGCCTTCTTGACCATGGGCGACTGGGTCTTGACCAAAGGCGCCTCGCCATTCGGGCCGGGGCGCAGATCGCGCACCTGCATCGCGCAGGAAGCCGCCGGTTTCGGCGGGCCGCCCACGACCTCGACCAGACACATCCGGCAATTGCCCGCGATGGTCAGGCGTTCGTGATAGCAAAAGCGCGGGATTTCCACCCCCGCCACTTCGGCGGCCTGAATGATGGTCATCGCGCCATCCACTTCGACCTCGATGCCGTCGATGCTGATCTTTTTGAGGTTGGTCATGGCGGTCTCTCTATGCGGCAAACGTGGCGTGGGTGGCGAAGTCATAGGCGTGGTCGGTGGGGCCGTGCTGGGCCAGATGCGCCATGCGGGCCTGACCTTCGGCAATGCTGGGAATTTGCCCCACCGCAATTGGCCAGATCACATAGGCGGGACCGACGGCAGGCTCGAACCATTCGGCGCGGCGGCGCAGGAAGGCACCGTGAACGGTCTGGTGGACAAAATTCATCAGATCCGCGGCGCGCTCCCACACCGACAGCGACACCGCCAGCAGAGGGTCGGGCAGCACCGCCTGATACGGCACGCCTTCGGCCACTTGGGTGGAGTTGTCATCCCAGCGCCAGACGAATCCGGGGCTGCGTTCGGCAATGGCGTTGACCTTCGGCACCGCATTGACGAATTCCGCCACCAAGGCATCACCCGGCAGCGCCCGAAGCCGGGCGATGTTCAGATGTGCGATGTGGTGGCGTTGTGCTGTCACTTCCACGACCTCAGCAAGCTGCCCGCCAGCGTGCCCTTTTCAATCTCGGCCCGGCCCACGGTGCAATAGCTTTCGGTGTCCCCCTCAACCGCGCCTGCGGCCTGAAGGTAATCCTTGGCCAGCGCCTTGATCCGGGCTTTCTCGCTGCTGTTTTTCAAAAACGCCTTCACCTCGGCCTCGGTATAGCCCTTGTCGCGGGCGTAATCCTCAAGATCGTTCAGCTTGGACAACACGGTGAACATCTTGGCCGAAATCGACGGACAGGTCTTGCGGATGGTGTCCCCCACCTGCCCTGCCACCAGCGACGCGTTGATGTGTGGCTCTTGGTTCAGCGGGGTTTGCGCAAAACTGGGGGTTGCAAGGGCGGCAACCAGTGCAAAGGTCTTGAACATCGTGGTCATTCGGGCCTCCATGGCATTGACTGACCTGCTGTTTGGAAGATTGCGCGGTGATATGCCATGACAAGGCAGACAAATCAGCGTGTTATTGCCCGGCGTGACCGCACATGTCATGCGCAGCCCCCCCGGAACACCCAAGTGCCGCCGACATAGTGGCCATAGGCTGCGGCGCTGACACGCGCGTTGCGGCTGGCGCAGAACTGGGATGCGGCGCGCTTGGCCTCGGCCCCTTCGTCGTTGCCAAAAGGCCTCGAATCGCGGGTCACGGCCAAGGTCACGCCCGCATCATCGGGCTGCAGATCGGCCATGTAGGATTGCCCGGCCACATTCACCGCGACCGGCCCGCTTTCGGCAAGCGAGATCGGCGGCGTTCCCGCACCGACACATGCCCCAAGCAAACCCATCGCCATGATCGCCGCCCCCTTCACTTATTCCGCCGCCATCGAGCCCATGCGGCCCGACTTTTTCGCCTTGATGCGGTCTTCGATTTCCTCACGGAACTGGCGCACCAGCCCCTGAATCGGCCAAGCCGCCGCATCACCCAAGGCGCAAATCGTGTGGCCTTCGACCTGTTTGGTCACCGAAATCAGCATGTCGATTTCTTCAAGCTCCGCCTCGCCTGTCACCAGACGCTGCATCACCCGCATCATCCAGCCGGTGCCTTCGCGGCAGGGCGTGCATTGGCCGCAGCTTTCGTGCTTGTAGAACTTCGACAGCCGCCAGATCGCCTTGATGATGTCAGTCGATTGATCCATCACGATCACCGCCGCCGTCCCCAGACCGGACCGCTGTTCGCGCAGCCAATCGAAATCCATGATCGCATCATCGCATTGCGCCGCGTTCAGCATCGGCACCGATGAGCCGCCGGGGATCACCGCCTTGATGTTCTTCCAGCCGCCACGCACGCCGCCACAATGTTCATCCAGCAGTTGCCGCAGCGGGATCGACATCGCCTCTTCAACCACGCAGGGGTTGTTGACATGGCCCGAGATGCCGAACAGCTTGGTGCCCGCGTTGTTCGGACGGCCAAAGCCCGCGAACCATTCCGGCCCCCGGCGCAGGATGGTCGGCACCACGGCGATGGATTCGACGTTGTTCACGGTTGTAGGGCAGCCGTACAGACCCGAGCCTGCCGGGAACGGCGGCTTCATCCGGGGCATGCCCTTCTTGCCTTCCAGAGATTCCAGCAGGGCAGTTTCCTCGCCGCAGATATAGGCCCCCGCGCCGTGGTGCAGGTAGCAATCGAAATCCCAGCCGGAACCGGCGGCATTCTTGCCCAGCAATCCCGCGTCATAGCATTCGTCGAGTGCGGCCTGCAAAGCCTCACGCTCACGGATATATTCGCCGCGGATGTAGATGTAGCAAGCGTTGGCCCCCATCGCGAAGGCGGCAATCAGGCAGCCCTCGATCAACGTATGCGGATCATGGCGCATGATTTCCCGGTCTTTGCAGGTGCCGGGTTCAGATTCGTCGGCGTTGACCACCAGATAGGACGGGCGGCCATCCGATTGCTTGGGCATGAACGACCATTTCAGACCCGTCGGAAAGCCAGCACCACCGCGCCCACGCAAACCGCTTGCCTTCATCTGCTCGATGATCTTGTCCTTGCCGCGCGAAATGATCTCGGCGGTGCCATCCCAATGGCCGCGCTTGCGGGCACCCGCCAACGAACGGTCGTGCATCCCGTAAAGGTTGGTGAAGATGCGGTCCTGATCCTTGAGCATACTGCCTTTTCCTTACGTGCGGCGCTTGCGCCAAATTTGATACGTCACCACCAAGGCCCAGATGAACCCCGCCAGTGCTGCCAGATCGACCAGCAGCGTGTATTTGAGCGGCCAGCCCATATCCGCGCCGACAACCTGCGCCCCCATCCACAACAGCATGGTCCCGGCGATCACCAGGGCCACTTGCCGGATGTCGCGGGTCTGATCCTTTTGCGGGTCGGGGCTTTTCATGGATTGGCCCTAGTGATGTGTGCCGGGGTCATGCGCGTCGCCGTGGTCTTCGACCGCGACCAGTTCCACGCCGCCATTGCCCAACAGCACGCCAAACACCCCGAACACCACCGCGCCCACCAGAACCGCCGGGGAAATCCCGACCTCGCCCAGCACCCGCGCCAGAACGGCGGCAATCAGCCCGGCCACAGCCGCCACCAGCCAGCCACCGGCCCAGGGGCCCTCGACTGTGGCGTGATCATGCGAATGGTCCATCATAGCCCTCAATAGTCGTTGTTTTTGGCACGGCGCTGGAATTCTTCCAGGCCGACCGTCAGGATCAGTTTGGCCTGCACCACCCATTTGTCACGGCTGACCCGGCCCTTGAAGCCCTTCAGGTTGGCGTCCATCCAGGCGATTTCATCGGCACTCCAGTTTGCGATCTGGTCAAAATGAAAGACACCAAGCCCGTGGCACAGCTTTTCCAATGCGGGGCCAATGCCTTCGATCTTTTGCAGATTGTCGGCGACGCCGCCGCGCGCTTCGCTCAGGCCGACCGGTTGGTTTTGCGCAAATTCGGCCGGGGCCTTGGCCTCTGGCGTTGCAAGTGGCGTGGCTTCGGGCGCATTGCCATCGGCCACAGGCTTGCCTTTGGACATCGCAGGGGCTTCCTGCACCGTCGCACCGGTCTTGTCGGCCACCTGCGCCGCACCGGGTTTCGGTTCGACCGCCACATCCACAGCCGGGCTGACCGCCTCGGGCATCGCGGCGGTTTTCGGATCAGACTGCGGTGCTTTGGCGATCCACGGCGTGGTCAGCGGCACTTCGCTGCCCAGGATCCGCTTGACCGTATCGCCGATATCCACCGCGTTCTGAACGCTGGCATTGTACTGCACCCGCCCCGCCGCATGGTCTTTCAGACTGGTCAGGCCCGACAACGGCTCGGCGGCGTAGCGGCCATTTTGCGGGCCGGGCACCGGCACTTCGCCATTGGAAAACCGCCCGATCAATTCGCGCAGTTTGGCGGGCGTCAGGTCTTCGTAGTAATCCTTGCCGATCTGGGCCATCGGCGCATTGGCGCAGGCGCCCAGACATTCGACTTCTTCCCAACTGAATTTGCCATCAGCAGACAGCGCATGGGCCTTGTCGGACACCAACTCCTTACACACCGCAATCAGCTCTTCCGCGCCGCAGATCATGCAGCTTGTGGTGCCGCAGATCTGGATATGTGCCACCGATCCAACAGGTTGCAGTTGGAACATGAAGTAGAACGTCGCCACTTCCAGCGCGCGGATATAGGCCATGCCCAGCATGTTCGCCACATGCTCAATCGCCGGACGGGTCAGCCACCCCTCCTGCTCCTGCGCCCGCCACAACAGCGGGATCACCGCCGAGGCCTGACGCCCTTCGGGGTATTTGGAGACCTGACCCTGCGCCCAAAGATAATTCGCCGGAGTGAAAGCGAAAGAGGCGGGCTGTTCTTTGTGCAGACGGCGGAGCATTAGCGGTCGACCTCCCCGAACACGATATCCATCGTGCCGATGATTGCGGATACGTCGGCCAGCTGGTGGCCCTTGCAGATGTAATCCATGGCTTGCAGGTGCAGGAACCCCGGCGCGCGGATCTTGGCGCGGTAGGGTCTGTTCGACCCGTCCGCCACCAGATAGACGCCGAATTCGCCCTTCGGGGCCTCTACCGCCGCGTAAACCTCACCGGCGGGGACGTGGAAACCCTCGGTGTAGAGTTTGAAGTGGTGGATCAGTGCCTCCATCGAGGTTTTCATATCGCCGCGCTTGGGCGGGGTGATCTTGCCACGCGCCAGCACTTCACCGGGTTCGGCGCGCAGTTTGGTGATGCATTGACGGATGATGTGGATGGACTGCGTCATCTCTTCCATGCGGCACAGATAGCGATCATAGCAATCGCCGTTCTTGCCCACCGGCACCTTGAAGTCGAATTCGTCATAGCATTCATAGGGTTGGCTGCGGCGCAAATCCCAGGCCAGACCCGACCCGCGCACCATCACGCCCGAGAAGCCGTATTTCTGGATATCCTCTTCCGTCACCACGCCGATATCGGCGTTGCGCTGTTTGAAGATGCGGTTTTCGGTCAACAGCCCATGCAGATCGTCCAGCACCTTGGGGAAGGTGTAGGTCCAGGCCTCGATGTCGTTGATCAGATCGTCGGGCAGATCCTGATGCACGCCGCCAGGGCGGAAATAGGCCGAGTGCAGGCGCGCGCCGGATGCGCGCTCATAAAACACCATCAGCTTTTCGCGTTCCTCAAAGCCCCAAAGCGGCGGGGTCAAAGCGCCCACGTCCATGGCCTGCGTGGTGGTGTTCAGCAAATGGTTCAGAATGCGGCCGATTTCACAGTACAGCACCCGGATCAGCGAGGCGCGGCGCGGCACGACGGTGCCGGTCAAACGCTCGATCGCCAGACACCAGGCGTGCTCCTGATTCATCGGTGCCACATAATCCAGCCGGTCAAAATACGGCAGGTTCTGCAGGTAAGTGCGGCTTTCCATCAGCTTTTCGGTGCCGCGGTGCAACAGACCGATATGCGGATCGCAGCGTTCCACAATCTCGCCGTCCAACTCCAGCACCAGACGCAAAACACCGTGGGCTGCAGGGTGTTGCGGGCCGAAGTTGATGTTGAAATTGCGGATGCGCTGCTCGCCCGTCTGGGCGTCGTTGGGGCCATCGCCGTAGGAGTTCTGTCGAATATCGCCGTCCATCATGCGAATCCCTCTTGCATATTTGCCCGCCAAGCCGCGGGAAGATCCCCGAACTGGCTGGCGACGTAATCATATTGCGGGCGCAAAAACGCCCGCGCCCGCGCCCGCAATGGGGCCGCCAGCGCCAAAGATCTGCCCTCATGCACAAGGCGCGCAACATCCGCCGTCCGCGCCGACAGGCCGAGAAATTCCGCCAGACGCGCCACACCGGGCGCCGAGATCAGATCCTCGTAAAACTGCACCAGCAACCGCTGCGGCGCAAACACTTTGGCCAGCTTTGGCAGGATGGTCGCGTAATTGCCGCGCGCCACGATGCCCTTGCCCTCGCCGGACAGATCGCCCGACAGGATCCGGTCCAGCAAGGCGCAGCTTTCCTCGGCAAAGCGTTGCGGCGCCATACGTTGCGCGATCATGCGCACATGGCTCCAAAGCCGGGCCACCGGATCGCGGATCAGATAGACCACCCGCACATCTGCGCCCACGTCGGACAGGGTCTGCAAGCGTTCCGCAGGCATCAGCGCATAGGCCGGTGTCACATCGCCCACCAGCCGCGCGGCCTTTGCCCCATCGCCCAGAAACGCGCGGTAGGCTGGCAGATCAATCGCCCGCGCCCGCAACACCTTTTGCCAATCACGCAGATCGGCCAAGCGGCGATCGGCCCAGAATTTGGCCTCACCAACCAGACCGGTGCGCGCCTTCAGATCGGCAATTTCGGCCTGTCCATTGCGCAGGGCCGCGTCGAAATGCTTCGGTTCGGTCATCGAAAAATAGTGCAGTTCTTTGATTGACCGGAAGTGACAGTCCGGATGCGCGGCCAAATGGTCATAAAGCCAGGATGTCCCGGCTTTGGTGGCCCCCACGCAAAACAGATATGTCGGTTCCTGCGTCACCGATCAGGCCTTTTTCTCATCACCCGGCAGGATGTACTTGGCACCCTCCCACGGGCTCATGAAGTCAAACTGACGGTACTCCTGCACCAATGAGACAGGTTCATAGACCACCCGCTTTTGCGCCTCATCGTAGCGCACTTCGGTGTAGCCTGTGGTCGGGAAGTCCTTGCGCAACGGGTGGCCGCGAAAGCCGTAGTCGGTCAGGATGCGGCGCAGGTCGGGATGGCCGGAAAACAGGATGCCGAACATGTCGAACACTTCGCGTTCAAACCAGTTGGCCGAGGGGTGAATGGTGTGGATCGAAGGCACCATATCCTCTTCGCCGACCCAGACTTTCACTCGGATGCGGTGGTTCTGATACATCGACAGAAAATGATAGACGACCTCAAAGCGCGGATCATGCTCGGGGTGATCCACCGCCGTGATGTCCACCAGGGATGAGAACCGGCAGGCGGCGTCTTCGGTCAGGAATGCGATGAACGTGTCTATATGCGCCAATTGCACAGAGACGTTCAATTCGCCAAAGGCCACGGCGGTTGAAACCACCGCGTCGTTCTGCTTCAGCGTCAGGTATTGGCCAAGGTCAGTCAGGGCTTCGGACATGATGTTCCCTCAACGCACAAGCGTGCCGGTGCGGCGGATCTTGCGCTGCAATTGCAGGATGCCGTAGAGCAGCGCCTCGGCTGTGGGCGGGCAGCCCGGCACGTAGATGTCGACCGGCACGATGCGGTCACAGCCGCGCACGACAGAGTAAGAATAGTGGTAATAGCCGCCGCCATTGGCGCAGGACCCCATCGAGATCACATAGCGCGGCTCCGGCATCTGGTCATAGACCTTGCGCAGCGCCGGGGCCATCTTGTTGGTCAAGGTCCCCGCCACGATCATCAGATCGGACTGGCGCGGCGAGGCGCGGGGGGCGGTGCCAAAACGCTCAAGGTCATAGCGCGGCATCGAGGTGTGCATCATCTCGACGGCGCAGCAGGCCAGACCGAATGTCATCCAGTGCAAAGACCCATTGCGGGCCCAGTTGATGATGTCTTCGGTGGTGGTCAGCAAAAAGCCCTTGTCCTGCAATTCGGCATTCAGGGCTTGGGTCGCCACATCGCGGTCAGCGCCTGCGGTGTTGGCCCCGGTTTGAACCGTATTTGGCATCACGCCCATTCCAAAGCCCCCTTCTTCCACTCATAGGCAAAGCCCACGGTCAAAACGCCAAGAAACACCATCATCGACCAGAATCCGACCATCGAAATCTCGCCAAAGGCCACCGCCCAGGGGAACAGGAACGCGACCTCAAGGTCGAAGATGATGAACAGGATCGACACCAGATAGAACCGCACATCGAACTTCATGCGCGCATCGTCAAAGGCGTTGAATCCGCATTCATAAGCCGACACTTTTTCGGGGTCAGGGTTGCGCACGGCGATCACCGCCGCCGCCAAAATCAGGACAAGACCCAAACCCACGGCAATGGCCAGAAGGATCATAATGGGCAGATACTCTCGGAGAAGTACGTCCACGCGGGGCTCCTATCGCTGATCACGAACATGCTGCGGGCGCGAGTACCCGACGACACCTTGGCTTCGTTTACTCCGCCCCCAAAGCCGGGTCAACCAAAGCCGCGCGGAAAAGACGGACCAAGCGCCGCCTAAGCCCTTGGAATGGACGCGATAATTCTATAGTGTTTTAGTCAGAATTACGCGAAATCCCCCTGCCATTGCGCATCACACCGCCCGTCCCCATGTAATTGGTCCAATTCGTCGCAGAAGGCCTGCCATGCACCGCATCCTGATCGCCACCGCCCTGTCCCTGCTGCCCATTGCCGCACCCGCCCAAGAGGTGGGCCGCGTCGGCGTCGATTGGGTGGGCAATGACATCATCATCGAGGCTTTTGCCGACCCCAAGGTACAGGGCGTCACCTGCCACATCAGCTATTTTGAACGCTCGATGTGGGACCGGCTGTCAAAAGGCAACTGGTTTGAAGATCCCTCCAACGCCTCTATCGCCTGCCGTCAGACTGGGCCGATCATCATGGGCGACATCTCGGCCAGCACGTCAGGCGAAGAAGTGTTCAGTGAAAGCCGGTCCCTGATCTTCAAATCGCTGAATGTGACACGGATTTTCGATCAGAAAAATCAGGTGCTGGTCTATCTGACCCATGCCGCCGAGCTGACCGATGGGTCGGCGAAAATGTCGCTCTCGACCGTGCCCCTATATGCCGCGGGCCTGCCGCCGCAACAATAGGCCTCAGAGCAGATTGCACCAGTTGCGCCGGGCCGCGCCATGGTAATCCACGGCCAGCCCTTCGGCGATCATGATGGCCGCCACATCTTTGCCGCCAAGGGTGATCACCACCAGATCACGGCCATATTTGTCACGGCCATTGCGGTAAAGCGCCACTCCCGGCTGTTGGACCAGGGCGCGCAGCCGCAGCGTGGCGCGCAGGCCCCAGGCGGCTTCGGCGGCACATTTCGGTGATCGGGTTTCGGGTGCGTCAAAACCCAGCAACCGCGCGGTGCGGCTTTGGCCCGCACACAGCAGTTCCACCGTGTCGCCATCATAGACATAGCCGATGCGGCACGCGGTGTCCGCTGCACCATGATCGGGCGCAAACCGGTCCGCCAGCGCCCAAAGCACCAGCAAGGTCAGCAGGACATAGGCGAACAGATTGGCCGACAGACCCCGTCTCACTGAATGACAGGCAGATCCGCCGCCTGCGGTTCCGGCCCTTGCCCCACGGCCAGTGCCTCGGACCGGATGATCCGCGCGATCTGGGCGGCGTCATCAACGCTGAAGGTCAGCGGCAGCCGCATGTCGATCAGCCCGGCCAGGATCCGGTCGGTCTGCGGCAAAGGTGTCGGGTCGGCATAGCGCCAATGGTCATAGCGGCTGGTGAAAGCCACGGGACGGTCAGCGCCGAACCATTTCAGCTCGACCCCGCGCGCCAGGGTGCGGGTCAGGAAGGCGCCGATCCGCGCCGCGCTCCACCCCGGCAACAGGAATTGGAACGATGAGGCGGCATAGCGTTCGGCCTGTGGTCTTGTTACCAGCGAAAGACCGGGCGTGGCCTGCAATCCCGCCTCCAAGGTCTGATAAAGCGCGGCCCAGCGGGCGACGCGGTCGGGCAACAGCGCCAGTTGCGGGCGCAGGATCGCCGCGCGCAGATTGTCCATCCGCCCCGAGACATTGGGCACTTCCAGCCGCAGCGACTCATAGCTTTGCACCGGTGGCCCGGCGCGGTGACTGCCATAAAGCATGTATGACCCCGACAGCAGCACCGCCCGCGCCATCACGTCCGGATCATCCGAGATCAGAAACCCACCCTCGCCCGCGTTGATGTGCTTGTAGGTCTGCATCGAATAACAGCCGATCAACCCGTGCCGCCCCGAGGCGACACCATTCCACGCGGCCCCCATAGTGTGGGCGCAATCCTCGATGATGGTGACGCCCAGATCGGCGCAAAGGGCCACCAGCGCCTCCATATCGCAGATATGCCCGCGCATGTGCGACAGCATCAGCAGCCTTGCGCCCGTCGCTTTCGCCTTGGCCGCCAGATCGTCGAAATCCAGCACCAGATCTGCGGTGACCTCGACAAACACCGGACGCGCGCCCGCAGCCGCAATCGCACCGGGCACCGGGGCCAAGGTGAAGGCATTGGTCAACACCGGCTCGCCCGCGCGCACCTGCACCGCGCGCAGGGCACAGCCCAAAGCATAGCCGCCCGACGCCACCGCAAGGCAATATTTCGCGCCGATCAACCGGGCGAACTCTTGCTCCAGCAGCACCGTTTCGGCCACCTCACCGGGCAGCACGTTGTAGCGGTGCAGGCGGCCATGGCGCAGCACTGCCACCGCCGCCTCTATCCCCGCTTCGGGAATAGGCTCTTGCTGGGTGAAACTGCCGACAAAGCGTTCGGGTGTCGTCATGGTTGCACCCCCTGGGGTTTGACAAAGCGCAAGAACAGCAACAGCGCCACCACCACACCGGCAGACGCAAGGTAATAGGCGATGTTGGGCGATTGGATCGGCGCGTCGGGCTGCATGAAATAGCCGAAGATCTGGCTGAAAAACACCGTCCCCGCCAGCATCGCCACATTCATCACCGCCGAGATGCCGCCCTGCAATTCGCCTTGGGCATTGTCGGGCACGTCCTTGGTCATCATCGCGGTCAGCATCGGGTGAATGAACCCCTCTGGCCCATGCACCACCATCAGCACCACCACCACGGTCAAAGACCCGGCCAACCCATAGCCCGCCGCCGCAATGGCCGCCGCGACCAGTCCGATCAGCGCCACGCGATGCTCACCAAACCGCGCCACTGCAGGCCCGGTCAACCCGCCCTGAAACACCGCCATGACCACACCGAAGACCGCCAGCGACAGCCCCACCGTCGCCTCGGACCAGCCAAATTTGGCGATGCCCCAGAACGGCCAGATCGCGGGGTAGACAGAGGTGGAAAAGAAAAACACGAACAGCACCGCACACATCGGCAACACGCCCTTGTATTGGCGGAACACCTTGAACGCGCCGAACGGGTTGGAGCGTCGCCATTCAAACACCCGGCGCTTTTCGGGTGGCAGGGTTTCGGGCAGCACGAACCAGCCATAAAGCAGATTTGCCCCCGACACCGCCGCCGCCACAAAGAACGGCACCCGGGGCCCGAATTCCCCCAGCAATCCGCCCAAGGCCGGGCCCAGCACAAAGCCCAGACCAAAGGCCGCCCCCATCATGCCAAACGCCTTGGCGCGGTCTTCGGGCGCGGTGATGTCGGTCAGATAGGCGTTGGCGATGATCCAGCTTGACCCGCAAAACCCCGCAATCACCCGGCCCACGAACAGCCACAGCAGCGTCGGCGCAAAGGCTTGCAGCAGATAGTCCAATCCCAACCCGGCGATGGCCAGCAACAGCAGCGGGCGGCGGCCAAAACGATCCGACAGATTTCCCATCAACGGGCTGAAGGCGAATTGTGCCGCCGAAAACGCAAAGAACATCCAGCCGCCGATGATCGCCGCATTCGCCAGACTGACCTGCCCCACCTCTTCGATCAGCGCGGGCAGCACCGGGATGATCAGGCCAAAGCCCACCATGTCGAGCAGCACGGACAGCAAGACAAACGTCACGGCATGACGCGAGACCGGCTTGATCGAGGGGAGGACTGCGGGTTCCATGCGCCGGAAACTAGGCGCGGCGGCGGGAACTGTCAAACAGCGGCCCGCCGTTGCCCTCCACCAACAGTCCACAAAATTTGACTAAAATTGTCATCCGCTCTGCACAAATATCCCACGGGATAAGACGCGCCCGGACTCTCTGCCAATGGCAGAGCGTCAGCGTTGAACGCCCAATCTGCAAAGATTGGGCCGGGCAACGGTTGTGCCCCCCGATTGCCAGCCCCGCACCACTACCCCAGCAACCGCCCAACCAACCCCGGCAGATCGTCGAAATGATCCAGCAACGCCTCAGGGTTCAAGCGCGCCACGCCTGCACCCTCTGGCCCGAATGTCACCAAGGCCACCGGCACCCCCACCGCAAGGCCGGTCAAACGGTCGGTTTCGGTGTCCCCGATCAGCATCGACCGCGCCACCATGCCCCCGGCCCGCGCCACCGCCGCCAGATAGGGCGCGGGGTCGGGCTTGCGGGTGGGCAGGGTGTCTGCGCCGATCAAGGCGTCGAACAGGTCGGTGACGCCCAGGCGGCGGACCAGTTCCACCGCCAGCGCCTCGGGCTTGTTGGTGCAGATCGCGGTGGCATAGCCCTGACCACGCAGCGCCTGCACCGCCTCTGCCGCGCCGGGATAAAGCCGGGTGTGGGTGTCGATGCCGTCGCCATAGGCCGCCAGCAGGCGCGGATATTCGCGGGATATGTCCGCCTCGGTGAAAACCACGCCCAAGCGGTCAAACCCCGCGCGCAGCATCGCGCGGCCACCGTGAAACGCCACCAGAGTGTCGCGGGCGTCCAGAACCGCGCCATAGCCCAGTTGCACAAAGCAACCATTCGCCGCCGCCAGAAGATCCGCCGAGGTATCGGCCAGCGTGCCATCCAGATCAAAAACCACCGTGCGCATGCGTTGTAACCTTGCGTGATAAGACCGCCCCTTGCGACCGGGCCATTCCCGGTTAAAACGGAGGCCACGCAAAAGGAAGGGCCAGTATGCCGGTTTCGTTGATTGTTTTGGCCGCAGGCATGGGCACCCGGATGAACTCCGAGCTGCCCAAAGTCCTGCACCACATTGCGGCGGCCCCCATGCTGCATCATGCCCTGAACGCCGGTCGCAGCCTTGACCCCGCGCGGATTGTGGTGGTGGCAGGCCATGGCGCGGACGAGGTCACGAAAGCCGCGCAAGCCTTTGATGAGGCGTGCGAAACCGTCATTCAGGACCCGCAGCTTGGCACCGCCCATGCCGTGGCGCAAGCCGCCCCTTTGCTGACCGGACTGGCGGGTGAGGCGATTGTGCTTTACGGCGACACCCCCTTCATCCGCCCCGAAACCCTGCAGGCGATGCTGGAGGCCCGCGCCCGTCATGCCGTGGTGGTGCTGGGCTTTCAGGCGGTTGATCCGGGCCGCTATGGCCGCCTGATTGCCGACGGCGAAACGCTGCTGCGAATCGTTGAATTCAAGGATGCGACGCCGGAAGAACGCAGCGTGACCCTGTGCAATTCCGGCGTGGTCTGCGCCGAGGCGCGGGTTTTGTTCGATCTGGTCGCTCAGGTCGGCAATGACAATGCCAGCGCCGAATTCTATCTGACCGACATCATTGAACTGGCGCGCAGGGCAGGCCTGTCGGCGGGTGTGGTGCTGTGTGATGCGTCTGAAACCTTGGGCATCAACACCCGCGCCGAACTGGCGCAGGCCGAAGCCGCGTTTCAATCGCGCGCCCGTGCCGAGGCGTTGGACAATGGCGTCACCCTGACCGCACCGGAAACCGTGTTCTTCGCGCTGGACACCCATGTGGGGCGCGATGCCATCATCGGCCCGAATGTGCTGTTCGGCCCCGGCGTGACCATTGAATCCGGCGCCGAAATCAAGGGGTTCTGCCATCTGGAGGGGTGCCACATCTCACGCGGGGCGCAGGTTGGCCCGTTCGCCCGGCTGCGCCCCGGCACCGAACTGGCCGAGGATGTGCATGTCGGCAACTTCGTCGAGGTCAAGAATTCGATCCTCGACGAAGGCGTCAAGGTCGGCCATCTGACCTATATCGGTGACGCCGATGTGGGCGAGTTCACCAACATCGGCGCGGGCACCGTGACCTGCAACTATGACGGCGTCATGAAACACCGCACCACCATCGGCAAACGCGCCTTCATCGGGTCTGACACCATGCTGGTGGCTCCGGTGCGGGTGGGGGATGACGCGCTGACCGCTTCGGGATCGGTGATCACCATGGATGTGCCGGATGCGGCTTTGGCGCTGGGTCGTGCCAAGCAGATCAACAAGCCGGGATTGGCCAAAGCGCTGATGGACCGGCTGCGCGCCATCAAGGCCGCGAAAGGGAAAGTATAATGTGTGGAATTGTTGGTGTTTTGGGCAATAACGAGGTCGCCCCCCTGCTGGTCGAGGCGCTGAAACGGCTGGAATATCGCGGCTATGACAGCGCTGGCATCGCCACCGTGAACAAGGGCCGTCTGGACCGCCGCCGCGCCGTGGGCAAGCTGGTGAACCTCTCCGATCTGCTGGTGCATGAACCGCTGGCAGGCAAGGCGGGCATCGGTCACACCCGCTGGGCCACGCATGGTGCTGCCACCATTGCCAACGCCCACCCGCACCGCGCAGGCCCGGTGGCGGTGGTTCACAACGGCATCATCGAGAATTTCCGCGAGTTGCGCACGGAACTCGCCGCCGCGGGTCTGGGGTTCGAGTCCGACACCGACACCGAAACCGTGGCATTGCTGACCCGCCTGCACATGGAGCGTGGGCTGGCCCCCATCGACGCCGCGCGGGAAACGTTGACGCGCCTGCACGGGGCCTTTGCGCTGTGCTTTCTGTTTGACGGCGAGGGGGACCTGCTGATCGCCGCCCGCAAAGGGTCGCCCTTGGCCATCGGGCATGGTGAGGGTGAGATGTTCGTGGGTTCCGACGCCATCGCGCTGGCGCCGATGACCGACCGCGTGACCTATCTTGAGGAAGGCGATTGCGCCATCGTCACCCGCGCCGGGGCGCAGATTTATGACGATGCAGGCCGTCTGGCCAACCGGCCAGAAACCCGCATCCAGATCGACGCCACGCGGATCGAAAAGGCCGGTTACAAGCATTTCATGGCCAAGGAAATCGCGGAACAACCGGTGGTGATCGCCGATGCGATGAAACATTACGTGCGCGACAACGGCTTGCACCTGCCTGCGGGCGTGGATTTCACCGATGTCGACCGCATCACCATGGTCGCCTGCGGCACTGCCAGCTATGCCACCCATGTCGCGAAATACTGGTTCGAACAGATCGCGGGCCTGCCCTGCGACATCGACATCGCGTCGGAATTCCGCTACCGCGAGCCGCCTTTGTCGCCAAAATCCTGGGCGCTGTTTGTCAGCCAGTCCGGGGAGACCGCCGACACTCTGGCCGCCCTGCGTTACACCAAGGACAAGGTCGCCAAGGTGGTGGCGGTGGTCAATGTGCCGACATCGTCGATCGCGCGGGAATCCGATCTGGCCTTGCCGATCATGGCGGGGGTAGAGGTGGGGGTGGCCTCGACCAAGGCCTTCACCTGTCAGTTGACGACGCTGGCGCTGCTGGCCCTGAAAGCCGCCGTGGACAAGGGCCGTCTGGACGCTGCCGGGTTGAAGGCGCATCTGGCCGATCTGGCGGCTTTGCCCGGCCTGATGAACCACGCGCTGGCCTTGTCGCCCGCGATTGCCGCGATTGCCGAGGAACTGGCCGAGGCGCAGGACGTGCTGTTTCTGGGGCGCGGGGCGATGTATCCGCTGGCCTTGGAAGGTGCGCTGAAGCTGAAGGAAATCAGCTACATCCACGCCGAAGGTTATGCATCGGGTGAGCTGAAACACGGGCCCATCGCCCTGATCGACAACCGGGTGCCGGTGATCGTGCTGGCCCCGCGCGACGCGTTGTTTGAGAAAACCGTGTCCAACATGCAGGAAGTGATGGCGCGGCATGGCAAGGTGCTGCTGATCTCGGATGCGGCCGGTGTGGCCGAGGCGGGCATGGGCTGCTGGCGCACTTTGACGATGCCCGAGGTGTCGCCGATCTTTGCGCCGATCCTCTATTCGGTGCCCGCGCAACTGCTGGCTTATCACACCGCGATTGCCAAAGGCACCGATGTCGATCAGCCGCGCAATCTGGCGAAATCGGTGACGGTCGAATGATCGCCACCGCCCTGTCGCAGCTTGAGGCTTTGGCCGACGCAGAGAACGCCACCAGGATGGCCGCCTATCATAAAGTGGAGCGCCGCTATCTGGGGCTGAAAGTGCCGCAGATTGAAGAGCTGACCGACGCCTGGCGCGCGGAATGCTCGGTTGAGGACCGCGTGCAACTGGCCTCGGACCTGTGGGACAGCAATATCCACGAGGCGCGGGTGGCCGCCGCCAAGCTGCTGACCCAAGCGAGGATCAAGCCGGATGACTCTGCCGCCTGGGATCTGATCTGCACCTGGGTGCCGCAGTTTGATGCCTGGGCCATCGCCGATCACGTCTGCATCGCCGCACAAAAGCGCATCGTGGCCGACCCGGCGCGGATTGACACAGTCGAAGGCTGGACGGTTTCGGAAAACATGTGGAGCAGGCGGGCAGCACTGGTCGCCACCCTGCCCTTCACAAAGCAGAACTTTCCCAAAGCGTTTGAGCTGGACATCCGCGACCGGGTTCTGGGCTGGGCGGCGCTGTATTGTGATGACAAGGACTGGTTCATCCAGAAAGCGGTGGCCTGGTGGCTGCGCGATCTGTCCAAGCATGACCCGCTGCGGGTGGAGTCGTTTCTGGCGATGAATGGCGAGCGGATGAAGCGTTTCGCGCGCAAAGAGGCGGCGCAGTATCTGGCCTAGGGTGCTGCTGCGGTGGCAAGCGGGGTTTCACACCCCGCACCCCGTGGGATATTTGTGCAGAGAGGATGACAATTTTAGACAAGTTTTCGGGAGTTTGGCGACTCTATTGCGCGTAAATCGTGACCTCTGGCAGATCGGTCAGGCCCAGACCCAAAGCCCGGAACGCCGCCAGCGACAACAGCGCGCCGCCGGTGCCGGGCAGCAGATCGACGTTGACCGATGCGCCCGACGCCAGTTGCACCCGGCCTTTGGCGGGGGCAGCGATCAGGGCGGATTTGATCCAGAAGCCTTGCTCGGCCGGGCTGCCCAGACCCACCACCGCGGTGCCGAGCATGCGTTCGCTGCCAGCAGGCACGGCCGCGGCGGCGGCTTTTTCAGCGGCGGTGGTTTGATCGAGTGCCGCGGCGCTTTGACCCGCCCCCGTCGCGGGCAGAACCACGGCCTCTGCGACCGGGGCCACGATCGGCGCGGGCTTGGGTGTGGGTTTCAGACGCTCCATCATACCGCAGCCCGACAGGCTGCCAGCGACCAGAACAGCGACAACGGCGGGGTTCAGACAAACGCGTTTCATGTCTGCGACGATAGTCTGCCACCCATCGTTACGCAACCGCCGCATTCGGCCTTGTCGCAGCAAGGCGGTGGGCTTACCTTGGGTTCATGACCCCATTGATCGACCCCTTCGCCCGCGCTATCAACTATCTGCGCGTGTCCGTCACCGACCGCTGCGATTTTCGCTGCAGCTATTGCATGACCGAACACATGACCTTTCTGCCCAAGGCGGATTTGCTGAGCCTTGAGGAACTGGACCGGCTTTGCTCGGCCTTCGTCGGGCTTGGCGTTGAAAAGCTGCGCATCACCGGCGGTGAGCCTTTGGTGCGCAAGGGCATCCTGACGTTTTTCCAGGCGATGGCGCGGCATCTGGAAACCGGGGCGCTGCGGGAGTTGACGCTGACCACCAACGGATCACAGCTGCGCAAATATGCGGCAGAACTGGCGGCCTGCGGGGTGAAGCGGATCAACGTGTCGGTCGATACGCTGGACGCTGCCAAATTCGCCGAAATCACCCGATGGGGGCGGCTGTCACAGGTGCTGGACGGGATTGCGGCGGCGCGTGAGGCCGACATGGCGGTGAAAATCAACGCCGTGGCGCTGAAGGGGTTCAATGAAGATGAGTTGTTCCGGCTGGTGGATTGGTGCGCCCGTGATGGCCATGATCTGACCTTCATCGAGGTGATGCCGATGGGCGATATGGGCGAGGTGCAGCGGCTGGATCAATACTGGCCGCTGAAGGATCTGCGCGCGCAGCTGGCAACCCGCTACACCTTGCACGATCTGCCCGACCGCACCGGCGGCCCGGCGCGCTATGTGCGGCTGGAGGAAACCGGGCAGCGGGTAGGCTTCATCACGCCCTTGACGCATAATTTCTGCGAAAGCTGCAACCGGGTGCGGCTGACGTGCACCGGGGAGTTGTACATGTGTCTGGGGCAGGAAGACATGGCCGACCTGCGCAGCCCCTTGCGGGGCAGTGCGGATGATGCGGCGCTGGTGGCGGCCATTCGTGGGGCGATAGCGCGCAAGCCGAAGGGGCATGATTTCGACTACACGCGGCAAAAAGTGGCGGGGCAGATGACGCGCCACATGAGCCATACGGGTGGTTAGGCTGACAGGTCGGCGGGGGTTTCACCCTACCCGGCCCAATCTTTGCAGATTGGGCGTTCGTCGCTGACGCCCTTCCACTGGAAGGGCGTCCGTGCGCGTCTCACCCCCTGGAGCATTTGTCCCAAGATGAAGCATAATTTTAATCAAACTTGAATGGTTTGCGGTGGATCAGCGCAGCGGCATCCGCGCCTCGACCATGGCCGCGAGCCAGCTGCACCCCGCCGGAATGATCGTATCATCAAACACATAAGCCGGGTGATGCAGCATGTGCGTCGCGCCGTTGCCAAGGAAGATATAGGCGCCGGGTCGGGCGTTCAGCATATAGCTGAAATCCTCGGCCGCCATCATGGGCGCGGTGTTGGTGTCCACGGATCCCGCGATGCCGGCGGCAACCTCGGCGGCATAGGCGGTGTTGGCCGCGGCGTTCACCGTCACCGGATAGCCGCGTTTGTAGATCACCTGGCAGCGCGCGCCCAAGGCCTGTGCGGTGCCCAGGGCAATCTCGGACAACCGCCGTTCGACCAGATCCTGCACCACAGGGTCCATCGTGCGCACTGTGCCGCGCAGGGTCACGATCTGGGGGATGACGTTGTCGGCGTTGGAATCGGTGCCAATGGTGCAGACCGACACCACCACCTGCGCCAGGGGATCGACGTTGCGGCTGGCAATCGACTGCAAGGCCAGCACGATATGGGAGGCCACCAGCAGGCTGTCGATGCTGTCTTGCGGAATGGCGGCGTGACCGCCCTTGCCCGTCACCACGATTTCAAACCGATCCGCCGCCGCCATCATGGCACCCGGTCGGATGGCGAATTGCCCAGCCGGAATCCCGGGCATGTTGTGCAGCCCGTAGACCTCTTGCACGCCGAAGCGGTCCATCATGCCGGATTCGACCATCTCACGCCCACCGCCGCCGCCCTCTTCGGCGGGTTGAAAGATCAGCACGGCGGTGCCGTCGAAATTCCGCGTCTCGGTCAGATACTGCGCCGCCCCCAGCAGCATGGCGGTGTGGCCGTCATGGCCGCAGGCGTGCATTTTGCCCGGCATCTGCGAAGCATAAGCCACGCCGCTGGCCTCATGGATCGGCAGCGCGTCCATGTCGGCGCGCAGACCCACCACGCGACCGGCCGTGTCGGTGCGGCCTTTGATCACCACCACGACCCCGGTGCGGCCAATGCCCGTCACCACCTGATCGACCCCGAATCCACGACACAGATCGGCGACCAGGGCGGCGGTGCGATGCACATCGAACATCAGTTCCGGGTGTTGGTGAAAATCATGCCGCCAGGCGGTGATCTGCGGCAGCATCTCGGCAAAGCGGTTCTTGATCGGCATGGCGGTCTCCTTGCCGCAAACCTGGGCCAAAACTTGGCCATCTGCAACCCCGCCAACCCGCACCCCACTCAGCACGCCAAAGTGACCCGCCGCACCTGTCTTGCCGTTCGGTCAAGCAGCGGCCAGCTTGGCCCAAATGCGCGTTATCCAAACTTGCGCCGCGCATCCAGCGCGAGCCCGGTGCCGACCGAGCCCAGCATGTCGCCTGTGGCAATCGCAACCCCCGGCAAGGCCGCCTGCACGCAGGCCCGCAGCACCGGCAGACCGCTGGACCCACCCGTCATGAACACCGTGCCAATATCGCCCGCGCGCAACCCCGCCTGCGCCAAAACCGAGGCCAGCATACCGAAAATCCGTTCCACAGGGGCCGCCACCGCCGCCTCAAAGCGGGCACGCGTCGCCACTGGATTGGGTCCCCCGGTGAAGGCCGACAAGGCAATCCGGGCCGCGTCCTGATCCGACAAAGCGATCTTCGCGGCCTCGACCGCCATGGCGATGGAATGGCCGTGGCGTTCAGTGACCACCTTCACCAAGCGGTCCAGCAGTGGGGTGCGGTCCACCACATGCCGCAGTGCCTTGAGGTCGGTCAGACAGCGCTGGGTGTACAGCATGTTGATGCGGTGCCATGTCGCCAGATCAAGAAAATAATGATTGGGCATCAATCCCTTGCCACCGCCTGTGCTGGCCTTGAAACCCAGACCCGGCATCACTTCGGCCAGACTGAGCAGGCGGTCAAAATCGGTGCCGCCGACGCGAATGCCATCATTGGCCAGAATGTCATCGGCGCGGTCTGCGGCGCGCGCGCGCTGGGGTGACACCCGCACGATGGAAAAGTCCGAGGTGCCGCCGCCGATGTCGACAATCAGCACCAGTTCTTCATGCGCGACGCCTTGTTCATACTGCAAAGCCGCCGCGATCGGTTCAAACTGAAACGCCACTTCGGTGAACCCGGTGGCCTTGGCGATATCTTCCAGCACGCCCTGCGCCTTGGCATCGCCGGCCGCATCATCATCGACGAAATGCACCGGGCGGCCCAGCACGACTTGCGAAATCTCGCCCGCCTCTGCCACCAATTGCCGGTGCATGTGCTGAAAGAACCGCGCCAGCACCTCTTTGAACGACACCGCCCGCGCGCCGATCCGGGTTTTCTCGTCGATCAGCGATGATCCGAGCGTGGATTTCAAGCCGCGCAACAGCCGCCCGTCATCGCCGCGCATATAGGCCGCAATCGCCGCGCGCCCGAAGTCCGGCGCACCGCCGTCGCTTTCCCAAAACACCGCCGAAGGCAGCGTGACATGGCCGTCCTCCAGCGCAATCAGCCAGGCCCGGTTGGCATCGGCCAAGGCCACGGTCGAGTTGGAGGTGCCAAAGTCGATCCCACAATACGCAACCATTGCCGCCCCCGGATTTGCAAGACGCCGCGTCTATCGCGCTGGCTGGCGCCTGTAAAGCCTGCACGCCGCAGGGTCATCGCATGTGCAGAAATATCGGGTGGTTGTGGGTGGCATTGCGGTGCGGCGCAGGCCCGGACCACAGGCTGCGCGCTGGCACGCAGCGCGCAGTTACAAGGACGGCCCCGGCACGGTCTTGCTGCCATCGCGGAACCGCGACAGTCGGAACCGACTCAGATCATGGCCCACCGGATTTCCCGCCACCAGATCGGCCACCACCCGGCCGACAGCCGGGCCGATACCAAAGCCGTGCCCGGAAAGCCCCGTGGCGATCACCAGCCCCGGCACCGCGGCGACATGGTCAATCACCGGCACCAAATCGGGCATGGTATCGATCAGGCCGCCCCAGGCTGATTTCAACCGCACCGCCCCCAAAGCCGGAAACGCCGCTGCAAATTCTGCCACCACCGCCTCCAGCGCCGACAGGTTCGGCGCCGGGTTCAAAACCCGCATCCGTTCAAACGGCGAAATCTCATCACCCGACCAGCGCCGCCGTGTGGTCCAGCTGTCGGGAAAGCCCTGCGCTGCGGCCGGGTGAAACCGGGTGGAGCGGATGTCCTTTTTCAACACCGACCAATAGCGCAGCGCATGGCGCAGAGCGTCAGGTCCGATGTGAAAATCATGGCCGGAACCGGGGGCCAAAGTGTAGCCGCCATCCAGACGCCGCCGAAACGCCAGCCGGTCATCCACCGCATTGCCCGCGAAAACTTCGGGCAGGCTTTGGGTTGCGGCAACGCTTGACACCACCGCAAGTTGCGGGATGGCCACGCCTTCGACGCGCAAGAACAGCGATGACCACGCGCCACCCGCCACCACGACATGATCGCAGGCGATGCGCCCGGACTCGGTGATCACGGCCGAAACCCGGCCACCGGCGCGGTCCAGACGCCGCACCGCGCAATCCTCGACGATCACCACGCCGCGCGCCTCGGCGCCTTCGGCCAGCATCGGCACCGCGTACCACGGCTCTGCGCGCGCATCCGATGGTGTGATCAGCCCGCCAATCCACGGCCCGACTGTCCCTTGCAGACGCGCCTGCACTTGGCGCTGGCTGATCATCTGACTGTCCAGTCCCTGCCCCTGCGCTGCAGCCAACCAGGCGGCATAGCCCGCCAGTTCGGCGTCGGTGCGCGCCAGATACAGCACACCCTCTTGCCGAAAGCCAAGGCCCGCCCCGAATTCACGCGCCAGGGCTTTCCAGATCTTCAGGCTTTCGACCATGATCGGCAGTTCCGCCAGATCGCGGCCCTGCTGACGGATCCAGCCCCAGTTGCGGCTGGATTGCTCGGCCGCGATGCGGCCCTTTTCGCACAGAACCACCCGGAAACCGCGCTCGGCCAGAAACCACGCGCTCATCACGCCGATGATGCCGCCGCCCAGCACGACCACATCACAAGCCTTGGGCAAGGCCGCCGAAAACCGCGCGGGCTGTTCGGCTGAAATCGGAAACGGCTTCATCTGCTGTGCCTGTCTGTGCGGGCCTTCACTTCGGCCATTTGCTTGCGCCATGGGTGCAAGCCTGCCCATGCGCTGTCAAGCCAGCAATCACAGCGCGCCGCACCAGACCGCACGCGGCGTTTCACATTGGCCGAAAGACCCGTCTGCCGCCGCTGCCGCAGACCGCTGCCTACTGCATCCTGGACTTGATTCTGCGCACCATCAGCCAGACTGCGCCGACCACCAAAGGCGTCAGCAGCGCCATCGCCATACCCTTGGACATCTGCACAGCCTCGGTCAGCGGATAGGCCATATAGGCCACCAGCGACACCGCGTAATAGCTGACGGCCACCACCGACAGCCCCTCGACCGTGTGCTGCAACCGCAAGGCCAGATCGGCGCGGCGGTCCATGCTTTCCAGCAGCTTCTGGTTTTGCGCGCTTCGTTCGACATCGACCCGCGTGCGCAGCAATTCGGCGGCCCGCATCGCGCGTTCGGCCATCGACCGCAGCCGGGTTTCGGCGGATTTCGCCGTGCGCATCGCCGGATCATAGCGGCGCATCATGAATTCGCCAAACGTCTGCCGCCCCTGCACCCGCACCTCGCGCAGGGCCTCGATGCGCTGGGTCACGATGGCCTCATAGGCCCCGGTCGCGGCAAAGCGAAACGAGACCTGCACCGCCAGGCTTTCCAGTTCCGCCGAAATGCGCAGCAGATCATGCAGCGCCGATTCGGCGGGCTGTCCGTTGGCATCAAGGCCAGACACCAGCGCCGACAGTTGTGGATCAAGCGCGTTCAACCGCTGCGTCAGATCCCGCGCCCGCATCAGGCCCAGCATCGACATGGCGCGGTAGGTTTCGATCTCGCACAGCCGCTGCACGATGCGGCCAATGCGCCGCGCGCCGGTATCGGGGCGCACGAACACCGCAAAGCGCATATGCCCCGCCGGATCAATCCGGAAATCGCCCGCAACCACCGCAGCCCCATCAACCACCCGCGCCACCGCAAGGCTTTCGGGCACGAACCAGTCGTTCAGCTTAGCCTGCATTTCGGTCTCATCCTCAGGCAGGATTTCCACCCGGATCAGCACCGATGCCATCCGCAAACCCGGCGCGCGCTCCAGCCAGTCATCGGGAAACACTTCGGTTTCGGCCGGGTCAAACGGGCGCAGCGGCAGGCCGGGCGTGAAGGCCGAATAGGTCACGAATTCGGTGTGGCTTTCCCATTTCAATTCGGCACGGCCAATCGGTCCGGAAAAATGCGTGGCGCTGGGTTGCGGATGCACCGAACCGTGCCGGTCCAGCAGCGCCAACAGATGCGCGCGGTCCGCATCCCGGTCGCGGTTTTGCGCCGCCTGCGGTTCCTTGATCGCCAGATAGACCGCCGTACAGGGCGCGGACAGCGCCGGAAACGGCCGCGCGTGCAACTCGTTCACCAAGGCAAAACGCAAGGGATGGTCGGCAAGCGGGGTCATGGCGGGCTTTCTGCTCTTGGTTGCCCCTTTGTGACAAAGCCTGCCGGGCACGCCAGAAAAATGGCGGAATACAAGCGTATGCCGCAAAGGTGTTGCCGAAAAGCAAAACCCCCGGCGCGGGGCCGGGGGGTGCTACATGTGATTTTTCGCAGAAAAGTCGTCAGTCGATCATCGGCAGCAGGGCATCCAGCGATTTCTTGGCATCGCCATAGAACATCCGGGTGTTTTCCTTGTAGAACAGCGGGTTCTCGATGCCCGAATAGCCCGTGCCCTGTCCGCGTTTGGATACGAACACCTGTTTCGCCTTCCAGCACTCCAGCACCGGCATCCCCGCGATGGGCGAGTTCGGATCTTCCTGTGCCGCCGGATTGACGATGTCGTTCGAGCCGATGACGATGGCGACGTCGGTTGTCGGGAAATCCTCGTTGATCTCGTCCATCTCCATCACAATGTCATAGGGCACCTTCGCCTCGGCCAGCAGCACGTTCATATGCCCGGGCAGACGGCCCGCAACGGGGTGAATGGCAAAACGCACGGTCTTGCCCGCCGCCCGCAGCTTGCGTGTAAGTTCCGAAACCGATTGCTGCGCCTGCGCCACCGCCATGCCATAGCCCGGAATGATGATGATGCTGTCGGCATCGTTCAGGGCCGCAGCCACGCCTTCGGCATCAATCGCCACCTGCTCGCCTGTCACTTCCATCGCCGGGCCAGTGGTGCCACCGAAACCGCCCAGAATGACCGACACGAAGGACCGGTTCATCGCCTTGCACATGATGTAGGACAGGATCGCACCCGACGAGCCGACCAGCGCGCCGACCACGATCAAAAGATCGTTCGACAGCGAGAACCCGATCGCCGCCGCCGCCCAGCCGGAATAGCTGTTCAGCATCGACACCACGACCGGCATATCGGCGCCGCCGATGCCCATGATCAGGTGATAGCCGATGAACAGCGCCGCCACCGTCATCCCCAGCAGCGCCAGGGTCGATCCGGTTTGCAGATAGACCAGCAACAGGATCAGCGACACTGCCGCCGCCGTCGCGTTCAGCACATGGCCGCCCGGCAGCTTTTTCGCCTTGCCGTCGACGCGGCCCGCCAGTTTGCCGAACGCGATCACCGATCCGGTGAAAGTCACCGCCCCGATGAACACGCCCAGGAACGTCTCCACCCGCAGGATCGACACCTCGACCCCGGATTTATGCGCGACAACGGCGGCAAACCCGTCCAGCGCCGCGCGCGCCGCCTCATCCAGACCTGCCACCCGCACCATCTCGATATGGGTGTTGAAACCGATGAACACCGCCGCCAGACCAACGAGGCTGTGCATCGCAGCCACCAGTTGCGGCATCTCGGTCATCTGCACACGCTGCGCCACAACCCAGCCAATCGCCCCGCCTGCCGCGATCATGACCAGCGATATCAGCCAGTTGCTTGCGCCCGGTCCATACAAGGTCGCGGCAACCGCCAGCGCCATGCCGACGATGCCGTACCAGACAGCGCGCTTGGCGCTTTCCTGCCCCGAAAGCCCGCCCAAGGACTGAATGAACAAGACGGCTGCGACCACATAGGCCGCTGTGGTGAATCCATATTCCATGCTGCGCGCTCCCTTACGACTTCTGGAACATGGCAAGCATGCGCCTTGTGACCATGAAGCCACCGAAAATGTTGATCCCTGCCATGAACACCGAGGCTGCCGCGAGGATCATGACCAGCCAGTCGCCCGACCCGATCTGCATCAGCGCGCCCAGAATGATGATGGATGAGATGGCGTTGGTGATCGCCATCAAGGGCGTGTGCAGGCTGTGCGAGACGTTCCAGATCACCTGCACGCCGACATAGACCGACAGCACGAACACGATGAAATGCGACATGAAACTGGCTGGCGCAAACAGCCCCGCCAGCAGGATCAAGCCGCCGCCGATCACCAGCATGCCGACCTGGCTGCGGGTCTGCGCCTTGAAGGCCGCCACCTCGGCCGCGCGCTTTTCAACGGCGGTCAGTTCGACCACCTTGGCCTTTGGTTTCTGCACCGCAATTGCCGCGATTTTCGGCGGTGGTGGCGGGAAGGTGATCGCGCCCTGATGCGCCACAGTGGCGCCGCGGATCACGTCGTCTTCCATGTTGTGGGCGATCACACCGTCTTTCTTCGGTGTAAGATCGGTCAGCATGTGCCTGATATTGGTCGCATAAAGCGTAGACGCCTGCGCTGCCATCCGGCTTGGGAAATCTGTATAGCCGACAATCGTGACGCCATTGTCGCTGACAATCTTCTGGTCCGGCACCGTCAGATCACAGTTGCCGCCACGCTCGGCGGCAAGGTCCACGATCACCGAGCCGGGCTTCATCATCGCCACCATATCGGCGGTCCACAGTTTCGGCGCGGGCCGTCCGGGGATCAAAGCCGTGGTGATCACGATGTCCATTTCCGGTGCCAGTTCGCGGAACTTCGCCAGTTGCTTGGCCGCAAAGGCCGGGCTGGAAGGTGCCGCATAGCCGCCTGTTGCCGCGCCATCTGGCAGCTCAGAGGCGTCAAATTCCAGATAGACAAACGACGCGCCCATGCTCTCGATCTGCTCGGCCACTTCGGGGCGCACATCGAACGCCAGCACAATCGCGCCAAGGCTGGTCGCGGTGCCAATGGCCGCAAGGCCTGCCACACCCGCGCCGACGATCAACACTTTGGCGGGCGGAACCTTGCCCGCCGCCGTCACTTGCCCCGTGAAGAAGCGGCCAAAGTTCGACCCGGCCTCGATCACCGCGCGATAGCCCGCGATATTGGCCATCGACGACAAAGCGTCCATCTTCTGCGCGCGGCTGATGCGGGGGACCATGTCCATCGCCACCACGGTTGCACCACGGGATTTCACAACCTCCAGCAGCTCTGCGTTCTGCGCAGGCCAGAAGAATGAGATCAGCGTCTGCCCCTCACGCAGGGCCTGCGCCTCGGCCAGTTCCGGCCCGCGCACCTTGACCAGCACTTCGGCCGCAGCGATCACTGCGGCGGCGTCAGGCAACACCTCGACCCCGGCCTTGGCATAAAGCGCGTCCGAAAACCCGGCTTTCAGACCCGCCCCGGACTGGACAACGCAAACATGCCCCAGCTTCACCAGTTGCAAAGCCGAATCCGGGGTCATCGACACTCGGTTCTCGCCCGCAAAAATCTCTGTAAGTGCGCCTATCTTCACTGTGGTCCCCCGTCTGTAAGGGCGGTTCAAGGGTTCGCCCCGTGACCGCCGGTCAGATTGATTGCGCAAAAACAGCGCGCACCATTCGTTCAAAGCCTGTTAGCCGCTTAAGGTGAAAACCCTGTCACGTCCAGCCTAGACCTTTTCAATACCAGCCCTCAAAACCGCCAGATCCAGCGCGGAACGGCGGCAAAATATGCCTCGGCCGCGGCCCCAAAGCGGTTGCGCAGACGCGCCTCTTCGTCATGGACATAGCGCCGGGTTATCAAGGTGATGAAGGCGGGAATCACCGGCAGCGCCAGCACCGCGCCCCAATAGGCGATAAACCCGGTCAAAAGCATCGCATCGGCCAGATAGATCGGATTGCGGCTGATCTGGAAAACCCCGCCGGTGACCAAAGCCGCAGGATCACGGCGCGGCACAAAGCTGGTGCCTGCCGCCAGCATCTGCGCCACCGCCGCCAGCAGCAACAGCGCGCCCAACCCGATCAGCACCGCCCCAAGCCCCGACAGCCCCTGCAACGACCATATCCGCGACAAGGCCCAACTGACCAGCAGCCCCAGCCCCAGCCACGACGGCGGTATGTCCAGTTCCTTCAGCATTTGGCCCCCGTTTTGCGCCAGCATGACAAGAAGCGGATCCGTGGCAAGTCCGCAATCATTTCAAGCTTGAAATTATCCTCAACTGTCGTATTGATCCGGGCGCGCCCTACATGCAGTCTGCCGGGCAACAGGAGCAAGCCATGACCGATTTTGCCGCCACTAAAGCCCGGTTCCATCTGCCGCAGGGTATGATCTATCTGGACGGCAACTCGCTGGGGCCGCTGCCCGTGACAGCAGCCGCGCGGGTGGCGCAGGCGGTGACGGCGGAATGGGGCGAGATGCTGATCACCGGCTGGAACAAGGCCGGCTGGATGGACAAACCGATGCGCGTCGGCGACCACATCGCGCGGCTGATCGGGGCCGAGCCGGGGCATGTGGTGATGGGCGACACCCTGTCGATCAAGGTCTATCAGGCGCTGGCGTCTTGTCTGGAGATGAACCCCGACCGCCGGGTGATCCTGTCCGACACCGGCAACTTCCCGTCGGATCTGTATATGGCCGAGGGGCTTTGCCGCACCTTGGGCGCGGGCTACACCCTGAAAACCGTCGCCCCCGAAGACGTTCTGGACGCCATCGACGACACGGTGGCGGTGACGATGATCACCGAAGTTGATTACCGCACCGGGCGGCGTCACGACATGGCCGCCATCACCGCACGGGCGCATGCCCATGGCGCTCTGGCGATCTGGGATCTGGCGCATTCGGCGGGGGCGTTTCAGGTGGAACTGGCGCAATGCAAGGTCGATTTCGCGGTGGGCTGCACTTACAAATACCTGAACTCCGGCCCGGGCGGCCCGGCCTTCATCTATGTCGCCCCCCGCCATGCGGATGTCGCCCGCCCGGCCCTGTCCGGCTGGCAAGGCCACGCCGCGCCCTTCGCCTTTGATCTCGACTACCGCCCCGCCACCGGCGCGGAACGCATGCGCGTCGGCACCCCGCCGATCCTGCAACTGGCGGCTTTGGAGGCCAGCCTGGATATCTGGGACACCGTCGACATGGCCGCCCTGCGTGCCGCATCGCTGGCCCTGACCGACCGCTATATCGCCGGGATAGAGGCCGCCTGCCCGACCCTGACCCTCGCCACCCCGCGTGGCCACGCGCAGCGCGGCAGCCAGGTGTCGTTCCGCCATCCCGAAGGCTATGCCATCATGCAAGCGATGATCGCGCGCGGCGTCATCGGAGATTTCCGCGCGCCCGATATCATCCGCTGCGGCTTCACGCCCTTGTTCATCGACGCGCAGGACGTCGATAATGCCGTCAAAATCATCGCCGAGATCATGCAACACGACCTCTGGGACCGCCCTGAATACAAAACCCGCGCCAAGGTGACGTGATGGCAAACGGCTTCATCTTGGCAAAAATACTCCCGCCGGAGGCTCTTGTCGCAAATGCAGGACGCTCCGCGGGGAGTATTTTCACCAAGATGAAGCCGCTGCCCGCGCTGTGCCGTCCCGCCGGTTGGATCGCCCATTGGCGGACCATCGGATCACTTTCGGTGCTGAACCGCCAAGCCTTTTCCTTGTGACGATGCCGCCCTGTGGGGCACACTCAACCAAAGGAAATCCGATGACCACCGACCCAAAATGCCCGATGCACACCGCTTATGATCCCGCGTCAGAAGGCGCGCAGATGTCCTTTGACGGGCGCATGTCTTATGGCGACTATCTGCATATTGATCAAATCCTCACCGCGCAAAGCCTGCTGACCGGCGCGCATGACGAGATGTTGTTCATCATTCAGCACCAAACGTCAGAACTGTGGATGAAGCTGGCGCTGCATGAATTGAACGCCGCCCGTGTGGCCATCGCCGCCGATCGCGCGCCTGAGGCGTTCAAGATGCTGGCCCGTATCAGCCGGATATTTGAGCAGTTGAACAATGCCTGGGATGTGTTGCGCACCATGACGCCGTCCGATTACACCACCTTCCGCGAAGACCTCGGCCAATCGTCGGGCTTTCAGTCCTGGCAATACCGGCTGATCGAATATGCGGTCGGCAACCGCAATCTGGCAATGCTGCAACCCCACGCCCACCGCGCCGATCTGACGGCGCTGCTGGAGGCGGAACTGGCGCGGCCCAGCCTTTATGATGAGGCGCTGCACCATCTGGCCCGCGCCGGATTGCCGGTGCCTGCCGAGGTTCTGACCCGCGATCTGCGGCAGCCTTGGGTCGCGCATGACGGGGTGCGGGCGGTCTGGGAAACAGTTTACCGCGATCCGGTTCGCTATTGGCAGGCTTATGAACTGGCCGAAAAGCTGGTGGATTTCGAGGATTACTTCCGCCGCTGGCGGTTCAACCACGTCACCACCGTCGAACGGGTGATCGGGTTCAAGCGCGGCACGGGCGGCACCTCGGGCGTGGCCTACCTGCGCCGGATGCTTGAAGTGCAGCTTTTTCCCGAGCTATGGCAAGTGCGCACGACTTTGTGATTATTCCTGATTTGCGGCCATCGGGCTTTGACGAAGTCCAGGCCCTGATCTAGCGTCCCTGTCAGAGAATCCGGGTGGCCATGCAAGGGCCGCCCCATTGTGATGGGCTGACTGATGCGCTTTTTGACGGTTAAATTGTTGGCAGCAAGCCTGCTGTCTCTGACACTTGCGGCCTGTGTTCCCGGAGTGCCGATGCCCGGAGTGGCCGGGGCCGTTGTCGCCCCGCCAACGCCCGAACCGGGCAAGAATGCGCTGTTTTATGCCGCCATGAACGACGGCAGTTTTGCGATACCGGCGGTGCCGGTTGAACAGGTCCCGGTCGCCTTTCAGCGTCAGGACGTGGCCTACAGCACCGCGGAACCGGTCGGCACCGTGATCATCAGCCCCGGCGAGAAGCATCTCTACCTGGTCACCGGCAAGAACAAGGCCACCCGCTATGGCATCGCCGTTGGCAAGGCGGGCTTCGAATGGGCCGGCGAGGCGCTGATCACCGGGCGGCAGAACTGGCCGATGTGGACACCGCCGCCGGAAATGATCGAACGCAAACCCGAACTGATCAAATGGGAGAAGGGTCAGCCGGGCGGTCCGACCAACCCTCTGGGCGCGCGCGCCTTGTATCTGACCACCAATGGTGTCGATTATGGCTACCGCATCCACGGCACGCCCGAGTGGAATTCGATCGGCAAGAATGCTTCTTCAGGCTGCATCCGCATGATCAATCAGGACGTGATGGATCTGTTCAACCGGGTGCCGGACGGGGCCAAGGTGGTGGTGCTGAACGTGGATGGCAGCTATCCCAAGGGTCTGAAACTGCCGCCAAAAGCACCGGTCAAGAAAAAGCCGACAGCTGTCAAACCCGCAGCAGCGGTCACTGCACCGGCTCCGACCATCATCATCCCGAAACCGTCGGTGATGCCTGCGCCGATCATCACCGGGGTTGTGCCGGTGATCGCGCCCCCCGCCGTCGCAGCGCCCGCCGTCGCAGCGCCCGCAGTGGCAACCCCAGCGGCCACACCGGCACCAACCGTCACACCCGCTGTTCCGGTCGCACCTGCGGTTGTCCAACCCGCCCCGGCCTGCGCGGTGCCTTTGGTGAATGGTCTGTGTCCGGCTTGACGCCCCTGAAACCCTGACGCCCGAGGACGCCGGATTCTGCACACTCAGGTCATCTAGGCGGTGGTGGTGCTGGCGGGCGTGTCGCGCGTGGTCTCCCACCGCAGGCGTCGGGATTTTCCTGCACTCTGACTCAGACCGCAGGAATTCCGCCCTGACGCGCGGCCCAGGCGCGCACGGCGGCCCCGAAGGCCTTGAACAAGGGCCGTGACACCGGATCGTTGGCGGCGTTCCATTCAGGATGCCACTGCACCGACAAAGTGAAACCCGGCGCATCCGCCACATAGATCGCCTCGGGCGTGCCGTCTGGTGCCTGACCGTCGATGACGATGCGGTGCCCGGCCCGCGCGATGCCCTGGCCGTGCAAGGTGTTGGTCATCACCTCTGCCGCCCCCAGCAGCCGGGCAAACACCCCGCCTTCGGCAAACTGTACCGGATGGCGCAGGGCAAATTGTTCGTCCATGGTGCCTTCGGGCGGCATCCGGTGGTTCATCCGGCCCGGCAATTCGCGGATCTCGGGGTGCAGCGTGCCGCCCATCGCCACGTTCACTTCTTGAAAGCCCCGGCAAATGCCAAAGAACGGCTGGCCGCTGTCGACGCAAGCCCGGATCAGCGGCAAGGTGATCGCATCGCGGTTGCGGTCGAAATGGCCATGGGCGGGGGTTTCATCCTCACCATATTCCGAAGGATGCACATTCGGACGCCCGCCGGTCAGCAAGAACCCGTCGCAGACCGACAACAATTCATCCACCGTCGCATAGCGCGGATCGCAGGGCACGATCAGCGGCACACAGCCTGCCACATCCGACACCGCACAGGAATTGATATGCCCCGCCGCATGCACGGCGTAGCGGTCGTTCATCAGATAGGAATTGCCGATGATGCCCACGACAGGGCGTTTGGCGGCGGAAGAGGGGCTGGGCATGTGCGGGCCAAATCTGTCTGTTACATCTGCAGCATAACAGGGTCAGGGCGAAGGTGAAGGGGCCGAAATGCACAGGCTCCGCGCTCACTTGCATGTGACATGGCTTCCTTTCGCCAGAAGGTTGCAACAAAGCACAGATACAACAGGCGTCGGATAGGTCACGCCTCACCCTCGCCGCCCTTGGCACTGCCGTTGCCTTGCCGCTTTTGGCGCAAACCGCCGACAGCGCGGCCACGCAGGCTTGAAAAACACGCAGGCCTGAAAAAAAGGTCATGGATTCGATGATGATAAGCATGATGGCGCCCGACACCGGCAATGCCGATCTGGATTTCATCAGGGGCATGGTGCCGCATCATCAAAGCGTCGTCGACAACGCCCGCATCGTTTTGCAATATGGCACCGACCCCGAGGTCCGCAAATTCGCGGGAGGCGTGCTTGCCGCGCAAGCGGCGGAAAACATGTGAATGAACGACTGGTTGGCGAAGATCGGCGGCTGATCCGGGCTTTTGGCTTTAGTCAGGCCCGACAGCGGGCCGCTTGACCGGACTGTGCTGCGGGCCGTGCAACTGCCTGCAAAACCTGCGCTGTGGCGGGTGGGCGGCGCCCCTGCGCTGCTGACAAAAGCCATCGCATGGTGGGCCGGGCAAATGCTGTCGCAAACGGGATGGACCGCACTCCGAGTGCCGCCTAGACACAGCCTTGCGCCACCGCGCCAAAGGCCGCTCTGATGACGACTGCATTGCCCGCCCGCCCCTTGCCCGCACGCCCCTTGGTTGGCGTCGCCCTGATGCTGGGGGCGATGGCGAGCCTGCCGCTGATTGATGTTTTTGCCAAATTTCTGGGGCAACAGGGCGTGCCAGTGTTGCAGATTGTCTGGGCGCGGCTGGCGTTTGGTGCGGTGGTGACGCTGCCCTTTGCGTGGCGGCATGGCGGCGGCCGGGGCCTGTGGCCGGACCGGCCGTTTTATCATGGCTTTCGCGCCGCGTTTCTGATCCTTGCCACGTTTTGCTTCTTTCTGTCGCTGATCTACCTGCCCATCGCCGATGCTTTGGCGATCTTCTTCGTGCAGCCCCTGGTGGTCACCGTGCTGTCGGCGCTGGTGCTGAAGGAACAGGTCGGCCCCCGGCGTTGGGCCGCGGTGTGTGTGGGCTTTGTCGGCACCCTGATCATCATCCGCCCCGGCTTTGCCGAAGTGAATGCCGGGACCGGTCTGGCCTTTGCGGCGGGCACATTTCTGGCGATCTATTTCGTGATGACCCGCAAGATCGCGGGCCAGTCTCCGGCGATGGTGACGACGTTTCAGACCAACGCCATCGGGGCTGCGCTGTTGACACTGGCGATGCCGCTGGTCTGGCAATCGCCCGACCCGGCGCAATGGGCGATGTTTGCAGGCTTGGGCTGTGTGGCGACCTTTGGCCATTTCCTGATCGTGCGCGCCTATGACTTTTCAGAAGCCTCGCTGCTGGCCCCCTTGGCCTATACCGAAATGATCATGGCCACGGTGCTGGGCTGGTGGTTCTTTGGCGATTTCCCCGATGGCTGGACCCTGTTGGGCGTCGCCATCCTGATTGCCAGCGCGCTTTACATCTCATGGCGCGAACGGGCGCGGGGTGTGGCGGTGGTGGTTGAACCGGTCCAGGGTTTGGACTGACACGCGCCCCCTTCCCCCTGCGAAGGCCGCGCCAGCCGCCTATGCCCGCGCCGCCACCACGCCCGCCGCTGCCGCCAGCGCCCCGCCCCCGTGCGGAATGTCCAACGCAAGCATGCCCGCCTCCATCACCGCCAGCGCGCCCAAGGTCATATGGGCGTTCACATGCCCCATATGCGCCACCCGCAGAAAGCCGTGATAGGCCGGGTCATCCATCGCGGCCATGCCCAACCCGATGCCAAGCGTCACCCCGGCCTTGTGCTCGCACCATTCGCGCAACCGCGTCGCATGCGGGGCACCCAACCGCGCCGCGGTCACCGAACGGCCCCGGTGCGCCACATCGGCCACATTCAGCGCAATCGCCGGATGGCCCGCGCCCCAGGCGTCAAACGCCGCCCAGACCGTGCGCGCCAAAGCCTCGTGCCGCGCCCAGACCGCAGGCAATCCTTCCTCGTGCAACAGCATGGTCAGCGCCTCGCGCAGGCCAAACAGGTGATGCGTCGGCGCAGTGCCGTTCCACAACTGCCAGAATTCGGTGCCATCGGCGCGCGGGGTCCAGTCCCAATACGGGCTGCGCAGGTCGGCCTGCCGTGTCGCCAGCCGCGCCTTTTCCGAAAACCACACAAAGCCCATGCCCGGTGGCGTCATCAGGCCCTTCTGGCTGGCCGCCACGGTCACATCCACGCCCCAGACGTCCATGTGAAATTCATCACAGCCCAGACTTGCGATGCAATCGACCGCCAGCAAGGCCGCATGCCCGGACGCGTCCATCGCTGCCCGCAGCGCCGCAATGTCGGTGCGGATGGTGCTGGCGGTGTCGACATGCGTGGTCAGCACGGCCTTGATCCGGCCCGCGCGGTCGGCCCGCAAAGCCGCCTCGACCTGCGCCATGTCGGCGGGATTGGATTTGCCGAAATCCAGCACCTCCACTTCGATGCCCATCGCGCGGGCCGAGGCCGCCCAGCCCAGACCGAACTGCCCGGTGGCAATCACCAAAGCCCGGTCGCCGCGCGAGAACAGGTTGGCGTTCGCGGCCTCCCAGATCGCATGGCCATTGCCGATGTAGGCCGCGACATTCTGCGTCGTGCCTGCAAGGGCGCGCAGATCGGGCCAAAGCGAAGCCACCAGATCATGCAGACCGCCCTCATAGATATTGGGCGCACCCCGATGCATCGCGGCCAGCACGCGGTCTGGCATGACCGAGGGGCCGGGAATGGCAAGATAGGGGCGACCGTTGGCAAGCGTCATCTGCGGCTCCGAATACTGATACGCCATGGCTACGCAATGCCCCCCGGATGGTCAATGCACCGCCGACGCCCGCAGCCGCCGCCTTCGCCCACGCTTCATCTTGGCCCAAATACTCCCGCCGGAGGCTTCTTCTGCCAATACAGGACGCTCCGCGGGGAGTATTTTCACCAAGATGAAGCCCGCAGCTCTCCGGCCAGCTCTCGCCCAGAATGCCGGTCCCATCCGCGCCCGCCTTGCCTCGCGCCGAAGCCCAAGCTAGACCAACCGCCAGCACAGCATCGACAGGCCAGCCCCCGTGACCGAAGCCCTCCCCCGTCCCAGCTTGTTCCGGCGCTTTTGGGCGGGCTATCTGCGCCCGCAAACCCCCAGGATCGTGCTGGGTTTTGCCCTGATGGTGATCGAGGGCAGCGCTTTGGGCGGTCTGTCCTATCTGTTGAAACCGCTGTTTGACGTGGTGTTCACCCCCAATGGGGCCGATGCGCTGTTTGGGGTCGGCTTTGCCATCCTGGCGCTGTTTGTGGTGCGCGGCAGCTGCGTCGTGGCCGCGCGCACGCTGTTCACCGCGATTGCGCAGCAGGTTTCCGCCGCCATGCAGGTCGATCTGTTGCGCCATATCCTGACACTCGACAGCCCGTTCTTTCAGACCAACCCGCCCGGCATGTTGATCGAACGGGTGCAGGGGGACACTTTGGCGGTGCAGGGGCTGTGGACCAGCCTGCTGACCGGCATTGGCCGCGATGGGCTGGGCCTGCTGATCCTGTTCGGGGTGGCGATCTCGATAGATCCCTACTGGACCTTTGCCTCGCTTGTCGGAGCGCCGTTGCTGATCCTGCCCTCGGTGCTGCTGCAACGCTATGTGCGGCGCAAATCCAACCACCTGCGCGAACAGGCCGGGCAGCGCGCCACCCGGCTGGACGAGATTTTTCACGGCATTCAGGCGGTCAAGCTGAACCGGATGGAGGCCTATCAGACCGACCGCTTTCGCACCGTCCTGCGCGCCATCACCCGCGCCGAGGTGAAATCCGCCTTGGGACGCAGCCTGATGCCGGGCATGATTGACGTGGTCACCGGTGTCGGCTTTTTCGCCGTTCTGCTGATGGCGGGCGACGAAATTGCGGCGGGTGAGCGCAGCACCGGCGATTTCATGTCGTTCTTCACCGCGATGGCGCTGACCTTTCAGCCGCTGCGCCGGTTGGGCGAAATGTCGGGCACGCTGCAAATCGCGGCGGCCAGTCTGGAGCGCATCTATGGCCTGTTTGACGAGGCCCCGGCGCGGGCCCGCCCGCAGATCAGCGCCGCTCTGCCCGGCCCCGGCGCGCCTTCGGTGCGGTTTGACAACGTCAGTTTCGCCCATGGCGATCAACCCGTGCTGCGCGGCCTAAGCTTTACCGCCGAGGCCGGGCGCACCACAGCGCTGGTGGGGGCCTCGGGCGCGGGCAAGACCACGGTGTTTCATGTGCTGACGGGGCTTTTGGATCAAACCGCAGGCCGGGTCCTGATCGGCGGGGCCGACAGTGCCGGCATGTCACTGGACGATCAGCGCCGCCTGTTTGCCTCGGTGACCCAGGACGCAGCCTTGTTCGACGAAACCCTGCGCGACAATGTCACGCTGGGCCGCCCGCACATCGCTGCGGTCACATTGCACAGCGCGCTCGCCGCCGCCCATGTTGTCGATTTTCTGCCCGCAATGGCCCTGGGTCTGGACACCCCCGTCGGGCCACGCGGATCGGCGCTGTCGGGTGGACAGCGCCAGCGCACCGCCATCGCCCGCGCTTTGGTGCAAGACGCGCCGATCCTGCTGCTGGATGAGGCGACAAGCGCGCTGGACGCCCAATCCGAGGCGGCGGTGGCCGATGCCCTCGCCATCGGCAGTCAGGGCCGCACCACTTTGGTGATCGCGCACCGTCTGGCCACGGTGCGCGGCGCCGACAAGATCATCGTGCTGGATCAGGGCCGGGTGGCCGAAGAAGGCACGCATGACGATCTGCTGGCGCGCGACGGGCTTTACGCGGGGCTATACCGGCTGCAATTCAAGGATTAGGCGATGATGGGCGAGACCGCCACCGACCGCAAGGTTTACGCTGTGACCGGGGCTGATGCTCTGAGTTTTCTCCAAGGCATGGTCAGCAATGACGTGCTGCCCTTGGGGCGCGCGGATGGCATGGTTTGGGCGGCGCTGCTGACACCGCAGGGCAAGTATCTGGCCGATTTCCTGCTGGTGGCCGACCGGGGCCGCTTGCTGTTGGACATCAAGGACAGCCTGGCCGAGGCCACGATCCGGCGGTTGCTGATGTACCGGCTGCGCGCCGATGTGCAGATTGAGGCCACAGATCTTGCGGTGACGCGGGGCTTGGGGGCGGCCCCCATGGGCGCGTTGCCCGACCCGCGCCACGCCGCATTGGGCTGGCGGGCCTATGGTGCCGCGGGGGGGGGCACGCAGACTGATTGGGATGCAGTGCGCGTCACCCATTGCATCCCCGAAACCGGCATCGAGTTGATCCCCGATGAAAGCTATTTGCTGGAATCCGGCTTCGAACGCCTGCACGGCGTCGATTTCCGCAAGGGCTGCTATGTCGGGCAAGAGGTGACGGCGCGGATGAAACACAAGACCGACTTGCGCAAGGGTCTGGTGCGGGTGCGGGTCAGCGGGCAGGCACCGGTTGGCACCGCCATTCTGGCGGGCGACAAACCGGCGGGGATGTTGTTCACCCAGAGCGGCGGTTTTGGCATCGCCTATCTGCGCTTTGACCGGGTGGAGGGTCTGATGGCGGGCGATGCGGCGGTGCTGGTGGAATAGAAAAGGCCGCCCGAGGGCGACCTTGTTGCAGAAACCGAAACGGCCCCGCGTCAGGCGCGTTCGGAATATTCCATCAGTTCGGTATGCACGATGATCTGTTCATCCACATTGATGAACGGCGGCACCATGATGCGCACGCCGTTGTCCAGCACGGCAGGCTTGTAGGATTTGCTGGCGGTCTGACCATTCTGCACCGGCTCGGTTTCGGCCACGCGGCACTGCACCTTTTGCGGCAGGGTCACGTTCAGCGGTTCTTCGCCGAAATAGTTCACGGTGGCGGTCATGCCATCCTGCAGGAACGGGCGGCGGTCGCCCAGCAAATCGGCGTCGATTTCCACCTGCTCGTAGGTTTCGGAATCCATGAACACCAGACGCCCATCGGTTTCATACAAGAACTGCTGGTCCTTGTTTTCCAACTCGACCCGCTCCACCTTGTCTTCAGAGCGGAAGCGTTCGTTCAACTTGCGGCCATCGCGCAGGTTTTTCAGCTCGACCTGAGCAAAAGCCCCGCCCTTGCCCGGCTTGACATGATTGACCTTGACCGAGGCCCAAAGCCCCCCATCGTGTTCAATGATGAACCCCGGCTTGATTTCGTTTCCGTTTATCTTCGGCATTGTGGCAAAACCCTGTCGAAAGCTTGAAGAGACTGAGATCGCCCCTATATATGGGCTGGGTGTCTGGGGCAAGGCGACTAGATACGGTATCGACATTTATGAGACATGCACTCAGCGCATAGCTGTTATGCCAAAACTGAAATGCCGAATCGTTGTGAATTCGTTACAAGCACAGAACGCACGAAAGACAAGAGCAAGAAAAAAAAGGACGTAGTGATGTTTGACTCGGTTGACAGCACAGCCTTCAACTTTGAACAAGGCCAACGCGCACGCAAGCTTTTTGCGGCGGTGGTTTTGGCTGCGTTGGATGATGCCATTGCGGATGACAAGAAATACGGCAACGGCCCTGACCAGATTGCCCGCTGGGCCCGCTCACGCGATGGCCGCGAGGTGTTGTCCTGTTCGGGGATCGACCCGAACGAACGCGTGGTCAAAGGCTTGATGGAATTTGTATCCAAGGGCATCCGCACCTCGGTCGCCCTGTCTCGCGAAGAGAGCGAGCGTCGGCATGCGCTGGAACTGGAACAGGCCGAAGCCGCCTGATCTGTCGCCCGGATGGACCGTCAAACGCGCCCTGTCGGGGCGCGTTTTGCATTTGGCGGGCCGCTGTTGACGCGTAGCCGCTTTCTGCGCTGTGCCGTGGCAGACTGGTTCTGGCCCCGGCGTCGGACGCTTCGCGGGGGATATTTGGGCCAAGGTGAAAGCGTTGAGTGCCGCGCGGCTGGAAGAAAGCGCGCCCGCAAAGCCCCGTCAGTCGAATTCCTGCGCGGCGAAACTGCGGGCAATTTCCGCGCGCACCAGCTTGCGGATGTTGCGGGTGATGCGTTCGCCCATCCGTCCGGCCAGTTCTTCGCGCAAGATGTCGCGCACCAGTTCCCGCAGAACCTCTTCGTTGAACAGCAGGCTGTCATCCTCTGGCAGCAGGTCGGCCGCGTCTGCGTCGTCTTCGGCAGCACTGTATTCATCAAAGGACAGGGCCGCGATCACGCTGGCCTCGGCGGCGTCGGCCCAGGCCGCATCGGGTTCCAGCGTGCCATGGCTGGCCGGGGGCATGGGATCCGCTTCAGGCTCATCGTCGGGCTGGCTGTGGCCATCGTCCTGGGCCCAACCGGGTGTCACATCCGACGCCGGCGGTGCGGTCAGTATTTCATCCTGCAGATCGGGATGCACAGTTGACGGGGCGGGATCACCCAAGGCTGGCATCGCGGCTGGTGCCATGCGCGCGCTGGCAAAGACAAAGTTTTGCGCCGGCTCCAGACTGTCGATCAGGTCTGCGTCGGTGAAGAAGGCATCGGTCAGGTCTGTATCAGCAAAATCCGCATTAGCAAAATCCGCGCGGGCATGATCCGCACGGGTAAAATCTGGGTCGGTGACACCCGCAACGGGCGACGGATCTTCTGACGCCAAGATCAGATCATCACTGGCTTGCGGCAGGGTCCAGTCATCGTCTGCGCCATGGCTTTGGGCGAAATCAGGGCTGAAGTCACCGGTTTCAGCCTCCCATTCCGCCGAGGCCGGGCCGACAGCGGCCCCAAGCGAGGCCACGACCTGTTCGATCCCGGACCCTGAGGGGCTGACAACCGGGCGCGGGTGCGGCACAAAAACCGGGGCGGCCAGCAATTCCGGACCGTCGGCCACCACACGCAACGCCGGGGTCAGGATCAGCTTTTCGCCGGTCGCGACCGGTTTGCCCGGCACGACGGTCCGGGACACGGGACGCAGATCATCCGACACCAGCCTGCGGATGGAGGACAGCACGTCTTCAATTTCGGTCGAACTTAACGCCTCTGACATTCACCGATCCCAACACACCTGCCACATCTTCCCCGCAGTCTACCGCCAGATGCCCCACAAGACAAGGAATTGGCGCAAGGCGGGAAACGATCAAACGCTTAGATTTGTTCACAAATGCCCGCCTGCAACGCAAATCGGGCGCGCTCCGCCACAGGAACGCCCGCCCCTGCCACGGCCGACAGCCTCAGTTGGCGATTTTGCCCAGGATTTTGTCCAGCGCCTTGCCCCGCGACGAGGTTGCGGGCGCATTCTTGACCGCGTCATAATAGGCTTCGGGATCAAAGGTCGGAATGCCAAGGTTCAGATGGTCCGCCGTCAATTGCCCCATTGCAGCCAGCAATTGATAGGTGCCGACATAGCGGCTGGCCTCTGCCTGCAGTTTGGTCGCCCGCGCGTTCAGCAATTCCTGTTCGGCGTTCAGCACATCCAGAGTGGTGCGCGCGCCCAGCGTTGCCTCTTCGCGCACACCGTCAAAGGCCTTTTGCGCCGCCCGCACCTGCAAGGTTCCGGCCTCGATCGACGCGCTGGCCACCGCCAGATTGGCCCAGGCCCGCCCGACGTTTTCCGACACCACCACCGAGGTCTGATGCAGAGCGGCCTGGGCAATCTCTTTGCCCGCCAGCGACTTGCGATAAAGCGCCGACAACTCACCTCCGGCATAAAGCGTCTGGTTCAGCGACAGGCCAAGGCTGGTGGTGCCCAGACCGTCAAAATCTTCTGAAATCGCGGCCTGACCGCTGAGCGTGGGGCCAAGCCCGGCCTTGGCCATCGACACACGCAATTCGGCGGCCTTGGCCTCATGCTGCGCCTGAATCACAAACGGATGGCTGCGCACCGCCACGGCCCGCGCATCCGCCTGCGATTTCGCGGTTTTCGGCAGTTTCGGCAGCCCGGCCAGATTGCCCGGATAGCCGCCCGTGGTCGCCTTGTAGCGTTCACGCGCGATCATCAGATTGCCCTGTGCGGCCGCCAGACCCGACCGCGCCGCAGCCAGCCGCGCCTCGGCCAGCGACACATCGGTCAGCGTGACTTCGCCCACATCAAAGCGATCCTTGGCCGCGCGCAATTCCTGTGTGATCAGCCGGGTGTTGGACTCGCGCAGCGACACGATCTCGGCCTGCAGCCGCACATCGACATAGGCCGACACTGCGGCCAGCAGCACCTCTTGTTCCACATTCACCAAGGCTGCGCGGGTGGACAGCACCGACTCGCGCGCCATGTCCACCGCCATCCGGCCGCGACCGCCCGCATATATCAGCACATTGGCCGACAGCGCCACCGAACCGTCCAGCGTCTCATAGTTCAGCGTCGGGAACGCGGCACTGCGCACATCATTGTCGAATTTGCGCCAACTGCCCTGCATGGCGAAATTCACCACCGGGCGCAGTTTGGCCACCGCAATCGCCGCATCTTCATCGGCGGCGCGCAGCACCGCCTGATTCTGGTCCAACAGATTGGAGGTCTTGTAGGCCGCAATCAGCGCGTCGGCCAAGGTTTCGGCACGCGCGGCGGGGGCTGCGAACAGGGTCACGGCAATGGCACAAACGGCCCAGAAACGACGCATCAAACCCTCTTTCCCGGCGCTGATCCGCGCCTTGCTTGCACCCATCGGCCCCACAGCCGAAGCTCAGCCGATTACAGAACGAACGCGCGTGCAGCCGCAAAGCCCGGCAGCACCGGGGCGGTTGCGTTGAAGGCAAAGCGCCATGTCACCCGACCATCGGCCTTGTGACCGACGCGGGCGACACCCAAAGCCCCTTCCATGAACACAGCCCCGATGCGGCCGCCGTCTTTCAACTGCGCCAGCAATGCAGCCGGGATCACCTCGACCCCGCCCTGCACCATGATCACATCATAGGGGCCGTGTTTGGCATCGCCTGCGGCAATCGGGGCCACAACGACGGCGGCATTGTCGACACCCTCGGCCGAAAAGCTGCGCTGCGCTTCGGCGGCCAGAGTTTCATCCTCCTCGACCGCCACCACAGCCTCGGCGAGACGGGCGATCACCGCCGTTGAATAGCCCAGACCGCAGCCCAGATCGAGCACGGTTTCCGATTTCAGAATATCGAGCGCGTCCAGCATCTTGGCCAAGGTGCGCGCTTCAAGCATCACACGACCGGACCCGATATCGACGTTCTCGCCGACATAGGCTGCTTCGCGGCGGTCGCGGGGCACGTAAACCTCACGCGGGACGGCCAGCATGGCGGCGATGATCGGAAATTTGGTGACATCCGACGGGCGCACCTGGGTGTCGACCATCATCACGCGGCGGGCAGCGTAGTCGCTCATGTCTGAACTCATCGGTCTAGTTTTCAATCATCAAGTCTTGCCACAAATGCTTTGGCAGGGCAACGGCCCATCGCATTCAATTTACTGAATGAAATGAGCCGCGGGGTGCGGCCTCACACGCCGCGCCACCCGGCTATTTGCGCGGCGGAAACAGTTTCAATCCCGGCAGCCCTTGCCAATCCGCCGTCAAAACGCTTCCCTTGCGGCAACCCCAGCCAAAGGACATTGCCATGAAACTGTTGCGCGTCGGTGACCCCGGATCCGAAATCCCCGCCATGCTGGACGAGGGCGGCCGCGTCCGCAGCCTGGCCGGGATTGTGCCCGATATTGCAGGTGACGTGCTGACCCCCGGCGGGTTGCGTCGGCTGGCGGCACTGGACCCTGAAACCCTGCCCCTGATCGAAGGCGGCCGCATCGGCCCCTGCGTCGGTCAGGTCGGCAAGTTCATCTGCATCGGGCTGAACTACGCCGACCACGCCGCCGAAAGCAATCTGCCGGTGCCGCCGGAACCGGTTGTGTTCATGAAAGCCACCTCGGCCATCATCGGCCCCAATGATCAGGTCAACATCCCGCGCAATTCGGTGAAAACCGACTGGGAGGTGGAGTTGGGCGTGATCATCGGCAAGGACGGCGTCTATATCGACGAGGCCGATGCCATGGACCATGTCGCGGGTTATTGCGTGATCAACGACGTATCAGAGCGCGAATTCCAGATCGAGCGCGCGGGCACCTGGGACAAGGGCAAGGGCTGCGACACTTTTGGCCCGATCGGCCCCTGGCTGGTGACTGCGGACGAGGTGGCCGACCCGCAGGCGCTCAAGATGTGGCTGGAGGTGGACGGCCACCGCTATCAGAACGGCTCTACCGCCACGATGGTCTATGGCGTGCGGCATCTGGTGCATTACGTCAGCCAGTTCATGAGCCTGCAACCCGGCGACGTGATTTCGACCGGCACACCGCCGGGGGTTGGCATGGGGCAAAAGCCACAGGCGGTCTATCTGAAGGGCGGCGAGGTGATGACGCTGGGGATCGACGGGCTTGGAACGCAGCGCCAACGGGTCGGGCGGGCTTGAGGTTACCGCAGCGCGCAGATCTGGAAATCCCGCGTTCAGGTCAGAGTGGCGAAGCCCGGCAGACCCATGACCGCAGACGCATTGCCATGACTTTCCCCGCAGGTGTTTTGGCAGACCGACTGGCCGGTCCGCCGCGCGGTGGCGATGCCTCGGCGCGGTTGCGTTCCGGGCAAGGCGTTTGCGCAAAAGCCACGCCGCCCCGGACTTGATCCGGGGCCTCAACTCAGCAGCCAGAGGCCCCGGATCAAGTCCGGGGCCTGGTGCGGTGGCCCAGGCCGGGCGACCGCACCAGACCCGCCGGCGCAGCCCAAACCAACAACCGGCTGCGGTACCGAAACAGGCGAAGGGCAACCGTGTTGGCCGCCCCTACACCGCATACGCGGCGCGCAACCGGAACCGCTGGATCTTGCCGGTCTGGGTTTTCGGCAAAGCGCTGACAAAAATCACCCGGCGCGGGTACTTGAAGGGCGCGATCTTCCGTTTGACGTGATCTTGCAACGACTTGACCATCACCGCATCGCCCACCCGCCCCTCGGCCAGAACCACATGCGCCTCGACGATCTGACCGCGTTCGGCGTCCGCCACCCCGATCACCGCGCATTCGGCCACATCCGGATGCGACAGCAGCGCCGCCTCCACCTCTGGCCCCGCAATATTATAGCCCGCCGAAATGATCATATCGTCAGAGCGCGCCGCAAAATGGAACCGCCCCTCGGCGTCCTGCCAAAAGCTGTCGCCGGTCAGGTTCCAGCCATCCTGCACATATTTGGCCTGCCGGTCGTCGGCCAGATAGCGGCACCCCGTCGGCCCCCGCACCGCCAACCGGCCGACTTCGCCCATCGGCACTTCGGCCATGTCCGGGCCCACGATCCGCGCCTCATACCCTGTCACCGGACGACCCGTGCAGCCGGGCGCATGATCTTCAAAACGGTTGGTCAGGAAAATATGCAGCATTTCCGTGGCACCGATGCCGTCGAGCATCGGCTTGCCGGTCTTGGCCATCCACTCCTCATAGACCGGGGCCGGCAGGGTTTCCCCCGCCGACACCGCCGCGCGCAAACTGGACAGGTCCGCGCCCTGATCCATCGCCTTGAGCATCACCCGGTAGGCGGTGGGGGCGGTGAAACACACCGTCGCCCTATGGGTCTGATTTAGCTCGATCATGTTGAGCGGGGTGGCCTGTTCCAACAAGGCCGCCGCGGCCCCAAACCGCAGCGGAAACACCGCAAGGCCGCCCAAGCCAAAGGTAAACGCCAAGGGCGGGCTGCCGACGAACACATCTTCCGGCACCACCCGCAACACCTCACGCGCATAGCCATCGGCGATGATCAGCAGATCGCGGTGAAAGGCCATCGCCCCCTTCGGCTCACCGGTGGTGCCCGAGGTAAAGCCGATCAGCGCCACGTCATCGCGCCCGACCGGTGGCGCCTCAAACCGCACCGGCTTGGACAGCGCCGCACGGTCCAGTTCGGCATCGTGATTGGCGGTGCCATCAAAGCCGATCACGGTTTTCAGGTGCTGCGAAGTCTTGGCGCAGGCCACCAATTCCTCCATCAACCGGGTGTCGCACAGCGCAAGGGTGATCTCGGCCTTATCGACGATCTGGCCCAACTCCCCCGCCCGCAGCATCGGCATGGTGTTGACCACCACCGCCCCGGCCTTGGTCGCAGCCAGCCAGCAGGCCACCATCGCAGGATTGTTGGCAGACCGGATCAGTACGCGATTTCCGGGCTTTACAGCGTAATCTTCAACCAATGCATGCGCAATGCGGTTCGACCAGTCGGTCAGTTCCTTGTAGGTGCGATGGCGGCCGTTGCCGATCAGCGCCACATTGTCGCCAAAGCCCCGGTCCACCATCCGATCGGTCAACTCCACCGCCGCATTCAGATAGTCGGGATAGTCAAACCCGGCCAGATTGATCAGCGGCCAGTCTTGCGGCGCAGGCAATCTGTCGCGGGTGAATGTGTCGAGATGACCCGTTGGTCCCAGCATGTCGGCCTCCCTGCCAAAAGCGCTTTGCGCTGTTCAGTCCTGCGGCACCACGGCCGTTGCCTCGATTTCCACCTTTGCGCGGTCTTCCACCAAAGCCACCACCTGCACCAAAGCCATGGCGGGATAGTGCCGCCCGATGATGTCCTTGTACGCCCGTCCAATCTCTTTCAGACTGCCCAAGTAGTCTGCCTTGTCCGTGACATACCACGTCAGCCGCACCAGATGCTCGGGGCCCGCGCCGCCACAGGCCAGAATCTCGACAATCCCGCGCAAGGCCGCCGCAACCTGGCCTGCAAACTCGTCGGTTTCAAACTGCTGATCGGCATTCCAGCCGATGATGCCGCCGGTGAAGATCATCCGGCCACTGGCGGCGACGCCGTTGGCATAGCCGCGCGCGGGTTTCCAGTTCTTCGGGTGCAATATCTCGTGGCTCATGCGTCTGCCTCCCAATAGCCCAACAAGGCCGCGCGCATCGCAGCGGGCCAGGGGGCGGACTTCATCTTGTCAATCCAGACCAGCGTCAGATCGGCCCGCAACCGCAATTCGCCCTCGCAGACACCGCTGATTGCAAGGCTGACACTGCTGCGCCCCACCGCCAGAACCTTGATCGCAAACACCACCTTGTCGCCTAAGCGCGACGGGGCCACAAACGTAGCCGTCAAGGCCACCGTCGGCACGCCGTTCTGGGCACCCCGATGCATCTGCGCGAAGGACCGCCCCACCACATCGGCAAAGAAATTCTCGACCACCGAATTGGTCATCTCAAAATAGCGGGGATAGAACACGATCCCGGCCGGGTCGCAGTGGTTGAATTCGATCTGGATCAGGCGCGTGTAACTCATGCGAGGATGCTCCGCGCGATGACGATGCGCTGCACATCCGACGCGCCTTCATAGATGCGCAACGCCCTGATTTCACGGTACAGGGCCTCAACCGCAAAGCCGTGCCGCACGCCGTCACCGCCGTGCAGCTGCACCGCCATGTCGATCACCTGTTGCGCCGCCTCGGTGGCATAAAGCTTGGCCATCGCAGCCTCACGGCTGACCCGTGCAGCCCCCTGATCCTTGACCCAGGCCGCCCGGTAGATCAGCAAGGCGCTGGCATCGACGGCCAGCGCCATATCCGCCAGATGCCCCTGCACCATCTGCAATTCCGACAAGGCCGCGCCCTGAATGCGCCGCGACTGCACCCGCGCCAAAGCCGCGTCCAGCGCGCGCCGCGCAAAGCCCAAAGCCGCCGCCCCCACAGTCGGGCGGAACACATCCAGCACCGACATCGCGATCTTGAAGCCGTCGCCCGCCCGCCCGATCAGCGCCGCCTCCGGCAAAACCACATCGCGCAAGGCCAGATGCGCCAAAGGATGCGGCGCCATCACCGCGATGCGCTCCACCACGCTCAAACCGGGGCTGTCCGCAGGCAAAAGGAACGCCGACAGGCCTTTCGCCCCCGGCGCCTCACCCGTCCGCGCGATAATCACATAAACATCAGCGATGTCGCCGTTCGAGATATATGTTTTCTCGCCGTTCAACACCCAGCCGCCCGCCGCCCGCAATGCCGTCGTGGCCGTCGCCGCCACATCCGACCCAGAGCCGGGTTCGGTCAGCGCAAAGCCCGCAATTGCGGTCCCTGCGCGCGTCCGCTCCAGCCAGGCGCGCTGCGCCTGCGAGCCAAACAACGACACCGCCCCCATGCCAAGCCCCTGCATGGCAAAGGCAAAATCCGCCAGACCGTCGTGGCGCGCCAAGGTTTCACGGATCAGGCACAAGGCGCGCACGTCCAACCGTTCGCCAATGCCGGCCCCCGAATGCTGCAACCACCCCCCGACGCCCAGCATCGCCACCAGCCCGCGACAAGCCGCGTCAACATCACAATGATCCACCGGCAGATGCGCCGCGCACCACGCCTCCAGCGCCGCCGCCAAAGCCCGGTGGCGATCTTCAAAAAACGGCCAGTCCAGAAAACTTTTATCCGCCATTTCATCTGTCCTCAAATATCCCCGGGGGTCCCGGGGGCTGGCCCCCCGGCGCTGGCCCCAAACCCGTCAATCCCCCGCGAACACCGGTTTTTCCTTTGCCACGAACGCCCGATAGGCCCGTTCAAAATCGCGGGTCTGCATGCAGATCGCCTGCGCCTGCGCCTCGGCCTCGATCGCCTGCTCCAGTCCCATGTTCCACTCGTGGTTCAACTGGGTCTTGGTCATGCCATGGGCAAACCCTGGTCCCGCCGCCAACCGCCGCGCCAGAATCATCGCTTCGGCCTCCAGCTCCTCGGCATTGTGCAGCGCGTTCCAAAAGCCCCAGCGCTCGCCCTCTGGTGCGCTCATCACCCGGCCCGTGTACAAAAGTTCCGCCGCCCGGCCCTGCCCGATGATGCGCGGCAGCATCGCGCAAGCCCCCATGTCGCAACCAGCCAGCCCGACCCGTGTGAACAGAAACGCTGCCTTCGCCTGCGGTGTCGCCAGACGCAGATCAGACGCCATCGCGATGATGGCACCCGCCCCGACCGCCACGCCGTCCACTGCCGCGATGATCGGTTTTCCGCAGGAAATCATCGCCTTGACCAGATCGCCAGTCATCCGGGTGAAGGCCAGCAGATCCTTCATCGGCAATCCGATCAGCGGCCCTATGATGTCATGCACATCACCGCCCGAGCAGAAATTGCCACCGTTCGAGGCAAACACCACCACATCGACATCGGTGGCATAGACCAGCGCGCGAAACAGGTCGCGCAACTCGGCGTAGCTGTCGAATGTCAGCGGATTCTTGCGATCCGGACGGCTGAGCCGCAGCACGGCCACACGGTCACTGAGTTCAAACAGAAAATGCTGTGGTGCAAATGCGGCCAGGTTCATGACTTGCCCATCCTTTTCAATATATCGGTCAACATGTCCAGATCCGCTTCGGAAACGCCGCCAAACAGCCGGTCGACGGCGGCTTCATGATCCACCGCGAGACCTTCAAACTGCGCCAGCCCCTCTGGTGTCAGCGCCACGAACACCGTGCGCCGGTCCGTTTCTGATTGCGTGCGCCGCACCAGCCCGTCCTTTTCCAGCCGGTCCACCACCGCCGTGGCATTGCCGTTGGACACCAGAAGCATCCGCGACAATTCGGACATGGTGACCCCGTCGCGGCGGCGGTAAAGCGCGGCCATCACGTCAAAGCGCGGCAAGGTGGTGTCGTGTTTGACCCGCAGGAACTCGCGCAGATGGCTTTCCGACGCGCGGGTGACGCCCAGCATGCGGATCCACATTTTCAGACGGCGCTTGGATTGATCGGTCATATCTCACCTCCGGCGATGCTGAGCGCCTGTCCGTTGATGCCTTCCGACCCCGGCCCGCACAAGAACAGCGCCATGGCCGTGACTTCGGACGGCGCGATCAGCCGGTTCTGCGGGTTCATCGCCTCCAGCGCCGCGCGGGCCTGATCCAGACTGCGCCCGGTCTTTTCCGCGATCACCTGCACGGAATGGTCAGTCATCGGGGTGTCGAGGAAACCGGGACAAATCGCGTTCACCGTCACAGGCCGGCGCGCGATTTCCAGGGCCAAGGACCGGGTCAACCCGATCACCCCATGTTTGGCCGCCGCATAGGGTGCCACCTTGGCATAGCCCTTCAGCCCGGCGGTGGAGGCCACCGCAATCAACCGCCCCCAGCCCGGCATCTGGTTCAACCCGTCGCGTAAGGTAAGGAACACCCCGGTCAGGTTGACCGCCAGCATCGCGTTCCATTGCGAAAGCGTGGTCTTCGCCAAAGTGCCCGAATCTGCAGCACCGGCATTGGCAATGACGATATCGCAAGGCCCGGCGGCCGCAAACATCGCGCGGACAGAAGCCTCATCGGTGACGTCGGCCTGCACAGTGCGAAGGCCGTCGACCTTGTCAGCCACCTGCTGCAACACCGGCAGTCTGCGGCCCGCGATCACCACCTCGGCCCCGGCTTGCGCAAAGCCCAGCGCCAGATCCAGCCCCGCCCCTGTGCCCCCCCCGGTGATCAGCACGCGTTTGCCAAGCAGTGTCATACCCGGATCACGCCCTCGGATTTCTGCACCAGACGCCGGGCCTGATCACGTCCCGCGTGGTAAGGCAGCGGCCAGTCGGTGCCGGTGTCGCCCAAAGCCACGCCCGCGTGCAATGTCCAATAAGGATTGGCCAGATGTGGCCGTGCGAGGCAAACCAGATCGGCCCGCCCTGCCAGCAGGATCTGGTTGACCTGATCGGCCTCGGTGATGTTGCCCACCGCCATCGTCGCGAGCCCCGCCTCGTTCTTGATGCGGTCGCTGAACGGGGTCTGAAACATGCGGCCATAGACCGGACGCGCCTCGGTGCTGGTCTGGCCCGCCGACACGTCAATGATATCCGCGCCTTCCATGGCAAACATGGTGGCGATTTCCACCGCTTCGGCGGGAGCCACGCCGCCATCGACCCAGTCATGGGCAGAAATGCGCACTGACATCGGCTTGTGCCCCGGCCAGGCCGCCCGCATTTCGCGAAACACCTCCAAAGGATAGCGCATGCGGTTGTCCAGGGATCCGCCATATTCATCCTCGCGCAGGTTCGACAGCGGCGAGATGAAGGACGAGATCAGATAGCCATGCGCTGCGTGCAATTCGATCATGTCGAAATCCGCGCCCTCGGCCATCTCCACCGCTTTGACGAATTGGCGCAGCACCTTGTCCATGTCGTCACGGTCCATCGCCTTGGGCGTGGCATTTCCGGTCTGCCACGGGATGGCGGAGGCGCTCAAAAGCGGCCAGTTGCCCGACACCAGCGGTGTATCGGCAGCGGCCCAGCCAACCTGCGTCGAGCCTTTGCGCCCGGAATGGCCGATCTGGCAGCAGGTTTTGGCCTGCGTTTCGGTGTGGATGAAATCATTGATCCGCTTCCACGCCGCCTCGTGCTTTGGCGTGTAAAGCCCCGTGCAACCGGGGCTGATGCGGCCATTGGCCGACACGCAGGTCATTTCGGTGGTGACCAGCCCCGCGCCACCCTTGGCGCGTTCGGCGTAATGCACGAAATGCCAATCCCCCGGCACGCCGTCGACCGCACGGTATTGCGCCATCGGTGACACCACGATGCGGTTTTGCAGGGCCATGCCGCGCAGCTGGAACGGCGCGAACATCGGCGCGCGCCCCGCCTCACCCCCATGTTGGGCGGCAAACCAGTCTTCGGTGGCCCGCAGCCAGGCCGGATCGCGCAGACGCAGATTTTCATGGGAAATACGCTGCGACCGGGTCAGCAGGGAATAAGCGAATTGTTGCGGCGGCAGGTCAAGATAGCGCTCGCATTCCTCAAACCACTCCAAGGAATTGCGCGCGGCCGATTGCAACCGCAACACCTCGACCCGGCGTTCGGCCTGATAGCGCGCGAAGGCCGCCCGCATATCGGGTTCAGAGTGCAGATATTCCGCCAGCGCAATCGCAGAATCAAAGGCCAACCGTGACCCCGAGCCGATCGAGAAATGCCCCGTCGCCGCCGCATCGCCCATCAGCACGACGTTTTCGTGATACCACGTCCCACAGATCACACGCGGGAACTGCATCCATACCGCCGACCCGCGCAGATGCGCCGCGTTCGACATCAGATCATGGCCGCCCAGATGCGCCGCGAAGATCTTGCGGCAGGTTTCCACGGTGTCCTCTTTGCTCATCGCCTCGAACCCCCAGCGGTCCCAGGTCTCGGGCAGGCATTCGACGATGAAGGTCGCGGTGTTGTCGTCGAACTGGTAGACATGCGCCCAGACCCAGCCGTGGTCGGTTTTCTCGAAAATGAAGGTAAAGGCGTCGTCGAATTTGGCGTGCGTCCCCAGCCAGACGAATTTGCATTTGCGCAGATCAATGTCAGGCTGGAACACTTCGGCATATTCGCGGCGCACCAAGGAATTGATGCCATCAGTCGCGACAACGATGTCATATTCCTGCCGATAGTCTTCGGCGCAGCGAAACTCCGTCTCAAACCGCAGATCGACTCCCAGCTCCCGCGCCCTTGCCTGCAGCAGCACCAGCATCGCCTTGCGGCCAATGCCAGCAAAACCATGCCCGCCCGACACCGTGCGCACGCCGTTGTGCACCACGGCGATATCATCCCAATAGGCGAACTGGCTGCGAATGGCTGCTGTCGACACCGGATCATTCTGCTGCATCCGGCCCAACGCGTCATCCGACAGCACCACGCCCCAACCAAAGGTGTCATTGGCCTTGTTGCGTTCCATCACCACCACCTGGTGAGCCGGGTCGCGCAATTTCATCGAGATTGCAAAGTACAGCCCGGCAGGTCCGCCGCCCAGACAAAGAACCTTCATCACCATTTCCCCTTGTGCGCGTTGACGTCAGCCTGCCACCGCTCGAAAACAATTTCAAGCTTGAAATTTCTCACTTGAACTTTTGCCGCAGGGGTGCAGAGTGTCTTCATGGAATATCTGATCATCACCCCGCGTGACGGATGGGTGCAAATCACTCTGAACCGCCCCGACGCCCGCAACGCGCTGAACACCGCGCTGCTGGCGGCGCTGGCCGCTGCCTTGACGCAGGCCAATGCCGACAAAACCGTGCGTGCCGCCTTGATCCATGGCAGCGCAGGCAACTTTGCGGCGGGCGCAGACATTGCCGAGATTGAACGCAAGACCAGCGCCGAGGCGGCGGTTGATCCGCGCAAGGCCCATTGGGCGGCGATCCGGGGCTTTGCCAAACCGCTGGTCGCGGCGGTGGATGGCTTTGCCCTTGGCGGCGGTCTTGAACTGGCCCTGATGGCCGATCTGATGGTGGTCGCGGCCGACGCGCAGTTGGGATTGCCTGAAACCAATCTGGGCCTGATCCCCGGCGCAGGCGGCATTCAGCGGCTGATGGCGCTGGCGGGCCGCGCCCGTGCCAGCCGCATGGTGCTGATGGGCGAGATGATCGACGGGAAAACCGCGCATGACTGGGGCATCGCGGCCTATGTGGTGACCGGTTCTGCGCTGCCGGAGGCAAGCGCGCTGGCCGTGCGTCTTGCCAAACGCGCGCCTCTGGCCCTGCAAGCCGCCAAACGCGCGCTGGTGACGGGCAGCGAGTCGGCACCTGGCCTTGGCGTTGAGCGTGCGGGGTTTGAGGCGTTGATGGACTCTGCCGACAAGGCCGAGGGCATCGCGGCCTTTCGCGCCAAGCGCAAACCCGTGTTCCGGGGGGAATGACATGCCAACCCGACATTGGATTGATCCCCGCAGACCCCAACCCTTCACAGCCACAGGCCGCACATGATCCTCACCATCGGCATCATCGGGCTTGGCACCATGGGTCTGGGCATCGCGCAGGTCTTTGCGCAGGCGGGCTTTGCCACCCTTGCAACCGACGCACAAGGTCCGGCCCGCGACACCGCCCGCGCCCGGATGGAACAGGCTTTGACCGCACGCGTCACGGCAGGCAAGCTGACAGCGCAAGACCGCGCCGCCACCTTATGCCGGCTGACCGTGGTGGACAGCCTGACCGCGCTTGCCCCCTGCGCCCTGGTGATCGAGGCCATCGTCGAACGGCTGGACGCCAAACAGGCGCTGTTTGCTGATCTTGAAACCGTCCTGACATCGGATGCGGTTCTGGCCACCAACACCTCGTCGATCCCGGTGGCGGCATTGGCCAGCACCGCCCGTCACCCCAACCGCATCCTGGCGCTGCATTTCTTCAACCCGCCCACCGCGATGAAACTGGTGGAACTGGCCCCCCATTCCGGCACCACGCCGCAAGCCCTGGCCACCGCGCGCGCGCTGACCGAGGCCGCGGGCAAAACCGTGATCCTATGCCCCGACCGCCCCGGCTTTATCGTCAACCGCTGTGCCCGCCCGTTTTATGGCGAGGCGCTGGCCCTGCTGACAGAGGGTCACAGCGCCGAGCGGATCGACGCCGCGATGCTGGCGCAGGGCTACCGGCTTGGGCCTTTCGCGCTGATCGACCTGATTGGGGCCGACGTCAATCTGGCCGCCACTGAGGGGCTGTCGGCGGCGATGGGCCATCACCCGCGTTATCATGTCTTTGACGCCCTGCGCGCCCAAGTGGCTGCGGGCCATCTGGGCCGCAAGACAGGTCACGGCTTTGTTCATCCGGCATTGGTGCAACCCGCCGCCGATACCGCTGTTTCCGACCGCATCGAAGCCACCCTGATCAACGAGGCGGCATGGCTGCTGGCCGAAGGCGGCACCACGCCCTCGGGCATCGACACCGCGATGCAACTGGGACTGAACTTTCCGCGCGGCCCGTTCACAGCGCTGGCCCACTGCGGCAAACCCGCCGTTCTGGCCAGATTGCGCGCCCTTGCCGAAGCCGCCCCCGCAAGCCTGAAGCCCCGCTATGCCCCTGCACCCTTCCTGACCGAGTAAACCCATGTCCGAAACCTATTTCCTTTATCATTCCATCGGCATGTATCCCGGCAAATCCCGCGATCTGGCCGGGGCGCTCGCCGAATTGGCTTTTGTCTGGGGCAAGCCGGATGACGGCCAATGGGCCTATGTCCTGGACGCGCGGGAACGGTTCATCAACCGGTGGCGCGCCATCTTGAAGGCACCAGCGCACAGTCTGACCACCGCTGAAAACGTGACCTCCGCCTTCCACAGCCTGCTGGCCGCCTTGCCACCGGGCCACCTGAAGGGCCGCCGCGTGTTGGTGGGCGCCGATTGCTTTCCGTCCAATCATTTCCTGCTGGCGGGCATGGCGGAAAAATATGGCTTCACCTTGCACACCGTGCCGCTGCGCCAGGGATCGGCCTTTGTCGAAGACGACGATTTCATCGACGCCTGGACGCCGCAAGTGGGTCTGGCCCTGCTGACCTGGGTGTCCTCCACCTCCAGCCACCGCATTGATCTGGCCCGCATGGTCGCGCATGGCCGCCGCATGGGCTCGCTGATCGGCACCGATATCACCCAAGCCGCCGGGCTGATCCCTTATGACGTCATGGCGCCCGAGGTGGATTTCACCCTGTCCACCAGCCTGAAATGGATGTGCGGCACGCCCGGCGCCGGGATATTATATGTCTCGCCAAGGTTGATCGCGCATTGTCACCCCGAGTTGCGCGGCTGGTTTTCGCAGGAAAACCCGTTCAACTGGGACATCACCGCCTTTGACTACGCCCCCGACATCCGCCGCTTTGACAACGGCACGCCGGGCTGCATGGCGGCGCTGGCCAGCCTGCCCGCGCTGGACTGGCACGCGGGCCAGGACCAAGCCGCCCTGCTGGCCCACAACCGCCACCTGACCGCGCGATTGATCGCCGCTGCGGATGAGTTGGCCCTGCCGTTGTTGACGCCGCGCGATGCGGACCGGCGCGGTGGTTCGGTGATGCTGCGGCTGCCTGACAGCCACCCGGCCGCCGATGTGGTCGCCACCCTGCGCGCCAAAGGCATCACCACCGACACCCGCAGCCAGACCCTGCGCCTGTCACCAGGCAATGTGACCACCATGGCGGGGGTTGAAACGCTGATCGCGGCGCTGACCGGGATGTTGCGGGCCTGACAGGGCAGCTTTGCGGCATCACTGCCGGCGGGGGTTTTGCACCCCCACACCCCCGCAGGATATTTTTACAGAGAGGATGCGAATTTTAGTCAAATTGCTTGCGCCTGACTGAGATCTTACCCTCGCCGATGCGTCGCCGCCACCCGCGCCACCTCGGCGTAAATCCCCGACAACACGTTCAGCGTGCGTGCAGCGTCAGCCAGACGCGCCGAAAACCCCGGCAGGCTGGCAATCTCGGCCAACAACAACCGCCGCCGCAGCGTGCCGTAGTCATCGGTCACCCGGCGGCCCTCGTCCGTGCACAGATAGGTCACCCCGGACCGCCCCGCCCCCTGCCGTGCAACCAACCCTGCGCCCAGCAGTTTGCGCAGCGAATACTGCATGTTCGGCACATCGTCGCGGTTGGTCAGCCGCGCCAGATCCTTCATGGTCTTGGGCCGCTCGTTCATCCGGATGATGTGCAAAAGCGCGTTTTCCGGCCCCGTGGCCGCCAGATCACAAACCCCCGCCAGACATTCCGACTGCCAGCGCCCGAATCCCTCGAACGTCCGCATCAACGCGAATTCCAGCTCTGTCGCCTCAACCTCGACCGCCGATTGCGCCAGATGCCAGCGATAGTCCAAACCCGGCTCTGTCCCATCATTTTGAACTTGAACGATTTTTCTCACCACGTCAAAGCCCCCCATGCCGCCCCCACAATCCCTTGCAAAATCCGTTGACGCAATGGCATTTTAAGATAGACTTTCAAACATAAAATAAATCAAAAATCCATGAGGGAGACCACCATGACCCAGAACCCGATGCTGTCGGGCGACCACTTTCGCTTGGGCACTTTCTCGACCAATTGTTCCTCTGGCATGACCCCCACCAAGATTGCCGCGCGTTGGAACAACAGCTGGGACAACAACCTGACGCTGGCGAAGATGCTGGATGCGGCGGGCATTGACTTCATGCTGCCGATCGCGCGCTGGATCGGCTATGGCGGTGAAACCGATTTTCACGGCAATGTGCTGGAGACGATGACCTGGGCTGCGGGCCTGCTGGCCGCCACCAAGAACATCGCGGTGTTTGCCACCATCCACACCGCCGCCAACCATCCTGCGGTTGTGGCCAAGCAGATTGCGACGATCGACCAGATCGGCCATGGCCGTGCGGGGCTGAACGTGGTCGCAGGCTGGAACAAGCCGGAGTATGAGGCGCTGGGTCTGACGCTGCCCGATGACCATGAAACCCGCTATGCCTATGCGCAGGAATGGTTCGACCTGGTCCGTAAACTCTGGGCCTCTGATCAGCATTTCGATTGGGATGGCACATATTTCAAGGCGAGGCGCATCAAGGGCAACCCGGCCCCCCTGCGCGGATCGGTCCCGATCATCAACGCCGCAGGTTCGCCGCAGGGGCGCGCGTTTGCCACCGACAACGCCAATTTCCTGTTCACCCCCGCGATTGATCTGTCGCGCTCCAAGGGGGAAATCGTGGAGCTGAAAGCGCAGGCAGAGGACAAGGGCCGCAAGATTGAGGTGCTGACCTTTTCGCACGTCATCTGCCGCCCCACCCGCGCCGAGGCCGAGGCCTTTGCCCAACACACCGCTGTCGACAACGGTGACACCGCCGCCATCGACAATCTGGTGAACCTGCAATTCGCCCATGCCCAAAGTTTCCCGCATGATCTGCTGGCGCAGATCAAACATCTGTTTGCACTGGGTCACGGCGGCTATCCCTTGATCGGCACGCCCGATGATGTGGCCGAAGGCATTCTCAAGCTGCACGCCACCGGATTTTCGGGCACCACGCTGTCCTTCGTCGATTACATCGCCGAATTCCCCTATTTCCGCGATGAGGTGCTGCCGAAACTCAAGGCGGCGGGCATCCGCTAGGGCGGTTCCGGGTTTCACCGCCGCAAACGGATCGAGGGGCGCTGCCCAAACATCGGCAGTGCTTTTCGCACCCTGCAGCCCAGACTGGCAATTCTGCTTTGCCTTTGGGTCATTTGCGCCTAAATCACCCCTCGCCGGACCCGTCGGCAAGGCCAGCAAGGACGCCCAATGACAACGCCCGATCCGATCAATTTCCGCAACGCCATGCGTGCCGTCATCGGCAACTGCAGCCTGATCACCACCGGGGCGGGAGACGAGGCCAACGGCTTGATCGTGACTTCGGCGGTGTCGCTGTCGATCGAGCCGCCGACGCTGCTGGTCTGCGTCAACCGCCAGTCCTCCAGCTTTGCCACCTTGCAAGCAACCGGCTTTTTCGGCTGGTCCTGCCTTGGCGCCGCGCATCAGGGCGTGGCCGAACGCTTTTCGGGCGTCACCGGCGTCAAGGGCCCGGCGCGCTATGACGGGGCAGACTGGGAGACGGCGGTGACAGGGGCGCGGCTGTTGGTGGGGGCGCCCACCGCTTTTGACTGCACCATCGAAGAGATGATTGACCGCGCCACCCACACCATCGTCATTGGCCGGGTGCAGGCGATCCGCACCACGCCGAACGCCGGCGCCCTGACCTATTGGAACGGCGGGTATCGCGCCTTGACGGAATGACCCGGCAACACTGTGCCGCCCCGGACGCGATCCGGGGCCTCTGCTGTCGGGTTGAGGCCCCGGATCACGTCCGGGGCGGCGCAGAGCGTGTCAGGCAAAGCTGCGGATGGTGGCCAAAGCCCCTGCCAGCGCGTGGCCCTCTTCGTCTTGCAAAGCCGCCTCACGCAAACGCCGCGCCCAATCTGCGGCATCGGGGCGTCCGGCCACCAAGGCGATCCCCGCCAGCACCTGATCAAACTTCGACAGTCCGCGCGCATGGGTGTCGGAATAGCCCTTGATCAGTCGCCGACAGCGGATCACCTCGACCGCCAGATCATAGTTGGCAGGCAGATAGCCCATCGCCACCCCCAGCCAGCGCTCCAGATGCGCCACCTCTTGTGCGTGTCGCAAACTGGCCAGCCGCCGCGCCTTCAGCCCGCCCAGAACGTAAAGCAGGCCAAAGCTGACCAACCCATCCGTGCGCAGCCGCCGCCCCTTGTTGAACACCCGGTCAATGCGCGCCATCCATTGCGGGCTGGCCGCCACCCGTGCCCCAAAGCGCGCGGGCAAAAGCCCGACGATTTCCTCGGCCCTTGGATGCAGAAATTCGGTGACCTGCACCACATTGCCCGCCTGCGCACCCATTTCCCCGGCGATGCGCTCTGCCCGCCCCAGGCGGGTCTTCAGATCAGCCACCCGGATCACATCATCATAGGCCATCGCATTGGCGATATACTTGGCCGCCTGCCCGGTCAGATCAAACGGTGCGCGGTCGCAGGACAACACCGCCTCAACGCGGGTCAGATAGGCCGCGCCATAGGCCGGATCCTGAAACGCAACCACCTTGCGCAGCCCCAGAACCGCCATCTCGGCCACCGGCAACCGCGCGGCGCGGTCGGCAAGGGCTTGCCAGTCGCGCAGCAGATGCGCCGGACCAGCGGGGATGAGGTCTGCCACGGGCTTGGCCAACGGCTTCGCCAGTTTGCCCTGCGCCGCCTCATATCCGGCAGCAAAAGCCCGCAAGGACGCGGCGGCGCCCATGCCGTCGATCACCGCCTCGAACGCCGCGCGCGGGAAGGGCAACACCTCGGCCCCCGCCAGCGCGCCGAACAGGCTGGCCGAGATCACCGAGCCCTGCGCCACAGCCAGCGCATCGAAATCCGCTGCGATGAACCGGCGCGCCGCGATTTCCGCCGCCGCCATCACCTCGGCGCTGTCGGCGATGCCATCGCCCGGCGTCATCTTTTCGCTGACCGCCAGCGCACGGTGGGTCGAGGTGATCAGAGTGGTGCGATCCGGCGTCACGAAGCCGCGGATGATCGAGCGGCCCGCCTCCATCATCTCGGCGGTGATCATGATATCGACATCGCCACCCGCTGGCATCAGCGAAAAGATTGGCGTGGCCGGGCCAACCGGCGCCATTTCAACATAGTAAACCGTGGCCCCGGTGCGCTGCGCCACGCCCGCAACCGAAGTGGCCTGACAAGCGAAGCCGTTGGCCCGCGCCAAAGCCTCGATCCAGGCCGTCAGAACGCCGCCGCCCTGCCCGCCCACGGCCAGAACCGCCAGTTTGATGATGCCCAGATCGGCCTGCGGAATGCGGTGCAATGTCATGCCCGGAACTCCAGGCGTTTGGCAGAACGGCGGGCTTGCAGCCAGCCGATGATTTTGCGGCGGAAGGCGGCCAACCGCACCTCCCACGGCCCCGGATTGTGCACCACATCGGCGCGGTAAAAGCTGGGGCAAAGGATGGCGGCATCGGCCACTTCGCCGCAATTGCCGCAACCGACACAGGACTGATCAATGCTGGCCACCGGATCATCGCGCAACGGATCATCCAGCCTTTTCAACGACAAGGACGGACAACCTGACAAACGGATACAGGCGTGATCGCCGGTGCAGGTGTCTTCATCCACACCAAAGCGCGGAATGTCCACCCGCCGCCCCGCCTTGATCGCCGCCGCCCGCAGCGGCTTTTCGCGGCGCTGCTTGTTCAGCATACACTCGGAGGAGGCCACGATCACATGCGGCCCCGGCGCGTCGGTGGTCAAAGCCTCGCGGATCACATCGCGCATTTTCTTCACGTCATAGGTGTGGTCAATCTGGCGCACCCAATCAATGCCGATGCCCCGCAGCGCCTTGGAGATCGGGTTCTTGGTGGCCTTGGTGCTGTTGTTGGCGCGGGACGACATCACATCCTGCCCCCCCGTCGCCGCCGAATAGAAATTATCCACCACAATCGCCACGCCGTCGGATTTGTTGAAGGCCATATTGGTAAACGAGCTGTTCAACCCGTTGTGCCAAAACCCACCGTCGCCGATGATCGCCACCGCGCGTTTGTCGCCGCCGCCGTCAAAGGCCCCGTTCGCTGCGGGGCCAAGGCCGTAACCCATCGTGGCACCGCCGATTTCAAACGGCGGCAGGGCGGCGAACAGATGACAACCGATGTCGGCGGCAATCTGGTGCTTGCCCAACTCCTTTTCAACCAGCTTCATCGCGGCGAAAATGGGCCGTTCCGGGCAACCCGTGCAAAACCCCGGCGGACGGATCGGCACGGTTTTCGCAAGGTCTGGCAACGCCGGACGGTCCTGATTGGGCGCTCGCACCCGTGCTGCCAGCATCGCGGGCGCAGCGGTTTTCAGAAACCCCGTCACCGCATCAAGCATCACCGCCCCGGTGTATTCGCCCGCCTGCGGGAACAGGCCCTTGCCATGCAATTTCACCGCCGATCCGGCGCGAAAAAGGAAGGACCCAAGCTGCGTTTCGATAAATTCCGGCTGGCCTTCCTCGACCACCAGCACATGATCCTTGCCCGCGCAGAACTCCAGAAACTCGTCTGATATCAACGGGTAGGTCACGTTCAGCACATAGATCGGCACGTCGGTCACGCCGTAGATATCGGCCAGTCCCAACCGTTGCAACGACCGGATCAGGCCGTTGTACATCCCGCCCTGCACCACGATGCCGAAATCGGCCGAGGGCCCGAACACCTCATTCAAACCCCGCGCGCGGATGAACTTTTCCGCCGCAGGCCAGCGGTTCTTCACCTTGTCCTGCTCATGCACATAGGACATCGGCGGCAGCACGACGCGGGCGAAATCGCTGCGGGGGTTGGACAGGGCATCTTTCACCGACAGCGCGGGCCGCAGATTGTCGCGGGTCTGAAAACTGCCGGTCACATGGCAAGACCGAATGCGCACCATCAGCATCACGGGGGTATTCGACGCCTCTGACAATTCAAACCCATCCCCCACCGCCTTCACAATCGAGGGCAGGTTCGGGCGCGGGTCCAACAGCCAGAATTGTGATTTCATCGCAAAGGCATGGCTGCGTTCCTGCATGATGGAACTGCCCTCGCCGTAATCCTCGCCCAGGATCACCAAAGCCCCGCCCGTCACCCCCGAAGACGACAGGTTGGCCAGCGCATCCGAGGCCACGTTGACGCCCACCGGCCCCTTGAACGTCACCGCCCCCCGGATCGGATAATGCACAGACGCCGCCAGCATCGCCGCCGCCGCCGCCTCATTCGCACTGGCCTCAAACCGCACGCCGAGTTCGCCCAGCAACTCCTGCGCATCGGCCAGAACATCCATCAGATGGCTGATCGGGGCCCCCTGATAGCCGCCGACATAACCCACGCCGTTTTCCAGCAGCGCCTTGGTGATGGCCAGAATCCCTTCGCCGGTGAAGGTTTCGCCCGCGCCCAGACGCAGGTCTTCGACTTCGGCTTTGAAGGATCTTTCGGCCATTAGATGTCATGCCTTCTGATGTTGGTCAGCATTTTCTGCAATGTCGCGACAAAGGCCGCGCGTTCGGCGTCGGGGATGCCGCGAAACATCCGGGCCTGCGCCTGCGCCATATGCGGCCAAAGCGCCTCAAACGATGTCTGCCCGGCCTCGGTGATATACACCCGCACCGCGCGGCTGTCGCTGGCATCCGCCTCGCGCCGGATCAGACCATCGGCCTTCAACTGGTCCAAAGACCGCGACAGGGTTGACGGGTCAACCACCGTGTAAACCGCCAATTCCCGGATCAGCGGGCCTTCGATCACCGACAGCACCGCCAGCGCCCGCATTTTCGGCGTGGTCAGGCCCTGATCGGCCATCTCGTCGCGCAGGGACGCGTTGTAGCGCCCCATGATGCGGTTCATCAGATAGGGCGCGAAATTGGTCAGACCGATTTCACCCAGGCGCGGCGGCGGGGGGTGATCCTTCATCGGCCCGGCCTAGCGCGCGACCAAAGCCAAAGCGCGGATGGGCGATCCGGTGCCACGCTCTATCTTCAGGGGTGCCGCGATCAGGATTGCGCCTTTGGCGGGCAAGCGGTCCAGATTGGCAAGGCTGGCCAAGCCGTAACAATTGTTCTTGTGCAACAGATTATGCGCCGGGAACGGTGGCGTCATGCCGCCCGCCTGCCCCGCATCGGTGCCGATGCACTGGCTGCCCCAGCCGACGATGCCTTTGGCCAGCAGATATTCGATCACCTCGGCGGTCGGCCCCGGCGTGTGCGGCCCGGTTTCATTGGCATTTAGAAAAAGATTTTCATCATGGCTGCGCTTGTCCCAGTCGCTGCGCAAAACCACCCACTCGCCCGCGTTGATGGCGCCGTGTTTGGCCTCCCAGGCCTTGACGTGGTCGATGGTCAGCAGGAAATCCGGATTCGCTCCGCATTCGGCAGCAAAATCCAAAACGTTGACCGGCGCCACCAGCCGCTGCACCGGCAGAGTGTCGGTGTAACCGTCGGCGTAATCGCGCCCGGTGATCCAATGGTGCGGCGCGTCGAAATGGGTGCCTGAATGCTCTCCCACCTTGAGCCAGTTCCACGCCCAGAACGGGCCATCGGCATCATATTCGCTGATGCGGTGAATTTCGATCGCCGGTGTGTCGCGGGCAAAATCGGGCGGCAGTTTCAGAAGAGGCGTGTTCGGCCCCAGAACCCCTGTGCAATCGACCACCTCAACCCCACCCGAAGCAAGCATTCCGGCCAGACCGGCCAAGACATCCGCAGAACCCATCGTCATCTCCCTGTTTGTGGCGGCGGCCCCGCCTTGGAAGTAGGCTAGGCAAAAATAGATGCGTTTGCAAATAATTTGGTCTGCGTTTTGTGGGAAAATTTACCGATTGCGATTGCCAAGAGCTAAATGGGGAACCGCTCGATCTGGGTTTCATGACCAGCCGATGAATGTGCATGTTTTGCAGTCCGGGACCGCTTGCGCAGCCACCCCGCAGTTGCTTACAGATAATGGGGGTATTGGAAATGCCCCGAAGCGTCGCTGAGGTGAACGGGATCAAGCCGACCGGCCTGAAGCGTCCGGCTCACCACTTTCGCCAAGCGTTCAAGAGTGGGAGCCGCGGTTTCAGAACAAATAATATTGCAATATGCGGCGGCCAAATCCATCCATGCCGCAACACAGGTATGGCCGGGATGTTTCTGTGTGATAAAGGCCCGCGTTTCGCGCCTTTGTTAAAGTCGCGGCAAATCCACCACACCCTTTTTCAGGATGAAACAGCCATAGGGGCCGGGATCGGAGGTGCGGACGATGGCAAAGGCCCGCTTGGCCGCTGTGTAAAATGCAAACCGCTCCAGCGCCTGCATGCGCACCGGGCGTCCTTCGGCGGCGTCGATCACCGTCTGCATCAATCCAAACACCGGCATATCGCCCGCCGGATCGCCCACAACCTGCATCCGCGACACCGGCGCATCGACAAAACTGTCCAGCGGCATCAGCGTCAATATCGCCGCCGCCCCGGTGGGAATGTCACAACCCGCCATGTCGATGATGCGTCCATAGGTGGTTTCGGCGGCAATCGTGCCGGCCGGGTGGTTCACATCGCAGATCACCAGCTCGTCGCCATGCCCCATCAGCATCAGCACATGCAGCAACTCCGCCGACAGATGCCGGTCAATTCCCTTGAGCATTCCTTCACCGCCCCCTACTTGACTGCACCGGCCGCCATGCCCTTGATGATATACCGCTCCAGCACCACGCCGATGACGATCAGCGGCAGGATCGCGGCCCAGGCCAGCGCCGCCATCGACCACCAGGAGATCCCCTGTGACCCGGTTTGCGAGGCCACCATCACCGGCAAAGTGTTGGCATGGGTTGATGTCAGCAGGGCCGCGAAGAAATATTCGTTCCAGGTCAGCACCAGCGACAGGATGAACGCCGCCACCATTCCGGGCAAAGCAATCGGCAGAATGATGGTGATGAACGCGCCCCAGATCGACAAGCCGTCCACCAACGCCGCCTCTTCCACCTCGGTCGGGATGGATGAAAACTGGTCGCGCATGATCCAGATCACGATGGGCAGCACCGACAGCGTGTACAGCAATATCAGACCGATGCGGGTGTCGTGCAGCGCCAGTTCGCGGTACAGAACCAGCATCGGCAGCGCCAGAACCACCGGCGGCAGGATCAGTTGCGACAGGAAAAAGAACGAAATATCGCCGTTGCGCATCCACAGGAACTTGTAGCTGAACCGCGACAACCCATAGGCCGCCAGTGACCCCAGAATCACCGCCAGAACCGATGAGGTCACCGAAACCACGGCCGAATTGGCAAAGCGTTTCATGAACTCGGCCCGCACCGTGGACTCGTCGGCCCAGGTGTCAGGCGACAGGCCCAGCGAGCGCCATCCCAGCCATTTCGGGCTGAAATCGACCCAGGGCACCATGTTCCCCTTCATCACATCGGGGGCCATCTTGAAGCTGGTGGTCAGCGTCCAATAGATCGGAAACAGACAGATCAGCGCCCACAGGATCAGCAGGCCATAGATCACGATCCGTCCCGACCACCATTTGGCGCGAAAGCTGCGGTCCGATCCCGCGTCGTGGAAGATCTGGGCGCTTGTGTTTGCGTGGTTCATGTCCGGGGCCTCGTGAACCTGTCCGCCAGTTTCATCAGCAGCGTCATCGCGATGATGATGATCACCAGATAGACCATCGCCAGCAGCGTGCCGTAGCCGACATTCGAGCGGTCGCGGTATTCGCGGAAGATGAAGGAGGTCACGGTGTCCGTCGCCCCCCCCGGCCCGCCCGAGGTGACGGCGATGACGATATCGGCCAGTTTCAGCTTGAAGATGATGCGGATCAGGATGGCGGTGATGGAAACGGGCAGCATCAAGGGGAAGGTCACTTCCCAGAAATTGCGCCAGGGGTTGGCACCGTCCACCTTGGCAGCCTCGTTCAATTCCTTCGGGATCGCCTGCAACCCGGCCAGAATCATGATCATCATGAATGGAATAAAGGTCCAGGCGTCCATCAGCATGATGGTCAGCTTGGCAATCCACGGGCTGCCAAAGAACGACGGATCATCCCAGCCCAAGGCCCGGCCCAGCCGCGCCAGCGGGCCAAAGCGTGGCTCCAGCATCGACTTGCCGATCATCCAGCTTACGGCCACGGGCGACAGCATCAGCGGCAACAGGAACGCCACCCGGAAGAACTTGCGCGCGCGGATTTCGGCGTTCAAGGCCAGCGCCAGACCAAAGGCAATGGCATATTCGATCAGGATCGCCGCCACATACCAGACCATGTTCAGCATGGCGTTCCAGTAGAACGGGTCGGCCCACATCTGCCGCACATTGTCCAAGCCATTGAATTGGCGGCCGTTCGGGCTCGACAGGTTCCAATCCGAAAACGCAATCACCAGACCGAACAGCAGCGGAAACACCGTAAGCGAGATCACGAACAGCGCCGCGGGCAGCACGAACAGGGTGCGTTTGCCATGCTCGCCGTTCATCAGTACCTGCCCCCAGCACAAACAGATCGCCCAGGCCACATAGGCGTAAAGCGTTGGGCGCCAGTTTTGAAAGCCAAACTCGGCCTGCCCCAGCAATTGCAGCAGTTGTGCCGCAGCAATGGCCAGCATCACCGCCGCTGACCCCCAGATCATCGCACGGCCAAAGGCTTTCCGGCCTGCCGATATGTTGTCATTGGTGACAACGTGAAGTTGGTCGCCTGCGCTGCTCACGATTCATGTCCCGGTTCGGATAGGGAAGGGGCGCACCGGATGCGCCCCTTGCTGCGTTGTGGCGGGGTTATTACCGCCACAACCCCGTTTAGCAGGCTGCGGGCTGAAACCCAGCGCGTGGCCGCACATTACC
>JANPOY010000067.1:0-40385 GCA_031428215.1 Paracoccaceae bacterium
GCCACTTTGACCGCCAATGCCACGCCGCCCTGGACCTGATCCGGGGCCTCGACCCTGCACGCAGAGGCCCCGGATCAGGTCCAGGGCGGCGTGGCATTGGGGGGGGCGGTGGTTTTCTGGCGCAACCATGTTTGTGCTGCCCGGCCTTCAAACGCCCCAGCTGCGGTCCAGCAGGGCCAGCCAGTTTTCATGGCAAAGCTTCTTCATCAGCGCCGGGCCATAGCCGTGGTCGATCATTGCCTGTTGCAGCGCGGGCAGACCGGTCACATCGCCAATGCCCTGCGGCAAGGTGGCACCGTCGAAGTCGGACCCCAGCCCCAGATGATCCTCCCCCAGATGCGCCAACAGGTGATCAAGGTGGCGCAGGATGTCGTCCCACCCCATGTCTGCAGATTGCCGCCCATCGCGGCGCAAAAAAGAGGTGGCAAAGTTCAGCCCGACCATGCCGCGACTGTCGCGGATCATCCCCAGTTGCCGGTCGGTCAGGTTGCGGCTGCTGGCGGTGACGGCGTGGGCGTTGGAATGCGTGGCCACCAGCGGCGCATCCGAGAGCCGGGCGGTGTCGTTGAAGCCCGCCTCATTCAGGTGGCTGAGGTCGAGCATGATTTTCAGCTGGTTGCAGGTCAGAACCAGCCGCTTGCCGGCATCCGTCAAGCCCTCGCCGGTGTCGGGGCTGCCGGGATAGGCGAAGGGGACACCGTGGCCGAAGATGGTCGGGCGCGACCAGACCGGGCCAAGCGAGCGCAGGCCCATGGCGTGAAAGACGTGGAGGTTGTCGAGTTCGGCGTCGATCGCCTCGGCCCCCTCCATATGCATGATGCCCGCGATGATGCCGGTTTGCAGACAAGCCCGGATCTCGGCCGCCGTGCGGCATATCTTGAACGCGCCGTGCGAAGAGCGCTCCATCCACAGCAGATGGCGGGCCATCGACATCGCAACCGGCAAGGCCTGATCATCGGTGATCAGAGCGCCCAAGGGCAGGGCATAGGGCGGGTTCTGCATGGCCGTCATATGGTCGGGCGCGTCATGTGCCGTGGGCGACGGAATGTAGATGGCAAAGAAACCGCCCGCAAAGCCGCCCTGTTTCATCCGGGGCAGGTCAAGATGGCCGCGGCCCTCGCCCGTCAGCCAGATCGCATCCCGGTTGGCGGGGTTGCGGTGGAGGCGCAGCAGGATGTCGTTGTGGCCGTCGAAGGTGGGGTACATATGGGGGCCTGTGGTTTGCTGGGCGGGTTGCCGGGGGGCTGCCCCGGACCCCGGAGTATTTTTGCCAAGATGAAGGGTCAATCGGCGAGCATGCGATCGGCGGAGGCTGCAAACAGGCTGCGGGCGTAGACGGTTTTCATTTGCGCATTGGCGAGAGCGTCGCGGGTCAGTTCCTCGACTGCGGCGCCGTGTTGCATCACGAGGATGCGGTCGCACATGTGATCGATCACCGCCAGATCGTGGCTGACCATCAGAAAGGTCAGGCCGCGCATCGCGCGCAGACGCGAGAGCAGGTTGAGGGTTTCGGCCTGAACTGAGGCGTCGAGGGCGGAGGTGGGTTCATCCAGCAACAGGATCTGCGGTTCCAGCATCAGGGCGCGGGCGATGGCGACGCGCTGGCGCTGGCCGCCGGACAGCTGGTGCGGATAGCGGAAGCGAAAGCTGGTGGGCAGGCCCACATCGGTCAGCGCCTGCATGATCCGCTGATCGGTGCCCTGGATGCCGTGGATGGCGAGGGGTTCGGACAGGGTGCGGTCGATGGTGTGACGGGGGTGCAGCGAGGCGTAGGGGTCCTGGAACACCATCTGCACTTGGCGCGAAAAGGCGCGGCCGTGGGTGATGGGCTGGCCGTTGATGCGGATGCTGCCTGCGGTGATCGGGGCCAGCCCGCAGATGGCGCGCAGGATCGTGGATTTGCCGGAACCGGATTCGCCGACGAGGCCGAAGGACTCCTGGGCGGCGACGGAGAGGGACACGTTCTGCACAGCGCGGACTTCGCGGCCGTTGGCGGTGAAGGTGACCGACAGGTTTTCAATCTCGATCAGCATCAGCGCGCCCATTCTGCGTTGCGGTCCAGACCCGGCAGTGGCTCGCGGTTGCCACCGATGCGCGGCAGGCAGTTCAGCAGGCCCTGCGTATAGGGGTGCTTGGCGTGGAGCAGGTCTTTCGCGGCCAGTTCCTCGACAATCTTACCCTTATACATCACCAGCACGCGATCACAAAAGCGGGCGACAAGGCGCAGATCGTGGCTGATGAAGATCAGGCCCATGCCGCGGGTTTTCACCAGATTGTCGAGGATAGACAGCACTTCGGCCTGCACCGTGACGTCCAAAGCGCTGGTAGGTTCATCCGCGATCAGCAGGTCGGGGTTGGGGATCAGCATCATCGCGATCATCACGCGCTGGCCCATCCCGCCGGAAAGCTCGTGCGGATAGGCCTGCATAACCCGTTCCGGATCGCGGATCTGCACCGCGTTCAGGGCGGCGATGGCCTTTTCGGTGGCGTCGGCATTGGAGAGCCTGTCGCGCAGGCGCAGGCCTTCGGTCAGTTGCGCGCCGATCCGCATGACGGGATTGAGCGAATATTTGGGGTCTTGCATCACCATGGCGATGCGGGGGCCACGTAAGCTGCGCATTTCCTTTTCGGACGCGCGCATCAGGTCGATGCCGTCGAAACTCATCTCGTCGGCCTCGATTTTCCCCGGCGGACGGATCAGGCGCAGGACGGAGCGGCCCGTCATGGTCTTGCCGGACCCGGATTCGCCCACGATGCCAAGGCGTTCGCGCCCCAGGGTGAAAGAGACGCCGCGCACGGCCTCTACCCTGCCCGCCTCGGTATCAAAGGTCACGCGCAGGTTTTTGACGGACAGCAGGGTCATTTGCCAGCACTCCGCGGGTCAAGCACATCGCGCAATCCATCTCCCAACAGGTTGAAGCCAAGGGACACGATGAAGATGGCAAGGCCGGGCATGGTGGCGACCCACCATTGTTCGAACAGGAACTTGCGGCCAGAGGAGATCATCAGGCCCCATTCCGACAGGGGTGGCTGCACGCCAAGGCCGAGAAAGCCGAGACCGGCGGCGGTGAGGATCACGCCCGCCATGTCCAGCGTCACGCGGATGATCACCGAGGGCAGGCACATCGGCATCACATGGCCCCAGATCACCCGGGCGGCCCCGGCGCCTTGCAGTTTCACCGCCGCGATGTAGTCGGAATTGCGCACGGTCAGGGTTTCAGCGCGGGCCACACGGGCGTAGGGGGGCCATGAGGTCAGCGCAATGGCCAGAACGGCGTTCTCCATGCCGGGGCCAAGGACGGCGACGAGGGCAAGGGCGAGGATCAGCTTGGGGAAGGCGAGGAAAATATCGGTAATCCGCATCAGGATGGTATCGGTCCACCCGCCAAAGTATCCCGCGACGGTGCCGATCAACAGGCCCGCGACGGGGGCGGTCAGGATCACCAGCAGCACGATGTAAAGCGTGATGCGGGAGCCATAGAGGATGCGGCTCAGGATATCGCGGCCGAATTCGTCGGTGCCCAGCCAGTGGTCAGAAGACCACGGTGGCACGAAACGGTTGCCCAGATCCTGTGCAATCGGATCATGCGGGGCCAGCCACGGCGCGAAAACCGCCATCAGGATCAGCGTAGCTGTGATGGCAAGGCCGATCACCGCCAAAGGATTGCGCCGCAGCCGCAGCCACGAGAGATAGCTTTGCCCCAGCCGGGCCTGCCAACGTGAGGTCGGGTTCGGCTCGCGCAGCCATGCGATTGTGCCCGCCATCAGCGCGCCCTCGGATCGACAAGGCGGTACAAAAGGTCGGAAAACATGTTCAGCCCGATGAAAACCACGCCCACCACCACGGTGCCACCCAGAACGGCGGGCATGTCGGCCACCAGCAGCGCATCGGTGATATAACTGCCCAGTCCCGGCCAGGCAAAGATGGTTTCGGTCAGCACCGACCCCTCCAGCAGATAGGCGTAAGACAGTGCGATCACGGTGATCAGCGGCACCATGACGTTTTTCAGCGCATGCACCCAGACCACGCGGAATTCCGGCATGCCCTTGACTCGGGCGGTGGTGATGTATTCCTGCCCCAACTCGTTCATCATGAAACTGCGGGTCATGCGACTGATATAAGCCATTGAGATATAACCCAAAAGGCCCGCAGGCAGGATGATATGGGAAAAGGCGTTGGCCCACATGTCCCAACGGCCAGCCAGCGCCGTGTCGATCAGGATCATGCCTGTCACCGGCGTCACCTCAAATTCGAACATCATCTGATAGGACGCATCCAACCGCCCCGGACCGGACACCCAGCCAAGTTCGCCATAGAACAGCAAAAGCCCCATCAGACCCAGCCAGAACACCGGCATCGAATAGCCCATCAACCCGACCAACCGCACCGCCTGATCGGTGAACGACCCCGGTTTGGTGGCGGCAATCACGCCCGCAGGCACACCAAACAGCACGCCGATGAGGGTGGCAATCGTCGCCAGCTCCAATGTCGCCGGGAAATAGCGGGCAATCGCATCGGCCACGGGTTCGCGGGTGCGCACCGACTGGCCCAGATCGCCTTGCAACGCGTCCACGACATAGATGCCGAACTGCTTCCAAAGCGGTTCATCCAAGCCAAGTTTGGTCCGCGTCTCGGTGATCTGCTCTTGCGTGGCGCGTTCGCCCAGGATCGAGGTCACCGGGTCAATCGGCACCACGCGGCTGATGATGAAGGTGACGGCCAGAAGACCGATGAAAGTGACAAGCAAAGTCACCAGCGTGTTGCCGGTCTGGCGCGCGAAGTAACCAAGACGCGAGGGGGATTGGGGGCTGGACATGGCGGTGAAAGGGCGCGCGCAAGGGTTCCTGACGCGCGCCGGTTTCTTACTTCGCGATCAGCCAGTAGGCCGCCGAATCAATCGCGCCGCCGGTGTAGAAATCCGTCACATTGGCGCGCAGGCCGGTTTGATAGCCAATCTGGAACATCACGATGAAGGGCGCGGTTTCGCGGTGCTTCTTCTGCAATTCAGTGTACATTTCCACCCGCTTGGCCGGATCACGTTCCAGCACGGCGGCCTGGCTCATTGCGGTCATCTCGCCCGGATCATAGGCGTTGCGCCATGCCAGATAGCCGGTGTTCTTGTCCTCATCCGCATTGCCAGGGTTCTCGGCGAAGGTGGACGAATTGGTGTTCGGATCGGGATAATCCGGACCCCAGCTTTGCAGTGTGGCCTGATGCAGACGGCCACGGTATTCTTCAAGCTGCTCTGCGCCTTCGCCGACCTTCAGCTCGACCGTGATGCCCACCTGGTCAAAGGTGTTCTGGATCGACTGCGCCATGTCCATACGGTCGGCGGCATTGCGCACCGACAGCACGATCTTGGTGTCGGTGATGCCCGAGGCCGCCAGTTCCGCCTTGGCCTTCTCAAGGTCCAGCTTGTAGGGCTGATCCTCCAACGCGCCCAGATAACCCTTGGGCAGGAAGGACTGATGCACCACTTCGGTGCCTTTCAGGAAGGTATCGACCATGCCGTTGTAATCCACGGCCCAGCGCATGGCATTCAGAAAGGCCGTGTTCTTGAACCGTTCGTCTTTCTGGTTGAAAGCAAGGTAGAAAATCTGCCCGCCCACGTCTTGCTGAATCCGGATATCGGCATTGCCGCCCATCCCGGCCACATCTGTCGGCGTCAACTCGCGCGCGATGTCGATGTCACCCTTTTCCAGCTGCAAGCGCTGGGTGGCGGCCTCTGGCACATGCTGCATGAACACTTTGGCGGTCTTGGCCGGGCCGCGCCAATGCGTCGGGTTCGCCTCAAGGATATAACCCTCATTCGGCTTGAACGAGCGCAGCACATAGGCACCCGACCCGGCCGAATTGGTCTTGAGCCAGGTGTTGCCCATGTCTTCGCCGGCGTTCGCCTCCACCAGGGCCTTGTCGACGATCGAGGCCACGCCCGAGGTCAGGCAGTTGTAAAGGAAGGTCGGCGCATAGGGCTTGTCGACCTTGATCGTCAGCATATCGCCATCGGCGGTGATCATCGCGTCCACGGTTTCCGCCGTCCAGCCGAACTGGTTCAGGATGAAGGCCGGGGTCTTGTTCAGCTTGACCGCGCGCTGCAACGAGTAGGCGGCATCGGCGGCGGTCACTGGGTTGCCCGACGCAAAGGTCACACCCGATTTCATCTTGAAGCTGTAGGTGGTGCCATCCTCGGCCACGGACCAGCTTTCGGCGAGGCCCGGCACCAACTCGCCGGGCTTGGTCGGGTCAAGCTCGACCAGACCGTCATAGGTGTTGTTGATCACATCCAGGCCGGAAAATTCATAAGCCTCATGCGGGTCCAGCGACACGATGTCGTCGATGGCATCCGCGATCACCAAAGTGTCGGCGGGGGTTTCGGCAAACAACGCCGCCGGAGCGGTGCCCAGCATCAGCGCGGCAATGGCTGCGGCCCCGAAGGCGCGCAATTTCGGATCAATTTTCATGGATAACTCCCTTTTACATTGACGGGTCACGGCCCTGCAACCTGAGTCTGCGGGCAAATCTTGACCAAGTGGGCAACTTTCGAACTGGCTTGTCAACATCGGCTTGCGGCAGGATAAGTCGCTTTTGGCGAAGTGATGATGGAATGAGCGAAATGCCGAAGTTTTTGATCTTTGACGGGCACAATGATCTGTTGTCTCGGCTCTGGGCCGAAGGCCAGCCTTCGGGTGATGCGTTTTTTGCCGGGCGCGAAGGCCATCTTGATCTGCAGAAGTGCCGCCGGGGCGGCTTTGCTGGTGGGTTCTTTGCGGTCTGGTGCGGCATTGATCCGGGCAGCGCGCCCGATCCGATGGCGACCTTTCGTGCGTTCCCCGCCATCAACGCCGCCCGCGCCCATGTCGAAACCGCCGCGCAACTGGCCATCCTGATCCGCATGGCGCAAGCCCGGCCCGACGCGATCCGCCTGTGCCGCAACGTGGCCGACATCGCCGCCGCGCGCGACGCTGGGGCAGTTGCCGCCATTTTGCACATTGAAGGCTGCGACGGCATCGGCGCCGATCTGGCCGAACTGCACCTCTATCACGCCGCCGGTCTGCGCAGCCTGGGCCCGGTCTGGAGCCGCCCGAACATCTTTGGCCATGGTGTGCCGTTCAACTTCCCCGCCTCACCCGATACCGGGCCGGGTTTGACCGATGCCGGGCTGCGACTGGTAAAGGCCTGCGACGATCTGGGCGTGCTGATTGATCTGAGCCATCTGAACGAGGCGGGGTTCTGGGACGTTGCCCGCATCAGCACCAAACCGCTGGTCGCCACCCATTCCGGCGCGCATGCCGTCACCGCCGCCACCCGCAACCTGACCGACCGGCAACTGGCCGCTATGGCCGAGCGCGGCGGGCTGGTGGGGCTGAACTTCGGCTGCCAGTTTCTGCGTTTGGACGGCGTGAAAAACCCCGACACCGGCCCGGACGACGTGCTGCGGCATCTCGATCATCTGCTGGCCCAAATGGGTGAAGACGGCGTGGCGCTTGGATCCGATTTCGACGGTGCGATGATGCCCGATTTCATTGGCAATGCCGCTGGCCTGCCAAACCTGATCGAGGCGATGCAACACGCGGGCTATGGCGAGGCGCTGATCCGCAAGATCACATGGGACAATTGGATCAACCTGCTGGGCCGGGTGATCGGCTAGCGGCATCCTCTCTGCCCAAATATCCCGGGGGGTGAGCGCAGCGAGGGGGGCTGGCCCCCTTCCTTCTAAACCCGCGTGATCTCCGCCACGCTGTCCCACACCAGCCGCCCCATTTCCGCAAACGCCTGCGGATGTGTCTGCGCCAACCCCTGCCCCTGGGTGGTCAGCACCACCGTCAGCGGTTTGCGCCCCCGCGCCACCAGCCGCAGCATGTCGTGTTTGAACCAGCTGGCCCGCGGATCGCCCGTCCATTCGTTGTGGCCGGCCTTTGACCAGATCTGTACGTCTTCGGGCAACCGGCCTGCGAAATACCCGTGCAGTTGATAGGTGGGATCGGCGGCATCGGCCCCCTGTGCCTCGCGCTGCAAGATGGCTTGGGCGCGGGCGCGGACCGGGGCGGACAGCGGCAACTCGCCCTCGAACAATTCCCACAGCAGGCGCGCGGCCGCCAGTGGTGTCAGCCGGTTCAGGTTGCGGCCATCCGCCCCGGCATATTGCGCCTCGCGGCCATAGCGCAGATCGTCCATCAGTTTTTGACTGATGTTGCAGCCCTCCCATTCCGGCCAGCCCAGCGCCCAGAAAAACCGGTTCAACCGCTCGCGTTTGGACACCCAATCGAGATATTCCGCGCCCTGCAACAGGGTGTCGCCGGTGGTGCCGGTGATCAGGTCGATCACATAGTTCGTGGCCGTGTTGGATGACCAGCGGATCATGTCGCGCAGCGCACGGTCCATTTCGCCATGCGGCGCCACCCGCCCCTGTTCCAGCGCGGCCAGCGCGTGCACCAGATGGAACGGCTTGACCAGGGAACAGGGATAGCCCGGCACATCGCCGCGATGGGCAAAGCCTTCGGCCCCCGCCGCACCGGGGCATACCAGCACCAGACCCAGAGCCTGCGCGGTCAGCCCCTGCGCGCCAAATTGCGCGGTCAGTGCCGCAACCAGCCCCGTGCCAACGCCCAGCCATGCCTCGGTCTGGTCAAAAAACATTGCTATCCCCTTGCTTTGCCCGATCCTAAGCGGCAAGGCCCCGAAAATGAAGGGGGTTTGCCGCCACTGGCGCCGTCCTGCGACGCGTGGCAGGGTGAACCGCACAGCGAGGGGCGTCATGTCGAAAATCATCATTTCCTGCGCCATAACCGGGTCGATCCACACGCCCTCGATGTCGCCTTATTTGCCGGTGACCGGGGCAGAGATCGCCGCCTCTGCCATTGGGGCCGCACAGGCCGGTGCCGCGATCTTGCATCTGCATGCGCGCAACCCCGACACCGGGCAACCGTCCAGCGCGCCCGAGCATTGGGCGGGATTTCTGGCGGCGATCAAGGCGGGCTGCGACGGCGTGGTCAACATGACCACTGGCGGATCGGCGGTGATGACATTGGCGCAGCGTCTGGCCGCACCGCTGCGTTTTGCCCCCGAAATGTGCAGCCTGAACATGGGCTCGATGAATTTCGCGCTTTATCCCTTGGCCGCGCGGATCAGCAACTGGAAACACGACTGGGAGCGGCCCTTTCTGGAAAACTCGGATGATCTGGTCTTCAAGAACACACCCCGCGACATTGCCTATGTGCTGCAGGAAATGGGCAGGGCGCGTGGGGCGCGGTTCGAGTTTGAATGCTATGATGTCAGCCATCTTTACATGCTGAAGCATTTTGTCGATCGCGGGGAGGTGGCGGGGCCTTTGTTCATTCAGTTCGTGTTCGGGGTGTTGGGGGGCATGGGCGCTGACCCGGATATGCTGATGTTGATGAAACGCACGGCGGATCGGTTGTTCGGGACCGGCTATCAGTTTTCGGTGCTGGCGGCGGGTCGGATGCAGGTGCCGATGGCCACAATCGCAGCAGCGATGGGCGGCCATGTGCGGGTGGGGCTGGAGGACAATCTTTATGCGGGCAAAGGCGTGTTGTCGCAATCCAACGCCGAGCAGGTGCGCCAGATCCGCGCCATCGTCGAAGGTCTGGGCCGCAGTGTTGCCACCCCGGCCGAGGCCCGCGCCATGCTGGGCCTGAAGGGCGCGGCGGCGGTGGCGTTTTGATCGCCTATCGGCTGGCAGGGCCTGCGGATGTGGCGCTGATCCACGCGCTTTTGGCCGAAATGGCCGCAGCCGAGGCGGCCGTGATCGAGGGCAGCGTCGAAAACCTGTTGCAGCATGGCTTTGGTGCGCAGCCGCGGTTTCGGGTGATTTTGGCCGAACAAGACGACGAGACCTTGGGCTTTTGTCTGTTTTTGCCGGAATATTCCAGCTGGCGCGGGGCGATGGGGGTGTTTGTGCAAGACATTTATCTGCGCCCCGCGGCGCGCGGCCAAGGGCTGGGGCGGGGTTTGCTGGCCGCCGCGCTGGCCGCGGCGCAAGATTGGCAGCCCGCCTTCATGGCGCTGATGGTCAAGCGCAGCAACCAGTCGGCCATCGGCTTTTATGAAAATCTGGGCTTTGCGCTGCGCGATGCCTCTGACCCCTATCTGCTTGAGGGAAAGGGCCTGCGCGCCCTGCTGCAGCCATGATCACGGTCTTTGACGACGCGCAGCGGGCGCATGATCCGCAGATGTTTCTCTCATCAGGCGCACCACGGCCCTGCCCCGAAAAGCCTGCCCGCATTGACGCGCTGCTGGCGGCGGTGCTGCGGCTGGGCGGGCCGGTGGTGCAGGGACCGGACCTTGGGATCGCGCCGATTGCGGCGGTGCATCCCCAACGCTACCTGACGTTCCTGCAAACCATCCACGGCCGCTGGTCCCGGATTGCGGGCGCCTCAATCGAGGTGATCCCGAACATTCACCCTGCCAACCGCTTTGATGGCTACCCGAAATCGGCGGTGGGTCAGGCCGGGTTCCACATGACCGACACGTCTTGTCCGATTTCGGCGCAGACCTGGGCGGCGGCCTATGCCGCGGCGCAGACGGCGCTTCATGCCAGCGATCTGGTCTTGCAGGGCGAAACCGCCGTCTATGCGCTGTGCCGCCCGCCCGGTCACCACGCCTTTGCCGAATTGGCTGGCGGATTTTGCTATCTGAACAATTCCGCCGTTGCGGCGCAGCGCCTGACCGCGGCCGGGCGGCGCGTGGCGATCCTCGATGTCGACCTGCACCACGGCAACGGCACCCAAGGCCTGTTCTATGCGCGCAGCGATGTGTTGACTGTGTCAGTCCACGCCGACCCAGAGCGGTTCTATCCGTTTTTCTGGGGCTATGCGTCTGAAACCGGGGAAGGCGCGGGCCGGGGCGCCAACCTGAACCTGCCGCTGGCGCGCGGCACCGGCGATGCGGGTTTTCTGTCGGCCTTGGCGCGGGGCATTGAAAAGGTGCAGGCGTGGGGCGCGGACAGTCTGGTGCTGGCGTTGGGACTTGATGCGTTTGAGGGCGACCCTTTTGCAGGCCTCGCGGTGACCGCACCGGGATTCGCCGCGATTGGCCGCGCGGTCCGGGCCATGGGCCTGCCCACTGTGATCGTGCAGGAGGGTGGCTATCTGTGCCCGGAACTGGGTGACAATCTGAAGGCGGTTTTGCAGGCTTGGGACGAAAGCCCAACCGGTTGAAGCCTGCGACGGCGAGATTTGAGCCAAGGTGAAATCGCGGGTCAGATGGGCAATCAGCACATGGCAAAGCGCCGACCGGCAGGGGCCGCACTGCGCGGGGTTGGGGCGCAGCTTGGCTGCGGGGCGGGTTTGGGCAGCGGCCCAGACTCCCCACACATCATGCAGTGTTAATGCTGCAAGGTTACCGCAAGCGGTGGATTTCAAACGGGCCTCGGCGGAAATCCGAAATTCTCTGTGGACAGTTGGTGAATCCGGCTTTTCGCAGCGGGGCATATCGCCTAAGACCAAAGGGCGTGATGTTTTAAAGGACCAGCTGATGCGTGGGCTCTTCGTTGTTTTTGCATGTATTTTTGCGCTTTCAGCCTGCACAGATGGATTCGTTTCGTTTCCGGTGACGAAGGCACAGCAGAAATCTTTGGATGCAAACGTGGAAGTCATCCGTCTGGATGCGGCCAACATTGGCAGCTTTACCAGCCCGGCGCGGGGGCATTCCACCACCGATGCGCCTTTGGGAGCGGGTTGGGACTACAAGGTCGGCGTTGGCGACATTCTGAATGTGATCGTGTTTGATCACCCTGAACTGACGATGCCCGCAGGCACGCAGCTGAGTGCCGAAGAAACCGGCTTTCGTGTGCAATCCGACGGCACTTTCTTTTATCCCTTCATCGGGCAGGTGCAGGCCCGTGGCAAAGCTCCGGAAACCATCCGGGCCGATGTCACCGAACGGTTGTCCGAATTCATCCCCGACCCGCAGCTGGAAGTGCGCGTCGCGGCGTTCAATTCGCAAAGCGTCGTGGTCTCGGGCGAAGTGAAAGCCCCCAAACGCCTGGTTCTGACAACGGTGCCCGTCACCTTGGTTGAGGCAGTGACCGCGGCAGGGGGCGCCTCTGAATTCGGCGACATGCGCCGGATCAGCATTCAGCGCGGCGGAGCGCGCTATACCGTGGATCTGGACGGCTATCTGTCTGGCGGAATTCAGAACAACAACCCAACCTTGCGCAGCGGCGATGTGGTGAACGTGCCGCGCCGCCGCGCTGAGGAAGCCTATCTGCTGGGCCAGGTGCAAAAACCAAACATCATTGACCTGTCGCGCGAACCCGTCACGCTGACGCAGGCGCTGACCCGCCAGGGCGGGTTGATCGAGGTTCGGGCCGATGCGCGCGGCGTGTTTGTGTTCCGCACGCGGCGACCGGGCGTGATCACGGTGTTCCAGCTGGAAACCACCAGTCCGACCGGCATGCTGCTTGGCACGCGATTTGTGCTGGAACCCGCTGACGTGATCTATATCGTCCGTTCTCCGCTGCAAAAATGGAATGACTCAATCTCTGGCTTGCTTCCGACCGTGCAGGCGGTTACGGCGGTGGACAACGTAGCCAACTGACAGGCGCTTTTCATGATCAAGACTGTGCTGGTGGTCTGTGTGGGCAACATCTGTCGTTCCCCATTGGGTGAGCGTTTGCTGCAAACCCAAGCCCCGCATTTGACCGTCACCTCGGCGGGGATCGGGGCGCTGGTGGGCAAACCTGCCGATACCACCGCCACCGAAGTGGCCGCTGACAAAGGCGTGTCACTGGACGGCCATGTCGCGCGCCAGTTCAACGCCGATCTGGGCAAGGCCGCAGATCTTATTCTGGTGATGGAACCCGGCCACAAGGCCCAGATTGCCCGCGACACACCGCAGCTGTCAGGCAAGACCATGCTGTTCGACCATTGGACGGGCGCTCAAGGCATTGCCGACCCCTATCGCAGATCCGCCGATTTTCACGGCGTGGTGTTTGATCAAATCGCGACGGCTGCCAAGGCCTGGTCGGAAAAGCTGAAAGGCAAAGGGACCGCATGACGCCCGCGCCAAGCCCATCGGCTGATCCTGATGAGATTGACCTGCGCAAGCTGGTGCTGACCCTGTGGTCGGGTCGGTATTGGGTGGTGATCTGTGCGCTTTTGGGACTGGCCGGATCTGTCTATTATCTGGCAAACACGCCGCCAACCTATCAGGCCGATGGGTTGTTGCAACTGGAGCAGGGGTCATCGGGTGGCCTTGCCCTGCCCAGCGGCCTGAGCGATTTTTTGCCCAGTGACTCGCGGGCAGCGACCGAGATCGAGATCATCGCATCCCGCCTGATCATTGGTCAGGTGGTTGCCGAGCAAAACCTCGATTGGCAGGTGACCGCGCTTTACGCACCATTCTTCGGACATGCCATGGCGCGTTATGACTTGCCCGTCCCCAATTTCGGTTTTCTGACCCCCTATATCCGCAAAGGCGACATGATCAGACTTGATCTGCTGGAAGTGCCGCCCGAACTGGTGGGTGAGACCATCCGTGTGATCGTGGGCGAAGGCGGTGCCTATGACTTGCAGTTTCCGGATGGCTCTGTGCTGCAGGGCAAGGTCGGTCAGATCGTCCGCGACACCGCGCGCGGCATCGCGGTCAAACTTGGGGCGATCACGGCCCCGGCGGGCCGGGTCTTTGAGTTGACGCATCTGAGTGAACGACTTGCGATCGACAACGTCCGGGCCTCACTTTCGGTGAGCGAGCGCGGGCGGCAATCCTCTATCCTTGAGGTGCGGTACAAGCACGGCGATGCGGCGACAGCGGTGCGCACGCTGAACGGCATCGCCACGGCCTATGTCCGTCAGAACATCGACCGCAGTGCCGCGGTGGCCGAAAGCAGCCTGAGTTTCATCAACGAACAATTGCCCGAAGCCCAAAACACATTGGCCGCGGCGGAAAAGGCATTGAACGACTATCGCCAGAAACAGCAATCGGTCGATCTGACGTTTGAAACTGAAAATGTCCTGTCGCAGGTGACGCGGATCGAAACCGAACTTCGGGCCCTGCAAACCAAGGAAGACGAGATCCGGCTGCGCTACAAGGCCAGTCACCCGATCTATCAGCAATTGCTGGCCCAACGGCAGCGGTTGCAGGACGACATGACCATTTTGCGCGGCGAGATCGATTCTTTGCCGGAAACCCAGAAGGAAGTGCTGAACCTGACGCGTGATCTGGAGCTGACACAACAGATTTACACCGAACTTCTGACCCGCGCGCAAGAAGTCCGGGTGCTGAAAGCCAGCACGGTCGGCAATGTGCGCATCATCGACACTGCCGAAGTGGCAACCGCCCCGGTCGCCCCGCGAAGTGGCGTGATCCGCATTCTGGCCTTGGTGTTGGGGGCCATCGTTGGGGTGGCGATCAGCCTTGTGCGCAACTGGATGCGCAGATCCGTGCAGGGCACCGAGGCGATGGAACAGATGGGCCTGCCGGTTTTCGCCACCATTAACCTTGCAACCCCTGCCAAGAAAGACTCCCGAAAAACCGGCATTCTGGCCGTGGACAATCCGACCGATCTGGCCATCGAGGGCCTGCGCAGCCTGCGCACCAGCCTGCAGTTCGGGATGTTGGATGCAAAAACCCGCTCCCTTGCCATCACCTCGACGGCTCCGGGTGCGGGCAAGTCTTTCACCTCGCTGAACCTGGCGGCGGTGACGGCGCAGACCGGGCAAACGGTCTGTCTGGTGGACGCCGACATGCGACGCGGCCAATTGCGCAAGGCGTTTGGCATTCAAAAGAACGAGCCGGGTCTGTCGGAGTATCTGGCCGGCGAAAAGACCCTCGACGAGGTGTTGCGCGTCAGCAAGGTCACCGGGATGTCGTTTATCCCGACCGGGTCCTATCCGCCCAATCCGTCAGAGCTGTTGATGCGCAAACGCCTGTCCGATCTGATGGAAGAACTGGACAAGCGGTTTGATCTGACGGTTTTTGATTGCCCGCCTGTGCTTGCCGTGACCGACCCAGTGATCATCGGCGCCAAAACCGGCGGCCTGTTGGCGGTGGTGCGCTTTGATCAAACCCCGCTCGCCGAAGTGCAGGCGATGGTCAAGGCCTTTGACGCCGCGGGCGTGCATCTGACCGGCACCATCCTGAACGGATTTGATCCGCGCAAGGCCCGGGCCAACGCGTCCTACAGCTATAATTACCGGTATGAATACAAAAGCCGCGCCGACTAGCGCGGGTTTTGGCCGGGGCGGGCCATCAGGCTTGCCACGTCCAGCATGCGGTTGGAAAAGCCCCATTCATTGTCATACCAGCCGAACACCCGCAGCATGCCGCCCTTGGTGACGCGGGTTTCGGGCAGTGCCATGATGATGCTTTCAGGCCGCGCCCGCAGGTCAGTGGACACCAACGCGCGGTCGGTGGTGCCAATCACCCCGCCCGCCGCTGCCAGCGCTGCATTGACACCGGCCAGGGATGTGGGCCGTTCGGTCATCACACAGAGATCCACCGCCGATACACTGGCCGTCGGCACCCGCACCGCAGACCCTTCCAGCCGTCCGGCGATTTGCGGCAAGACGATGTCCAGCAACCGCTGCGCGCTGGTGGTGGTGGGCACCATCGACAGCGCCGCCGCACGCGACCGCGCGAAATCGGCAGCCGGTGCATCGACCGTAGGTTGGCTGCCGGTGTAGCAGTGAATGGTGGTCATCGACCCGGTGACAATGCCCCAGTTTTCGTGGATCAGCCGCGCCAAGGGGGCCAAGGCGTTGGTGGTGCAAGAGGCGTTTGACACGATGCGCTGATCGCGCAGATCGCCGTCATTCGCGCCTAGAACCACCGTGAAATCAGCGGCTTGTGAGGGGCCAGAGATCAGCACCCGCGCGGCACCCGCCCGCAGGCCCCGTTCGGCCATGGCGCGCGAATCGGCGCGGCCCGTGCATTCCAGCACGACATCGACGCGGCCCAGGTCCAGCGCCGAAATATCCGCGGTGCGGTGCAGCGGGATGGCCTGACCGTTCACCACCAACGCGCCATCCGCCAAGGCCACGCTGCCATGCCAAGGGCCAAAGACCGAGTCGAACTCGAACAGATAGGCGCACATCTCGTCCGTCGCGATGTCGTTGATCCCGGCAATCTGAACGCCCGGCGCGGCCCCCAGCATCGCCGCGCGCAGCACAGACCGCCCGATCCGACCAAAGCCATTGATGAACACCCGCATGATCCGCCCCCCTGCTTTGCGCCAGACAGATCACGGAGCGATCCGCCGATCAATGGGTTTGATCAAATTATTACGGCCGCAAGCCGCCGGTCGCCAGCGTGACCTGATCCGCCGCGTCGCGCACCAATGTCCCAAAGCGGGTGGCATCCGACAGCCCCATCCGAAACGCCGGACCCGACACCGACAGCCCCGCCACCGGTTCACCATGGGCGTTGAAGATCGGGGCCGCGACGCAGCGCATGCCCTCGGCGCGTTCCTGATCGTCAATCGCAAAGCCGCGCTGACGGGTGCGGTCCAGATCGCGCATCAGGCTTTCGATGGAACTGAGCGACAGCGAGGTGAACCGCTGCAAGCCCTTGCGCGCCAGAATGCCCTGCACCCGGTCCTCATGATACCAGGTCAGCAGCGCCTTGCCGATGCCCGACACATGCATCGGCCCCTTGGTGCCCGGCGGGAAAAAGGCGCGGATGGCGTTGTGGGTTTCGACCTGCGCCAGAAACAGCACCTCATCTCCGGCCTCGATCCCCAGATTGGCGGTCTCACCGGTGTCGCGCATCAATTGATCCATCGGCTGGCGCGCGCGTTCCACAACTTTGGTGCGACGCAAAAACGCGGTGCCGACGCGGAAGGCCCCGCCGCCGACATGCCAGATCTGCCCCGGCTCTTCGCATTCCACCATGCCGCGCGCCTGCATCGTCACCAGCGCGCGGAACACCGTCGCCACCGCCTGTTCGCTTTGCACCGCCAGTTCCGACAGAGTCAGGCCGGGGCTGACGGCCAGAATCTCCAGCAGCCCCAAAGCGCGGTCCAGCGCCTGCACGGTGTTCTGATCGGTCTTGTCGTTGAAGGCCTTGGGGCGGCCACGCAGGCGGGGTTGATCTGACATAATTTCCCTTTGGTTTGGGGCGACAAGGCCCTTGAAAAAGCGCAACAGTATGATCTGCCGCAAGAATATCATGTTTTTCATGAAATGAAAAACAATTTCGAAAAAATTGCGGGCCGCGTGTCCGCGACCTAGGGTCACGGCAACAGTCATGGAGTTGCGCATGTCCAGCCAGAACCCGGTCTTTATTCCCGGCCCGACCAATATTCCCGAGGCCATCCGCAAAGCCTGCGATATGCCAACGCTGGACCACCGCTCGCCTGCCTTCGCGCGACTGTTCAAGCCTGCGGTCGAAGGGGTGAGGCGGGTGCTGAAGATGGGCGCGGGTGAGGTGATCATCTTGCCAAGCACCGGCACAGGCGGCTGGGAAGCAGCGATTTCCAACACGCTTTCCCCCGGTGATACCGTGCTGGCGGCGCGGTTTGGCATGTTCAGCCACCGCTGGATTGATATGTGCCAGCGGCACCGCCTGAACGTCGAAATCATCGAGGTACCATGGGGTCAGGGCGCGCCTTTGGCCGCGATAGAGGCGGCTTTGCGGGCAGACCGTGACCACCATATCAAGGCGGTTCTGGCCACGCACAATGAAACCGCGACGGGGGTGAAGTCTGATATCGCAGGCATCCGCCGCGCGATGGAGGCATCCGGGCATCCGGCGCTGCTGTTTGTGGATGGGGTGTCGTCGATCGGGTCTATGCCGTTCGAGATGGAGGCATGGGGTGTCGATGTGGCGATTGCAGGCAGTCAGAAGGGCTTCATGCTGCCAGCGGGTCTGGCGATTCTGGGGGTGTCGCCCAAGGCGCTGGCCGCGACGGAAACCGCCCGCCTGCCCCGGACTTTCTTTGATTTCAAAGACATGCTGCGCACCTATGCGGCGGGCGGCTATCCCTATACGCCTGCGGTCGGCCTGATCGCAGGCCTCGCCCGCGCCATTGAGATGTTGGAGGATGAGGGGCTGGAGGCGGTTTACGCCCGCCATCACCGCCTTGCCGAAGGTGTGCGCCGCGCGATTGCGGCTTGGGGGATGCGGCCCTGCGCGGTGTCGCCTGATCTTTACTCCGATACCGTCACGGCGGTTGTGGTACCCGAGGGCTGCAACGGCACTGACCTTGTGCAACTGGCGGCGCAGAAATACGGCGTGGCGTTTGGGGTGGGGCTGGGCGAGGTGGCGGGGAAGGTGTTCCGCATCGGCCATCTGGGCATGTTGACCGATGTGATGATGCTGTCGGGGCTTGCGACCGCCGAGATGTGCATGGCCGATCTGGGCTGGCCGGTGACTTTGGGATCGGGCGTGGCTGCGGCGCAGGATTATTACCGCACGACGGCACGGTAGGAGAACGCGATGTATATTCCGACTTATCAAGATGTTGAGGCCGCGCATGACCGGATCGCGCCCTATATTCACCGCACGCCAGTTCTGACCTCCAGCTATTTGAACGCTTTGACCGGGGCCGAGTTGTACTTCAAATGCGAGAACTTTCAAAAGGCCGGGGCGTTCAAGGCACGCGGCGCCTCGAACGCGGTGTTCGGGCTTTCGGACGCGCAGGCCGCGCGCGGGGTGGCGACACATTCCTCGGGCAATCACGGGCTGTGCCTGTCTTATGCGGCGGGGCGGCGGGGCATTCCTTGCACCGTGGTGATGCCGCGCACCGCGCCGCAGGCGAAGAAAGACGCGGTTGCGGGCTATGGCGGCCTTGTGGTGGAATGCGAGCCTTCGACCACCTCGCGTGAGGCGGTGTTTGCGCAAGTGATGGCGGGCAGCGGCGCGGAATTCGTGCATCCCTACAACGATCCGCGCGTGATCGCGGGGCAAGCCACCTGCTCGCGCGAGTTGCACGAACAGGTGCCAGGGCTGGATGCGGTGATCGCCCCGATTGGCGGCGGGGGGATGATCTCGGGCACTTGTCTGACGCTTTCGACCATCGCACCGGGGGTGCAGATTTATGCGGCAGAACCAGAGCAGGCGGATGATGCCGCACGCAGTTTCCGGGCTGGCCATATCATTGCCGATGATGCGCCCGAAACCGTGGCGGATGGACTGAAAGTGCCGCTGAAAGAGCTGACATGGCACTTTGTGCAAGCCCATGTGACCGATATTCTGACCACATCCGAAGCGGAGATCATCGAGGCGATGAAGCTGACCTGGAAGCGGATGAAGATCGTGATGGAGCCGTCCTGCGCGGTGCCTTTGGCGGCCATCCTGCGCAATCCCGAGGTGTTCCGGGGCAAGCGGGTGGGGGTGATCCTGACCGGCGGCAATGTGGATCTGGACAAATTGCCCTGGATGCAGGGTTAAGGAGAGCGTGATGACATTTGACGGTTTTGACGTGGGCTATGACATTCCCGCCCTGCCCGGCATGGCCGAGGCAGACATCCAGACGCCCTGTCTGGTGCTGGACCTTGACGCATTAGAGCGCAACATCAAGAAGATGGGCGACTATGCCCGCGCCCATGGCATGCGGCACCGGGTGCATGGCAAGATGCACAAATCGGTGGATGTGGCCTTGCTGCAAGAACGCTTGGGCGGGTCTTGCGGAGTGTGTTGTCAGAAGGTCTCCGAGGCCGAGGTGTTTGCGCGCGGTGGCATCAAGGATGTGCTGGTGTCCAATCAGGTGCGCGATCCGGCCAAGATTGACCGGCTGGCGCGGTTGCCCTTGCTGGGCGCGCGAACGATTGTTTGTGTCGATGATCTGGCCAATGTGCCCGATCTGTCGGCGGCGGCGGTGCGGCATGGCACCCAGATTGAATGTCTGGTGGAAATAGACTGTGGCGCCGGGCGTTGTGGGGTGAAGACCACGCCGGACGTGGTGGCGATTGCGCAGGCGATTGATGCTGCTGCGGGGCTGAAGTTTTCAGGCATTCAGGCCTATCAGGGCGCGATGCAGCATTTGGACGTTTACGTTGACCGCAAGGCCAAGATTGATCTGGCGGTGGCGCAGGTCGCGGATGCGGTGGCGGGGCTGCGCGCCGTGGGGCTGGGTTGTGATATCGTCGGCGGGGGCGGCACCGGCAGCTATCCGTTTGAGGCGGGCTCGGGCGTTTATAACGAGCTGCAATGCGGGTCTTATGCGTTCATGGACGCCGATTATGGCCGCATTCTGGATGAAAATGGCACACGGATTGACCGGGGGAAATGGGAAAACGCGCTGTTCATCCTGACCTCGGTGATGAGCCACGCGAAACCGGACAAGGCGATTGTCGACGCTGGGCTGAAGGCGCAATCGGTGGATTCGGGGCTTCCGGTGGTGTTTGGCCGTACAGATGTGACGTATGTCAAATGCAGCGATGAGCATGGCGTCATCGACGATCCCATGGGCGTGTTGCGGGTGAATGACAAGCTGCGTCTGGTGCCGGGCCACTGTGATCCGACCTGCAATGTGCATGACTGGTATGTCGGTATGCGGAGCGGCAAGGTCGAGGTGGTCTGGCCAGTTTCGGCGCGCGGCAAGGCATATTGAGCCAAAGGCCGGGGGCCAGCCCCCGGACCCCCGGGATACTTATGCAGAGAGGATGAGCCATGCTGATCGTACCAGAGGCGTTGATTGCAGAATTGGTGACGGCGGAGGATGCTTTTGCCGCGATTGAAGCCTGCTTTGCCGCCATGGCGCGCGGCGAGGCCTGTAATTTTCCGGTGGTGCGGCAGGCTTTGGGAGAGGGGCGGCAGTATGGTTTCAAATCCGGTCTGGACCGGGCAGGCGGACAGTTGGGCGTCAAGGCAGGGGGATATTTTCCGGGCAACACCGCGCGCGGGATGATCAACCACCAGTCCAGCGTGTTTCTGTTTAACCCCGAAAGCGGGGTGCCGGTGGCGATGGTGGGCGGCAACCTGCTGACCGCATTGCGCACGGCGGCGGCGGCGGCGATTTCCATCGACCGATTGGCGCGGCCAGACGCGAAGGTGTTGGGGATTGTGGGCGCGGGGCATCAGGCCGGGTTTCAGCTGCGCGCGGCGGCAAGGGTGCGGCGGTTTGACCGCGTTTTGGGCTGGAACCTGCATCCAGACATGCTGCCAAAGCTGGCGGCGGTGGCGGCTGACCTGGGCCTGCCGTTTGAAGCCGTGACGCTGGAGCGGCTGGGTGCAAAGGCGGATGTGATCATCACCATCACCTCATCCCCCGCAGCATCGCTGCTGAACGCGCATGTGCGGGCTGGAACGCATCTTGCCTGTATGGGGACGGACACGGTTGGAAAACAAGAAGTTGCGCCGGAAATCCTGGCGCGGGCCACTGTCTTCACCGATGAGGTGGCGCAGTCGGTGACCCTCGGCGAGGCGCAGCATGCGGTGGCGGCGGGGCTGTTGCAGGCGGGTGACATCACACCCTTGGGCGATGTGCTGATCGGGCGACATGCGGGGCGGGTTGCGCCCGATCAGATCACGCTGTTCGATGGCACCGGGGTTGGCTTGCAGGATCTGGCGGTGGCCACGATGGCCGTCATGCGCGCCCGACAGCGTGGGCTGGGCGTCGAGGTTGCGGTTTAACCCAAGGCCCCCCTGCCCGCGCGTGCGCGGATGCGGCCTGCCCGGTGGTCACATCCTTCCTGCCGTTTATCCAACAATCGCGGACCTGCGCCATCGCTGTCACTTCTGCAAAACGTGCCACACCAATGGGCGGCGGCTGGCGCATCTGCTGGTCGGTGCTGCCGCATGGCCAAAGGGGTTGCTTTGTGACCGGCAGGAGATCGCCCTGCAAGCCCCGGAAATGCAAAACGCCCACGGAGACCGTGGGCGTTGCAAACCGCGATGAAGCGGTTGTTCAGAGATCGTTTTCGGTGTCGTCGGTGCCGCCGCCTGCCACCGCTGCCAGAGCAACGCCCAGCAGAAGCAAAACCAGGAGACCGCCAGAGCTGCTGCTGGTCGGACCAGCAACAACAGTGGGTTCAGGCTCAACTGCCACAGGCTCCACGCCGCCAGCCAAGGCAGACGACGCGGAAACTGCAATCAAAGCCGCCATAGCGAAAGCTGTGATTTTTTTCATGGCAAAGGGCTTATTATTCGGCGGTGTCGTCGGTGCCGCCGCCAGCCACTGCTGCCAGAGCAACGCCGAGCAGAAGCAGAACCAAAAGGCCGCCCGAGCTGCTGCTGGTCGGGCCAGCAACAACGGTCGGCTCCGGCTCAACTGCGATCGGGTCGATGCCGCCAGCGACGGCGGAAGTTGCGGAAACTGCAGTCAAAGCAGCCATAACGAAAGCGGTGATTTTTTTCATGTCACAAGGACTCCATTTAGACGAACGCTATCTGCAATCCTATACACTCACAATGTGAAAGAAAAGCCCACCACCCATACTCTCATTGGCTGGCTGTGTCAAAAATGGCATAGCCAACGCCCTGAGAAATCCACTGCCGGGACTTCACAACGCGGTTCCCACCCGAAATCCAGTAATCATTGGTGATCAGCCCGGCAGTGCTGCGGCAGGCCTCCTGCAAATGAACGGCATTTGGTATTTTCTCGTCAGGTTCGGCGGTGGTCACACTGCAATCATAGCTGCGCCGAATCGGTGTATCGGTGCCATCCAGATAGTGATGGGTGCGGCTGTGCTGCGCCGCGGCCCCGGTCAGCACGGCGACTGACGGCACTGCGGCTGACATCAGATCCATGCCAAAACCACGGGTAGAGATCAGGATGCCATCCTGCAATGCCACCTGGGCGCCGTCCCCCGCGGCCCACAATTGCACGGTACCCTGCGCATCCAGCTGTTGCAGCGGAAACTTGATGCCGCGCGACACAAGGGTCATGGCGATCTGCGGGCTGTCCTTGGCGGGCTTGATCGCCGCCTGTGCCGAAGGCCCGGCCGCCCGCGCCATGGCCACCTTGACCAAGGGCGAGCCGCAGCCCGCCAGCGCCCCGCAAATCGCCAGAGCCGAAATCAGCTGCATTCTCATTTCCAGAACCGTCCCCATTCTGCATCCAACGAGCCTGCGTGATACTCCCGCACGCTGTTGTAAAGCCGCCCCTCCACGTCCACCCGCGCGCCGCCATCGCGCAAGATCGGGCGAATGGTGTTTTTATAGGCTTTGCGGGTTTGTTTGCCGGTGGCCCAGGCAAAAGGGATTTCAATGCGAATGCCCTTGTCAAAAGACCCTTCCCCGAAATCGTCAAACGGCACATCGGTCAGGGTGGCAAAGGCGCCGATTTTCCAGCCATTGGCGAATTTGCGGTCCAAAGACAGCGTGGCCCCAAAATCACCAGCCAGATAGCGGCCCACATCCACCTGCGCCATATAGCCATTTTGCAGCGCATAATAGCCAGAGACATGGCCCGTCACCACGCTGTAGTCCTGAAATCCAAGGCGCTGATCAAAGTCGCGTTGTTTCACGTAATTGACTTCAACGCCCAGCGCATAGGGTTTGTCGACCGGCTTCCACAACACTTCGCCCGACACGCCACCATACATCCGCTCGAGGTAGCCCAGCGTCACGCGGCTGTAGAGGTTGGGGGCGGGTTTGGCGTACCAGGCAAAGGTCAGGTTTTCCAGGGACGGATCGCCCTCGCGGTCGTAGATGTTCGAATCGCTGCGCACATGCGGCAGAATCGAACTTGAAACCCCGCTTGAAGTGCCAAGGGTTCCCGCCAGCTTTTTGGTGATGGACCCTGACAAGACCATCCCGGGCGCGATGTCATACCGCAGGTTGGCGCGCACACCGACATCAATGCGCAAAGGATTTTCGGGGTCAAACAAGGCGGTGCGCACATAGGGTGAGAGGCCCCAGTCAAACTTGGGATAAAGCCCCTTGCCCATCACCGCGCCCTGAGGCTGCGCGCCTGACAAGGCCAGAATTTCGGCGCGGTCGCGGATCAGGGCATCCTGGCCGGGGGCGTATTCCAACGCCTCCAGATCTGACCGCCGCAGCACCACCTTGGACAGCGCAACGCCTTCACTGACCGGCACCACCTCAAAGGTCTGAACCGATTGCGGCAGCGTGGCCGCCAGAGCGCGGGCAGAGCGGCCAATCGCCTGGGGTCCGCTGTCCAGCCGCGTGTTGCGGATGCGCAGTTGCGCAACACTGCCGGTCACGGCCAGTGATTCGATCACGATACCATCAACGGCCAGCCGCTTTTGCAGACTGTCGCGCAGGGCAGGCATCGCCCCCGGTTCGGCAATGTCCTTTTCGGTCCAGCCGAGATTGCCCCGCAAAGGCAAGGGTCCCGCGCCGATTTGGCCACCCGCCGGACTGCGCCGGGGATCCAGCGCGATTTGCGCCGAAAACCCCACTTCGGTGCCATAAAGCGAGTAAATCCCCAGCCGCAGAATCTCTGTCGCCTGATATTCGACGCCGTAGTTGAAGGGGCTTTTGCGATCAAAAATATCGCGGCGGCCGTCTTCCTCAAGATAGGCGTCGGACGAATACTCGGCCTTCAGACCGATCTTCTTGGTCACCTGCCATTCGATACCGCCGAACGGGGCCGCATCGCCTTTGAACCATTGGCCCAGACGCGGCGTGCCGCCAAGGCCAAAGTCCACGGCCGGGCGCGGGCCAAAGGGCGCGCCGATCGGGCCATAGCTGCCAAACCGCCCCCAACCCAGACCGGCAGTGACCTTGACCTTGCCGCCGAATGTCTTGGTTGCAGCAATATATTCGCCTGCCAACAGGCCGGTGCCGATGATGTCCTGAAACCCAAAGCTGACTGCCGGAAGATACTGACTTTCCTGCAAGATCTGATAGCGCAGATCAAAGCTGCGGTCATAATAGGTCGGGATCTGATCCGGAAACAGCTTGTTCCAGTTGCGCATCGAGCTGTAGCGAAAGCTGCCCGACAGACGCGGCGTCATCTGAAAGCTGATCGTGGTGCGGCCAATCGGGCCAAAGCCCGATTTCGTCACCGAGAACACGCCATCGGCTTGCGATTCACCGCTTGGCATGTCGATCAGGCCTGTGACCCCCGAAAACGCCAAGGTGGGCCGCATCTCGGCGTGGGTGGGCGCAAGGCCTGCCCAGATTGCCGCTGCACCGCCCAGAATCGCCCGTTTTGCCGTCATGTCCTGCAATCCTACACGCCGATTGTGCCCAAGCCCCGATGGGCCTGACCTGTCATAAGCCAAGCGCCGGATTTGCGCCACCTGCCTTGGCCGAAAATTACACAGCGGCCGCTGCATCGTGCCGCAGGGCAGCGGTTATTTGCGCACCAAAGCCAAGCGATGCACATCAGCCATGGGGATAGCCTCGGCATTCAGCTGTTGCGTCCAGCCATGATCAACGATGTCGTAATGCGGCTGATACCCGGTCTGCGCCTCGACCAGCACCGTGCGGATGCGCTCGATATCGTTGCGATCACAGGCTACTGCCAGTTGATCCAGTGTCGCCGCCATCTCATCCGGACTGCGGCAAAGTTCGGTGGCTGTCATGATCCGCGGATGGGCAGTGCTTTGCGGATTGTTGCCGATCAACAATTCCTCGAACAGCTTTTCACCCGGACGCAGTTGGGTGAAGGTGATGCCAATCTCACCCGGCGCGGTTTTCACAGAGGCCGGAGTGCTGAACAACACCGGTTTCAACCCGTGCAGGCGTGCCATCTGGGCGGCCAGATCGGCGATCCGCACCGGGTCGCCCATATCCAGCACAAACACATCGCCGCCGCGCGCCATCGCGCCCGCCTGAATGACCAGTTGCGCCGCCTCGGGGATCGTCATGAAAAAGCGGGTGATGTCGGGATGGGTCACGGTGATCGGCCCCCCCGTTGCGATCTGTTTGCGAAAAAACGGAATGACCGACCCGGAAGAGCCGAGCACATTGCCAAACCGCACCATCGACACCGTTGTGCCGCTGTTGCGCGGAGATTTCGCCAGTGACTGACACACCATTTCGGCCAGACGTTTGGAGGCGCCCATCACATTGGTGGGCCGCACGGCCTTGTCGGTGGAAATCAGGATGAACGCCTCGACCCCTGCCGCGATGGCGGCTTCGGCCACGGTCATGGTGCCGAACACGTTGTTGCGGATGCCCTCGACCACGTTGTGTTCGACCAGAGGCACATGCTTGAACGCCGCAGCGTGGTAGACGGTTTGCACCTTGAATATCCGCATCGTGCGTTCAACGCGGCGCGGCACTTGCACCGAGCCCAGGACCGGACTGATGTGCACATCCAGCCCATGCGCCGCCTTGTAGGCCTGCAGTTCCTGTTCAATCGAATAAAGCGCCAGTTCCGAAAGCTCGAACAGCACCATATGGCGTGGCGCAAGCTGCAGGATCTGGCGGCACAGCTCGCTGCCGATGGAACCGCCGGCCCCGGTCACCATCACCACCTTGTCGCGGATATTGGCCGAAAGCAGGTCGACGCGCGGCGCGATGGGGTCGCGGCCCAGCAGATCCTCGATGCCGATTTCGTTCAGATCGTCGATGCGGGCCTTGCCACTCAGGATATCGTCCATGCCCGGAATGGTCCGCAAATGCAGCGGGTATCCTTCCAGCGATTTCAAGATCTCACTGCGCCGGGCTTTGCTGACCGAGGGAACGGCCAGCAACACGGCCTCTATGCCATTCGACCGCACCAAAATATCTATCTGATCCGGAGCAAACACCCGCAGTCCGCCAACCAGAGTGCCCTGAGCCTGAGTGGAATCGTCCATGAAGGCGATGGGCTGATATTCTGTGCCTTGCCGCAGCATCTGCAACAGCTGCCGACCCGCCGCACCCGCGCCATAGATCACCACACGCTTTTTGCGGCGGTTCTGGCTGGCCGCGACCAGCTCGCGAAAGCCAAAGCGCGAGCCACCGATCAGCAGGAACGTCAAAAGCGTATAAATGATGGGGACCGACCGCGGGATCGGCAAATTGCCAAGTTGCACGGTCAAGGACAGGATCAGACCGGACAACACCGCACCCAGCAGAATGGTTGCCAAGGCGCGCGCGGCAATATAACGGACGACGGCCCGGTAAAAACCCAGCTTGACAAAAATAAGCACCGTCAACGGCAGTACAGGCACCAACGCTACCCATATTTTCGAGTTGACCAGAAAAAGCCAACTGTCCAACCGCAACCACATCGAAACGCCAAAAACCACTGTCAGCAAGATAACGTCGACAACGACCTGAAGCACTCGTTTGCGGGCCCGGCTCATACCAAGCATGCGCATAATGAGTGGACTCATATCTTTCCCCAAGATGAAATTGTTACGCGTTTTACCATAGTCCCCAAGTGGAACTGCTAGCACGGCCCCATGGTTTTGCACAGATTTGATCGTGGCTCAGTCTGCGCATGTTGCCTTTATGCGCTATTTGCAGGTGCATTGCAGCCAAAGGTTGCGTGACGTTGGGGCAGTCGGTCGAAATCCGCCGACCGGGCGCGCGCCCGTCCAAGCCTGTCTTAACCAGATCCCCGTAAATCCTGTGCCCTGCGGCGGCGCGTTCTTGCGGCCCCGCTTGGGCGGAACAAGGCGAGGTGAGGGATGAACAAGGCAATTACCGAGGGTCTGGTGCTGATGCCGCCACCGTTTTCGGCGGGGCTGGCTTTGTGGTCGCGCGAAGATGGCAGGCCCGGTCAGGGGTCTTACAGCGCCCAGCCGAACGCAGCCTATGTGCCTTCGGACCAGGATTTTGGCGGCTGTCTGGAGTTGCAAAAGACCAGCGCCACGCAAAAACTGCGCTGTTTTCAGCAAATTCCGATCCAGCCCGGCCTTTATCTGCGCGTCACGGCCAGAGTGAAGGCCATCAGCGGTGCGCTGCCTTCGGTGCGGGTTGCGGCCTGGGCGGGCAACAGTTCGGGCGCGCAGGTGGCGGCGGCTGTGCAAACCGGGCCTGCCGTGGCGCTGACGGGCTATGGCACCATGGTGACGGTGACCGCGATCATCGGGTCGGGCAATCGGCAGGGCGTCGACATGGTCTGGGGCACAGCGCCGGTGTACGGGCATTTCGGGCTTGATCTGATCGGCGCCACCGGCGGCGTGGTGCGCATCGACGACATCACCATTGAAGACGTCACCTCGGTGTTCCACGCCGATATGTTCGATTGGGTGGATGTGCGCGACTTTGGGGCAATCGGCGATGGCATCACCGATGACCGTGCAGCCTTTGACGCCGCCGATACCGCTGCGGTGGGAAAAACCGTGGTTGTGTCACCGGGCAGCTATTACCTCGGTTCGCACATGACCTTTGAAAATCCGGTCAAATTTGAGGGCACCATCACAATGCCCGCGGCCCAGCGGCTGGCCTGCACCCGCAATTACAATCTCGACACCTATGCCGCAGCCTTTGGATCGGAATTGCAGGGTTTCAAGAAGGCCTTGCAGGCGCTGTTCTATTTCACCGACCATGTGTCGCTGGATCTGAACGGGCGACGGGTGGAATTGACAGAGCCGATTGACGTGGCGGCCCTGTCCGGCCAGACCAGTTTCGCGCAGCGCCGCCTGTTGTCGCACGGCCAGCTGACCGTTATGCCGGGTGCGGCCTGGACCACCCAGACCGTCACTTCCCTGGCCACCTACACCATCACGCAGGCCAGTCAGCTGACCGCCGTGGCGAATATCGCGGCCATCCCCGTGGGTGCGCGGATCAGCGGCACCGGCGTCGGGCGCGAGGTTTATGTGACCTCAAAAAACATCGCCACTGCCACGCTGGAGCTTAGCCAACCCTTGTGGGCCGCCGCAGGCACCCGCAGCTTCACCTTTGACCGCTACCGTTACATGCTCGACTTCTCCGGATTTGCCGAGCTTTCGAAGTTCGAGCTGTCCAACATCGAATTTCTTTGCGGCGGTGATGCCAGTTGCATCCTTCTTGCCACGCAAGGCAGCGCGTTCCGGCTGTCCGATTGCGTGATCAACCGCCCCAAAGATCGCGCCATCACCTCCACCGGGCGCGGCTGTCAGGATCTGCACATCGACAATTGTCAGTTCCTGTCCAACGAGATGGGACTGCCGGCCCAAAGCCGCAACACCATCGTGTTCAACAGCAACGCCAATGACATCAAGATCCGCCACAACCGCGTGGTGCGATTTGCCCACTTCGGCATTGTCTCCGGCGCGGGTGCGATGTTTGTCGGCAACCATTTCTTCGGCGGCGATGATGAGACGCTAGGGGTGCGCCGCGCCGGTGTGGTGTTGACCCTGCCCAACAGCAAATCCTATTTCACCGGCAATTACATCGACAATTGCTTTGTCGAGCTGTCAAACGAACATGACGAACGGCCCGAATTTGCGTCCGAGTTTTCCTTTGGCGGCCTGACCATGAACGGCAATGTCTTCACCGCCCAGGACGTCGGGCCGTGGTTCCGCTGGATCGTGATCGCACCGCGCGGGCCGGGGCATTTTCTCAGCGGGTTGACAGTGACGGGTAACGTGTTTCGCACCCGCGACGGCGATATTGACCGGGCCGAGATGATCGACACCACCCATGCCACGCTGGCGTTCAACGCGTTTCGCAATGTCACCTTTCAGGGCAACACCTTCAACGGGGTGGTGCAGCCCACGTCCAGCCCGCTGCTGATCGAACATGTGCAAAACACCGCTGCCGACACCTGGGTGGTGGATGGGTCGGCCTATTTGCCGTTTGGCAGCCGGGCGCGCAATGTCACCGGGCTGGTGGCAGAGGGTGCGATCACCAACACCGCCAACACCGCTCAATATGTGATGCCCTATGTGATTGTCGAACAGGGGGCGGGCAACAATCTGGTGCATGTGAAATGGCCCAGTGCCGTGAAAGGCCGGGTGCAGGTGACCCTGCGCTGTGACAACCCGCTTTAGGCCAGATCCTGCGGTTCCAACCGAAAGGCGCGGGCAAAGCCTGCGTTCAGCAGTGCCGCGTGTGGCTGCAAGCGGACAAAGGCGAAATCGCTGAAATCAACATACAGGGCCGCCTTGGGGTGGCCCTGCAGCCAATGCGCCCGCAGCGCGGCCCGGCCCGGATCATCCACCGCGACGAACTCTGCCACCGCGCGCAGCATCAGGCGCGGATGGGTCAGCGGATCGCCCTTTTCCCCTGGCTCGCCCACCATCACGGCGCATGAGGGCTGTGCACGCAAAGCCGCCGTATGGGGGGCCAGGCCCGAGATCAGGCTCAGCGGCACGCCCGCCGCGTCCAGTCCAAAGGCAATGCGACTTATTCCCGGCGCACCCGTTTCGGGATCAACCCAGGCCAGCGCCGCATGCCGCGCCTGCGCCAGCAACTGCCGCGCCAGACTGCGGGCGGCGTCATCGGCTGCAGCAACAGGATCGGGTTTTGCATCGGTCATCGTGGATAGCCTTGGGTTGACGGGCAGCGCCCTGCGGGATTTGACTGATATTATCCCGATCAGGTCAGAAATATGCCAGCGAATACGGCGCCTTAGCTTTCGGAATTTCGACCAGAACGGCCGTCACTTTGGCATGAAGGTATGGCGCGCGACCTGTAAGCCAGTGCTTTGGCGGGTCAGACCATTGCCAACTTGGCCCCGCCGCTGTCGATGGCCCCGACGAATGCCCGCGGGTTTGGCCCGGACTGCGGGCTGAACGCCCCCTCATCGGCGGCGTTCTGGTGTCGGCGCCGGGTGGGGCGCGGTTTCAGATCGAGGTGCCGGGACTGATCCTGACGATGTTTTTGTCGGGGCCCATGCCGATCGCCTTGGCCCGGCGGTGGTCGGGCACCCCTATCCGCTGACGATGGGATAGACCACCAACAGCGCGGTGATCAACTTTGCAGTGCCAGATGGCCCTCGGTGGTGATGTCATGGTCCTGACAGGCACCCGCCCTGATGTGGAACAGGCTCTGCCACAGGCCGGAATGACCAAACGCAGTTGCAAAACTATCCCGATCTGCGTGCGGCAAAGGCCGCACAGCGCAATTTCCGCTGATTCGCCCGAGGCGGTTTTCAGCGAATCGCATCGCGAAAATCGCAGCTTTCGTGCGGCCCTTCCCCTGCGTCAGCTCGCTGTGACAGTGCTGCTTTGCCCTTGCCATCGCCCACGCCGGGCATTCGCGTTCAGGTTGCCAAGGCCGGGGTCCGTCATTTCATTGCCACTTTTCCCGATGTTTACAAACTTCACCACCCACTTTGTCAATTTATTTACAAAAAAATGAAACATATAAAAAGAGTTACCAAAAAGTTTACAATCACGTTATGATGATCAGCATACGGGGGAGCCCTGCGAAACGCGCAGGCCGTGCAGGACAAGCGATGCCTTGTCCGGGGAAGAGGAGATACCAGATGACAGATCAGGCCACAGCCGCAGGCGTTTACCCCGCATCAGACGAATTTATCGCCCATGCGCACGCCAATCCCGAAAACTATGCCAAGATGTACGCGGAATCGGTGAACGATCCCGACGCATTCTGGGGCCGGGAAGGCAAGCGGCTGGACTGGATCACACCCTACACCCGCGTCAAGAACACCGATTTCACCTTCGGCAAAGTGAACATCAAGTGGTTCGAGGACGGCGTGCTGAACGTGTCCGTCAACTGCATCGACCGCCACCTGCGCGACCGCTCCTTGCAGACCGCCATCATCTTTGAACCCGATGATCCGAAAACCCCCGCGCGGCACATCACCTACAAGATGCTGTCCGAAAAGGTAAACCGTTTCGCCAACGTGCTCCTCAGCCAAGGTGTCATGCGCGGCGACCGTGTGGTGATCTATCTGCCGATGATCCCCGAGGCCGCCTATGCCATGCTGGCCTGCGCCCGCATCGGGGCCATTCATTCCATCGTCTTCGCAGGCTTTTCGCCCGACGCCTTGGCCAACCGCATCAATGATTGCGGCGCAAAGCTGGTGATCACCGCCGATACCGCCCCGCGTGGTGGCAAGCGCACGCCTTTGAAATCCAACACCGACGCCGCGCTGCTGCACTGCTCTGACAAGGTGCGCTGCCTTGTGGTCAAGCACACCGGCGATCAGACCTCGTGGATCGACGGGCGCGATGTCGATGTGCTGGCGCTGATGGATATGGTGTCACCCGATTGCCCGCCGCGCCCGATGGGGGCAGAAGACCCGCTGTTCATCCTGTACACCTCCGGCTCCACCGGCAAGCCCAAGGGCGTGGTGCACACCTCGGGCGGTTATCTGGTCTATGCCGCGATGACGCATCAATACACCTTTGATTATCACGACGGCGATGTGTTCTGGTGCACCGCCGATGTCGGCTGGGTCACCGGCCACAGCTATATCATCTACGGCCCGCTGGCGAATGGCGCGACCACGATCATGTTCGAGGGCGTTCCGAACTACCCCGACGCGGGCCGCTTCTGGGAAGTTTGCGCCAAGCACAAGGTGAACCAGTTCTACACCGCGCCCACCGCGATCCGCTCGCTGATGGGTCAGGGGCCGGAATGGCCCGCCAAGCACGACCTGAGCAGCCTGAAACTGCTGGGCTCGGTCGGTGAACCGATCAACCCCGAGGCCTGGCACTGGTACAACAAGAACATCGGCAAGGGGCGCTGCCCGATCGTCGATACCTTCTGGCAGACCGAAACCGGCGGGCACATGATCACGCCCTTGCCGGGGGCGATGGCCGCCAAACCGGGATCGGCGGCCTATGCGTTCTTTGGCGTCAAGCCCGAGATTCTGGACGCCGCAACCGGGGTGACCCAGACCGAAACCGAGGCCGAGGGTGTGCTGTGCATCTCGGACAGCTGGCCGGGCCAGATGCGCACCCTGTGGGGCGATCATGAGCGGTTCCAAGAGGCGTATTTTCAGCAGTACAAGGGCTATTACTTCACCGGCGACGGCTGCCGCCGCGATGCGGATGGCTATTACTGGATCACAGGCCGGGTCGATGACGTGATCAACGTGTCGGGTCACCGCATGGGCACCGCCGAGGTCGAATCCGCTTTGGTGGCGCATCCGAAAGTGGCCGAGGCCGCGGTGGTGGGCTATCCGCACGAAATCAAGGGTCAGGGCATCTATGCCTATGTCACCTTGATGAGCGGCGAAGAGCCTTCGGACGCCTTGCGCAAAGAGCTGGTGAAATGGGTCCGCACCGAAATCGGCCCGATTGCCAGCCCCGATCTGATCCAATGGGCCCCCGGCCTGCCGAAAACCCGTTCCGGCAAGATCATGCGCCGCATCCTGCGCAAGATCGCCGAAAATGACTTCGGCGCGCTGGGCGACATCTCGACCCTGGCCGATCCGGCTGTGGTCGAAGAGCTGATCGACAACCGCATGAACCGGGTCTGACATGACCCTGTCCGCTCCCGTCCTGATCCTGCTGGGCCCCCCCGGGGCCGGCAAAGGCACCCAGGCCCGCATGCTGGAGGAAGATTTCGGTCTGATCCAGCTTTCGACCGGAGATCTTCTGCGTGCCGCCGTGGCGTCCGGGTCCGATGCTGGCAAACGCGCCAAGGCGGTGATGGAGGCCGGTCAACTAGTGTCGGACGATATCGTGCTGGCCATCCTGAAAGACAGGATGGCCCAGCCTGATGTGGCGCACGGCATCATTCTGGACGGCTTTCCTCGCACCGCCGGGCAAGCCGCCGATCTGGACAGCCTGCTGGCCGCCACCGGCCAGAAGATCACCGCCGTTCTCAGCCGTGAGGTGGACGATGACGCCATGGTGGGTCGGGTTTCGGGCCGCTACACCTGCGCCTGCGGTGAAGGCTATCATGACCAATTCAAACAGCCCGCACAGGCGGGGGTTTGTGACAAATGCGGCGGCACGACGTTCAAACGGCGCGCCGACGACAATGCCGAGACGGTGCGTGAACGGCTGCGTGCCTATCACGCCCAGACGGCTCCGCTGATCGCCTATTACGAAGGCCATGGCGTGCTGCAAAAGATCGACGCGATGGGTCCCATCGCCGACATCCGCCGCGCGCTTGGGCAGATCGTGGCAGGCGTCGCGGCCTGAAGGAAGGCGCATCCAGGCAACCGGGTGCGAAAGGAAGGGAACCGACCACGTTCGCGGGGTCAGATCAGAGACCGGCATCAAGCCGGGATATCAGGGAGGCCAAACATGGCACATGCAGCAGATGTGAGCGCACGCTCGCGTCCGATGACCGGGGAAGAGAAGAAGGTTATTCTCGCCTCTTCCGCCGGCACGATCTTTGAATGGTACGATTTCTACCTGTATGGCTCGTTGGCCGCCATCATCGGCGCGAACTTCTTCACGGCTTTCCCGGAAGCCACGCGGAACGTCTTCGCCCTGCTGGCCTTTGCGGCTGGCTTCATCGTGCGTCCGTTCGGTGCCTTGTTCTTCGGCGCCATGGGCGACCTGATTGGCCGGAAATACACCTTCCTTGCCACCATCATCATCATGGGTGTGTCGACCTTCCTCGTCGGTATCCTGCCCGGCTATCAGTCCTGGGGCATTGCCGCCCCGATCATCCTTGTCGCACTGCGGATGTTGCAGGGTCTGGCACTGGGTGGTGAATACGGCGGTGCTGCCGTTTACGTGGCAGAACATGCCCCGGCGCACCAGCGCGGTTACTTCACCGCCTTCATCCAGACCACAGCAACCCTTGGTCTGCTGCTGTCGCTGGTCGTGATCCTGTCGGTGCAGGGCTATGTCAACGGCGCCTACCCGGACCAACCGGTTCTGGACGCGGTTGGTGCGGCTGTGATGCAGGCCGATGGCACCCCACAGATGATGAAAGCCTTCAACGCCTGGGGCTGGCGCATCCCGTTCATCGGCTCGCTGCTGCTGCTTTTGGTGTCGCTGTACATCCGTCTGCAAATGAACGAATCGCCGGCTTTCAAGAAGATGAAAGAAGAAGGCGCTGCGTCCAAGGCGCCGCTGCGTGAAGCGTTCGGCACCTGGAAGAATGGCAAGATTGCCCTGATCGCCCTGCTGGGTCTGACCGCTGGTCAAGCCGTGGTGTGGTACTCGGGCCAGTTCTACGCGCTGTTCTTCATGCAGAACGTGATCAAGGTCGACAGCTTTACCGCCAACGTGATGGTGGCATGGTCGCTGATCCTGGGCACCTACGGCTTCATCTTCTTTGGCCGCCTGTCCGACAAGATCGGCCGCAAGCCGATCATTCTGGCCGGCTGCCTGATTGCGGCACTGACCTATTTCCCGGTGTTCAAACTGCTGACCCAAACCGCAAACCCGATGCTGGCGGCTGCGCACCAGACCGAAGTTGTGGTGACCGCCGACCCGGCTGACTGTTCGTTCCAGTTCAACCCGACCGGCACCGTGAAATTCACCAACGCCTGTGACATCGCCAAGGCCAAGCTCTATTCGTTCTCGGTCAACTCGACGACCGTGGACGGTGAAGCCGGTACTCCGGCCACCATCAAGATCGGTGAGACTGTGATCACCGGTTACGATGCGGCCACCAACGGTGCCGAGATCAAGACCTTGACCACCGCACTGGAAGAAGCCGAAAAAGGCACCGACCAGGCCGCCAAGGACGCAGCCAAAGCGGCTCTGGACGCTGCCAAGGCCGTCAAGGGCACCTTTGACAAAGGCGTCGCCGATGCTTTGACCGCTGCCGGTTATCCGCTGGTGGCCAAGGACAACACCACGGTTGTGATGGCGCAGAACTTCATCGACATCTTCACCGCGCAAAAGCTGACGATCATTGCCATCCTGACCTATCTCATCGTTCTGGTGACCATGGTCTACGGCCCGATCGCCGCCATGCTGGTGGAACTGTTCCCGACCCGTATCCGCTACTCGGGTCTGTCGCTGCCCTACCACATCGGCAACGGCTGGTTCGGTGGTCTGCTGCCCGCCACCGCCTTCGCAATGTCGGCCCAGCAGGGCAACATCTACTACGGGCTGTGGTATGCCATCGTCGTCGCCTTGATGACGGTCGTGATCGGCGCGATCTTCGTGCCGGGCGGAACCCACAAGAAAGACATCTTCTCGGACGCCAACAACGCGTAAACGGCTGAGAGACAAAGCAAAGGGCCGGGGGAAACCCCGGCCCTTTGCCGTTCTGGCTATCGTCTGGAGCGCAGATAGAGCGTCCAGGCCCCCAGAATCACCGCGAGCAGGATCACATTGGCCACAACCCCCACCGCCACCGCCTGCCAGAACGGCACCATCAGCGTCGCCTGCACCGCCGAGGGGATCAAGACGGCCACGAAGACCGCCCCCGCCCCCAAAGGTGCAATCGTTCCCGACGTCGATCGAGTCCGCAGCATGGTATAGAAAAGTGCCACGAGCAGGCCGATGCGGAAGGGATCAGAGAGTTGGGATAACAGCAGGTCGGGAAGGGTCATGGGATGCTCCGGGGGTTTGCCCGGTGATAGGCCAGTCCAGAGCTTCGGTCCAGAGGTTCGGTCATCTGTGCCAATGAAGGGGGGCTGTCTGCCCCCCTCGGCTTCGCCTCACCCCCCGAGGATATTTCCACAGAGAGGATGACCAGAGGGTTCAAGCACCCCGACGGGAGAACGTGTCTTGCCGCGGGGTGCCATCCCCTCTGGCGGTCATCGGCGTCCCCGCCTGTACCGCTAATCCAAGATGGCTGATTCGGATGAATGCGAAGTTAATCGTGGCCCCGCTTTGATGAGAAAATACATATAAGCCGTTGCTTCGATGCAATTTGCGACATCCCATCAACCGGTGATTAAGGTTAATGCCATCCTCTCTGCCCAAATATCCCGGGGGTGCGGGGGCTGGCCCCCGCTGCGGCCTGTCACGCGCCGAACGGGTTTTCCGGATAGCCCACCCCGGTCATGTACAACCCATCCGGCGGCGACACCGGCCCGCAAGCGCTGCGGTCCGCGGCCTGCAGCGCCACCTTCACATCACCCGGCGACCAGACCCCCGCCCCCACCCGCTCCAGCGTGCCCACGATGGACCGCACCTGATTGTGCAGGAAACTGCGGGCGCGCAGGGTGAAGCGGTACTCGATGCCCGAAGGATAGGGCAGCTCGACAATCGACAGCTCGTCGAGCGTCTTCACCGGGCTGGCGGCTTGGCAGTAGGTCGACCGGAAGGTGGTGAAATCATGGCGGCCCAGCAGATGCGCCGCCCCTGCCTGCATTGCGCCCAGATCCAGCGGGGAATGCACCCGCCACACCCGCCCGCGGTCATGCGTCGCCGGTGCGCGCCGTGCCACCAGCCGGAACAGATAGCGCCGTTCCCGCGCCGAGAACCGCGCGTGAAAGTCATCCGCCACCGGCACCACCGCCAGCACCGACACCGGATGCGGGCGCAGATGCGCGTTCAGCGCCGAGGCCAGCCGGAACGGATCCCATGCTTTCACCAGATCGCAATGCGCCACCTGCCCCGTGGCATGCACGCCCGAATCCGTGCGACCGGCAGCTGCAATCCTGTGTGGTCCGGGTTCCAGCCGCGCCAGCGCCGCCTCGATCGCGCCCTGCACCGTCAGCTGACCCGCGGCCTGCCGTTGCCAGCCGTTGAACGGGCCGCCATCATAGTCTATCAGCATTGCATATCTGGGCATGGCCCCGGTTACCCAATCCGCGCGCGCCTGTACAGCCCCCTACCAAATCGCCGCCCCGCCGCCTATGTTGCGGACAGTCACAAGGGGCGCTGCGGTGTTTTCTGCCATAACCGACGGGATTTCCCGGCAAATCGAAGGGGCGATGGCCTCGGTGTCGGGGGCGTTTTTTGAGCCTGTGGTGCGGTTGGGCGTGACTGGCCTCAGCCGCGCGGGCAAGACCGTGTTCATCACCGGACTGGTCGCCAATCTGTTGGAGCGGGGCCGGATGCCGCAGTTGCGGGCGCAAGCGACGGGCCGGATCGACGCAGTGCATCTGCAACCGCAGCCCGATGTCACCCTGCCGCGCTTTTCGTTTGAGGATCATCTGGCGGCGCTGACCGGCGATGATCCGCGCTGGCCTGCCTCGACCCGTGCGATATCCGAACTGCGGCTGTCGTTTCGCTGTCGTCCGGCCGGGTTCTTCGGCGGGCTGTCCGGCCCGCGCACCGTGCATCTGGACATTGTGGACTACCCCGGTGAGTGGTTGCTCGATCTGGCCCTGCTGGACAAGACCTATGCCGAATGGTCCGAAGCCACGCTGGACCGCATCGCCAAGCGCCCCGAGGCCAGCGATTTCATGGCCTCTGCCCGCGCCGAAGATGGCGCCCTGCGGCTGGAAGAATCCCGCGCGCAGGTGCTGGCGGCCAGCTTCACCGCTTACCTCACCGCCGCCCGCGCCGCCGGTTGGTCCGATTGCACGCCGGGACGCTTCCTGCTGCCCGGCGATCTGGCCGGCAGTCCGGTGCTGACCTTTGCGCCTTTGCCCAAGCCCGCCACCACTGCCCGCAACAGCCTATGGCGCGAGATGGAGCGGCGCTTTGACGGTTACAAGTCCCGCGTGGTGCAGCCGTTTTTCCGCGATCACTTCGCCCGCATCGACCGTCAGGTTGTGCTGGTCGATGTGCTGGGGGCCATCCACCAAGGCCCGCGCGCGATGGAGGATTTGCGCCGCACCATGGCCGAGGTGCTGGCGGCCTTTCGGCCCGGCCGCAATGGCTGGCTGACAGGGCTATTGGGCGGCAAACGGGTGGAGAAAATCCTGTTCGCCGCCACCAAGGCCGACCATCTGCATCACAGCCAGCACCCCGCGCTGACCGCGATCATCGAGGCGATGCTGCGCGACGCCAAATCCCGCGCCGATTTTGCCGGGGCCGAGACGATGGCGCTGTCACTGGCCAGCCTGCGCGCCACGGTCGAAGAGGTTTTGACCCGCGACGGCCAAAGCCTGAACGCCGTGCGCGGGCGGCTGTTGTCGGGCAAGCAGGCGGCGATGTTTCCGGGCCTGCTGCCGACCGACCCCGCCCGCCTGCTGTCGCCTGCGCGCGAGGGGGCCGAGAAATGGCTGGACGCCGATTACGCGCTGATGGGCTTTGCACCCGCGAGGCTGGCGCTGAAGCCCGGGATCGGTCCGCCGCATATCAGGCTCGACCGCGCCGCCGAATTTCTGATCGGGGATCGGCTGTGATCCGAAGCGCGACCGAAGCCGATGCCCCGGCGATTGCGGCCATTCTGGGCGGCTGGTGCCGCGACACCGCCTGGATGCCCAAGCTGCACAGCGCCGCCGAGGACCTTGGTTTTGCCCGGCACCTGATCACAACCGAGCTCACCCGGGTTGTCGCCAAGCCGCATGTTCTGGGGTTTCTGGCGCGCAAGGGCTGCGAGATCACCGCGCTTTATCTTGCGCCAACGGCACGGGGTATGGGCCATGGCGCGGCGCTGCTGGCCGAAGCCAAGTCGGCCTGCCCTGAACTGACGCTCTGCACGTTTCAGGCCAACACCGCCGCGCAACGGTTTTATGCGCGGCTAGGCTTTGTCGAAATCGCCCGCAGCGACGGACGCAACAATGACGAGCCTTTGCCCGATATCCGCCTGTTCTGGCGAAAGGACACTGCATGAACCCGCGCCCGACGCCAGATTTGCCAGCAGGAGTTGAGCCGTGACCGACACCCCCCCGCGCGGCCCCGACCCGATGCTGCTGGAATATGACAGCGACGCCGCAGCCGATCCGGGTGCTGCCCCGCCCGTTCCTGATGCCTTGCCGCAAGCACAGACCCTGCACGCCTTGGCACGCATGGCCGACCGCAAACGCTCACCTTTTGCCCGCTTTGCGCTGTGGGTGTTTGCCAGCCTGTTCTTGCTGGTGCTGGCGGTTTCGGCGTGGAACTTTGTCACCGGGCTGTTCGCCACCAACAGCCTTCTGGGCTGGATCGCCTTTGTGCTGTGCGCGCTGGCACTCTGTGTGGTGCTGGTCATGGCCTTGCGGGAACTGGCGTCTTTTGCCCGCATGGCCAAGCTGGACCGCCTGCGCGACCGCGCCATTGCCGCCCGCAGCGGTGCCGATCTGACCGAAGCGCGCGCCGTGGTGGCCGCACTGACCAGCCTTTACGCAGGCCGGGCCGACGTTGCCTGGGGCGCCGCGCGCCTGTCCGAACGCACGCCCGAGGTGTTTGACGCCGATGCCCTGCTGTCTTTGGCCGAAACCGAACTGCTGGCGCCCTTGGACCGCGCCGCGCTGGCCGAGGTAGAGGCCGCCGCGCGGCAGGTGGCCACGGTGACTGCCTTTGTGCCGATGGCTTTGGCCGATGTGGCGACGGCGCTGTATTCCAACCTGAAACTGATCCGGCGGTTGTCCGAGATTTACGGCGGCAGGTCGGGCAGTTTCGGCAGCCTGCGCCTGATGCGGCGGGTGTTTTCGGCGCTGCTCGGGGCCGGGGCGATTGCGCTGGCCGATGATCTGATCGGGTCGGTGGCCTCGGGCGGGATCTTGGCGAAACTGTCGCGGCGCTTTGGTGAGGGTGTGGTGAATGGCGCGCTGACCGCCCGAGTCGGTCTGGCCGCGATGGAGTTGTCACGACCGCTGCCGTTTGTGGCCTTGCCGAAACCGGGGACGAGCGCCACCACGACGCGGGCCTTGGCGGGGTTGTTCGGGCGGGACACCACGGGGAAATGACGCCCCCTTCCAACTCCACGCCGCCCCGGACCTGATCCGGGGCCTCTGGTTGACAGGGTGAGGCCCCGGATCAGGTCCGGGGCG
>JANPOY010000068.1:0-1554 GCA_031428215.1 Paracoccaceae bacterium
GGCGACACGCGCTGGAAGGTCCCGGGGGTGCTCGACTGGTCGACCGGGGTCTACAACCCCGATGTCGAAATCAGCCGCGATACGACAACGCTCTACGCATCCGACCGCGACGTCTTCTTGTTCCTGGTCGACGATCACAATCCGATCGAGGCGGGCCGGCTACCCGACGGCTCCCCCGATCTCTATTTCCGGGGCTTTTATTGCTTCTGTATTAAGCCAACCCCATTCAGGGCACTTTCGAAGAAACTCCATCGCCAAGAACATGCTTCTGTCCGTAGTCGGCGCGGTGGCCGCCACATCATGCCTTTCTGTGCTGAACCCGGCGGTCCAATCTGGAAAACACGTGATGGCCGGAAGGACCGGGCTCACGACAGTAGAACCGGACTCGCCTGGCTCGCGTCCCGGCGAAGGGACCTCTTCGACCGTGCCGAATGGCCGGCCGTCAGAGCAGTTTACGTCGCTGGTTGGACATCCCCCGCGCCGAATTCGAATTCAGTTCCGTCGACCCACATCCTGTGCATCAACACGGCAAGCTTGCGCGCCAACGCGACCTTGGCCCGTTTGGCGCCACGCCGCTTTACCAGCCGAAGCGCCCAGGCCTTCAAGGCAGATGGTTTGACACGCAGCGTGATGATCGCATTCGCCGCCTCGTAGAGCACCGTTCGGACCGAGGCATCGCCGGCCTTGGTGATATGGCCGGTCACATCCACCTCGCCGGATTGGTATTTTCGCGGTGTCAGGCCGAAATGCGCACCGATCGCTTTGGAGGATCGGAACCTATGGGGATCATCAACGGCAGCCACGAAAGTCAGCGAGGCGATTGGGCCAACGCCAGGCACCGTCATCAGCCGCTTGCACACTTCGCTTTCCCGGGTCAGACGCAGCACCATGCGATGCAACTCGGCCAATTCGCGGGCGAGAGCAGCGCGGGCCTCCAGCATAGCGCCGATCACCTTCTCAAGCATCGTGTTCCCCGTGATCAGTTCGCGGAGCCGGGCATCAAACCGGGCCCGTCCGATCTGACCGACCTTCAAGCCGAAAGACCGCAGGATTCCGCGCATCCCGATGTCGAGATCGACACGCTTGCGTGTGAGAAGCTTGCGGGCAGTCAGCAGCGCCCGGATTTCCTGCGAGTCGGCGGATTTAGCGTGAACCGATTTGAACCAGCCGAGCCGCAGCATTTGAGCGATCCCCCGTGCGTCATTGCGGTCAGTCTTCACAGCCATGGCCGAGATCGCCGCCTGGACATGTCGCGTTTCGAGCAGGACCACGTCGAACCCCTCGGCTTTCAAACCGTCGTGCAGCCAGCCCGAAAGCGCCCCGGCTTCCAGCCCGATCCGCGCCTTCGTGCATCCTTCAGCCCGCAGGACACGTAAAAGCGCGTCTGGATCGCTCAGTGTTTTCAATTCGCGTATGACCTTGCCGCTCTGATCAACAATGCAGACGGCGCTTTCCTTCAACGAAACGTCGATGCCAACATACTTTTCCATTTCAGTTCCTCCAGTTGCCAGTGCCTCATCATAGGGCGCTACTGGCTTAATACGGCATCTGGAA
>JANPOY010000069.1:0-2549 GCA_031428215.1 Paracoccaceae bacterium
CGGCGCGACGTGTTCGATTACATCGAATTTTTCTACAACCCGCAGCGCAAGCACGTTAGAAACGGCATGCTGTCACCGATCGCCTTCGAACAGCAGCAGAAACTGAAACTGCAAGGCGTCTAGCAAACTAGGGGCTATTCAGGATTGCAAAACTCCGGCTCGTAGACATAGTGGTTTGTCATGGCGAGGAAGCGCATGTTGACCTGTCGCTCTTTGCCTCGGCCGACCCGATCCACTGCCGTCTTCATGTTATCGTAGATGCCTCGACCAGGGACGCCGCCAAAGACGCGGAAGCCGTGCCAATGCGCGTCAAACAGCATCTCATGGGTCTGCAATGGGTAGGCCCGAAGCAAAAAGGCCCGGCTGTGTGACAGCTTAATATGCGCCACCTGCAACTTCGTGCGCTCGCCGCCCAGAACAGCAAAGTCCTCGCTCCAGTCAAACTGGAAGGCATCGCCGGAGTCAAAATGCAGCGGAACAAAGGTCCCGCGCCCCATCGTCTGCTGTTCGCGCTATCGATCTGCCCGCCACCGTCGCGCAAATGCTGCCCCCCGGGCATAAGAGCCGGTGAAGCCAAGTGCCACGAGATCGGCGTGCAACTGCTTCACGGTCCGGCGCTGTTTGCGCGACTTCCCGGCCTCGGTCTTCAACCAGCCAGCCAACTTCTCGGCAAAGGGGTCAATCTTACTTTGTCGTTCCGGCGTCGCGAACTTTGGCTCAATGGTGTTCGCTGCCAGATGCTTGGTCACGGTATTCCGCGATACGCCGGTCAGCCGTGCAATCTCGCGGATCGACAGCTTCTGCCGTAAATGCATCCGTCGGATAATGTTTAAAAGTCCCATGTGGATCACTCCCGTTGCTCCCGCAGCTCACCGCTTTGGGAGAAGGTTCACATGGCTCAGTTCTCAGTGAAAATTATGCGCCTAACCGGCGCAGTTCTGGGTGCAAATCAACAAACCAAACCCGCTCGTTGTTGGAAACAGACCAGAAGCTCGCCGGCGTCGACAGCACAAACAAATCGCTACAGGCCGAACCGGACGGCTCCATCACGGTATACTTCGGCCCGGCAGCCTCAGACGGCAATGAGTCGAACTGGGTGCAGACCATGCCGGACAAGGGCTTCAACGTCCTCTTGCGGCTCTACGGGCCTCTCCAGCCATGGTTCGACAAAAGCTGGAAACCAGGTGACTTTGAAGTTGTCCAATAACCCGGCCACCGCCGCGTCCTTGTGGCGCGGTGGCTCCATAGCAGCCCAGTATGAAGGTCACCTCGCAGATAATCAAACCCTGCCATTCTGATCCATCGAGGGCACCTTCCCAACACTGGAAGGTCATTCAGTGACTCCGACCGGCTGACACACCTTTTCGTCCAATGCCGTCTTGAGCGATTTACCGCTACCGCCCGTCGGATTCTTTTTGGAGCGCAATGCAGAAGGTTAACCGTCCGCTGATATGGACCGCAGCGAACGTCGGCTTTCCTCCCTCCACGTCGACAAGCAGCGGAGAATGCTGCGTGACGACCGAATGGCTGCTCTGGCTCAATGGTAAGCGATGCGTGATCCCCGTCTGGCTTTCAGCTTGACGGCTTCTGGAAGGCCCAAGGCATGAGATCGTCGATGCGCGACGCGGGGTGGCTGTTGGCGATGGCGGTCAGAGTTTCGCGCAGGTAGACGAAGGGGTCGATGGCGTTCAGCTTGCAGGTTTCGATCAGTGAGGCCATGCGTGCCCAGGTCCGGCCACCCTCGTCATGACCCGCGAAGAGCGCGTTTTTGCGATTGAGGGGTAAGCGGTGCGTGACCCCCGTCGGGCATTCAGGTTGACGGCTTTTGGAAGGCCCAAGGCATGAGATCGTCGATGTGCGACGCGGGGTGGCCGTTGGCGATGGATGTCAGTGTTTCGCGCAGGTAAGCGTAAGGGTCGACAGTGTTCATCTTGCAGGTTTCGATCAACGAGGCCACGCGCGCCCAGGTTCGGCCGCCCACGTCATGTCCTGCGAAGAGCGCATTTTTGCGATTGAGGGTTATGGGTCTAATGGCGTTTTCGACCGGGTTGGTGTCCATTTCGACACGGCCATCGGTCAGGAAGATTTGCGACCCATCCCAGTGCCGGTGGATATAGCCAAGCTTCTCTCCAAGGCGGGATTTGGCGGAGATGCGGCTGGGCCGGTGGGTCAACCTGAATAGATGTGGTGGTTGCCGTCCAGCGCCCTTTCGGTGGGGCCTGCGTATGGCATGATCAGGTCTTGGTATCATCGCGCTCGGGGGAGGACGGTCTTCTGTGGTTGCCGTCCTGGAAGCAAGAAGAATTTGACCTTGGGCGAGATCGAGTGCGGTCTTCTGTCGGGCCTCAATGTGCGGCGCTGTTAAAGGCCGCGGGCCGATATGGTGATCAGCGTGATCGGGTCCAAATCTATTCAGCGAGCTTATGGTCTCGCAGCCCCTAACTGGTTTTCCCTATCCTGATCTTTTCGATCATTTCCCATATAGTCGTCGTCTTCTCACTCCATCGCACCGGCTTTCAGCGCAGATCAAGCATGAGACTCATGCCGTC
>JANPOY010000070.1:0-165948 GCA_031428215.1 Paracoccaceae bacterium
GGCGCGCGCGGGGCACCACTATCCTGGCCCGGGTCGGTTTGGGTCGGGGGCCCCCGGCGGCCCCCCTTGGGGGGTGTGGGGGGGGTTCCCCCCCCCCCCAACGCCGTTTCGCAGGCTGCGTGCTGACACGCAGCGCGTGGCCTCACATTCCCAAACTGGCCTTGTACAGCGCAATCTGGGCATCGCGGCCGATCTGATCGGTGATCTTTTCCCAGGCCGCCGCAATCGCGTCTGCGGTTTCCTGAGCCGATTTGTATTGGCCAGAATAACCCTTGGCCAATTCATCCTCGGCGACCGAATAGTATTGGAAGATGCCCGGAATCCGCGGCTCGATCGCGGCATTGGGATGGTTGTAGCTGTCGGCGTTCGAGCCGAGATAATCCTCGATAAAGGCCCGGTCATAACCCGCCGCTTCCCACTCGTCATACTGGAAGTGCGAATTGCGATAAGGCTGGAAGCCCGAAGGATAGGCCGCCGTCCAGAGCGACAGATCCTTGCAGCCCAGATGCGCCGCCGCAGACCAGGCCGCCTTGCGCTTTTTCTCATCGCCCGACACGCGGCTGGTCACGTAAACGCCCCAGCCGATATAGGCCATGTTCGGCGCGAAGTTTTCGGTTTCTTCCCAAGCCGCGGTTGCCGAGTTGTACACGCGCTTGGCGCCGGGGTTGATCGAAAATCCAACCACATCGCCCACCACGGACGTATCAGATGTACGCGCGTTGGAACCCACATCGCCCCACCAGGTCACGCCCGCGCCCGTTCCGGCCAGAAACTGCGAGAACGCAGTCGTGCCGGGGTCTGCGTTGATCTGGTCCGTCGGATATGCACCCGCTTTGCCCAGATCCATCACGTCCTGAATGGCTTGCACCCATGCCGGGTTGTTGACGCGGGGCTTCATCGTGTCGACATCAAACAGCCATGCCGGATCGGACGGATGCTTGGCATAGGCTGCTGCGCGGTCTTCAAGGAAGTAAAAGCCAAAGCCACCCCAGCCTTTCATCGGGTCAAGGAAACCATAGGCCGGTGTTCCGGTCAGTGGATCGTCCTTGCCCATCACGGCCAGCGACATCGCATTCACATCTTCCCAATGCTTTGGCGGCTCGGACATGCCCGAGATAGAGCCTTCTCCGAAGTAATCCTTGCGGTAAGCGAAGGTGTGACAATCGCCATCAATGGTGATGCGGTAGGTCTTGCCACCCCAGGTACCGACCGGTGCCTTGAGGTAATTCACAAGATCATCGGCCTCGATCTGGGTTTTGACCCATTCGGGCATCTCGTCCAGCAGGCCTTTGCTGGCGGTGTCGCCTTCAAACGGCGCACCCATTTCAATGATGTCGAAATCCACGGTTCCGGTGGCAATTGCCTGTTGCAGGCGCGGGTTGTAATCGGCCTGTGCAAGGTCGATCCAGCTGATTTTCGCGCCCGTGTAGGTCTCCCATGACTTCAGGAAACCGCGGAACAGAAAGTTGTGCTGGTTCTGGTTGTTCAGACCCATGAAGGTCAGCTCTACACCCGCGAATTCGCCCTCGGCCACATTGGCCTTGGTCGCGCCAAGGCACAGCTCGCCCACTTTCTGCCAATCGGCATCGGTCGGCGACCCAGCACCCACGCCCGGAATCGCCAGCAACTGCGCGCGCAGCGAGTCCTGCGCCATGGCGGGACCGTAGCCCATCACACGCGGCATCGCGGCCAGCGCACCCAGTGCGGTCGCGCCCTGCAGCATGCCTCGACGGCTGAGTTTTGCCCGCATGGCAGCCTTGTAAATTTCGACTTTCACGTCGTTTCCTCCCTTTCATTTGCCCTGCACGGACCATAGGCCGGGGGCGATTGCTGTCTTGGATCAAATTCGGATGGCAGCCGTGGGTCGCGCCGTCTCCAACGGCTTGCCCCAACTTGCAGGCAGTGCAGGGGCCTCCCCTCCCCATGGCAGCTGAACTTCGCGACAGCTTGGCGCGGGGCAATCGCCCTGTCAAGATTCTAACATGTTAGTATGATCAGCCAATGGACAGGCCCGCCCCCCTTCGCTACTCCTTGAGCAAAGCAAGGGGAGAGATGGGCATGGCCGAGGTGACAATCCGCGATCTGCGCAAGGCTTATGGCGGCGCTCAGGTGATCCATGGGCTGAACCTCGACATTGCCGATGGCGAGTTTGTGGTGCTGGTCGGCCCGTCCGGTTGCGGCAAATCCACCCTGCTGCGGATGATCGCGGGGCTGGAAGAGGTGACGGCGGGCGATGTGCTGATCGGCCCGCGCCGGGTGAACAACCTGCCACCGTCCGAGCGTGACATCGCCATGGTGTTTCAGAACTACGCCCTGTATCCGCACAAGACCGTTGCCGCCAACATGGGCTTTGCGCTGAAAATGCGCGGCATGGACAAGGCGGCGGTGCGCGCCAAAGTCGAACGCGCCGCCGAGGTGCTGGGCCTGACGCCCTACCTTGACCGCTTTCCCCGCGCCCTGTCGGGCGGCCAGCGCCAGCGCGTCGCAATGGGCCGCGCGATTGTGCGCGATCCGCAGGTGTTCCTGTTTGATGAGCCTTTGTCGAACCTTGACGCCAAGCTGCGCGTACAAATGCGCACCGAAATCAAGGAGTTGCACCTGCGGCTGAAAACCACCACCGTCTATGTGACCCATGATCAGATCGAGGCGATGACCATGGCCGACAAGATCGTCGTCATGCAGGGCGGCCGGATTGAACAAGTGGGTGCGCCGCTGGAGTTGTATGACCGCCCGGCCAATGTGTTCGTGGCGTCTTTCATCGGCTCGCCCGCGATGAACCTGATCGACGGCGTGGTGACCGGCGGTATGGTCGACGTGGCGGGCGCGCGGCTGGCGCTGCCACCGGGATCGACCGCACAGGACGGTCAGGCCGTGATCTACGGGGCGCGGCCCGAAACCTTTGGCGTCGCGGATCAGGGCCTTGCCGGGACCATCGCGGTGGTGGAACCCACAGGGTCCGAAACCCATGTCGTCGTGCGCCTGTCGGGCCGCGAGGTGACGGCGGTGTTCCGCGAGCGTGTCACCTTCCGCCCCGGCGATGCCATCACGCTGGCCCCGGACCCGCAACAGGCCCATCTGTTTGACCGCGCGACAGGGCAGCGGCTCTCTTGACCATCCGGTCAAATCCGGCACATTCTGATCCAAAGAGGAGGGCCACATGCTCAAAGGAATTGATCCCCGCCTGAACGCCGAGGTTCTGGGCTGTCTGCGCGCGATGGGGCACGGCGATGTGTTGATCCTTGCCGACACCAACTTTCCCGCCGATCAGGTCGCCCGCGCCACCGTGTCGGGGAAATTGCTGCGCATGGACAACCTGACCTCGGCGCAGGCATCACAGGCGATCTTGTCGGTCTACCCGCTGGACACCTTCGTGCCCGACTTTGCCGGGCGGATGGAAGTCGTGGGCAGCCCCGATGAAATCCCGCCCGTCCAGGCCGAAGTGCAGGCCGAAATCAACGCCGCCGAAGGCGCCAACCGCCCGATGATTTCCATTGAACGCTTTGCCTTTTATGACATGGCCCGTGCCGCCTATGCGGTGATCCAGACCGGCGAGCGGCGGTTCTACGGCTGCTTCATGTTGCGCAAGGGCGTGATCCCTCCAGAGGCTTAACTCATGAAACTCATTGTCATCCTTGGAATTTTTGTCGCCGACACCGCCTACCGCGCCGCCCGGCAGCCCAGGATGGGCGAAACCATCCTGGGCAATTCCTTCGTGCTGGGGCCGGGTGGCAAGGGGTCGAACCAATCGGTCGCTGCCGCCATGGCCGGGGGCCGCACCCATTTCATCACCCGGCTGGGCGATGATGCGTTTGCCGATATTGCGCGGTCCACCTGGGCCAAGGCAGGGGTTCAGCCCGAAGTGACCATCGACGCCGAAAGCTACACAGGCGCCGCCTATATCTTCATCGAAGAGGCCACGGGCAACAATGCCATCATCGTGGCACCCGGTGCTGCGGGCCGGGTGTCGGTGCAGGATGTTGAGGCCAAGGCCGATCTGATCGGCGCGGCCGCGGTGTTTGTCACCCAACTGGAACAGCCCATCGCCGCTGCCAAACGCGGCCTGGAAATCGCGCGGGCCGCGGGTGTCACCACCATCCTGAACCCCGCACCCGCCGCCAGTCTGGGCGATGATATACTGGCGCTTTGTGATTACATCACCCCGAATGAAACCGAGGCCGAGGCGCTGACCGGCCTGCCCGTCACCTCGATTGCCGAGGCCCGCGCCGCAGCCAAGGCTCTGCGCGCGCGCGGCGTCGGGGCCTGCGTCATCACGCTGGGGTCCAATGGCGCGCTGTACAGCGATGCGACGCAAGAAATGCATGTGCCGGTGATTTCGGCAGGCCCGGTGGTGGAAACCACCGGCGCGGGCGATGCGTTCAACGGTGGCTTTGCGGTTGCCCTGTCCGAGGGCCAGGATGTGGTCGCAGCGGTGCGCTTTGGCTGCGCCACCGCAGGCATTTCGGTCACCCGCCCCGGCACCGCGCCCTCGATGCCCAGCCGCGCCGAGATCGACGCCCTGCTGGCGCGCACCCCCTGACGCTGGCTTTGCGGGTCAGGCCAACACTTAAGTCACTTCAGAGGGCGAGATGCGCATCAGGCAATGGAACAGAACCGGCAAGACCCCCCTTGCCTTCACCGAACTCGGCTTTGGCGCAGCGCCGCTTGGCAACCTTTACCGCGCCATTTCGGAAGCCGATGCTCAGGCGGTGCTGACCCGCGCCTGGGCGGGCGGTTTGCGCTATTTCGACACCGCCCCGCTTTATGGACTTGGACTGTCGGAAACCCGGCTGAACCACTTCTTGCGCGACAAACCGCGCGACAGCTATGTGCTTTCAACCAAGATCGGCCGGCTTTTGCGCCCCTGCGCGCCCAAAGACCGCGACGGCCAAGGCAAATGGTTCGACATCCCCGCCCGCCGCGAGCGCTATGATTATTCCCATGATGGCGTGATGCGGTCGATGGAGGCGTCACTGGAACGGCTGGGGCTGGACCGCATTGACATCCTTTATGCCCATGATCTGGACCTGTTCAACCACAAGACCGAAAGCGTGCTGACCGGGCATCTGAACGATTTCATGGCCGGAGGCTACCGCGCCCTGCTGGATCTGCGCGATCAGGGCGTGATCGCGGCGTTTGGCGCGGGGGTAAACGACTGGCAACCCTGCCAATGGCTGCTGGAGCGAGGCGATTTCGATCTGTTCTTGCTGGCCGGTCGCTACACCCTGCTGGAGCAAGAGGCACTGTGCTTCCTGAATGCGGCACAGACGCGCGGCGTCGGAGTGGTCATCGGCGGCCCTTACAATTCCGGCATCCTTGCCACCGGTCCGAAACCCGGAGCGTTTTACAATTATGACCCCGCACCCGACGCCATTCTGCAGCGTACGGCGCGGTTGCAAGCCATCTGTGCCAGCCACGGCACCCGCCTAATCGACGCCGCGCTGCACTTCCCGCTCTTGCATCCCGCAGTGGTATCGGTGATCCCGGGCGGTCAGGGGCTTACGGAAATGGACAGCAATCTGGCCGCAGCCACCGCCCGAATTCCGGCCGTCCTGTGGGCCGATCTGAAATCCCAAGGCCTGCTGCACCCCGAGGCCCCGACCTGATCCCTAAACCTTATCTAAAATCTGCTTTCATCTGTCTTGAAATATCCCACGGGGGCCTGGGGGTGTGAAACCCCCAGTCAGCCTCAGCCATATAGCGCCTTGGTCACAATGCCCATCACCGCCGCCGCATCCTGACGCGCGGTTGCGACCGCCAGATCCCTATCGCCCGCCAAGCCGCCCGCAATCGCCCGCAGCCGCTCGGTCAGCCGGATGTTCGCCCGCGCTTCGGCCACCGGATCGAGGCCGCCTTGATCAGGGAATGTGTCAAAATAGATCACACCGTCGTAGCCAGCCCGCAGCAAGGCCACGAACAACTCGACCGTCTGCACCGGATGCACCGCACCCGCCATCAAGCCGTCATCGCGCTTGCCGTAGCCGTCGTTCAGATGCACGCCCAGAATGCGGCTGTGCCGCGCCGCCAGCATCGCGGCATAGGCGGGCATCTCGCCGGCATAAAGCACATGCGCGAAGTCCAGTGTGACGCCGGTGTTGGCCCGCCCCACCTCGCGCAACGCCAGCAAAGTCGTCGCCATATCGGGCATCAAGGCAAAAGACCGTGGTTCATCCGGCTTGTATTCAATGGCAATATCAACGTGCTGGTTGTGATCCGCCACCTCGGCCATCGCCGCCACTGTATCCTCCCAGGCCCGCGCGTAATCCATCTGAAACGGATAATCATAGCCGTCCTGTCCCATCCATAGCGTCATCAGCCGCCCGCCCATCGCGGCGCAGGCATCAATGCCGCGCTTGGTCAGATCAATCGCCGCCCGCCGCACTGCCCGGTCAGGGTGGGTGAACGCCCCCAACTTGAACCCCGCTTCGGTGTAATACCGCATCGCCAAGCCGTTCAGTGCCATACCTTGATCACCCAGCATCCGCCCCAACTCCACCGGCGTATGCCGTTCAAAATGATCGGGATAGTTCAGATCGGCGGCGTCAAGGCCGCCCACCTGCCCCGCTGCGGCGATCATCTCGGCGACCGACCCGCCCTTGACCTTGAACGCGTTCAGACGGGCGGCATAGCGCGGGCGGTTGGGCAAAGTCATGACACCTCGGCTCTGTCAGTTGGGATTGAAAAGTTCGGGATGGCTGCGCTCCAGCGGTTCCAGATAGCGCACCAACTGGCGCAGATGCGCGCGCACCGCCCGCCGGGCGGCATCGGGGTCGCGCGCCTCAAGCGCCGCCAGAATCGCCTTGTGTTCGCAAAGCGTCGCGGCCACCCGCCCCGGCACCGGCAGCACCAATTGCCGCGCCCGGTTCACATGCGCCCAGGCGGTTTCCGACACCAGCGCCAGTTTGCGGTAGCCGGTGAACGACAACAGCAGCGCGTGCATTTCCGAATCGACCTTGTAGAACCCGGCAAAATCGCCATCAGCCAACAGCGCCGCCTGCACCACCAGATTGCGGCGCAACACCACCAGCTGCGCCTCGGTGATCGCTTGTGCCACCTGTTCGATTGCCGCCACCTCGATGGCCTCGCGCAGGAAGGCCCCTTCACGAATTTCAGCCATCGAAAATCGCGCCACATAGGTTCCTGCCTGCGGGATCACATCGACCAGCCCTTCGGACGCCAGCCGCGCCACCGCATCCGACACCGGGCTGCGCGACACCCCCAATTCGGCGCATATCTCGGGCTTGCGCAGAATCTCACCCGGTTTGTAGCCCAAGGAAAGGATGGCGTGGCGCAGGGTCAGATAGACCCGCGCGCCCAAGGATCCGGCAAAGCGGTCCAGCGGCAAAAGCCGAGCCGAACCTGCGATCGGGTCTTGTGAGACAGGGGAATGCAACTGTAACATGCTAACATGTTAGACGAGGCGCGCCTCGGGATCAAGGAAAGGGCGACAGCCGTGACGCAAAGTCTTCAATCCATCATCCGGCTGCATCCCGCCGACAATCTGGTGATCGCGTTGGCCGATCTGGCGACGGGTGCGCAGCCGGCTGGCCTCGATACAGCGCTGATCCAACCCGTCCCGCGCGGCCACAAGATCGCCGCGCGGGCGATTGCCGCCGGTCAGATGGTGCTGCGCTATGGCCAGATCATCGGGCAGGCGCTGGTCGACATTCCAGCGGGCGCGCATATCCACAGCCACAACCTTGGCATGGGTCCACATTCGGATGACTACGCCATCGGCGCGGAATGCACGCCGCTGCCGGCCTTGGAGCCGCGCAGCTTCATGGGCTATCACCGCCCCGATGGCAGCGTCGGCACCCGCAATTACATCGGCATTCTGACGAGCGTGAACTGTTCGGGTTCCGTCGCGCGCTTCATCGCCGAAGCCGCCGACAAAGATCCCGAACTGTCGTCGATGCCCAACATCGACGGCTTTGTGCCGATCGTCCACAACACCGGTTGCGGCATGTCGGGGGTGAATGAGGGCTATGACACCCTGATGCGCACTCTGAAAGGCTATGCCCGCAACGCCAATTTCGGCGGCATCCTGCTGGTGGGTCTGGGCTGTGAAGTCATGCAGGTGCCTGATCTGGTCGGCCAAGGCCGTTTGCGCCCGGATGGCAATTTCCGCTATATGACCATCCAGCAAACCGGCGGCACGCGGGCGACCATCGCGGCGGGGCTGAAGGTGCTGCGGGAAATGGCTTTGGTGGCGTCCAGAACCGCCCGCGCGCCCGCCCCGGTGTCCAAGCTGATCGTAGGGCTGCAATGCGGCGGCTCGGATGGTTATTCCGGCATCACCGCCAACCCGGCTTTGGGGGCTGCCTCCGATATGCTGGTGCAGATGGGCGGCACCACGATCCTGTCCGAAACCCCCGAGATTTACGGCGCCGAACACCTGCTGACCCGCCGCGCCGTCAGCCGTGAAGTGGGCGAAAAACTGATCGAGCGCATCAAATGGTGGGAGGATTACACCGCCCGTAACGGCGGTGAGATGGACAACAACCCCAGCCCCGGCAACAAGAAGGGCGGGCTGACGACCATCTTGGAAAAGTCACTCGGGGCCGTGGCCAAAGGCGGCACCGCCCCCTTGTCGGGCTTTTACAAATTCGCCGAACCGATCACCACGCCCGGATTCACCTATATGGACAGCCCCGGCTATGACCCCTGTTCCGTCACCGGGCAGATCGCGTCTGGGGCGACCATGATCGTCTTCACCACCGGGCGCGGGTCGGTGTCAGGCTACAAACCCAGCCCCTGCATCAAACTCGCCACCAACACCGAGATGTACACGCGGATGGCCGAAGACATGGACATCAACTGCGGCGACATCTTGACACAAGGTGTCAGCATCACCGCGAAAGGTGCTGAAATCCTTGATAAAATCATCAATACGGCTTCTGGTGCGCAAACCCTGTCCGAACAGCTTGGCTTTGGCGGTGCCGAGTTCGTCCCCTGGCAGATCGGCGCGGTGATGTAGGGTGTGTGCTTGCACGCACCTTATTCCCGGATCAAAGCTGAAATCTCCGCCACCCCGCGCTGCACCAGATCCACCCGCCCCCGCGATTCCACATTCAGCCGCAACAAAGGTTCGGTGTTCGACGCGCGCAGGTTGAACCGCCAATCGCCAAACTCAAGGCTCAACCCGTCCACTTCCTCACGCCGCTGCGCGCGCGGGGCAAAGGCCGCTTCAATCCGTGTCACCGTGGCCCGCACGTCTGCCACTCGGAAATTGATCTCACCCGAAGACGGAAACGCGCTGCGCCGTGCCGCCAAAAGATCGGCCAGCGATTGCCCCGACCGCCCCAGCAATTCCAACACCACCAACCACGGAATCATCCCGGAATCGCAGGACATGAAGTCGCGGAAATAGTGGTGCGCCGACATCTCGCCGCCATAAACCGCGCCGACATCCCGCATTTTCTGCTTCAGAAACGCATGGCCCGTCGGTGCCGCCACGGCAACGCCCCCGGCTTGCGCCACCACATCCATGGTGTTCCAGATCACGCGCGGATCGTGGATGATCCGCGCGCCGGGTTCCTTGGCCAGAAACACCTGCGCCAAAAGCCCCACCACATATTCGCCCGCCACGAAATCCCCGCGATGATCGAACAGGAAACAGCGGTCGAAATCACCATCCCAGGCCACCCCCAGATCCGCCCCCGCCTCCACCACCGCCCGCGCCGTCACCGGCTGGTTTTCCGGCAAGAGCGGGTTCGGGATGCCATTGGGAAATGAGCCATCGGGGGTGTGGTACATCCGTACAAACTCAATCGGGGCGCCCCGCGCCGCAAGTTCCGCCGCAATCGCATCAAAGGTCGGACCCGCCGCGCCATTGCCGGCATTCACCACAACTTTCAGCGGTCGCAGCGCGCCGACATCGACAAAACCCAGCACGCAGCGCACATAATCGGCGCGCACATCCGGCCGATCCACCCGCGTCCCCAGCCGCACATCGGCAAAATTTCCGCTTTCCGCCAAAGCCTTGATCGCCGCCAAGCCGTTGGCCGCGTCCAGGGGCGCCGATCCGCGCCGCACCATCTTCATGCCGTTGTAATTCATCGGGTTGTGCGAGGCCGTCACTTCAATCCCGCCATCCGCGCCCAGATGCGCCACCGCGAAATACATCTCTTCGGTGCCGCACAGGCCCAGATCCAGCACCTCACACCCCGCCTGCATCAGCCCTTCGGTCGCCGCCGCCGCCAGCGCCACCGATGAGGCGCGCGGATCGCGGCCAATCACCACTCGGCGCGCCTGCTGCACCTCGGCAAAGGCCCGCCCCACCCGCAGGGCAATCGCATCGTTCAACTCGTTGCCCAACTGGCCGCGAATGTCATAGGCCTTGAAACAGGTGTAACTGGTCATGCGGTCCGCTTTCTTCAGAAACGTCGCGCCGATCCTATCCAACCCACCGCCCGCGTCCACCCCCAAGCGCCGCTTTCCAAAACCGCCACCGCCGCCTATAAAGCGGCAAAGCCGAAGGGGAGTGCAGATGCGCCGCGCCGAAATCACCCGCAACACCCATGAAACCGCCATTTCGGTGGCCATCAATCTGGACGGCACCGGTCGCTCTGCCTGCCAAACCGGCGTCGGCTTCTTTGATCACATGCTGGATCAGCTGGCCCGGCATTCCCTGATCGACATCACCGTTCAGGCCCAGGGCGATCTGCACATCGACGACCATCACACGGTTGAAGACGTCGGCATCGCCTTGGGTCAGGCGCTGACCCGCGCCTTGGGCGACAAGAAGGGCATCCGCCGCTATGGCCATTTCCGCCTTGCGATGGATGACACCCAGATCGCCTGCGCGCTGGACCTTTCGGCGCGGCCTTACCTTGTCTGGAACGTCGATTTCACCGCCGCCAGGATCGGCACATTTGATACGGAACTGGTGCGCGAATTCTTTCAGGCGCTGGCCAGCCATGGCGGCATCACCCTGCATGTCGACAAGATCCACGGCATCAACAGCCACCACATCGCCGAAGCCGCGTTCAAATCGGTGGCCCGCGCGCTGCGCGAGGCGGTGGAACCCGATCCACGCATGGCGGGCCAACTGCCATCGACCAAAGGCGCGCTTTAACCCATCCTCTCTGCCCAAATATCCCCGCCGGAGGCCCTTCCTCTCGGCATTACAGGCGTTCCAAAATGCTCACCGTTCTCGTTGACTACGATTCCGGCAACCTGCACTCTGCCGAAAAGGCGTTTCAGCGCATGGCGCAGGAAACCGATGCCGGGCAGGTTCTGGTCACCTCGCGTCCCGAAGACGTCGCCCGCGCCGACCGCATCGTGCTGCCGGGTGATGGCGCGTTTCCGGCCTGCCGCCGCGCGTTGGGGGCCTACGGCGGGTTGTTCGAGGCGATTGAAGAGGCCGTCACCACCCGCGCGCGCCCCTTCATGGGCATCTGCGTCGGCATGCAGATGATGGCCAGCTGGGGGCGCGAGTATCAGGACACCGCCGGTTTTGGCTGGATACCGGGTGAGGTGCTGCGCATCACCCCCGCCGATCCCAGCCTGAAAGTGCCGCATATGGGCTGGAATGATCTGGTGCTGGATCACGCGGTGCCGCATCCGGTTCTGGCGGGCATCGCCACCGGGGACCACGCCTATTTCGTGCATTCCTACCATTTCCGCGTCGATCACCCCGCCCAGCGGCTGGCCCATTGCGATTACGGCGGCGACATCACCGCCATCATCGGCCGCGACACCATGATCGGCACCCAGTTTCACCCCGAGAAATCCCAAGCCACCGGGCTGCGCCTGATCGCCAACTTCCTGCGCTGGCGGCCCTGAACTGGCTAAATCTGGTTGAAACGGGCGTAAACATACAACCCGCCGATCACCAGCGCCGCCGTTGTCATGAAATAAGATCGGCTTTGGTTGACCAAAGGCGCGGGCTGCCCGCAATAGCCACAGCGCAAGGCACCAAAGCGCAGTCTGTGGTGACAGGTCTGGCAGGTCATCAACCGGAGCGGGTCTGCACAATTTTCGCCGAACTTGGCTTGTTTGGGCCGTTCACCTGTCCGCGCGCGCCTGCACCGATTTCAAAATCGAAATCCGGTCGCTTGCGCCTGATCGGCCCATCTTGATGCGCGCGGCTGTGGCACGCTGCAACCGCGCGGGGCAACCCTGACGCCAGACACTCGCACCCCGACCGCAAACGCCGCTCTGCCCGGCTTCGGCGCGACCGATGCTGCCCCCTTGCAGCACCACCCGATAAGGCCGCCAAACGCCGCCACAAAAAGAAAGACCCGCCCCACTACAGGGACAGGCCAATCCAATCGCTTTCAGCTTTTCAGGGTCACGGCGCATTCCGTGGCGTTGGGGCTGACAAGCGGCCAGCCCACAACCGCGACCCGGGCTTTGCGCTATTGCACCCGCGTCCAGGTGCCGCCATCGCGACAAATCCCCAGCACACAGCCGCGCACCGCCAGCTTGTCGCCGCTCAGTGTCATGTCCGAATTGTAGGTCTTGTCGCGATCGGGCGACCAGATCTTGCCATCGTCATAAAGCCCGTCCGGAAAGGCCACCATGTCCCAGATGATCTGCTTGCCGATGTTGTCGCTTTGCATCACAGCGCCGCTGCCATCAAACGACTTGATCAATGTGCCACAAAAGGCCGGCCCACAGGCCTTGACCTGAACATGGCCAAAGTTGCCATTGTCATCGGGCTTGGTTTTCCAAACCCCCTCCACCGGATCGGCCAAAGCCGCCCCCGCGCCGCACACCAGCACAGCCGTCAACAGTAGTTTATGGATCATTGTCTGCCTCCCTCAAGGACTGCGGCGAGGTTTGCGCAGGTGCAGACAGGAATCAACAATGACGTCGGGTCGCGCCCGTCCGATCATACCGCTCTTGGCAATCACGGCGGCCTTACGTAAGACCGCCCAAACAACTGCAAGAGGCCGCCATGATCCTGTATCCCGCCATTGATCTGAAAGACGGCCAATGCGTCCGCCTGCTGCGCGGCGAGATGACTGCCGCCACAGTGTTCGGCGATGATCCAGCGGCGCAAGCGCTCAAATTTCAGGACGCGGGCTGCACCTGGCTGCATCTGGTCGATCTGAACGGCGCCTTTGCCGGGGCACCAGTCAACGCCGCGGCGGTTGAGGCGATCTTGCAGGCCGTCAAGGTCCCCGCCCAACTCGGCGGCGGCATCCGCGATATGGCGACGATCGCGATGTGGTTGGAAAAGGGCCTCGCCCGCGTCATCCTCGGCACCGTGGCGGTGGAAAACCCGGACCTTGTGCGGGAAGCCGCCCGCGCCTTCCCCGGACAGGTCGCCGTCGGCATTGATGCGCGCAAAGGTTTCGTCGCCACCAAAGGCTGGGCCACCGAGACGACCATTCAGGCCAGCGACCTCGCCCTGCGCTTTGAAGACGCCGGTGTCGCCGCCCTGATCTACACCGACATCGACCGCGACGGTGCCATGGGCGGCCCCAACATCGCGGCCACCGAGGCGCTCGCCCGCGCCGTCTCGATCACCGTCATCGCCTCGGGTGGTGTGTCGTCGATGGCCGATCTGATCGCCCTGCGCGACACCGGTGTTATTGCCGGTGCCATCTCGGGACGCGCGCTTTACGACGGCGCAATTGACCTTGCACAGGCGCTCAAGTCCCTCTCACACTGACTTCATCTTGGCGAAAATACTCTGGGGGGTGAGGGCGCAGCCCGAGGGGGGCAGCCCGAGGGGGGCAAAGCCCCCTTCCCCCGCCCTGCCGCCCGCGCTAAGGTTCACCATGCTGAAAACCCGCCTGATCCCCTGCCTAGATGTCGCCGATGGCCGTGTGGTCAAGGGCGTGAACTTCACCCAGTTGCGCGACGCAGGCGATCCGGTTGAAGCCGCCCGCGCCTATGACGCGGCAGGCGCGGATGAGCTGTGTTTCTTGGACATCCACGCGACGCATGAAAACCGTGGCACCATGTTCGATCTGGTCACCCGCACCGCCGAGGCCTGCTTCATGCCGCTGACGGTGGGGGGTGGGGTGCGCACGCATCAAGATGTGCGCGCGCTGTTGCTGGCCGGGGCCGACAAGGTGTCGTTCAACTCTGCAGCCGTCGCCAATCCCGATGTGGTGGCCGAGGCGGCGGATCGGTTCGGATCGCAATGCATCGTGGTGGCGATTGACGCCAAAACCGTAAGCCCCGGCAAATGGGAGATTTTCACCCATGGCGGCCGGCAACCCACCGGCATCGACGCGGTGGCTTTTGCCCGCACCGTTGTCGCCAAAGGTGCAGGCGAAATCCTGTTGACCTCGATGGACCGCGACGGCACCCGCGCCGGGTTCAACCTGCCCCTCACGCGCGCGATATCGGATGCGGTGTCGGTGCCGGTGATCGCCTCGGGCGGCGTCGGCACACTCGATCATCTGATCGAAGGCGTCACTCTGGGCCACGCCTCTGCCGTCCTCGCCGCGTCGATCTTCCATTTCGGAGAATTCACCATCGCGCAGGCCAAAGCCCATATGGCCGCCGCCGGTATCCCGATGAGGCTGACATGACAGCATTGCACCGATTGGCCGCCACCATTGCCGCACGCAAATCGGCCGATCCCGAGTCGTCCTGGACCGCGAAATTGCTGGCCAAAGGCCCCGAGAAATGCGCCGAGAAATTCGGTGAAGAGGCGATTGAAGCGATCATCGAGGCAGTGAAAGGCGACAGCGCCAGGCTGACGTCCGAGGCCGCAGACGTGATCTATCATCTGCTGGTGATGCTGGCCGCGCGCGATGTGACGCTGGATGATCTGCTGGCGGAACTGGAGCGCCGCGAAGGCACCTCGGGGATCACCGAGAAAGCCGCCCGCATCTGAGCGCCAATTTTTTTTCGAAAAAAATTGCGAAATTCTTCGCAGAATTTTGGTCATAACCCCAAACGCGGCATCTCTATCGCCGGGCAGCGGTTCATCACCACCTGCAACCCTGCCGCCCGCGCCAGCTCTGCCGCCGCCTCATTCACCACACCCAGTTGCATCCAGACCACGCGCGCCCCGATCGCCACAGCTGCCTCCACCACCGGCCCCACCTCTTCGGAGCGGCGGAAGATATCCACCATATCCACCGGTCCCTCGATATCCGCCAAAGACCCGCGCACGACTTCGCCCAAACCGCTGTCCTGCCCCGCCTGCCCCGGATTGACCGGGATCACCCGATAGCCTTTGGCCTTCAGAAATCGCGCGACACCATGGCTGGGCCGGTCGGGTTTTGGCGACCAGCCGACCACGGCGATCACCCGCACATCTGTCAGGATCTGCCGCAAACGCGTATCTTCATCCATGGTCAAATTCCCATAAAAAAGCGCCCAAGCCAAAGGCCGGGGCGCTGAAGGTGTGGAACGAGGGACAGTGAACTGAAGACACGGGGGTTCCAACCCGCATCTCGTCTTTGATATTTAGGTGGCCCCATGGCCCGTTAAAGTCCCCGTCGCGCAATTGTGAATGCCCCACCACTTCAACTTCCGTTTGCAACCAATGTGGCTGCCTCGCTCACAGGATCGCACCCGCGTTTCGACGGCGCGGCCATCATGACAATCTCAACACCTCGCGCGTTGCCGCCGCATAAAGCCCCACCGCCGCCGCGTTCGACACGTTCAGACTGCCAAAAGCCCCGGTGAAGGGAATGCGCGCGATCACATCGCAGGTCTCGCGGGTCTTGTCGCGCAGGCCAGGCCCCTCGGCCCCCAACACCAGCCCCACCGCGCGGGAGCCTGCATCGACCATCGCCTGGCCCAGATCAACCGTGCCGTCACCATCGAGGCCGATCAGCACATAGCCCATGGTTTTCAGCTCTTCCATCGCCTCGGCCAGATTGGTGACCTTGAGGTAAGGCTGACGTTCCAGCGCACCGCTTGCCGTCTTGGCCAAAGCCCCGGTCTCGGGCGCCGAATGATGGCGCGGTGCCACCACGGCGCGGGCACCAAACACCTCTGCCGAGCGCAGCACAGCACCGACGTTGTGCGGGTCGGTGACCCGGTCCAAGAGCACGATCAACGGCTTGCCTTCCCCCGAAATCGCAATGTCCGCCAGCTTGCCCCAGTTCAGCGGCCGCACTTCCAGCGCCGCGCCCTGATGCACCGATCCCTCATCAATCGGCACCTCAAAACGCCGTGGATCGGCGATTTCGGGGGCAATGCGGGCAAACGCCACCGCTTCTTCCAACTTGTCGAGCGCGTTTTTCGTGACCACCAGCCGCAGCTTTTCCCGGCGTGGGTTCATCAAGGCATCGCGGACGGCGTGCAGACCAAACAGCCAGACCGTCTCGCGCGCCTCGGCCCGGCGGTTGCGTTCCTTGTCCACCACCCAAGTGGGTTTCTTATCGCCCGACATCGCAGCGCCCCTTCAAATTACCGGCCGGACAATGTGTCAGCGCGCGCGGACAGGCAAGCAGAAATCAGGCCGGGTTTTTCCGCAATACGGCTTGACGCCCCGCTAGGCCTTGGGTAATCAGCGCCTTGTTGGGCGATATGCTGCAAGGTGCGGCAGCGGACTGTAACTCCGCCGAGGCGACTCACGCTTGGTTCGATTCCAAGATCGCCCACCACTTCCCCGACTTGGGAAGCATTACAAAAGCGCTGGTGCCGGCTGGCGCTTTGTTTTTTTTTCACTCCCAACCGCCGCCCCGCCTCAGGGCATGATCACATCCGCGCGTTTGAATTCCGCCGTCTTTTCGCTGCCGTCATCCAGCACGATGACCACCGACACGGTTTGCACGGATTTCAGCGCCTCGGTCACAAACAGATCCACCCCCTGATCCACCAACAGGACATTCGGGTTGGGCAGATCTTCGTAGCAAGGCTCCATCGGCAACACGGTTTCGGCAGGCGCACCGTTCAACCCATAGCGGATTTCGCTCATCCCGCAGCGCCATGCCATCGGATTGGTGAAATAAATCAGATCGTTGCCTTCCCACTCGCGCACCGCAATCCAATCGTCGCGGATCGCGTCAATGATGGCAGAAATCTCGGCGGCGGTGGTGAAGTTTTGCGCCGATGCCAGGTTCGGCCACGCCAAAAGCAAGGCCACAGTCACGGAATTCCTGATCAAGTCAAACTCCTTTCGCTTTCGTGCCCTGGCGATCCCGCCTATCATCGGGCAAACCAGAGCAGACCGGGGTCAATCCCGGTGAGAGAACCATGGCAGAACCTGTCCCCTCGCGGCAAGCTTTCAATATCGTCGCCGTCGTGCAATCGGGGCGGCTGCAATATGAGGCGCTGTTGCTGGCCGCGTCCTTGCGCGCCACCAACCCCGATTTCGCGGGCACGCTGTATCTGGCCGAACCGCAACCGGGCAAGCTTTGGCCGCGCGATCCGCGTGTCACCGACCCCGCGGTGCGGGCCAGTCTCGAAAGTCTGGGGGCTGTGTTCTTGCCGTTTGATGCACAGGTTTTCGGCCACACCTATCCGCATGGCAACAAGATAGAGGCACTCGCCGCCCTGCCCGATGCGCCATTTCTGTTTCTGGACACCGACACCCTGATCACCGGCGATCTTTCGACTGTGGGCTTTGATTTCACCAGACCTTCGGCCTCGATGCGCCGTGAAGGCACCTGGCCGACGCTGGAGTTGTACGGCCCCGGCTATGCCGAAATCTGGAAGTCCTTGTATGACCGCTTTGGCCTGACCTTCGATGACACGCTGGACCTGTCTCAACCCGACAACTATTGGCAAAGGTTCCTGTATTTCAACGCTGGCTGGTTCTTCCACGCCAGCCCGCAAGCCTTTGGCGCACGGTTTCTGGCCTATGCCACCGCGATCCGCGATGATCGGCCTGCCCCCTTGGTGGTGCAGGAACTTTACCCCTGGCTGGACCAGATCGCGCTGCCCTTGGTCATCCACAGCTTTGGCGGCGGGCGTCCGGGGCCGGAACTGTCGGGGCTGGATGGCGCTGTCACCTGCCATTACCGCACCCTGCCTTTGCTTTATGCCCGCGAAAGCGACAGGGTGGTCGAGGTGCTGGAACAGGTCGCGGGCCGACAAGAGCTGCGCCGCATTTTGCGCGATTACGAACCCGTCAAGCTGATGGTCTACCAAAATCGCGGCCGCAAAGCCCGCGCGTTCTTTGACCGTGCCGACCTGCCCCGGCGCGAACAGGCGATCCGCTTTGTGCTGAAACGCGAGGGGCTGTGGCTGCGGTGATGCTTGAAACGCCGCTCACATCCGCAACACCGGCGCCAGTGACGCCACCAACAGCCCCGCCATCGTCCAGTTGAACGCCCGCAGCCGCGCAGGCACAGCCAGCCAACCCCGCAACCCTTCACCCGCCGCAGCCCACAGCGCCACCGAAGGCAGATTGACGCCGGCGAACACCAGCGCCACCACGGCCACCGCCGCCAACCCGCTGCCGCCGGTGTAGTTGGCCACCGCGCCCAAGGCCATCGCCCAGGCCTTGGGGTTCACCCATTGAAACGCGGCCGCCTGCCAGAAGGTGAACGGCGCACCCCCCGCCTGCCCCGGTTTCGGCGCGCCCGCATGGGCGATCTTCCAAGCCAGCCGCAGCATATACGCCACCGACAGGATTTTCAGCGCCAGCATGGCCTGCGGAAACGCGACAAACACCCCCGACAGCCCCACCCCGACCAGAAACACCATCAGCGCATGGCCAAGGCTGATCCCCAGCATATGCGGCAAAGTCGGGCGAAACCCGAAATTCACCCCCGAAGTCAACAGCATCATGTTGTTCGGCCCCGGCGTGACCGAGGTGACAAAAGCAAACCCCAACAGGGCGAGAAGCAGGTCATATGTCATGACCCATTCATGGCGCATTATGGCAGGCATGAAAACGCAAATACGCCGGATTGTGACCTGTTACCGCACTCCGTGGCCAAATCAGACGCCACACACCCGCATGTGGCACGACCTGTGCCGCGATGCCGCCTGTCCAAACGGGGACCGGCAGTGCGCATCAGGGCTCGCCTGCGGCGGGCCGGCGATCACCACCGACGTCGTCATGGACAGCCCCAAAGACGCGCGCGCCTAATGCGCGAACACGCCGTCGAGGCTGGGAAATCCCTTGAATTCGATGGGGTTGCCCGAGGGATCGCGCAGGAACATCGTCCATTGCTCACCCGGTTCGCCCTGAAACCGCTCTGAGGGCGGCAGCACGAATGCCACCTCCGCCGCCATCAGACGGTCAGCCAGCGCACGCCAATCGGGCAGATGCAGCACCACGCCCAAATGCGGCATCGGCACCAGATGCGCGCCCACACGGCCGGTGTCGGTGGTGGCAAACGGCTGCCCCAGATGCAGGCTCAGCTGGTGGCCGAAAAACTTGAAATCCACCCAAGTGTCGGTGCTGCGCCCTTCAACACATCCCAGAACCCCGCCGTAAAACGCGCGGGCGGCGTCCAGATCATGCACATGGATGGCAAGGTGAAACGGCGTCAGCATCGGCATGCTCCTTGACTGTGCGCTCAGTCTAAAGCCTTGCCGCGAAAACGGGGCATTTTTCTGCAATCCTTGAGATTTGGTTAAGTTTATCACATCAAATAATTGATAACGCTACACAATAAGTGGGCCCGAGTTGGGGCCGCGCCGCTTTTCTTTACCGTTGCCCGCGTGCCGCCCTTGGCCTAACCTGCCGCCATTCAATCAGGAGGTATACCATGACCGACTCTCTCGGCTTTGATACTTTGGCCATTCATGCAGGCACCGCTCCCGATCCCGCCACCGGCGCGCGGCAGGTGCCGATTTATCAGACCACAGCCTATGTTTTCCGCGACGCCGACCACGCCGCCAAATTGTTCAACCTGCAAGAGGTCGGCTATATCTATTCCCGCCTGACCAACCCCACCGTGTCGGCGCTGGCGAACCGGGTTTGCGCGCTTGAGGGCGGCGCGGGCGCTGTTTGCTGCTCGTCGGGCCACGCGGCACAGATCATGGCGCTGTTTCCGCTGATGGGGCCGGGGCTGAACGTCGTCGCCTCGTCGCGGCTTTATGGGGGCACCATCACCCAGTTCAGCCAGACCATCAAACGCTTTGGCTGGTCGGCCAAGTTCGTCGACACCGAAGATCTGCTGGCGGTCGAACATGCCATCGACGCCAACACCCGCGCGATCTTTTGCGAAACCATCGCCAATCCCGGCGGCTATATCAGCGATCTGGACGCGCTGGCGCGGATTGCCGATCAGGCCGGCATCCCTTTGATCGTCGACAACACCACCGCCACGCCCTATCTGTGCAAACCGATTGACCATGGCGCGACTTTGGTGGTGCATTCGGCGACGAAATACCTGACCGGCAACGGCACCGTGACGGGGGGCGTCGTGGTGGACTCTGGCAAGTTTGACTGGACCAAATCCGGCAAGTTCCCCAGCCTGTCGGAACCCGAACCCGCCTATCACGGGCTGGCCTTTCATCCCGCGCTGGGGGCGATGGCCTTCACCTTCCACTCCATCGCTGTCGGTCTGCGCGATCTGGGCATGACGATGAACCCCCAAGGCGCACATTACACGCTGATGGGCATCGAAACCCTGTCCCTGCGCATGCAGCGCCATGTCGAGAATGCCAAGATCGTGGCGGATTGGCTGGAGCAAGACCCGCGGGTGGAGTTTGTCACCTACGCCGGGCTGAAATCCTCGCCCTATGCCAAGCGGGCGGAAAAGATCGTGCCGAAAGGGGCCGGGGCGCTGTTCACCTTTGCCATCAAGGGCGGCTATGACGCCTGCGTCAAGCTGGTGGATCACGTCAAACTGTTCAGTCATGTCGCGAACCTGGGTGACACCCGCAGCCTGATCATCCATCCGGCATCGACCACCCACCGCCAACTGGAATTGGACGCGCAAATCCGCGCTGGCGCTGCACCGAACGTGGTGCGGCTGTCGATCGGGATCGAGGATGTGCGCGACATCATCGCCGATCTGGATCAGGCGCTGACGGCGGCGACCGGCTGAGGCGACAAGCACACCACGCCAGTAATTGCTGTTTTTCAAATACCCCCGCCGGAGGCGCTGCTGATCACAACGGCCTCCGGCGGGAGTATTGGGGCAAAGATGAAACCCGCTTATTCCGCGATCTCATACACCACAGTCACGGACGCCATCAACCCGATCTGACCACTGGCCACCGGCACCGGGGCGGCAGAGGCGTCGGCGCGAAACATCGGCATCGGCGCGCCGTAGCCTGCGTTTTCGGTGATCGAGACGATCTTGCCCAGCTTGCCACCCCCGGCCCCCACCAGCAATTCGGCGCGCGCCTTGGCATCCTCGACCGCGGCGCTGCGGGCCTGATCCTGCACCGGGCGCGGCGAGGACAGCTCGAATGTGATGCCGTTCATGGTGTTGGCACCGTCGGCAATCGACGCGTCCAGCACCGTGCCCAAAGTTTCCAGCGCCCGCACCCGCACGTTGAGCATGTTGGAGGCCACATATCCCGCAATCGTCGGGGCTGCGCCGGTGTCATAACCGACCCAGTTCGGGTTGAGCGACAGGTTTGAGGTTTGCAAATCGCGGTCCTCAATCCCCGCTTGCTTCAGCCGCGCCATCACAGCTTGCAGGGCGGCGGTGTTGGCGGCCATGGCGGCGGCGGCGGTTTCGCCATCGGTGGTGACGCCCAGCGAAATGGTCGCCATATCGGGTGTCGCCTCGACCGTGGCTTCGCCGGTCACGGTGATGGTCGCGGCAAAGGCCGAAACAGCCGACGGCAGTGCCATGACAGCCGACAAAACGAGGGCATTGAGAACGCGCATGAAATCCTCCTTATGGATAGGCGTAACTGGTGCGATGTTGTAACGGATGCTGCAACCCAATCCTTGGTGATCTTTAGGCTTTTTCTTTCATTCGGCAAAAAGCTGCTATAGGAAGGGGCAACCTTGCCGGGGTGCGTTTCCGCACCTGCGGCCTTTGTGCTAGACCCGTGGAATGAAACCAGCTTTTGCACTCGACTTTCGGGATTCGTCGCTTGGCCTTCTGCACCGCAACGGTGCGGGATGGGTCGAGGTGGGCGCTGTGGCGCTTGACAATCCTGACCTGCCCGAAGCCCTGGGCTATCTGCGATCGACGGCTTTGGGGCTGTCGCCGCGCGGGCTTGCGACCAAGCTGATCATTCCGAATGATCAGATCCTCTACACCGAGGTCATCGCCCCCGGCCCCGATGCGGCCAGCCGACTGGCGCAGATCCGCCTCGCGTTGGAAGGGCGCACGCCCTATGACGTGGACGATCTGGCGTTTGACTGGTCCGCCGAGGGCGACATGGTGCAGGTGGCCGTGATCGCCCGCGAAACCCTGGCCGAGGCCGAGGCGTTTGCGGCCGAACACCGGTTCAACCCGGTGGCCTTTGTGGCTTTGCCTCAGGATGGCGCCTTTCAGGGCGAGCCATGGTTCGGCCCGACCGCGCTTGCGGCCACTTTGCTGACACCGGGTGAAACTGTGGAACGGGATCAGGCCCCGGTCAACCTGCAGCCGCGCAGCCTTGCCAGTGCCGTGCCGCGCGTCCCCGAGGCAGTGCCTGAACCGGAGTTCATTCCAGAACCGGAACCGGACGTCCCGCCCGCACCGGAACAGGTGCCTGTTCCGGAACATGTACCGGACCCGGTGCCGCAACCAGAGCCTGCGCCGCCGGAACTGCCCGCGCCCGAACCCGAATATACACCCGAACCCGAATATATGCCGGAGCCGGAGTACGATCCGCAACCCGTCTACATGCCCGAATATGGGGCCAAGGCAGAGCCAATGCCCGCGCCGCCGGTGTTGGAAGATGCAGGTCCGGTCGCCGCGCAATGGGATGATGTGATTCCGGACAAAACCGCCCTGCAGCCCGAGGCCGAAGAGGCCCCGATGGCGCTGGATGTGCCCGATGACGAACCCGAAACACCACCCGAGCCCGCCGCGACCCAAAGCGCCAGGGTGATTGATCCGGGCATCGACGACGCCTTGCCGCCGATGCCTTCCGATGCCGCGATCATGGCCTTTTCCAGCCGCCGCGCGCCCGATGATCTGCCCCGCGGCAAGGCGGGAAAATCTGCGGCCTTGGGCGGTGTGGGTGCGGCCAAAGGGTCGGTCCCGCGCCCGGCGATTGCGAGACCCCTGCCCGCAGCGGCGGCGGATCGCCCGCAATCGGTGGCACGGCCCGCGATTGCAGCGCCTGCGCGCTCGCAGACCGTCGTGAAGCCCATCGCCAGCAAACCCGTCGCCAGCAAGCCAGCCGAGACCAAACCGACGGTGGCCAGCAAAGCCCTGCGCGGCTTGGGCGCTTTCGTGAATGCGCCGGGGATGTCGGGTGACAGGAAGGTCAAGCCGCCGATCGCCGCGATGATTTCGGCGGCACCGCAAATGCAAGCCGCTGCCGCAGCGGTGCCGATGCCTGCAAAACCCGGCACCAGCCAGACCACGCCGCCGCGTTCAGGCATTGGTCTGGGGGGCAAATCGGCGCCAGTCGGGGGCAAGCCGCGCCATCTGGGGCTGATGCTGACGCTGATCTTGCTGTTGTGTCTGGTGCTTGTGGCGGCGTGGTCGTCCTACACTTTGGCCTTCTGGCAAAGCAGCGATCCTGCGGTCGACACCGCGGTGATGGAATCTGCGACGCCCGCCCCCGATGATGAGATGCTGGCAGACATGCAGGACCCCGAGGTTCTGGCCGCCGCCAACACCGAAGCCCAGCTGGCGGAACCTGCCCTAGAACCCATGCTCGACACGCCTGTTGAAGCTGCGCCGCAAACCGCCGCCGATCTGGTGGTCACGGCAGGCAACACACCCGCGTCCGAGCCGCAGGACGAGATCTTGCTGGCCACAATGGACGCGCCTCCCAACGCGCCCGATCCTCTGGCCCTGCCGCAAGCCGATGCGCGGGGTGATCCGCTGCCCGCAGCCCAACCTGCGCCGCCGCCCTTTGGCACGGTTTACCAGTTCGACGCGGATGGCATGATCCGCCCAACGCCCGAGGGGATCATCACTCCCGAGGGCGTTCTGCTTATTGCGGGCAAGCCGCCGCGTGTGCCGGAACCCCGCCCGGCCGATCTGGTCGCGACCACGTTGCCGCCAACTTTGCCCGCTGCGGATGGCACCACAGCTTTGCCGGTGGACCCGGCGCTGGTCGGCAAGCGGCCACAGATCCGGCCCGAAGGGCTGGTGCCCGCCGCAACCTTGGACGATGCCTCATTGGCCCCCGCCGCCGACAGCCGTTTTGCAGGTCTGCGCCCGCAGGCCCGCCCGCAAGCCATTCTCGCCGCCGGTGAAGACGCGCGGCTTGCATCCGCCGGGGCGTCACTGGCTGCTCAGGCCGAAACTGCTGCCAGCGCCACCCTCGCCTCTGCCGCACTTGACCCCGGACGCAGCAAGATGGCCGTCGCCATCAGCCGCAAACCAGCCTCCCGCCCGCGCGATCTGAGCGCATCGGTCGAAGCCGCCGTCGCCGCAGCCATCCGCGCGCCCGAACCGGAACCCGAGACAGAGCCAGAGCAAACGGCCAAAGCCCCTGCGAAAAACGCCGCCCCCGAAGCCGACAATGAACCCGAAGTCGCCTCTGTCGCGCCATCGATTCCGACACGGGCATCGGTTGCCAAACAGGCGACGTTCAAGAACGCGATCAATCTGTCCAAGATGAACCTGATCGGGGTTTACGGCAGCGATGCCAACCGCCATGCCCTGATCCGTCAGGCCAATGGCCGGTTCAAGAAGGTGCAGGTCGGGGACAAGATCGACGGCGGCCAGATTGCCGCCATCACTGCAACCGAAGTGCGCTACAAGAAGGGCGGCAAGATGCTGACCCTTGCGATGCCCAAGGGCTGATCATTCGGCGGCCAGCACGCCCCGGTCGATCTGATCCTGTTCGATGCTTTCAAACAACGCGCGGAAATTGCCTTCGCCAAAGCCGTCGTCGCCCTTGCGCTGAATGAATTCAAAAAAGATCGGCCCGATCACGGTTTTTGAAAATATCTGCAGCAAGATGCGGGTTTCACCGCCATCGACCACACCTTCACCGTCAATCAGAATGCCGTGTTTTGCCATCGCCGCCAGCGGTTCGTCATGGCCGGCCACACGGGTTCTGGACGCCTCATAATAGGCCATCGGTGGTTTGGGCATGAATTTCAGTCCCCGCGCCGCGATCTCATCGGTGGCCGCGTAAATATCATCGGTGCCGACCGCGATGTGCTGAATGCCCTCGCCGTTGTAGCGTTTGAGATATTCGACAATCTGCCCCGCCTCGCCCCGGTCTTCGTTGATCGGAATCCGGATGCGCCCACAAGGTGAGGTCAGCGCACGGCTGTAAAGCCCCGAGAACTTGCCTTCGATGTCGAAAAACCGGATCTGCTTGAAGCCAAAGATCTTGCCATAAAAATCAAACCAGGTGTCCATGTTGCCCTTGTGGACGTTGTGGGTCAGATGATCGAGATAATGGAACCCCACCCCGGTGGGCTTGGCCGCTGACAGCCAGTTGAAATCACCGTAAGGATCGGCCCCGCCGTATTGATCGACAAAATAGATCAGCGACCCGCCAATGCCCACAATCGCCGGCACCTCCAGCGTTTTGGACCCCGCGTAGGGCGTGGCCCCCATCGCCACCGCGTGGGCAAAGGCATGGGCCGCATCAACCACCCGCCACCCCATCGCGGCCGCGCAAGGCCCATGCGCGTCGGCAAACTGGCGCGCGTGGCTGTCCGGATCGTCGTTCAGCACATAGGTGATGTCGCCCTGCTGCCACAGCTGGATGGGCTTGGTCTTGTGCTGGGCGGTCAACGTGTAGCCCATGCGCGCAAACACCGCGCGCAGATCATCCGGCTGCGGATGCGCGAATTCGACAAATTCAAAGCCATCCGTTCCCGCCGGATTGAGATCGGAAATCGTGGCTTTGACGGCGGAATGCGGAAACGGTCCCATCGCGGACTCCTGTTGCAGAACATGCTTTAGAATAACGCATATGTGACACAGGTTTTGCGCGAATATGGGTTGTCTTGCGATGATTTGCGCGCGATTGTCGCGCCATACCCGACATTTGTGCGAGAAACCCGCATGCTTGATGCAACCGACTCACGCCTCTTGGCCGAGATTCAGGCCAATGCCATGCTGACCGCGCAGGAACTGGGCGATCTTTTGCATCTGTCGCCCAGCCAGGCCGCGCGCCGCCGTCAACGGCTGGAGGCCGAAGGTTTCGTGACCGGTTATGCCGCGCGCCTGTGTCCGGGCAAGGTTGGGTTGACGGTGCAGGCCTTTGTGCAGGTGCAGATGGCCACCCATGCGCCCGAGGCCGCGCGCAGTTTCAGCAGCCTGATTTCGACCTGCCCCGAGATTGTCTCGGCCTGGACCCTCACCGGCGAGGCCGATTATCTGCTGCGGGTCTGGTGCGCCGATTTGCCCGATCTGAACCGGGTGATCCACCAGTTGCTGCTGTCGCATCCGGCGGTGGCGCGGGTGCAAAGCCAGATCGTGATGGACCAATTCAAGGCCGATGCGCCTTTGCCGACCTGAAAGACCGCCATGGAAAGTTTTCTGCTGCAAGCCTCGATCTACCTCGGTGCGGCCGTTCTGGTGGTGCCTTTAGCCGTGCGTCTTGGCCTTGGCTCAGTGCTGGGCTATCTGGCGGCTGGCATCCTGATGGGTCCTATCTTTGGCCTCGCCGGTGCGGAAACCGCCGATTTGCAGCATTTTGCCGAATTTGGCGTGGTGCTGATGCTGTTCCTGATCGGGCTGGAACTTGAACCGGCGGTGCTGTGGGGGATGCGCCACAAACTTTTGGGCATGGGGGGGGCGCAGGTCGTCATCACCACCATTCTGGTGACCGTGTTCCTGATCTGGTTGGGCAATCCCGGCACTGTGGCTCTGACGGTGGGGATGCTGATGTCTCTGTCCTCGACCGCCATCGTGCTGCAAACCCTGACCGAAAAGAACCTGATGCGCACGCCGGGCGGACGCTCTGCGTTTTCGGTGCTGTTGACACAGGATATCGCGGTGATCCCGATGCTGGCGGTGATCCCGATCTTGGCACTGCCACCGATTCAGGGGCCGACCGCTGCGCTGTTCGGGGTGACCAATCCCGACGCCAACATGGATGCCGAAGGGGCAGCCGAGCCTTTGATTTCCTTGGTGCAATCGCTGCCCGGTTGGGGGGCCACACTGCTGACACTGGTGATTGTGGCCGCGATTGTGCTGGCGGGCCACTACCTGAGCCGCCCGATTTTCCGCTTCGTCCATGCCGCCAAGCTGCCGGAAATGTCCACCTTCATCAGCCTGCTGATGGTGTTGGGCATCGCCTTTCTGATGATGCTGGTGGGCCTGTCGCCCGCGCTTGGCACCTTTGTGGCGGGCGTGGTTCTGGCCAACTCGGAATTCCGGCATCAGCTGGAGGCCGATCTGAAACCGTTCAAGGGCCTGTTGCTGGGGCTGTTCTTCATGACAGTGGGGGTCGGCATCAACTTTGCCATGCTGGCGCGGGAACCCTTTCTGGTACTGTCGCTGACCTTGGGTCTGATGGTGTTGAAGGCGGCGGTTCTGGTGGGGATAGCCTTTGCCTTTGGGCTAAGGCGCCATGACCGCTGGCTGTTCTCCCTCAGCCTTGCGCAGGGCGGCGAGTTCGGGTTTCTGATCATCAGCTTTGCGCGGTCCGAAGGCGCGCTGCCTTTGGCTGCGGGGCAAATGTCGCTGCTGGTGATCAGCTTGTCGATGCTGCTGACGCCGCTGTTGTTTCTTGGATACGATTTCCTGACCCGCCGGTTTGCCAGCCGTCAGCCCGACCATGCCCCGGATGAAATCGACGAACAGGGCCGGGTGATCATCGCCGGAATTGGCCGTTTTGGCCAGGTGGTGAACCGGCTGGTGCGCACCTCCGGCATCCCGACAGTGGTTCTGGACAATGACATGACCACGATCGAAACCATGCGCCGCTTTGGCGTGAAGGGGTTTTTCGGCGATCCCTCGCGCCCGGAACTGCTGGATGCGGCAGGTTTGATGACGGCTCAGGTGATGGTGGTGGCGGTGGATGACCGCGACACCATCACCCGCATCGTGCAATTTGCCCGCGCCAAACGCCCCGACATTCACATCGTCGCCCGCGCCCGCGACCGGGTGCATGTGTATGAGCTGTATCAGGCCGGGGCGAATGACATCGTGCGCGAAACCTTCGACTCTTCGATCCGCGCCGGTCGCTATGTCTTGGAAAACATGGGATTTTCAGAGTATGAGGCCGCCAAGGTGTCACAGGCCTATTTCAAGATCGACCGGGGTGCGATGCGCGATCTGGCGCAGGTCTGGGTGCCGGGACAACCGACCCATCTGAACGACGCCTATATCGAGCGCGCCAAGAAACTGGACCGAGATCTGGAAATTGCCTTGCTGGAAGAGTTGTACGACGTGCGCCCGATGTCGTCCGAGGATGGCGAGTCCCCGACGCCCTTGCCGAAATGAAAACGGCGGCCCGGGAAGGACCGCCGTTTGTCACAATGTCACAGGATCAGGCGGCGCGGGTGACCAGCACTTCGCCGACTTTCTTTTGCGCGCCCGCCTCGTCGACGCCCGACACGGCCGCCACTTCACGCGTCAAACGCTCAAGCGCAGCTTCGTAAAGCTGGCGTTCCGAATAGGACTGCTCGCGCTGATCATCGCTGCGGTGCAGGTCGCGCACGACTTCGGCAATCGCCATCAGATCGCCCGAGTTGATCTTCTGTTCATATTCCTGCGCCCGGCGCGACCACATCGCACGCTTGACACGGGCCTTGCCCTTCAAGGTATCCAAAGCCTTGGAAACCACATCCGGTGACGAAAGGCTGCGCATGCCGATGTCGGTGGCCTTGTGCGTTGGCACCCGCAGCGTCATCTTGTCCTTTTCGAACGAGATGACGAACAGTTCGAGGTGGATCCCGGCAATTTCTTGCTCTTCAATCGAGACAATCCGGCCCACGCCATGGGCAGGGTAGACAACAAACTCGTTCGGGCGGAAATCAGGCTTTTTGGTCTTGGTCATTCATACTTCCTCGGCAGGAGCCCGTTTTGTCGACAGTACACCGACCGGGGAATTTCCCCGCCGATGTGGCGCAGTTTTCGACAAAAATCACCACCTCAGGCATTCAGCGCTGAGCAAGTGGCAGGCATCCGTGATTGTTTGTGAACATTGTATATCACAAAAATGTCTTGATTCCAACTGCCTCAAGGCGCAACCTTGACCCGATACGCCTTTGATTCGATCAATAATCAACAAACTGCGCGATAAGTGAACGCAACGTCACCGAATCATCGCCGCCTCAACCACCCTGCCCCGGTGCTTCCGAGAAATACTTGGCCTGCTTGCCGCTTTCGCCGTCGCGCTCTTCGTACCCCGGCAACGGGTCTTTCTTGGTCACGATCACCGGCCACATTTCGGAATATTTCCGGTTGAACGTCACCCAGGCATCCATGTCCGGCTCGGTGTCCGGACGGATGGCATCGGCGGGGCATTCGGGTTCGCAAACGCCGCAGTCGATGCATTCATCCGGATGGATGACCAGCATGTTCTCGCCCTCATAGAAACAATCCACCGGGCAAACCTCGACGCAATCGGTGTATTTGCAGGCGATACAATTGTCGATGACGACGTAGGTCATGGCGCAGGCTCCTGTTTCCGCGCCCACTGACTACTCTTGCCCGCAAGATCATTCAAGCGGTGCATCAGGGGTTGGCGCAAGATCGTGGTAAAGCATTTGTGCATGGGCGGCCGGGCCACGGGTGCCGTCGAGTTCCAACACCCGGATCACCCGCACATCGCGCGTCTGCGCGAAGGTCAGCACATCGCCCACCGCCACCCCATGGCCGGGTTTGCGACAGCGTTGGCCGTTGATGCGCAGGTGGCCAGAGGTGATGACTTCGGCGGCCAGATCGCGGGTCTTGAAGAACCGTGCCGCGCAAAGCCATTTATCCAGCCGCAGTTTCGGCTGGATATCGTTGCTGGGTTTGGCACCGGGGCCGGCCAATCAGACCTTGTTTTTCAACGCCATCAGCACGGCGAAGGGGTTGTCGGGGTCGATCGGCTTTTCAACGCGGGGGGGACGGGCCTCAAACGCCTTGGGCTTGCTGTCGCGGTCATCGCGCGAACCGCCGGGTTTGCCGCCGTGCGGTTTGTTGCCCTTGTAGCCCTCGCGCTTATCCTCACGACGCGGAACACGGTCACCCTCGGGGCGCGCAGGCTTGTCACCAACAGGAGCGCCTTCGGGACGCGGGCCGCGATCGGGGCGGGGGCCACGATCGGCGCGGGGGGCATCGCCTTCCTTCTTGGGGCCACGATCCGGGCGCGGACCACGCTCTGCGCCCGGTGCTGCCTCGGCTTCCTTGCGGGGGCTGCGTTCGGGACGCGCGGGGCGTTCCGGGCGCGGGCGCGGTTTCGGCGCCCAGGTGAAGGTGTAGAACTGCTCCATCTCGGGCGCCGCTTCGGGATCGGGCATCACAAACGCCGACTCGCCTTCGGGGATCGGCTGCACCGGGGCATCGGGATCAACCGCCACCGGCACCGGCACCGCCTTGACCTTGGCGCGTTCCGATTTCTCGCCCTTGTAGCCCAGACCGCCCATCAGGTCGTTGAACTGCTCCAGCGTCATGCCGGTGATCGACAGCATGTCCGGTGTCGCCTCAAACCCGGCGCGGCTGTCTTTGGTGCGCAGGATATCGGCCAGACGTTCCAGCATATCAATGCGGATCGCACGGCTGCCGGACGGGTGATAGCCCGCCAGCGTGTAGTGCATTTTCGGCACATCCGGGATGTTCGGGATCGTCACCAGACCCGGAGGCGGAGATTCGGGGAATTCCTGCAAGCCGTGCCACAGCGACCACAGCACCAGCCGCAGCCGCGTCGGCGCGGGCTTCAAAAGCGCAGGCAGGAACACCGTGAACTGACCAAAGCGCACACCGTGCTTGCGCAAGGCACCCCGCGCTTCTTGGTCAAGTTCCTTGACCTCATTGGCAATCGCGTCACGCGATATGACGCCCAGACCTTCGACCAGCCGGAAGGCGAAACCGCGCGCAAGCCCGGTCAGGGTCTCGTCGCGCCCCATCGCCAGCAGCGGTTCAAACTGCGCTGCCACCTTGCGGTCGATGAAATGCTGCAACCGGCGGCGAACCTTTTCGATCACATCGTCGCCAGCCTCGACGTCCACAAAAGGCTCGACCGTCGGGCGCTGCGGCTCTCCGCCCTTGATCAGCTTGCCGATGGCGTTGCTGCCCCACATCAGGCCGCCCTGCTCGGTGAAGTCCAGCTCTGTGTCGGGGGCGTTGTAGAAACGGTCCGCGCGCAGATGGAATTCGGGCCGCAAGGCCGCAAAGGCCGCCTGCCGCAGGGTCTGCGCCTCTTCGGGCGACGCGGTGGCGTCCTGCCGGAAACGGAACCCTTCAAGACGGCCGGCAAATTCACCTGCAACCGTCACTTCGCTTTTGTCATTCACCTCGGCCACGAGGGTCTCCTTCTGCTTCAACCGCCGCAGCAACACGCTGGTGCGCCGGTCAACAAATCGTTGCGTCAGGGCTGTGTGCAACGCATCTGACAGCCGGTCTTCTACAGCGCGGGTTTCGTCGCGCCAATGGCTTTCGTCATCAACCCAGCCCTTGCGCTGCGCAACATAGGTCCAAGTGCGGATATAGGCCAGCCGTTTCGAGATGGCATCAATGTCGCCGCCGGGTTTATCAATGCGCTCCAAGGCTTTTTTAAGCCAATCTGACGGGATCCGGGTCTGTGCCAGCCCGCGCCCGGTGAGGAATTCGAAAATCCGCGCCAGAAGGCTGGCGTGTTCGGATGTGGACACATTGCGGAAATCCGGCACCCGGCACACATCCCACAGCAGGCGCACCCGCTGCGGGCTGATCAGCTTTTCCCGCACCTCTGGCATTTCAATCAACGCCTTCAGCGCCAGCACATCATCGGAATCGCGCGACCGCGACAGCCACGGGTCAGAGGTTGGATATTCCAGACTGTGCAGCAGACGTTCGACCGTGCCAAATTCCAGCTGATGATTGCGCCACTGCAATTTGCGCACCGGATCAAAGCGGTGGTTTTCAATCGCCTCGATCAAGTCTTCATCCAGGGGCCGCGCCTCACCAGTGACACCGAAGGTGCCATTGTCGGTGTGCCGCCCGGCCCGCCCGGCGATTTGCGCCAGTTCCTGCGGGGTCAGGCTGCGCATCCGGCGGCCATCGAATTTTGAGGTGGAGGCAAAGGCGATGTGCTTGATGTCCAGATTAAGCCCCATGCCAATCGCATCGGTGGCCACCAGATAATCCACATCGCCGTTTTGATACAGCGCCACCTGTGCGTTGCGGGTGCGGGGCGAAAGCGCGCCCATCACCACCGCGCAACCGCCCTTGGTGCGGCGGATCAACTCGGCAATCGCATAGACATTGTCCACCGAAAACCCAACGATTGCGCTGCGTTCCGGCATCCGGCTGATTTTCTTGGACCCCGTATAGGTCAGTTCCGACAGCCGGTCCCGTTTCAGAAACTGCACCCCCGGCACCAGACCGATGATCGCCTGCCGCATGGTTTCGGCACCCAAGAACAGCGTCTCATGCAACCCGCGCGCCCGCAGCAGCCGGTCGGTGAACACATGGCCCCGGTCCAGATCGGCGCAAAGCTGGATCTCGTCAATCGCCACAAAATCGGCGCCGATCTCCAGCGGCATCGCCTCTACCGTGCAGACCCAATACTGCGCACGCTCGGGCACGATGCGTTCCTCGCCGGTCACCAACGCCACCACCGATGGCCCGCGCGTGGCAACAATCCGGTCATAAACCTCACGCGCCAGCAGCCGCAGCGGCAGACCAATGACGCCGGTGCGATGCGCCAGCATCCGTTCAATCGCGTAATGGGTTTTGCCGGTATTGGTCGGCCCAAGGACCGCCGTGACCCTTGCCTGGGCGTTCATCTCTTATCGCCTTAAAGGTCCTGGCCCGCCGTTTCGGACTGCAGCCGTTCAACGGCTTCCAGTACCCCCGCCTGATGCGGATGTATAGCCAAAGCGGCGCGATACACCTCAAGCGCCTGCGTGGGGCGTTCCAATTCCTCAAAGATCGTACCAAGACCCGACAGCGCGCCAAAATGCCGGGGATTGAGCGTCAGCACCTGACCGATATCCGCCACCGACGGCCCGAAATCGCCCGCCTGATAATAGGCGGTGGCCCGCGCATTCCAGCCTTCGGCAAACTCTGGCGCGTGGTCGATCAGAGCGGTGAAGTGATCAATCGCCACATTGGTTGCACCCTGCGCCATCGCGTTGCGACCGCGTTCCAGCAGCAGATCCATCGCCGGAGAGCCCGATTTCGACCATTCGATCCAGATCTCTTGTTCGATGGTCTGTGATTCTTCGACGGTCGCTGTCAAAAGCTGCTCAAACAGCGCATCCAGTTTAGCGGTCTGGGCCACCGCAGGCAGGCCCAGCACAAAAAGCAGCACAAATGCCGCAACGATATGATTGTGTAACCGGATGAGCGCTTTCATATGGTGGAACCTAACGCAATGGCTGCAAAAAGAAAGTAGCCCCAGTTCACGAGGACAACAGAATGAGCGATGTGATCGACGCTGCCGTCAAGGCGCTGGCTGCCAAGATGACTGATGGCTTTGACGGATTGGCGAAATTCGTGATCGAAGGTGAAGGGGCGATCATGGTGGATGCCGATGGCGCGCGCGCGGGCGACGAGCCGGCTGACGTGACCATGACCGCCACCGCCGAAGTGTTCGAGGCGCTGATGACCGGCGAGATGAACCCGACGACGGCCTTCATGACCGGCAAGTTGTCGGTGGATGGCAGCATGGGGCTTGCCATGAAACTTGGCGCGGCGCTGGCGTGACGGCGGCTCCGCTTTATTCCGACGTCGATGAAGGTCCGGCTGATGGCCGGGGCTTTTGGCTGAAAAGCGCTGACGGCGTGCGCATCCGGGTGGGCGTTTGGCATGCGGACGCGGCGCTTGGCACGGTTCTGCTGTTGCCGGGGCGGACGGAATATGTGGAAAAATACGGACGCGCGGCGGCCGATCTGGCGCAACGCAGCTTTTGCACTGTGGCGATTGACTGGCGCGGTCAGGGGCTGGCCGATCGCCCTTTTGCCGACCGGATGACCGGACATGTCGCCGATTTTGCCGAGTATCAGGCCGATCTGGATGCGATGGTGGCGTTTGTGCGCCGTCAGGGCCTGCCGGAACCTTATTACCTGCTGTCGCATTCGATGGGCGGCTGCATTGCCTTGCGCGGATTGATCCGCGGTCTGCCGGTGCAGGCGGCGGCGTTTTCCGCGCCGATGTGGGGCATTCTGATGGCGGCGTGGATGCGTCCGATGGCCAGCGCGATCAGCACCGCCGCACAATGGTTCAGGCTGGACAGCCGCTATGCACCCGGAACCGGGCCTGCCACCTATGTGCTGACCGCGCCCTTTGCGGGCAACACGCTGACGTCGGACCCCGAAATGTGGGACTACATGCGGCGGCAAGCGGCGGCGCATGCCGATCTGACACTGGGTGGCCCCAGCATGGGCTGGCTGAAGGCGGCGCTGTCGGAATGTCGCGCCCTCAGCCTGTTGCCCTCGCCGGATCTTGCCGCCGTCTGCGCCCTAGGCACACAGGAAAAGATTGTCGACATTGCCCCGATCCATGCCCGCATGGCGGTCTGGACCCGGGGCACGCTGGATCTTTATCCGGGTGCCGAACATGAAGTGCTGATGGAAGGCACGCCTGCCCGCACACGGTTTTTTGACACGGTCACCGCGTTGTTCACGACCCACCGATAGGGCGACTGCCACGTCGATCGAGCGCAGGCTCAGACCGTTATCTGCGTAAAACCATCGCGCAATGCGCGCGACCAAGCCTCTGACATCGCACGGAAACTTTCGTCTCCCGCCTCAATCCGGCGCTTGCGCGTCACCCGGCAGGCGTCTTTTTCGATCACGCACAGATCCAGAGGCATCCCCACCGACAGGTTCGAACGCAGCGTCGAATCCATCGACAACAGCACCGCTTTTTCCGAATCGGCCAAGGATGTGGCGGGCTTGACCACCCGGTCCAGAATCGGTTTGCCATATTTATGCTCGCCGATTTGCAGGAACGGCGTGTCCTCGGTCGCCTCGATGAAGTTGCCTTCAGGATAGATCAGGAACAACCGCATCGCCCCGCCCTTGCGCTGCGCCGCCACGATCATGCTGGCGGAGGCGCCTTGCTTCATCATCGCCAGCTTTTCGTCGATCTCGGATCGCACCGTGGCCAAAGTGTTGCCGATGATCGACGCCACTTTCAGCATGGTCGGCGCTTTCATGATCGAGGTTTCTTCGGTGGCGTCCTGATCTTCAATCGCTTCGCGCAGCCGCGCCAGCGTCGTTTGTGTCACCGACAATGATCCGGCGGTCACGATCGAGATCACCCGCTCGCCCGGTTCCTCAAAGTGAAACATCTTGCGGTAGATGGCGATGTTGTCGAGGCCCGCGTTGGTGCGGGTGTCAGACAGCAACACCATGCCCGCATTCAACAACAATCCAACGCAATAGGTCATGGCCGCCCCCGATACTTTGTGCGAACCCTATTGTTCTTGTGTCTGAACCGCAACCGTCACAGCCAGAATTTCAACGCCTTGACCCCGCGACACCCCGCGAATCGGGGCCGCATCTTGGGCATCCAGCCCCGAACCCAACCGGATATAGCGCTCATCCGGGCAGCAGCGGTTGGCCGGATCAAAGCCGATCCAGCCAAATCCGATCAGATGCAATTCGGCCCAGGCATGGGCTGCATCTTCGGTCGACGACTCGGGGCCAGCGTGCAGATAGCCCGACACATAGCGCCCCGGCACCCCTGCCGCGCGCGCCGCAGCCAGCAGGGCATGGGCGTGATCCTGACACACGCCTTCGCCTTGGGCCAAAGCCTCGGCCGCCGTGGTGTGGGCCGTGGTGGTGCCGGGCCGATAGGCGATGGCATCCGAAATCGCCTCGGACAGGATGTGACAACCCGCCAGCGGGTTTTCGGCATCGCGCAACAGATCAGACATCTTCAGCAGCGCCGCATCGGCCGTCGTGGCGTCGGTGTCGCGCAGATAAGCCTCGGGCGGGGCCAGTTCCTTGTGGCCCTTCAACATTCCGGCAAGGTCCGTGGTCTGCACCTGGCCCTGCACCCGCACCTCGATTTCCGTCACCGGACCTGCCACCGACCAGCCCTGCACATAGTCACCCGCACCATCGCGAAACCCACCGCCCTTGGTGCCGCCCGAAACGGTGACTTGCCAAGTGATTACCTTTTGCCCATCAAAAACAGACGGTTGCAGCCGATGGCTTTGCACCACCCCGCGCACGGGACGGTCATAGGAATAGCGGGTGACGTGATCGACATTCAGCAGCATCAGTGCATATCCCCCGAAAGATAGCTGTCATGGATCACCGCCCCCAAACCTGCGGCCTCGCGGATGAAGCGCGACAGGAATTCGTGCAGCCCCTCTTCGAAAATCCTGTCGGTGGATTGCGCCTCAAGATCGGCCAAAAGCCGCGCTGCGGCGCCCTGAGCTGCGGTTTCGCGACCATAAAGTTTTGCAAGCCGCGTCATATGGTTGTTCAACCCGGCGACGCAGGTGATCAAAGAGCGCGGGCATTGCGGGTTCAGGATCAGGAAATGCGCGATCTTGGCCGAGGTGATTTCACCGCCATAGGCCCAATGAAAGGCCCGGTTCGCCGACATCGCGCGCAAAAGCATCGACCATTGGTCATTGTCCAGCCCCGAGCCAACGTAATCAGACCGGGGCAGCAGCACGTAATATTTCACATCCATCAACCGCGCAGTGCTGTCGCCGCGTTCCAGATAATAGCCGATGTTCAACAGGTTATAGCCGTCGTTGCGCAACAGAGTCGCATCAATCGCGCCGCGCACCATGGCGGTGTGCTTGGTCACCCAATCGGTCAGGCGCGACAATTCATGCGCAGACCGATTGGCCTCGATCTGACGCAATTCCTGAAACGCGGTATTCAAAGCGTCCCAGACTTGCGTGGTCAGCGCCGTGCGCACGATCCGCCCGTTTTCACGCGCTTGCGTCAGGCAAGACGCCACCGAGTTCGGGTTGTCGCGGTCAAAGAACAGATAGCTTTCAATGTCAGCCTGCGCAGGCGCGCCGTATTTCGCGACATAGCCATTGGCGTTGCCGCTGGCGCGCAGCAGGCTGTCCCAATCGTTGCGATAGCCATGCGCGGTGGGCAGCAGCGATATGCGCGCGCCCGCCTCCAGCAACCGGGCCGCAGTTTCGGCGCGCTCCATGTTGCGGGCGATCCAGTACAGGTTGTCGGCGGTTCTTGAAAGCATGCTCTACTCCGCCAATACCCAGGTGTCCTTGACGCCGCCGCCTTGCGAGGAATTCACCACCAGCGAGCCTTCGCGCAACGCCACCCGCGTCAGGCCCCCCGGCACCAGTTCGATCCGTTCGCCGACCAGACAGTAGGGCCGCAGGTCGACGTGGCGCGGCGCGATGCCCTCCTCGACGAAAGTGGGCGTGGTCGACAGCGCCAGAGTCGGCTGCGCGATGTAATTGCCGGGGTTGGCCAGAACGCGATGGCGGAATTCCTCGACCTCGGCCTTGGTGGATTTCGGCCCGACCAGCATGCCGTAACCGCCCGAGCCATGTACCTCTTTCACCACCAGATCGCCGAGATTGTCGCAGACATATTTCAAATCCGACGCATCGCCGCATTTCCAGGTTGGCACGTTCTTCAGGATCGGCTCTTCGCCCAGATAAAACCTTATCATTTCAGGAACATAGGTGTAGACAGCCTTGTCATCGGCCACACCCGCGCCCGGTGCAGAGCAGATCGAGACGCCACCTGATCGGTAGACATCCATCAATCCGGGAACGCCCAGCATGGAGTCGGGGCGAAAGCACAAGGGATCAATATAGGCGTCGTCCAGACGGCGATAGATCACGTCCACCCGTTTGGGGCCTTCGGTGGTGCGCATGTAAACAAACGCCCCATCAACGAACAAATCCTGCCCCTCGACCAGTTCGACGCCCATCAGATCGGCGAGAAAGCTGTGTTCATAATAGGCGGAATTGTAGTGACCGGGGGTCAGGATCACCACTGTCGGATCACGTTCACATTTGATCGGGGCCACGCTGGCCAAGGTGCGCCGCAGCTTTTCCGGGTAGTTGTCCACCGGCTCGATCCGGTTTTCGCGGAACAAGTCCGGGAACATCCGCATCATCATCTCACGGCTTTCCAGCATATAGCTGACCCCCGACGGGGTGCGGCAGTTGTCTTCCAGCACATAGAAATCGGTCGGCCCGGTGCGCACGATATCGACGCCAACGATATGGGAATACACGCCTTTTGAGGGGGTAAAACCCACCACCGATTTTTCATAAGCCTCATTCTGATAGACCAGACGCCCCGGAATGCGGCCTGCCCGCACAATCTCGCCGCGCCCATACACATCGACCAGAAACGCGTTCAGCGCCCGCGCACGTTGCTTGATGCCGCGTTCCAGCCGCGCCCATTCCGCCCCGGTGAACACGCGGGGGAACATATCGAAGGGGATCAGCCGGTCCGGGTCGCCGCCCTCGCCATAGACGGCAAAGGTGATGCCGATGCGGCGAAACAGCGCCTCGGCCTCGGCCTGTTTGGCAAGGCGCAGGTCAGCGGGCATGGATTGCGTCCACCCCTCCAGCCGCGCATAGGGCGGGCGTACGGCCCCACCATCAAACATCTCGTTGAAATAGCTGGTCATGCAGCGCCGCCTTTCAATCACACAAGTGAAGTTAAGAAGGCCAGCCGGACAAGGTAAAGGGAGGAATTGCAGCCGCGCGGTGTTTTCTTCGCATTCGCCTAATATTAAGGCGACTCAGCGCCCGAAAATGCACCGCAGCTGTGGCTTGCGCGACCCAATATTGCCGCCTACATGAGAGGCAACGCTTTTCGAAAGGTCCGCCCAATGCCGCTTCCCCTGCCCTTGCCCGGACTGCAACGCCCGGTTTTTGACGCCCGCATCGGGTCCAACAGCTTTGGCGATCTGCCCGATTGGGATCTGACCGACCTTTATGAAAGTCCCGATTGCGCGGCACAGGCGGCCGATATGGCCTTTGTACAGGCCGAAGTGGCGGCGTTTGAGGCGGCCTACAAGGGCAAGCTTGCGGGTCTGTCGGCCGAGGCGATGCTGGCCTGCGTGCAAAAGTATGAGGCGATCGACGTGACCGCCGGGCGGCTGATGTCCTACGCGGGCTTGCGTTATTATCAGAACACCATGGATTCTGACCGAGCCAAGTTCATGGCCGATTGTCAGGACCAGATCACCAACCACACCACGCCCCTGGTGTTTTTCAGCCTTGAATTAAACCGCTTGGATGAAGACCATCTGAACGGCCTCTGCGCGCAGAACCAAGGTCTTGCCCGCTATAAACCGGTGTTTGACCGCATGCGCGCCATGCGTCCGCACCAGTTGTCGGATGAGATGGAGACATATCTGCACGACGCCTCCGTCGTGGGCGCCTCTGCGTGGAACAAGCTGTTTGATGAAACCATGGCCGGGCTTATGTTTGCGGTCGCGGGCGAAGCAGAAGATCTGAACCTGGAAGCCACGCTAAACCTGTTGACCGACGCCGACCGCAGCAAACGGGAGGCCGCCAGCCGGGCCTTGGCGGTGGTGTTTGACAAACATAGCAAGCTGTTCGCGCGGGTTCACAACACGTTGGCCAAGGAAAAGGAAATCGACGACCGCTGGCGCAAGATGCCGTCTGCGCAGCACGCGCGCCACCTGTCGAACCATGTCGAACCCGAAGTGGTCGAGGCCCTGCGCAACGCCGTCGTCGCCGCCTACCCCAAACTGTCGCACCGCTATTACCGGCTGAAAGCGAAGTGGATGGGGCTGGAAACCCTGCAAACCTGGGATCGCAACGCGCCACTGCCAAACGAGACGCCACGCCTCGTGAATTGGGCCGAGGCCACGGAAACCGTGCTTTCGGCCTATGGCGCGTTTGATCCGCGGATGGCCGATCTGGCGCGGCCGTTCTTCACCCAAGGCTGGATTGACGCGGGCGTCAAACCCGGCAAGGCTCCGGGCGCGTTTGCGCATCCGACGGTGACCACCGTTCACCCCTATGTCATGCTGAACTATCTGGGAAAACCCCGTGATGTCATGACCTTGGCGCATGAGTTGGGCCACGGCGTGCATCAGGTTCTGGCGGCGGGTCAGGGCGAATTGTTGTCTTCAACGCCCCTGACCCTGGCGGAAACCGCCAGCGTCTTTGGCGAAATGCTGACCTTCCGCAAGCTCTTGGACGGGGCGAAAACCCAAGCCGAGCGCAAGACCCTGCTGGCTGGCAAGGTTGAAGACATGATCAACACCGTCGTCCGCCAGATCGCCTTTTACGATTTCGAATGCAAACTGCACGCCGCCCGGGCCGAAGGCGAGTTGACGCCCGACGACATCAACGCGCTGTGGATGTCGGTGCAGGCGCAATCCTTGGGCGATGCCTTTGAATTCGCGACAGGATATGAAACCTTCTGGGCCTATATCCCGCACTTTGTCCATTCACCCTTCTACGTCTATGCCTATGCCTTCGGTGATGGCCTTGTGAACGCGCTTTACGCAGCCTATGCCGACGGGCTGCCGGATTTTGAAGAGAAATACTTCGAGATGCTGCGGGCGGGCGGATCAAAACACCACAAGGACCTGCTGGCCCCCTTTGGGCTGGACGCGTCCGACCCCAAATTCTGGGACAAGGGCCTGTCGATGATCGCGGGTTTCATCGACGAGCTAGAGGCGATGGAGGCCTAGATCGAACCCCATCGCCGCGATGCGCCCGGCCACCTGATCGACAAGACCGGGCGCCTCTGCCGAGATGCAATTGAGGCCAAAATACCAGTGCAAAAACGCCTCATAGGGCCAGTCGGTGGCCATGGTCTTGGCAATCGCCGCGTCCATCTGCGCCCCGTCGCGCAGGGTCACCGCGCAATGATGAAAGTCGGCCTTGCCGCACAATACCACTGGCTTGCGGTGCAAAAACGCCTCTACCCCCACCGCCGAGTTGATCGTCACCACCACATCGCAGGCGGCCAGAATGTCGTGGATGTTGCCCGGCACAATCTGCAACCGCTTGTCCTTGCGGGCTTTTTGCGCCAGCCACGCCAATGTGTCGAGATCGGTGTCGCGCGGATGCGGTTTGACCACAATCGCACGGGGATCATCGCGGTCCAGCAGCACCTTGATCATCCGGCGCAGGGTCAGATGGCACAATTCGCCGACCGCGCGGTGGGCTTCCGTCTGCAAGAACACCGCAACACAGCCCCGCGGCACCGGGAGAACCGTGTCAGGCTGCTGATAGCGCGACTTGCGCCCGCCCACCAACCGCGCCACCAGATCGGCATGGAAGGCAGCGGCGGTCAGAGGATCCACCTGCGCCGGATCAAACACCTGCTCGCTCAAGGACGAAAACGCCCGGATGCCGCAAGGGTCGAGATAATAGTAGGGCACCACGAAACTGAGCCCGGCGTTCAGCACCCGGGGATGCCGCAGCCGACCGTGATCCACGATGTGAAATCCGGCGTCCGCAGCAACCTGTGCGGCCAGGGACTCGCGGTCATGCAGTCGGTACGCCACCGCCACACCACGCGCGCGCAACCCTTCACCGATCTTGCCGTAAAACACCCGCATTTTGGCCGGATCGCGCAGAACAGAGCCGGGCAGGTGAAACACCACCGGCCCGGCGGGTTGTGTCACAAGGAAATCTCGACACCGACACGGTAGACCGTGTCCATCATGGCTTGGGTGCCTTTGACGAACTCCAACGGGCAAGGATAGGGCGCACCGTCGCGGATGGTGCGGCCAAAGGCTTCAACCTGCAGAACATACTGGTTGGCAGTGGGGAAACGGTCGACCGTCACCGAGTTGCCATCGCGGTGCAATTCAACCGCGGCGATGTCGTTGACATTGGCGTTGAACGGCCCGCCATCCAGCCGGATCATGCCGCGATCACCCTGAAATGTCACGGTCTGGCGATTGTAAAGCCGCATCGAAGTCATCGAGCTGTAGGTGAAGCGCCCATGCGGGCCGTCCATGATGCCCGCCACCTGGGCAAAGCTGTCGATGCCATTGTCCAAGATCAGCCGCGCCGAAACATCAACAGGTTCCGATCCGGTGACAAAGCGCGCCGAGCCAAAGGTGTACACCCCGATATCGCGCAACGACCCGCCGCCGGTTTCGGGCTTGTTGCGGATGTTGCCGCCATCGGTCAGGTTGAACGAAAACTGCGCGTCGACATGGCGCAACTGGCCAATTTCCCCCGCCTCCAGCCATTGCTTGGCGCGGATCCATTGCGGGTGATGCACGATCATATAGGCCTCGGCGGCCAGCAAACCGCTGGCGTCGCGGGCGGCGATGATCGCATCAATCTGATCCGCCTGCATCGCAATCGGCTTTTCGGTCAACACATGCTTGCCCGCAGCCAGCGCCTTCAGCGTCCACTCCACGTGCAGATGGTTCGGCAGTGGCACGTAAACGGCGTCAATGGCCGGATCGGCCAGCAAGTCTTCATAACTGGAATGAACTTTAAGACCGGGGCAGAAGGCGCTGAAACCCTTGGCTTTTTCAGCGCTCGACGTTGCCAGCGCATACAGTTCTGCGCCTTTGGCCGCATGAATGGCCGGTGCCATGTGCTGCTGGGCAAAGTTGGCCGCCCCCAGTATTCCCCAACGTACCGTTTTCATCGCAATTCCCCCTGATGTGCTGCCGCAAAGCTAGCCTTTGGGGGCCGATTGCGCAACCAGCTAGGCAGAGGGAGCGGCGGGCGTTTTGGCTTTGGGCCGCAGCAGGCTGTAACAAATCGCCACCAGATAGGCGCCATCGGCCAATGCCAGAGTTGTCCATGGATAGGTCAGCAAAGCCGCCGCCAGCCCGACAAAGGCCAATAAGACAAAGCTGACATTTTCGGCGTAAATCGTGGCCTTCTTGAACGAAGGCGTGCGAAACCGCCCGATCATCAGCGCGCCCACAACCGCCATCCACAGCGCGACAAAACCAGTGGCATAGGGGCCGCCGTCGCCCAGGGCATTGGACAGAAAGATCGGCATCAGCACCAAAAGCGCACCCATCGGTGAGGGTACACCTTGAAAGCTGTTGGGATCATTGTCGGGTTGGCGGCTGCCGATGTTGAACCGCGCCAGGCGCAAAAGGCAGGCCACGGCGTAGATCAGGCAGGCAATCCAGCCCTCGGCCCGCATGCCCTGCAGCGCCCAAAGGTAGATGATCAGCGCCGGGGCCACACCAAAATTGACCAGATCGCACAGGCTGTCGAGTTCGGCGCCCATGTCGGATTCGCTTTTCAGCAGGCGGGCCAGCCGACCATCCAGCCCGTCCATGATTGCGGCCATGATGATCAAGGCCACCGCCAGCCCAAACCGCCCTTCAATCGCGAATCGCACCGCGGTCAGGCCCGCACACAGCGCGCCGACGGTCATGAAATTCGGAATCAACTGCACCAGATGCAGCCGTTTGCGGATTTTCACGACAGGCTCTTTTGGCATGTTCATTCGAGGCTGGCACTGCGGCGCAGCAGATCGCGGTCCATCTCGGCCAGCACGGTTTCGCCCGCCACCATGGTTTGCCCGACGGCGACCAGCGGCTCAACCCCTTCGGGCAGGTAGACATCCAGACGCGAACCAAAGCGGATCAGACCAAAACGCTCACCCGTGCGCAGGCCCTGCCCTTCGGTCACAAACGGCACGATCCGGCGCGCGACCAGCCCGGCGATCTGCACCACAACCAACGTGCGACCATCCGCCATTTCCAGCAACAAAGAGTTGCGCTCATTGTCTTCCGAGGCTTTGTCCAGCGAGGCATTCAGGAATTTTCCGGGGCGGTAGGCCATTTTCAACAGCCGCCCGGCAATCGGCGCGCGATTCACATGGCAGTTGAACACCGACATGAACACCGAAACCCGCAGCAACGGCGCAGAGCCTGCGCCCAGTTCCGGCGGCGGCACCGCGCGTTCGATCAGCGACACCACGCCATCGGCGGGCGATACGATCAGGCCCCGGCCTTGCGGCACTGACCGTTTGGGATCGCGGAAAAAGTAATAACACCAGACGGTTGCGCCAAGTCCCAGCCAGCCCAGCGGCGACCATATCCATGACAGCACCAGCGAGATGGCGGCAAAGATGCCGACGAATTTATAGCCCTCGCGGTGCATCGGCTTGATGAAGGTTTCCAGCATGGTCATTGGCAGCACCCCTTGGCTTGATCGCAATGTCCTATCGATTGCGCGCGGGTGGCGCAACATCCGAACGATTGCAGGCCAGCGGGCGCGACCATCCGGCGCGGTGGGGCGCCGGATGGTCCCTTACGCCCTTATGCGGGTATCACCATGCCCTTGGTTTTCGCCAGTTCGCGCATGCGTTCCTGCAGCTTTTCAAAGGCGCGCACTTCGATCTGGCGAATACGCTCACGGCTGACGCCGTAGCTTTCCGACAGTTCTTCCAGCGTGATCGGGGTTTCCGCAAGGCGCCGCTTCATCAGCACATCGCGTTCGCGCTCGTTCAGCGCCGACATCGCCTGATGCAGCAGCGCCATGCGGGTGTCGAATTCATCACGCACTTCGTAATCGCCAGCCTGATCGCTGTCTTCGTCTTCCAGCCAATCCTGCCACTGCGTCGTGCCTTCGCCGTCAGACCCGACCGTGGCATTCAAGGATGCGTCGCCGCCGGACAGACGGCGGTTCATGTCGATGACTTCCGATTCCGACACGTTCAGATCGGTGGCAATCCGGGTGACGTTTTCGGGGCGCAGATCGCCTTCCTCCAGCGCGCCGACCTTGGCTTTGGCCTTGCGCAGGTTGAAAAACAGCTTTTTCTGCGCCGAAGTGGTGCCAAGTTTCACCAGCGACCAGGACCGCAGGATGTATTCCTGAATGCTCGCCCGGATCCACCACATCGCATAGGTCGCAAGGCGAAAGCCCTTTTCCGGATCAAAGCGTTTGACCGCCTGCATCAGGCCCACGTTTGCCTCGGAAATCACTTCGGCCTGCGGCAGACCGTAGCCGCGGTAGCCCATGGCGATCTTGGCAGCCAAGCGCAAATGCGAGGTGACCATCCGGTGCGCGGCCGTGCTGTCCTGATGATCGACCCAGCGTTTGGCCAGCATGTATTCTTCTTCGGGTTCCAGCAGTGGGAACTTGCGGATTTCCTGCATGTAGCGGTTCAGCCCCTGTTCCGGGCTGGGTGCTGGCAGATTGGCATAGGTGCTCATGTCGACGCTCCCTCGTAACTCCGGTGCAGTTTCGCCCCCGGACCCCTCAATTTATCTGTGCCCGATGTGGCTTTCAAGGCCGCAGCTATCACACATCAATGAACGAAAGATGGATACGGTTCCGGCGCTGCGGAAGAAATATGTCAGCGCCATCACGCGAACGTCAAAAGCCGCCGCTCCTGCCCGCCGGCTTGGGGCGCGAACCAGCGGCGGGTCTGGCGTGAAGACGCTGCACAGCCTGATGAACGGCCCCTATGCCCCCAGCCGCAGCGCGCCCAGCAAGGCTGCAAGGTCATCCGGCAGCGGCGAAGTGAATGCCAGCGTCTCACCCGTCACGGGATGTTCAAAGCCCAGACTGGCCGCGTGCAGCGCCTGACGGGGGAAGTCATTGCCAACCTCTGCCGCATCGCCGAACAGTTTCGGCGGCAAGCGGCGTTTGCCGCCATAGGTCTGATCGCCCAGCAGCCCATGGCCCGCATAAGACATATGCACCCGGATCTGATGGGTGCGCCCGGTTTCCAGCCAGCATTCCACCAGGCTTGCAGCGCCCCGGAAATCCTCGATCACCCGCGCCCGTGTCACCGCATGGCGGCCCTGTTCCCAGACGACGGCCTGACGCTGACGGTCGGTTTTGTGGCGGGCCAACCCGGTGGCGATTTTCAGGATGCCGCCGGCCTCGAAACTCACGCCACGCAAGCCGCGCAGTCGGGGGTCGTTGGCGGAAGGCACACCATGCACGACCGCCAGATAGTGGCGGTTGACCGTATGCGCCTCAAACTGCGCGGCCAGCCCATGATGGGCGCGGTCGGATTTCGCCACCACCAACAAGCCCGTGGTGTCCTTGTCGATGCGGTGGACGATGCCGGGACGCCGCTCACCGCCGATGCCGGACAACGTATCGCCGCAATGGGCCAAAAGCGCGTTGACCAGCGTGCCCGAGGGCGTACCAGGCGCGGGATGCACCACCATCCCTGCCGGTTTGTCGATGACGATCAGATCGCCGTCCTCCCAGATCACCGACAGCGGAATGTCCTCGGCCAGCGTTGCGACATCGGCCACGGGTGCCAGTCGCAGCACAAACGCTTGCCCTTCGGTCACCTTGGTTTTCGGATCGGTGACAGCCACCCCGGCCAAAAACACATCGCCCTCGTCGATCATCTTCATCAAGCGTGACCGCGACAGCGCCGCATCCTCTGGCACCGCCTGCGCAAGCGCCTTATCAAGACGCACCGGGGCATCTTCGCCGATCACCACGATCAGGCTGTTCGCATCCGCATCAAAAGGGCTTGCCATGACTGACACTCCTGTAGAGCCGGGCCTGCCGCCCTCGCTCCGATTTCTAAAAGCCTTGGTGATCATCCTGATGATCACCATGATTGCGGGTGTCATAGCGGTGGTCGGCCTGCTTGTCACCCGCCTGCCGGCGGCCGGGGTCGCGGTGCCCTTGGTGCCGCCCGAGCTGGTGCTGCCTGCGGGGGCAAAGGCGCAGGCCGTGACTTTCGGCACCGGGTGGACGGCCGTTGTCACCACCGATGACCGCATCCTGATCTTTGGCGCGGATGGCGCATTGCGGCAGGATGTTGCAGTGCAGACCCACGCGACGGACTGACACAACAATCGCCTCAATGCGACCCCAACAATGGCGCAAGCGAGATGGACGCGGTGCCCGCATGACGCCACCTTCGGGTCATGCAATGGCAAAGGGATGGGCGATGATCGGGGATTTGGGCGCGAAGGATGCCACGGCGCTGGCGGCACTGGTGGCGCGGGGCGAGGTGTCGCCAACAGAGCTGCTGGATGCGGCGCTGGCGGCAGTGACTGCGCGCAACCCTGCCATCAACGCCGTGGTGCTGGTGCAAGAGGACGTGGCCCGCAAGGCCATTGCCGCAGGGCTGCCGCGCGGGCCGTTCCGCGGTGTGCCGTTCCTGCTCAAGGATCTGGGCTGCGAGGCGGTGGATTTCCCGTCCCACAACGGATCCCGGCTGTTGGCGGGCACCCGCTATGGCCGCGACTCTGCAATCTTTGAGCGCATCCGGGGACCAGGCGTCGTCACCTTTGGCCGCACCACCAGCCCCGAAGGCGGCATCGGCGCCACCACCGAAGCCGCGGTTTACGGGGGGCCCACCCGCAACCCATGGAACCTTGATCACACCTCGGGCGGATCATCGGGCGGCGCAGGCGCTGCGGTGGCTGCGGGGATCGTGGCCTTTGCGCATGGATCGGACGGCGGCGGGTCAGTGCGGATACCGGCGTCAAACTGCGGGCTGTTCGGGTTCAAGCCCACCCGCGCCCGCCTGCCCGATGGCCCCTATGTCGGCGAGGGCTGGGCGGGGATGGCGATAGACGGCTTCCTCACCCGGTCCGTGCGCGACACGGCCACCCTGCTGGACGCCTGCGAAGGCCCCGACCTTGGTGCGCCCTACGTCGCCCCGCCCCTGCGACAGGGCCATGCAGCCGCCATTTCCCGCCCGCCGCGCCGGTTGCGGGTGGCAATCTGCGACACCAGTTTCACCGGCGATACCATTCACCCCGATGTGGCTCTGGCCGTGCAGGCCACCGGGCGGTTGCTGGAGTCCCTTGGCCACTGGGTTGAGCCCGGCTTGCCAGCCCAAGCCAATATCGGCAAGATGATGCGGGCCTGGACCGATATTGTCGCCATTGGCACGGCGCTGTCGATCCAGACCGGTTTGAACGGCCGCGACCTGACCGCGCATGATGTCGAAGGCATCGGCCGGTCTGCCTGCGCCCATGCTGCCAGCCTGCCGCCCACGCGCTACCTGCAAGCGGTCGGCGAGATTCACGATTTCGGCCGTCAGATGGCCAGCTATTTCACCTGCGGCCCCGACATCCTGCTGTCGGCCACCTTGTCCGAACCGCCCGCCCTTGTGGGACGTTTCAACCATGACCGCGATGATTATGTGAATTACCGCACAGGCCCCGGCGGTATCTTTGAATACTCGCCCTTTTGCGCCGTGTTCAACGCCTCGGGCCAACCTGCGGCGTCGCTGCCCTTGGGCACATCTGCCACCGGGCTGCCGATAGGCGTGCATCTGGCCGCAGCTTATGGACACGATGAAGACCTGATTGCTCTGTGCGCGGAACTGGAGGCGGCGCAGCCTTGGGCCGCTCGGCGTGCGCCGATGGCAACCTGAGGCAAGGTGCACAAGATGGGATCAAGACAGCCCGGTTGCACCGCGGGGCCGCGAGGGTTTCGGCACGCGCCGCCGGGGCGCAGAGGGCGTTCCGGAAAACGCATCGCGCGGCTGACAGGTTTTTGTTGCACCGGTCACAATCCCTTGCGCAATATGATCAAAATAGTCAGGAGCGAGTCGCCTTGAGTGAGACCCATGCCGTGCAGGCCCGCAATGTGGTGAAGGCCTTTGGCACCCTCGACACAGCGACGCGCGCGCTGGACGATGTGTCGATTGATATTCGCAAGGGCGAGTTCTTTACGCTGCTGGGTCCGTCGGGCTGCGGCAAGACCACCCTGCTGCGCCTGATTGCGGGGTTCGAGATGCCAACCTCGGGCACCATTCTGCTGGACGGGCAAGACATCACCACCCTGCCGCCCCACAAGCGCCCGGTGAACACGGTGTTCCAAAGCTATGCGCTGTTTCCGCATCTGACCGTGGCGCAGAACGTGGGCTTTGGTCTTGAAATGCAGGGCCGCCCCAGGCGTGAGGTGCAGGAAACCGTGGCGCAGATGCTGGCCTTGGTAAAGCTGGAGCCGATGGCCGCGCGCAAGACCTCGCAACTGTCAGGCGGCCAGCAACAGCGCATCGCTCTGGCGCGGGCCTTGGCCCCGCAGCCCAAGGTGTTGTTGCTGGACGAACCCTTGTCGGCGCTGGATATGAAACTGCGCAAGGATATGCAGATCGAGTTGAAGCGTCTGCAAACCGAAACCGGCATCACCTTTGTCTTCGTGACCCATGATCAGGAAGAGGCGCTGACCATGTCCGACCGCATCGGCGTGATGTCGGCGGGCAAGCTGCAACAGGTGGGCTCTCCACGCGATATCTACACTCGTCCCGTGAACCGCTTTGTCGCCAGCTTTATCGGCTAGACGAACTTCCTGCCCGGCGTCCGCGAAGGGTCTGCGGTGCGACTGGCGGGCGGGCATCTGATCGACCTGCCTGACGCGGGCTTGGCACAGGGTCAAGCGGTGACACTGACGGTGCGCCCCGAACAGGTGCGGCTGGTCGATGGCACCGATCCCGCGGCCCTCCCGGCCACCATCCAGAATCTGGTCTATTTCGGCACCGACACCCATTGTCATATGGCGCTGGCGGACGGCACCGAGGTGATGGCCCGGCTGCAAAGCCCCGCCACCGGCGATGCAGGCCTGGCCTTGGGCGCGGCCGTGGCGCTGCGCTTTGCCCCCGGCTCTGTGCAAGTGCTGGAGGATTAGATGCGCCGCGCCGAAGCCTTCCGCAGCCAAATCGCGCTTTCCGCCGGACGCAAACCCGCAGCCCATCGGCAAAGCCAGTTTGTGCCAGCGATGCAAGCACAGGCCGGCATCCCTGCCCCTATGCGCCGGAACGTCAGATGAGCCCCGCCGAGCAGGCCCGCGCCGCCGCAAGCACCCGCAATGGCTGGCTTTTGTCCGCGCCTGCGCTGGTCGTGCTGACCCTTGCTGCCGCAGGGCCGCTGTTGATCGTTCTGGTCTATTCCTTTTTGACCCCAGGCCAATACGGCAATGTCGAATGGGTGTTCAGCCTTGACGGCTGGACCCGCATTCTGTTCGAGCGGGATATCTTCGACGAAACCCTGAAGCTGGCCGATGCCAACCTGACCATCTTCTGGCGCTCGGTGAAGCTGTCGCTGATCACCACCATCCTGACCTTTGCGGTGGGCTTTCCGACCGCGTGGTTCATCGCCACAAGGCCGCCTGCGGCGCGGGCGGCATGGCTGTTTCTGATCACCATTCCGTTCTGGACCAACCTTCTGATCCGCACCTTTGCCATCAACCAGATCATCCGCAACGAGGGCGTGATGAACACCGCGCTGCTAAACCTTGGCCTGATCGACACGCCGATCCAGCTGACCTACACCGACACCGCCGTGCTGATCGGCATGGTCTATGTCTACCTGCCGCTGATGGTGCTGCCGCTGTTTGCCACCATTGACCGCTTCGACATGCGGCTGCTGGAGGCGGGGTACGACCTTTACGCCACTCGCTGGCAGGTCTTGCGTCGGGTGATCCTGCCGATCACCAAGCCGGGGATCATCGCGGGGTCGATATTGGTGTTCGTGCCCTGCCTCGGCGCTTATGTCACCCCGCGAATCCTGGGCGGTGGCAAGCAGATGATGATCGGAAATTTCATCGAATTGCAGTTCGGTCAGGGCCGCAACTGGCCCTTGGGGGCGGCCTTGTCGATTGTCCTTTTGGTGATCGTGACCATCGCGTTGCTGTACTATGTCCGCGCCATCAACGGAGAGCGCAAGGATGGCTAAAAGCGCCTCTTATTCCGTCACCGACCTGCCCGGCTTTGGCACCATCGCCATCGTGGTCTTTGTGGCGCTTTACGCGCCGATCCTGACGCTGGTGTTCTATTCCTTCAACGCCGGGCTTTCGCCCGCCGAGTGGAAAGGTTTTTCACTGGAATGGTACGCGGTGGCCTTTGCCAATGACGAGGTCAAGGCGGCGACTTGGGTATCGCTGCAAGTGGCGCTGGGGGCGGCGATCTTGTCCACCGTGCTGGCCACCATGGCGGCGCTCGGAACCACGCGGCGGGCGGCGTTCAAGGGCCAGACCTTCATCTATGTGATGATCAATCAACCGCTGATGGTGCCAGAGATTGTCACCGCCGTGGCGCTGTTGCTGCTGGTGGCGGCGCTGAAGAAATTGACCGGATATTCGGGCTTGGGTTATCTGATCCTCGCCCACACCGCGTTCTGCCTGCCCTTCGCCTATCTGCCCATTCGCGCGCGTCTGGAGGGGATGGATCTGACGCTGGAGACCGCCGCCGCCGATCTTTACGCCAGCCCCTGGGCTGCGTTCCGCCGTGTCACGCTGCCGCTGCTGGCACCGGGGATCTTCGCAGGCGCGATGCTGGCCTTTGTGACCTCGCTCGATGATGTGGTCATCACCGAATTCATCAAATCGCCGGGGCAGGACACATTGCCCACCTATATGCTGGGCCAGCTGCGCCGGTCGATGACACCCGATGTGAATGCGATTTCCACCGTGCTGCTGGGGGTGACGCTGATCCTGCTGATCGCGTTTTTCCTGACCAGCCGCCGCAAGAGTTAACCAAACCCAACCCGGAGCCACTTATGAAGAAGACCCTGATTTCCGCCGTTGCCCTGATGCTGTGCAGCACCGCCGCCCATGCCGAGGGCGAACTGTTCCTGTACAACTGGGGCAATTACACCAGCCCCGAGATGGTGAAGAAGTTCGAGGAAAAATACAGCATCAAGGTCACCATCACCGATTTTGACAGCAACGACACCGCACTGGCAAAAGTCGAGGCCGGGGCTTCGGGCTTTGACCTTGTGGTGCCCTCGGCCGGATTTGTGAAGATTTATCACGAAAAGGGGCTGATACAGGAATTGGACCTGACCAAGCTGCCCAATCACAAGAACATCGCGCCCGAATGGCTGAATGTGGACTGGGATGCGGGGCGCAAGCTGTCGCTGCCCTGGCAGTGGGGGTCCACCGGCGTGTCAGTGAACACCAAGGTTTACACCGGTGATATCAACACAAGCGCCATCTTCATGGACCCGCCGGCGGAATTGGCTGGCAAGATCAACGTGCTTCCGGAAATGGGCGATGTGATGGCCTTGGCCACGATGTACGCGGGCGGCAAGGTCTGCTCGGAAGACGCCGAAGTGATGAAGAAGGTCCGCGATGCGCTGCTGGCGGCCAAGCCGAAATGGCTGGCGATGGACTATTCCACGATCGAGAAGATGACCAACAACGACTACGCGGCGTCGGTGGACTGGAACGGTTCGGCGATGCGGTCACGGTTGGGCAACCCGGACGTGGCTTATGGCTATCCCAAAGAGGGCTTTGGGTTGTGGATGGACAATGTGGTATTGTTGTCAGACGCCAAGAACGTCGAGAACGCCTATCTGTTCATGGATTTCATCATGGAGCCGGAAAATGCCGCGATGCTGTCGGCCTTTGCGCGTTATGGCAATGGCATCGCCGGGTCAGAGCCGTTCATGCCCGAGGACATGAAAACCGCACCCGAGATCGTGACCCCGGCAGAGTTTGCGGCGAATGGCCAGTTCGTGCTGGCCTGTTCGGGCAAAGCGTTGGAATATCAGACGGCGATCTGGACTGAACTGCAGAAGTGATCTGCCAAAGGTGATCTGGCGGTGGTGTGGGGGCATAGCCCCCACACCGTACTTCTTGAGCGCTGACGCGCGGTGGGGGGCTGCCGCCCCCTGTCGCATTTGCGAAGGGCAAATGCTGCCCCCGCGGATATTTGAACAGAGGGGATGACCATGGAGCTTTGGCAGCAGTCGGCCTCTGATCAGTCACGGATGATTGCGGCGCGCAAAGTTGCGCCATCTGAAGTGATGGCCGCGCATCTGGACTGGATTGCTGCGGTGAACGGGGCGGTGAATGCGGTTGTTTCCGTGCGCGGGCGCGATGAGTTGATGGCTGAGGCGCGGTTGGCGGATGATGCGGAACCTTTGGGCTGGCTGCACGGCTTGCCGTTTGCGGTAAAGGATCTGTGTGCGACCAAGGGGCTGCGGACGACCTGGGGATCGCCGTTGTTTGCCGATTTCATTCCCGCCAAGGATGATCTGCTGGCCGCAAGGATGCGGGCGGCGGGGGCGATTTTCATCGGCAAGACCAACACCCCGGAATGGGGGCATGGCAGTCACAGCTTCAACCCGGTGCATGGGGTGACGCGCAATCCCTATGATCTGGCGATGACGGCAGGCGGGTCATCGGGCGGGGCTGCGGCGGGCCTGGCCGCGCGGATGCTGCCGGTGGCGGATGGGTCCGACATGATGGGGTCTTTGCGCAATCCGGCGGCGTTTTGCAATGTCTACGGCTTTCGCCCGACATGGGGTCTGGTGCCGGGCGATGCCGAGGGCGACACGTTTCTGGCGACCTTGGCCACCGAAGGGCCGATGGGGCGGACGGTTGAGGATGTGGCGCGGTTGCTGAACGTGCAAGCGGGGGTGAATCCCGAAGTGCCGTTCGGGCGGGTTGGCGCGGATTTTGGCAGTGATTTGAGCGCGGATATCACCGGCAAACGCATCGCTTGGGCAGGCGACTGGGGCGGGGCCTATGCGATCGAGCCGGGGATCCTGCCGCTGTGCGAGGCGGGGTTGCGGGTGTTCGAAGATCTGGGCGCGCAGGTCGAGGCCGTAGCACCGCCCTTCCCCGCCGCGCAACTTTGGCAGGCCTGGACCACCCTGCGTGCAATGCTGAACGCAGGCGGCATGAAGGCGCTGTACGACGATCCGGCCAAGCGGGCGCTGATCAAGCCGGAAACCATCTGGGAAATCGAGCAAGGCCGCAACCTGACCGCGCAGGCGGTCTATGAGGCCTCGGTGATCCGCAGCCGCTATTACGCGCATATGGCGCGGCTGTTTGCCCGCTTTGACGCGGTGGTGCTGCCGTCGGCGCAGGTCTGGCCGTTTCCGGTGGAATGGCGCTGGCCGCAAGTCATCAACGGTGTGGCGATGGATACCTATCACCGCTGGATGGAGGTGGTGATCCCCATCAGCCTGATCGGCTTGCCTGCCCTGTCGGTTCCGGTCGGCTTCGGCGCGCAGGGCCTGCCGATGGGCATGCAGATCGCGGGGCCTGTGGGGGCGGATGCGGGCGTGCTGGCCTTGGGGCAAGCCTATCATCTTGCGACAGATTGGCCGGGAAGGTGTCCGCCCAAGCTGTGAGGGCGTCTGCCGTTTTGCCCGCTTGGACCCACACCAGAAGCTGGGCGCCAGATCCGGAACACCGGATCGGCTCGCAGTTTGAGGCTGCCATGCGCTTCATTTCCCATTGTGTATCGGCTGCGCACTCGCGATCTCGGGGGTCAGCCCCATGGCAGACTTGCAGCGCGCCGCCGCGCCGCCTAAAGCGTGTTGCGTTCCATCGGGTTCAGCCCATTGAACGCAACACGCAACAGACGCCAGACTGCATTTGCCTTGGATTTCCTGCATTCTGAGTCAGATTGAAGTAAATTCGTTCAAATCAGGCGTCAAAGGGGAGCGCGATGCAGATCTACCGGATCTTGATGGCACTGGCCTTGCCCTTTGTGCTGCTGGCGTTGGCGCTGCGGCGACAGGGGCCGCTGTCAGAGCGGTTGGGCTTTGGCCCGCCCCCGGCTTCTGGTCCCGCGATCTGGCTGCACGGGGCGTCGAATGGTGAACTGGCCTCGGCGCTTTGGGTGCTGCAAGCCCTGCTGGCGGCGCGTCCGGGGCTGCAGGTTCTGGTGACCTGCAACACTGCAACGGCGCGGGCAATGGTGCTGAACTGGGGTCTGCCCGGGGTGGTGGTGGCTTTGGCGCCGTTGGATTCTGGCGGGGCCACGGGGCGGGTGCTGCGGCGGTGGCAGCCCGGGGCCTTGGTGATCATCGAGAACGAAATGTGGCCAGCCCGGATTGCCGCCGCCCATGCGCGCGGGACTGCGGTGCTGGTGATCGGCGCGCGGCTGTCTGACCGATCGGCCCGGCGCTGGGCCATGGTACGGGGGATCATGGCGCTGACGCTGGCGCGGGTGGCGTGGCTCTCGGCGCAGGACCAAGGCTCGCTGGATCGGCTGATCGGCTTGGGTCTGCCTGCGGGTGCGGTGGGGCCTGTGCTGGCGATCAAGGCCTTTGCCGCGGCGCAAAACCGGCCTGCGCCCTTTGCCCCGCCTGCCCTGCGCGCGCGCACGCTGTTGGCGGCATCGACGCATGACGGCGAAGAGGATCTGATTCTGAACGCCTTTCTCGGCGCGCGCAGGCAGTTTGATCTGTTGATCCTTGCGCCGCGCCACCCCCGTCGCGCCGCCGATGTCGCACGCCTGATGGCCGCAAAGGGATTGCGGTTCGCACAGCGATCGCGGCAAGAGACGCCGACCGCCGACACCCCGGTTTATCTGGCCGACACCATGGGCGAGATGGATCATTGGTATGCCATGGCCGGGGTCTGCATCATTGGTGGCACCTTTGCCGACAAGGGTGGCCACACCCCCTGGGAGCCTGCGCAACACGGCGCGGCCATCCTGCACGGTCCTTCGATTACCAATTTCGCCGCCCCCTTCGCGGCGCTGGATGCGGCGGGGGGCGCCCTTGCGGTGACAGCGGTCAATCTGGCGCAGGTGTTGGCAAGTCTGGACACAGCGCGCCAAGCGGAAATGGCAGATATCGCGCGCGCAAGTTTGCGCCCTGACGGCGATGCCGGGGCCCTGGTGGCGGGTATTCTGGCCCGCAGTCCCGGTTGATAGCGCGCTAACGCGCCGCCAGACACGCCAACCGATCCTTGATCTCCACCCGCACCGCGCCTTCTCGCGGAGGATCGGCGAGGGTGGACAGCAGATGCGGGTCTGGTTCGGCACGCCCGCCGCCGCCCCAGTGCAACGCGCGCAACACTGACTGTGCGGCCTCTGGCAACACCTGGGGCACGTGATACCCGGCCAGATCGGCCCAAAGCAGGGTCCAGCAGCGACCGACCGACCAGGGATTGTAACCGCCGCCACCCAGCACCAACAACCGCGGGGCCAGATCGCGCAGTCCGGCCAGCACGGCGCGATAGGCGTTGTTGGACAGGCACAGCCGCGAGAGCGGGTCCTCGGCCAGACTGTCCGCCCCGGCCTGCAAGACGATCACATCCGCCCGGTGCGCCGCCACGCGCGGCAGGATCAGTTGATGCAACACTGCGCGGGCCTCGGTGTCATTGTAGCCGCGCGGCACCGGCAGATTGAACAGATTGCCAAGACCCGCAACTGTCATTGCCCCCGAAAACGGCCAGCGCGCCTCTTCATGCACCGATATCAACAGCACCGCCGGATCATTGGCAAAGGCCAGTTCCACCCCGTCGGCGTGATGGGCGTCAATATCCACATAGGCGACCCGCAACCCCGACCGGCGCAGCGCCAGAATGCCCAGAACCGGATCGTTCAGATAGCAAAAACCGTTGGCGCGATCGGGCAGGCCATGATGGGTGCCGCCACCCGGCACATGCACCACCCCCCGCGCGGCTGTCGCCAGCAACTCGCACGCCAAAAGCACACCGCCGGCGCCGGTGGCCGGTCGGGTGAACATCTGCGCAAAGACCGGGTTTGACACCGTGCCCAGATGGTGCCGTTTGCGCACCGCCTCACTCACCACGCCTTGGGTTTCGGCTTCCTGCAGTGCTGCGATGTAGTCCGGCGTGTGCCAGGCCATCAAAGCCTGCGCTTTGGCGCGTGGGCTGGTGCGGTACTGCGCGGGCGGCAGCCAGCCCATCGCACGGCACAGATCCAGCACCGTCGACACCCGCGGCACCCGCAACGGATGCTGCCGGCCATAGCTTGATCCGCGATACACGTCGGATCCGATCAGGATGGGCCCCACTGTGCCGTTCTGTGTCATATTTGCCTGCCCTTACAGCAGTTAACCCTAGCGCGCCGCTGTCAAAGGTCCACACGCGCAAGCGTGATGTTGCGCTGGCTGTGCAAAGTCGATTCTATGTGAGATACATGATTTAGAAATAAATTGGCCGCATTTTGGCAGTAGCCAAAGACAGGCCCAACCAAAACAAGACCCACAGGCGTTAGTTATGTCCGAGTTGTTACCCTTCACCGCGTTTGAACCTTGCACCTTGCAATATGGGGCGATCTGCTGGCGCATGCATCGCAGCAAGGTGGAGGTGTTGTTGATCACCAGCCGCGACACCGGGCGTTGGGTGATCCCCAAGGGTTGGCCGATTGCCGGTCTGTCCCCGGCCGGTTCCGCCGCGCGCGAGGCTTGGGAAGAAGCCGGGGTTGAAGGGGTCATCTCCGAGACCGGACTCGGGCAGTTCCGCTATGACAAACTGTTGACGCCGCGCGCCGCATTGCCCTGTCAGGTTGAGGTGTTTGCGCTGCGCGTGGCCCGGCTGAAGGACAAATTTCCCGAGCGCAAGGAACGTCGCCGCAAGTGGTTCGGCGCCGAACTCGCCGCCCGCAAGGTGGACGAGCCGGAATTGCGTCAGCTGTTGGCGCGTCTGGCAGACGGCCTGCGGCCACAAGCGGCACTTGTAAGCGCTTGAAATCCGGCGCAGCGTGACTAGGTTCACAGTTGTCCCGACCCGGTGTCTGCCATGATCCGCTATACCCTGCGCTGCCCCAAAGACCATGATTTCGACAGCTGGTTTCAGTCTGCCAAGGCTTATGCAGCACTGCAGGGCGGCGATCATCTGGCCTGTCCGATCTGTGGGTCGACGCAGATCGTGAAAACCCTGATGGCCCCCGCCGTCCGCCCGGCCCGCAACGCAGGTGCAGGTCCGGCCAAGCCCGATCTGGCCACGCCGCAAAACGACATCGAGGCGGCCTTCGCCGAAATGCGTCGCAAGGTTGAAGAAAACTCGGAATATGTCGGTCTGAACTTTGTCACCGAGGCCCGGCGCATGCACGAAGGTCAGATCGACGAACGGTCCATCTACGGTGAGGCAAAACCCGCTGAGGCGCGCGCGCTGATCGACGACGGCGTGCCGGTGGCCGCGCTGCCATTCATGCCAACCCGCAAGGCGAATTGAGAATGTCGGTGCTGATCACCGGGGCCAACCGGGGCATCGGTGCCACCTTGATCGCCCAGTACCGCGCGCTTGGCATACCGGTGCAGGGCACTGCCCGCCAACCCACCTCTGGCCTGTTGCCGTTGGATGTGACCGACCCTGCCGCGCACCACCGGTTGTCCGCGATGATCCCGGCCCCTCTGGATCTGTTGATCTGCAACGCAGGCATCTACCCCGCGCGCGGTGACACTTTGGACACGGGCTTTGCGCCCGATGACTGGGCGGCGGGCTTTGCCACCAACGTGACCGGCGTGTTCCTGACCATCCAGGCGCTGTTGCCGCAACTGCGCGCCGCGCGTGGCAAGATCGCGATCATTTCATCGCAAATGGCATCTGACGCCCGTGCGCCGGGGGGCAGCTATATCTACCGCGCCACCAAGGCTGCTGTGTTGAACTTGGGACGCAATCTGGCGGTCGATCTGCGCGGCGATGGCATCGCGGTGGGCATCTACCATCCCGGCTGGGTGCAGACCGAGATGGGTGGCAGCGCGGCTGACATCACAGCCACACAATCGGCACAGGGTCTGGTGGCGCGGTTTGCGGCGCTGTCCCTGGCCACCACCGGCTGCTTTGAAGACCATGACGGCCGCGCGCTGCCGTTCTAACCCGCGCACGCCAAAGCGGCCTGCATTGCCCGCGCCGAATAGGGACCAAGATCCACCACGCCGCCGATGCGCGCCGCAACAATCCGCGACCAGTCGCCCGAGGCCAGAACTACCTCTGCGCCCTGCCCGCAATTGCGTTGGCCACCGCTGATGAACGCATCGCCGATGCGATGATTGGTCAGGCCGGACAACCGCGCCACTTCGACCAATGCCCCATCCTGCAACCGCACAAACACCAGCGCGCGGGTCAGATGCGGGCGGTCGACATAGGCGATTTCGGTGCGGCCATCGCCGTCAAAATCACCGACACCCGCCGGCGCCAGCCAGCGGTGGGTCTGCCCCACAGGTCTGGTTTGGGCAATCAGCTGGCCATCGACGCCGTAAAGCGTCAGCATCGCGCCGCGCCTCACGTCGGTTTCGACCACCAAAACCTCGGGCAACTGATCATCATCGACATCGACCACGCGGGCGGTGACGTCTTCAAACACCCGGCTTCGGGGCAAAGTGAGGGTCAGCCCCCTGGTCTGGCTGCAGGCACCGGCGCAGCCCTGCAGCGTCACCGACAAGCGCAGGCCACCCCATTCGATAGCATCGCCCAGAACGCCGTGATCATAGCGGTCGGTGGGCTGCACCAACTCGGCCCCGGTGATGGCCCATTGGCGCACCTCGGCCCCAGCGGCTGGCGCGGCAAAAAGCCAGACCGCCAGCAGCCAGCGCATCAGATCTGCTTTTGCGGCATCTGCACGCGCAACCAGTCAATCGCATCGCTGACCTTGATCTGGCAGGTCAGGCGCGAGCGCACCGGATCAGGCTGCCAGGCAAAATCGAGCATGTCCTCTTCCATCGCGTCTTTTTTCGGCAATTTGTCGACCCAGGCCGCATCGACATAGACATGGCAGGTCGAACAGGCACAGGCACCGCCGCAATCGGCCTCGATCCCCGGAATGCCGTTGTCGCGGGCCCCTTCCATCACGGTCAGACCGTTGGCCACGGTCACGACATGTTCCTTGCCGCTGTGTTCGACATAAGTGATCTTCGCCATGCTTGCTTTCCTGCGCTGTTGCATCCCCAACGGGTTGAGCAGGACATAGGCCAGATGATCCCGATTTGCCAGACCCGCGCGCAAGACCCGTGGCGCACAAAGACTTTCCAGCCACAGCATTTGCAGCTATGGTCGGGTTGCGCAAAGTCCGGGCCAACCGGGCGGCAGGTCGGGCAGGGCATGATCAAAACGGTATTCATCGGTGGCGCGCTGGCGCTTTTGCTGGCGGGATGCACCCCGGCACAGGTCACCGCCCCCGGTCGCGCCAATCTGGCCATCGAACTGGTGCGGCTGGAGGAAGGCGGCCCCCCCAAAGGCCCGGCGGGGCACTGCTGGGCCGCAGACACCACGCCTGCAGTGATCGAAACCGTGACCGAACAAATCATCGTGACCGAAGCGCAGCGCGACGATACCGGCCGGGTGATTGCCCCGGCCAGTTTTCAGACCAAGACCCATCAGCGCATGGTGCAGATGCGCGAAGATGTCTGGTTCCGCGTGCCCTGCCCCGCCGAAATGACCATCAGCTTTGTCGCCAGCCTGCAACGGGCAATGAAGGCGCGCGGGCTGTTTTCCCAACCGGTGACGGGTGAAATGGACGCGGGGACCCTGGCCGCCATCCGCCGCTTTCAGGCCGACCGCGGACTGGACAGCCCGACGCTTTCGCTGGCCGCCGCCAAAGAGCTGGGGCTGATCGCAACCGATTTGTCGGATCTGTGACGCCCGCCGAGATCACGTTGCGCAAGACGCGCTATGAGGCTTGCATCACCAGGGCCTGGAACGCGCAGCCCCCGGACGGGGCGCATGATCTGGGCCATCTGCGCCGGGTCTGGAGCAATGCCAAGTTGATCGCGATGGACCTGCCCTGTGATCTGGAAATACTGCTGCCCGCCGTGATGTTTCATGACCTGATCAATCTGCCGAAATCCCACCCTGACCGCGCCAGCGCTTCGCGCCTGTCAGCCGAGGCTGCCTGTGACTTTCTGCGCGATGATGCATATCCGGCAGCCAAACTGCCCGCCGTTGCCCATGCCATCACCGCCCACAGCTTTTCGGCAGGCATCGCACCGCAAACGCCCGAGGCTTGCGTGTTGCAAGACGCCGACCGGCTGGAGGCGCTGGGGGCCATCGGCATTGCGCGGATGTTCCATGTGGCAGGAGCCACGGGCGGGCAATTGTTTGACAGTGACGACCCGATGGCGCTGCACCGCGCTTTGGACGACCGCCGCTATGCGCTGGATCACATGGAAACCAAGCTGTTGCGGCTGCCCGCAACCATGCAGACGGCACCGGGCCGCGCCATGGCCGAGGCCCGCGCCGATTGGCTGATGTCTTTCCGCACCCGGCTGTTGGCCGAACTGGGCTGATCGGCTCTGGAACGCAGCCAGAATGCGAACGGGCGGCTAAGTTTCCCTGCCGCCCGCTTATGTGATGGTTTCGCAGCCTTATTCGATCGACAACGCCACAAAGCGCGGATCACCTTCGCGGCGGACCAGCAGCAGGATCGACTTGCGGCCTGCATCGCGCGCTTCGGACAGGCGGTCTTCCAGATCAGACAGTGTCACCACTTTCTGTTGGCCGGCCTCGACGATCACGTCGCCGGGCATCACACCTTTGCCCGCAGCTTCGGACGCCGGATCGACGCGCGTCACCGCCAAGCCGGTGCTGCCAGCAGGCAGTTTCAGGCTTTTGGCCACGGTTTCGTCCATCGGCACCACGGTCAGACCCAACACTTCAGTCTTCTTCGGCTCGGTCAAAGTGCCGGGCTTGGCAGCGGTTTCCACAACCGCCTCGGCCTCTTCGCGGCGGCCCAAAGTGACGGGGATGGTGGTTTCGGCGCTGTCACGCAGCACCAGCACCGGCACCGCCTCACCGATCGGGCTGTCGGCCACGGTGCGGGTCAGGTCGCGCACATCGGTGATTTCCTCACCGTTGAAGGACAAGATCACATCGCCCGCAAGCAAGCCTGCGTCCTTGGCCGGACCTTCCGGCACATCGGTGATCAGCGCCCCCTGGGCGGCCCGAATGCCCATCGCCTCGGCCACATCCGGGGTGACGTCCTGAATTTTCACTCCAAGCCAACCGCGCCGGGTTTCGCCAAATTCCTGAAGCTGCCCCACGACCTTGCTGACGACGTTCGAGGCCATCGAAAAGCCGATGCCGATGGACCCGCCGGTGGGCGACAGAATGGCGGTGTTCACGCCAACCACCTGCCCCTCCATGTTGAACAGGGGTCCGCCCGAGTTGCCCTTGTTGATCGCGGCATCGGTTTGCAGGAAATCATCATAGGTGCCCTGCAATTCGCGCCCGCGCGCCGAGACGATGCCGGCTGATACCGAAAAGCCCTGACCCAACGGGTTGCCCATCGCCATCACCCAGTCACCCACCCGCATGGTGTCGCTGTCCCCAAAGACCACGAAAGGCAGCGGTTCGGGGCTTTCGACTTTCAGCAGCGCGATGTCGGTTTTAGGATCGGTTCCGACCAGCTTGGCATCCAGCCGTTTGCCGCCAAAAAATTCGATCTCAATCTGATCGGCACCTTCGATCACATGATTGTTGGTGACGATAAAGCCATCCGCCGAGATGACAAAGCCCGATCCCAACGCCTCGGACCGCTGCGGTTGATCGCCGCCCTGACCGTTTTCTTCCATGAAATCCTTGAAGAAATCTTCAAAAGGCGAGCCGGGCGGCACCATCGGTCCGCCATCAGTGGCCGCCGCGACCGTGGCCGAGGTGGTGATGTTGACCACCGAAGGGCTGATCTGTTCGGCCAGATCGGCAAAGCTGTCAGGCGCACCAAAGGCCCGGGCCTGCATGGCCGGGGCCATGGCCAGCGTCAGCCCAAGACCGATGGCCATCATCAGGCTGCGCGGCGCAAACGGGCGCGGGGCAGCGGTAACCAAAGCATTAGCACGGTGAAGCACGTCCGAACTCCTTCATTATTCAACAAGGGCCGTTCGGATCGGCCCTCGTACAAGATCGCCACCATCATGTAGGCAGCGCCGGGGCCATTGCAAACCCTGTTGCGCCGTCTCAAACTGTTGTGAACGAAGTTGTCACCCTGTGACCCGATTGCACAACAAGAATTGCCCGGATCGGCCAATGGGCGCCGAAACGGGACGCAACAAAAAAGGGCCAGCGCAGGACGCTGGCCCTTTCAATCATGGATCGTGCCGGGTCAGGGCGTGGTTGCGACAGGGGCTTTTTCGGACCCCAGATAGTTGAAGAATTCCGAGTCCGGCTGCAACACGATCGACGAATTGCCGCCCTGCAACGCCCGCTCATACGAGGTCAGCGACCGGGTGAAGGCAAAGAACTCGGGGTCACGGCCAAAGGCCCCGGCATAGATCGCGTTGCGGCTGGCATCAGCCTCACCGCGGATCACTTCCGATTCCTTGCGCGCCTGCGAGGTCACTTCGACCACAGACCGATCCGCCGCCGCGCGCACCCGCTGTGCGGCCTCGTTGCCGCGGGCGATTTCGTCGGTTGCCTCACGCTGGCGTTCGGCCCGCATCCGCGCAAACGTCGCCTCAAGGTTCTGTTCGGGCAGATCGGTGCGGGTCAGCCGCACGTCGATCACATCGACGCCCAGCCCCTTGGCCTTGGCCCGCGCATTGTCGCGGATCAGGTTCATCAGGCTGGTGCGGTCTTCGGACAGCACGCGCTGGCTGGGAACCGAGCCCAGAACCTGCCGGATTTCGGCAGAGATGATCTGGTCAAGGTTGGCGCGCGCGGCTTCTACACCGCCCGAACCCACGGCACGACGGAACACCTCAAGATCAACGATGCGCCAGCGCGCAAAGGCATCGACCACAAGGCGGCGGTCATCCAGCGGCGTGATTTCCTTGGCTTGCGTCGGAAGGCCCAGAATCCGGTCCTCATAACGCAGAACGTCTTGAATGAAGGGAATCTTGAAGTTCAGGCCGGGTTGGTCGATCACTTGCTTGACCTCACCAAACTGCAAGACCAGCGCTTTTTCGCGTTCATCCACGATGAAGACCGAGGACAAGATCAAAACGCCAACCGCGGCCAGGGCCGGAAGAATATAAGCGGCGCGCATCAGTTTGATCCTCCGGTGGTGGCTGCGGCCGTCGCCGCCCCTGTTTGCATCTTGGACAATTCATTCAGTGGCAAAAACGGCACCACGCCCTGCCCGCCTTCGCCGTTGACACCGTCAAGGATGACCTTGTTCATGCCGCCCAAAACTTTCTCCATGGTTTCCAGATACATGCGCTTGCGCGTCACTTCGGGGGCTTTGATGTATTCGGCATAGACCGACAGGAAACGGCTGGCTTCACCTTCGGCGTTGTTCACGACCTGGGCGCGGTAGGCCTCGGCCTCTTCCTTCAGCTGTGCCGCCTGACCACGCGCGCCTGCCGTCACTTTGTTGGCATAGGCGTCGGCCTCTTTTTCCAGCCGGTCACGTTCCTGCTGGGCGGCCTGCACCTGCCGGAAGGCGTCGATCACCTCACGCGGCGGGTCGGCGCGGTCAAAGTTGACGCGCACGACATTGATGCCAGAATCGTAGCTGTCCAGCGTTGCCTGTACAGAGGTTTGCAGATCGGCGGCGATGATGCCACGATCCCGATTCAGGACCGGTGCCAGTTCCGACCGCGCGATGATGTCGCGCATCGCCGATTCCGACACCGCCTTGATGGTGTCTTCGGGGTCGGCCAGATTGAACAGAAAGATCGCCGGGTCCTTGATGTTCCAGACCACCTGGAACTCGATATCCACGATGTTCTGATCGCGGGTCAGCATCAACCCGTTGTCCAGCGCCCCGCCTTCGCCCGACCCGATCCGGGTGGTGCGTTGACGCGAGTTTTCGACGATTTCGGCGGTAATCAACGGCCAGGGCGCAAAGTTCAGACCCTCATTGCCGCTGCCAGAGTATTTGCCCAGAAACAGCTCGACCGAGGCTTGTTCCGGCTTCAGCTGATAGACCGACATATAGCCCCAAAGGCCGACCGCCAGCAGCACGCCCAACACCAGCCCCTGCCTGGAAAACAGCGGACCGATAGACCCGCCCTGACCACCGCCGGGAGAGGCTGGCCCACGGCCACGACCGCCCATCAGGACGCGCAACTGCTCTTGGCCCTTGCGCATCAACTCGTCGATTTCGGGGATCTGCGGCCCCTCACCGGGCTTGCGCCCGCCGCCATTGCGCGGGCGGTCCTTGTTCGGGTCTTCGTCCCCCGAACCACCGCCACCGCCCCATGGACCACCACTTCCCGCCATTGATCGACCCTTCCGATGTTTCTTGTCTGTGAATTGGGCACAGTTTGGCGGAAAATCAAGCGATCTTGCCGATTTACCGCAGCTGTCCCCGGCTTTAGGTTGTCCGCACCGGCTTGCGCATCGTCACCAGTTCCTCTGACATGGTGGGATGCACGGCGACGGTGCGGTCGAAATCTTCTTTGGTGGCGCCCATCTTCATGGCAATCGCGGCCAACTGGATCATCTCAGCCGCCCCCGCTCCCACGATGTGACAGCCCAAAACCCGGCGGTTGCGGGCATCGACCACCAGTTTCATCAACACCCGGTCTTGCCGCCCGGCAAACAGGGATTTCATCGGTCGGAACGCCGCCGCGTAAATCTCCACCGGCCCCAAGGCCACCGCCGCCTCTTCCGACAGCCCGATTGACCCCAGTTCCGGCTGGGTGAACACCGCCGAGGCGATCAACTGGTGATCGGCCTTGGTGGGAATGCCGCGAAACACCGTGTCGGCAAAAGCATGGCCTTCGCGGATCGCCACCGGCGTCAGGTTGAGACGGTCAGTCACATCGCCCACCGCATAGATCGAGGGCACCGCGGTCTGCGACCACGCGTCCACCAAAACCTGACCCTTGCGACCCAGACCGACGCCCAGCGCCTGCAACCCCAACCCTTGCGTGTTCGGCAACCGCCCCGTGGCATAAAGCACCAGATCAAATTCGGCCTCGGTGCCATCGGTCGCCACCGCGCGGATACCGCCCGCGGTTTTTTCCAGCCGCATCACATCGGTGCCACAGTGAATGGCAATCCCGCGCGCCTGCATGGCGTTGGCGACATGGCCGCGCGCCTCGTCATCAAAGCCGCGCAGGATTTGCGCGCCGCGATAATATTGCGTCGTCTGCACCCCTAGCCCGTGCAGGATGCAGGCGAATTCCGACGCGATATAGCCGCCTCCCACCACCAGCGCCCGTTTGGGCAAGCTGTCCAGATGGAACATCTCATTCGAGGTCACCGCCAGTTCCGCCCCCGGGATATCCGGCACAAAAGGCCGCCCACCGGTGGCAATAAGGATGTGCTTGGTGCTGAACTCGGCACCCGTCGCCAGCCGCACCCGATGCGCGTCCACCACCACCGCCCGCGCATCATGGATCACCACACCGGCGTTTTTCAACGTGTTGCGATAGGCACCTTCCAGCCGGGTCAGCTCTGCCTCCAGCGTGGCGCGAAAACGCGGCCAGTCAAAGCCACCGCCGGTGACCTCCCAACCATAGGCGCGGGCATCTGCCACTGCCTCGGGGAATTCCGACGCAAACACCATCAGCTTTTTCGGCACGCAGCCCCGGATCACGCAAGTGCCGCCCATCCGGCTTTCTTCGGCCAGACCCACGCGCGCGCCGCCTTCAGCCGAAGCAATCCGCGCCGCCCGCACGCCGCCAGAGCCACCGCCGATGACAAACAGATCATAGTCGAAGCTCATGGCATCTCCTTGCGCACCAATCATGGCATCTCCTTGCGCATCAACAGGGGGCACAGGCAGGATCACTCACCCAGATCGGCGAAAATATTGTCAGACGGCGCGAACAGGATCCGGTCATCGGTTTCCGACCCCGCATTGATGTCGCGCACGGTGACGCGCCCATCGCCATGGCCGATCACCACGATGTCGCAGATATCAATGAACAATCCATTTTCCACCACGCCCGGGATCTGGTTCAACACCAGTGCCAGCTGGCGCGGATTGCCGATGCGCTTCAGATGCAGATCGAGGATGTAATTGCTTTCGTCCGTCACCAATGGCCGCTCACCGTTCATCCGCAGCGACACATCGCGGGCCAGCACGTCCATCGACACCAGCATTTCCTCGACCAGCGCCTTGGTGGTCTGCCAGCCGAAGGGGATCACCTCGATCGGCAAGGGAAACGCGCCCAGCTGCTGCACTTCCTTGGCGGCATCCGCGATCACGATCATCAGATCCGACGCGGTCGCCACGATCTTTTCCTGCAACAGCGCCGCACCGCCGCCCTTGATCAGCGCCAGCTGCTGGTCAAACTCATCCGCGCCGTCAATAGTCACATCGAGCCACTTTGCCTCGTCCAGCGAGGTGACATGGATGCCGACCTGCCGCGCCAGTTCCGCCGTGCGGGTGCTGGTGGGCACGCCGACAATCTTCAGCCCTTCGTCGCGCACCCGCTCGCCAAGACAACGCACCATCCAGGCGGCGGTGGACCCGGTGCCCAAACCCACCTTCATGCCGTTTTCCACAAAGCTGACCGCACGTTTGGCAGCCACGAACTTGGCTTTGTCGATGGGGGACAATTCGGCGGCCATGGCACTCTCCTGTTAACGCGCCCCGCTTTATAGGCAAAGCCCGCCCCGGGGGCGAGAGGCGATTTGCAACTTTGCCCCTGCCCCTTGCCCCGCCGCCACTCCAGACAATTTATCTGAAACTTGCATTCACATTGGCGCAAATATCCCACGGGGGAGACCGCATTGCCCTGCGCAATGCGGCCCGGGAGTGTGAAACCCCCGGCGCTGCAGGGGCCACGCTGCGGGGCCCGACGGCCTTTCCCTCTTGACAGTCTGGCCGACACTCTTACATCGCGAATAATTCTCATTAACAGAAAGTCGCCATGCCCCGCCCTTCCCACACCGGCAATTTCACTCTGAACGGCCGCGATTGGCGCCAGGACCGTGGCGAAGCGGCACTGTCGGATGTCAACCGCAGCATCAAACTGCCGCCCGGCACCGTTCGGCGGCTTCTGGCCTTTGTCGGGCCGGGCTATATGGTGGCGGTGGGCTACATGGATCCGGGCAACTGGGCCACCTCCATCGCGGGCGGCTCCAAATTCGGCTATACGCTGCTGGTGGTGGCCTTGGTGTCGAACCTGATGGCCATTGTGCTGCAATCCCTGTGCGCACGCCTGGCCATTGCGTCGGGTCGCGATCTGGCGCAGGCCTGTCGCGATGCCTTCCCGCGCTTTGTGTCGATCCCGCTGTGGCTTGGGGCCGAAATTGCCATCATCGCCACGGACATCGCCGAAGTGATCGGCACCGCCATCGGGTTGAACCTGCTGTTCGGCATCCCGTTGGAGCTGGGCGTGATCATCACCGCGCTGGATGTGTTCCTGATCCTGTGGCTGCAGAAGAAGGGCTTTCGCTGGCTCGAAGCCTTTGTGATCACCATGCTGGGCGTCATCACCGTGTCTTTTGGCATTCAGATCGCCTTGGCCGATCCGAACTGGGGGGATGTGATCCGCGGTTTTGCCCCCACGGTCGAAATCATCCGCAACCCCGAGATGCTGTATTTGGCCTTGGGCATTCTGGGCGCGACGGTGATGCCGCACAATCTGTACCTGCATTCCGCCATCGTGCAGACCCGCGCCTATGGCGACAGCCTGCCTGAAAAGCGACAGGCGCTGAAATATGCCACCATCGACAGCACCGTGGCGCTGATGCTGGCGCTGCTGATCAATGCCTCGATCCTGATCCTGGCTGCCGCCGCCTTTTACACCACCGGGCGGACCGAGGTGGTGGAACTGGGCGACGCGCATCAGTTGCTGGGGCCAATCCTGGGCGCAGGCATTGCGCCGACGCTGTTTGCGGTGGCACTGCTGGCCTGTGGGATGAATTCAACCGTCACCGCCACCCTGGCGGGACAGGCGGTGATGGAGGGATTTTTGCAGATCCGGTTGGCACCATGGCTGCGCCGCCTGATCACCCGCGGCATCGCCATCATTCCCGCCGCCGCCGTCACCATCTATTATGGATCGAGCGGCACCAGCCAGTTGCTGATCCTGACCCAAGTGGTGCTGTCGCTGCAATTGTCGTTCGCGGTGGTGCCTTTGGTGATGTTCACCGCCGACCGCGCGAAGATGGGCGCCATGCGGGCGCCGCTGTGGCTGACTGCCTTGTCGGTCCTGATCGCGGTGGTGATCGTGGTGCTGAACATGAAACTGCTGTGGGATTTCTTCGGCTAGGGCGTGTTGCGTTCCATCGGGTTCCGCCGGTTGAACGCAACAGGCAACAGTCACCGGCGCGTCTGGTCTTGGCTTTCGTTCAATCTGCTTTCGACTGAACGAAACTCTCTCTGAATTCGCCCCGCCCCGACCGCCCCAGATTTGCCGTCCCTTTGGAACCCGTTTTCGCACGGGTGCCAGAACCCTTGCCCTTCGCGGCGGGACTGCCAAGCAAAACCTCCGACCGGCAGACCTGCCTCGGCCCGGCCGTCCCCGGCCCGCGCAGCCATTTTCGCCTCACCCATCCAGAGCGCGGGCTGACATGGCGGCTGTAAAGTGTCGGTTTTTGCATGGCCCCGGCGTCGCGTTGCGCCATAGTGGCGCGGCACAGAGGAGGCTGACGATGTATGTCTTGCATTATTACCCGGACACGGCCTCGCTGGTGGTCCGGATGGTTCTGGCAGAACTGGCAGTGCCGCATCAGACCCTGCTGATCGACCGCGCAGCGGGACATCTTGACAGCCAAGCCTATCGGGGCCTGCATCCTTTGGGCAAAATTCCAGCCTTCGAAACACCCAATGGGTCGATGTTTGAAACCGCGGCCATCCTGCTGCATCTGTGTGATGCCCACCCAAGCCCGATGGCCCCGACCCCCGATGCGCCCGACCGCAGCGCGTTTCTCAGCTGGCTGTTCTTCACCTCCAGCAACATCCACCCCATTTTGTTGCAGCTGTTTTACCCCGAGCGCACCGCCGGGCCGGACTGCGTCCTGCAAGTGCTGACCCAAGCACGCGAGCAGATGCAGACCTGTCTGAACGCATTGGAAACCATGACCGCGCGGGATGCGCCCGACTGGCTGTCGGTGAAAAAGCCCACCATGCTGGGCTATTACATCGCCATGCTGCTGCATTGGCTGGGCAGCAATCCGCCCGGCCACCCCGGCCATTTCGCAAGCCAGGACTTCCCCGCCCTGCACGCGGTGCTGACGATGCTGGAACGCCGCCCGGCTGCCCAGATCATCGCGGCGGACGAAGGCCTTGGCCCCACCCCATTCACCCAACCCAACTAGGACCCGCCCATGTTCCTTTCCGTCTTTGATATGTTCAAGATCGGCGTCGGCCCGTCCTCGTCGCACACCATGGGGCCGATGGTGGCGGCGGCGCGGTTTCTCGATGCCCTGCGCGCCTCGCCGTTTCATTTCCACGGGCTGCGCGCGTCCTTGCATGGCAGTCTGGCCTTCACGGGCGTCGGCCACGCCACCGACCGCGCCACGATTCTGGGGCTTGCAGGCTTCGTGCCCGCCACCTATGACGCCGAGAAAGCCGAGGCCACGCTGGCCGCGATTGCCGCGACCCAGACCATCACCGCCCCCGGCCTGTCGCCCCTGCACTTCGATCCGGCCCGCGATCTGACCTTTGACTACGGCCCTGCCCTGTCCGGCCATGCCAATGGCATGATCCTGAAGGCCACCGACGCCCAAGGCGACGTGATCTTGCAGGAAACCTACTACTCCATCGGCGGCGGCTTTGTGCTGACCGCAGCCGAACTGGCCGAGGCCGGCGGCAGCAAATCCAAGGCCCGCGCCGATGTGCCCTATCCGTTTGAGACGGCGGAGGAAATGCTGGCGATGGCCAAGGCATCCGGCTTGTCCATTGCCGCGATGAAGCGGGCTAATGAGCTGAAGTTCCGCACGGCGGCCGAGTTGGACCGCGGCATTGATCAGGTCTGGCAGGTGATGACCGCCTGCATCTCGCGCGGGATGCAGGGCACAGGCATTCTGCCCGGTGGCTTGAAAGTGCGCAGGCGGGCCAAGGGCATTCACGACGCCCTGATGGCCGAGCGCGGGCTGAACATGACCGCACCCCACACCATCAACGACTGGATGAGCCTTTACGCCATGGCGGTGAATGAGGAAAACGCGGCAGGTGGTCAGGTGGTGACAGCACCCACCAACGGCGCGGCGGGCGTGGTGCCTGCGGTCTTGCGCTATTATCTCGATCATGTGCCGGGGGCATCGACCAGCCGCATCGCCGACTTCATGCTGACGGCGGCGGCGATTGGCGGCCTTGTCAAACACAACGCCTCGATTTCCGGGGCCGAATGCGGCTGTCAGGCCGAGGTGGGTTCAGCCGCCGCCATGGCCGCCGCTGCCTTGGCCGCCGTGTTGGGCGGCACCCCGATGCAGGTGGAAAACGCCGCTGAAATCGCGCTGGAGCATCATCTGGGCATGACCTGCGACCCGGTGCGCGGCCTTGTGCAGGTGCCTTGCATCGAACGCAACGGGCTGGGGGCGATCAAGGCGGTGTCGGCGGCCAGTCTGGCGCTGCGCGGCGACGGCGAACATCTGGTCAGTCTGGACGTCTGCATTGAAACCATGCGCCAGACCGGGCGCGACATGCACGAGAAGTACAAGGAAACCTCGCTGGGCGGGCTGGCGGTGAATGTGCCCAACTGCTGAGCCTCGGCCAAACCCTGTTTTGCAGGGTCGGACCCGCCTGCCAAGCCTTTCACATGGGCGCAAATATCCGGGTGCTGAAAGGCGCAGAATGCCTGCGCCCCACGTCTTGCGTGTCGATCATGCAGCCAAACCGTCACGCAGCACCCCAAGCCCGCGCAACGCGGCCGGCAAGTGCCGCAGCGGCAGAATGACCAACATGCGGTCGGTGTCAAAGCGCAGACGAACATCGCGCGCCGCGACCTCGTTCGAGGTGCCGATCATCCCATCGGGCGCAAAGCGCAGACCACTGATCGGCCAGCGCAGCCCCTCACTTTGCCCCGTCACCGCCCCCATCGGAAACAGCGACAGCCGGGTGCCGACGGGCAGATCCAGTGCCAGCTTTCGCGGGGCGAGAAAGGTCACATCCTGCGGGCTCAGGATCAGACAGCGCCGATCCGCATGGCGCACCAGCGCATTCAGCACCGCCAGCCCATGATCCAGCCGCGCCCCTGCGAATCCCAGACCCAGCACAAAAGGTGCCCGGATCGACCGCAGCGCCTTGTCAAAATCGGTGGTCTCTTGTTCCGAAATTGGAAACAACCGCCCCGCCAGCCGCGTTTTGGCCGCATCCGAGATCGAATCGAAATCTCCGATCACCGCCTGTGGCATGGCCCCCATGGCCAAAAGCCGGTCTGCACCGCCATCAGCCCCAACGATTACAGGGGCATATCGCAGCGCACGCCGCAGGGCCACTGCACCGAAAGGCCCCCCCCCGGCCAGAGTGACCCCCTGCAAAGATTCGACAATCATCTGATTCACGCGGATACTGTTCTTCCAATTGCGGCGAAGGTCCAAGCGCAGAACACAATCAATCCTTCAAATCACCCTGTTTTGTCCATGGATTCGAACAAAGCGAAAGGCAGTTTGTCCCAGTGTAGCAGTGAAGAGGCGAGCATCCGATGATCGGTGCGAGTAAAATTCTAACGGTATCTTACGGCACTTTCTCCTGTACTTTGGAGGGGTTCGACGAACCGTTCAATACGATGAAGGCGATTGCGGAGTATTTCCGCGATTTGGCCGCCGAAGACCGCTATTTCGGGGCCGAACCGCCAACGCCGGATGCAGCCATGTTGCACCGCATCGCTGAACGCGAGATTCAGCGGCGGGTGGAAGCCAAGATTCAGGACAACGGTGTGATTCTGCGCACCGGCGAAGCGATGGATGCGGTGGCCTTGTCTGGCCCGGTCTTGCAGCCTGCGCTGGCTGATGCCACCGTGGCGGCGGACAGCGTCGCCGCGCGTCTGTCGAAACTGCGCGGCACCGCAGCACCTTTTGTGGCCGAAACCGTGGCAGCCCCTGTGGTGCCCGCGGCTTTTGACATCGCCGAGGCCGCGCCGCAATCTTATCGCGAAGATCAGGATGCCGAAGATCTGATCGCCGATCTGGGGATTGCGACCGACATGGTCGATCAGCCGGCGGATTTGGACGCGTTGATGATCGCCGCCATCGACAGCGAAACCGCCTACGACGCTGCCCCGGTTGCGGCCCATGCCGAACTGGCGATTGCCGAGCAGGACTGGCAGGCGCCCGAAGCAGACTTGGGCGCGCTTGATTTTGACGATCTGGTGCCTGTCGACGAAAACACGGAACAGCACGACGCATTTGACGATTACGATGCCTTGACCGCTGCCGCAGAGGCCGAATCCGTGGCCGAACTGGCGCGGTTTGACGCGCAATTGATCGAAAACGTCGATCAACAATCCGTGGATGATCAAGCCCTTGAGGATCAGGCTTCTGACGACGCCATGCTTGCCTCGCTGGGAACTCTGATCGACCCTGACGATCAGGAATATCTGGACGACGATCAAGACGCGTCGGCGGATTTTGGGCAATTGGTGCCAAGCCAACCGCCCCAGGCACCCGCCGCCAGGTTTGATGCGCCCAAGTTTGATGCCGAAGCAGACGTGGCAATCGCCGCTGAATTGGCCCGTCTGGCCGCAGCAACTGCCCGAGCCGCCACCGCCGGGGATGAAACCGCAGAGCCGGGACGGTTGCAGCGCGCCCGCGCCCGCGTCATCAAGATCCGTCGTGCCGACGCCCCGCCGATTGACGCAGACCTGCCGCGCGCAAACCTCACCGCAGATGAGGTGATTTCCCCCGCCTCTGGCCTGCTGTCACCCGAAGCCGAGGCCGCATTGCAGGCAGAACTGGCCGCATTGGAGGCCGAAGCAGAGCCAGCACCGACGGCGGCACCTGCCGCAGAACCGTTGGATGAAGACACGATTTCGACAGGGCAGACCGCGCAACCGGCAGACCCTGTCGCGCCAGAAGGCCTGCGTCCAACCCGCCCGACCCGCCCGGTGCGCAGCATCGCGGTCACCGCCCCCACCGGTGACGCAAGCCAGCCGCAGGTGCTGAACATGATCGCGCGTCCCGTAACCGAACCGCGCAAGCGGATCGAAGCCGATGGCGCGGATGAGGCTGTCAACCGATTGATCGCACAAACGAACACTGCGATGGACGGTCCCGAAACCAAACGCCGCCAATCGGCAATTGCCCATCTGAAAGCCGCCGTGGTGGCCACCGAAGCCGATCGTCAAATGGCGCCTTCGCAACCCAAACCCGACCGCATCGACCCCTATCGCCACGACCTTGAAAGCGTGGTGCGTCCGCGCCGCCTGGATCAGTCCAACGCCGACCGCCCATCACCCCTGGTTCTGGTGTCCGAACAGCGCATTGACCGCAAACCGGCCATCGCCGCCGAAGCCCCGCGCGCCGTGTCCCCGGTGCGCCCGCGCCGCATTGCCGCGACCAGCGCCCTTGCGTTGCACACCAGCGATACGATTTTTGGCGGTCAGGACGACGATCTGGAAGACGAGGCCGAGTTCGTCGCCGAAGCCGCCGCAGCCGGAAACCTGTTTTCCGACACCGAAAGTTTCGGCGATTTTGCCGAACGTCTGGGGGCTGTGCAACTGCCTGACATGCTCGAAGCCGCCGCGGTGTACTGCGCGCAGGTTCTGGGGCGTCCGCAATTCAGCCGCCCGATGGTGCTGGGCCAGCTGGCCACCCTGCCCGAGGCCGCCGAATACAGCCGCGAGGACGGATTGCGGGTGTTTGGCACGCTGATGCGTCAGGGCCGGATTGCCAAGATCAAACACGGCCAGTTTGCCGTCACGGACCGCTCGCCCTTGTTGGCCGAAGCCCTGCGCTCGGTCGGCTGATCGGATTTTCAGATCAGGGTCAAGGCTGCCACTTGCACCCCAAAAGACAGGCGGGCCCGTAGCAACGGCCCGCCTGTTTCACTGTGTGCGACCTGTCACGCGCCTTATTCAGTTGGCGCATCAGGGTCGGGTTGGCCCACCCCGAGGAACACCCGCTTGAACGGCAGGATCCAGCCAAACCCCAGCACCAGATAGGCCGGAACCTCCAGCCAGATCGGCAGGCGCTGAATCGAATTCATCAGACTGACCGCCACCACAACATAGGCGGGCATCACCACCAGCAACACGAACAGCGACAGCCGTCTGCGGGCTTTGTAACTCAGGGCCATGGTCGTTCCTTCTACCTCTGTCATGCCCCGACCGCAGATTTCGCACGCAATGAAATCCCGGCCAGGACTTGAAGAGCCGGTGATCAATCCGCAAACGGGTCGGTGACCAGGATGGTGTCATCGCGTTCGGGTGAGGTCGAAAGTAGCGCCACCGGGCATTGAATCAACTCTTCAATCCGGCGCACATATTTGATCGCGGCCCCCGGCAGTTGCGCCCAGGACCGCGCGCCTGCGGTGGTTTCGGACCAGCCTTCCATTTCCTCATAGATCGGGGTGCAGCGCGCCTGTTGATCGGCGGCGGTGGGCAGATAGTCCAGCCGCACCCCGTCCAACTCATAGGCCACGCAGATCTTCAGGGTCTTGAAGCCGTCCAGCACGTCCAACTTGGTCAGCGCAATCCCCGACACGCCCGAGGTGGCACAGGTCTGCCGCACCAGCACCGCATCAAACCAACCGCAGCGACGTTTGCGCCCGGTGACGGTGCCGAATTCATGCCCACGCTCGCCCAGACGGTCGCCATCGGCGTCGAACAGTTCCGCCGTGAACGGACCTTCGCCGACGCGGGTGGTGTAGGCTTTGACGATGCCCAGTACGAAACCAATCGCATTCGGGCCAAGTCCGGTGCCCGTGGCCGCCTGCCCGGCGATGACGTTGGATGAGGTCACAAACGGATAGGTGCCGAAGTCGATGTCCAGCAGCGCGCCTTGTGCGCCCTCGAACAAGATGCGCTTGCCGGCACGGTGGGCCTCGTTCAGCACCTTCCACACCGGCTTGGCATAGGGCAACACCTGCGGCGCAATTGCGCGCAGGGCGTCCAGCAGCGCGGCGCGGTCAATCGGCTCGATCCCCAGACCCCGGCGCAACGCGTCATGGTGGCCCATCAAGCGGTCCACCCGTGCCTCCAACGTGGTTTCATCGGCCAGATCGGCCACCCGGATGGCACGACGCCCCACTTTATCCTCATAGGCCGGGCCGATGCCACGCCCGGTGGTGCCGATCTTGGCGATGCCGACCGAGCCTTCGCGCGCGCGGTCCAACTCGCCATGGATCGGCAGGATCAGCGGCGCGTTCTCGGCGATCATCAGATTTTCGGGCGAAATTTCAACGCCCTGCCCGCGCAGCTTTTCAATCTCCATGATCAGATGCCAGGGGTCCAGCACCACGCCGTTGCCGATCACCGACAGCTTGCCACCGCGCACGATCCCCGAGGGCAGCAGCGACAGCTTGTAGACCTTGCCATCAATGACCAAGGTATGCCCGGCATTGTGGCCGCCTTGAAACCGCGCGATCACATCTGCCCGTTCGGACAGCCAATCGACGATCTTCCCCTTCCCCTCGTCACCCCATTGGGCGCCGACGACGACAACATTGGCCATGGCATATCCTTCACGTTTTTGGAAAAACCGCGTGACCTATAGCGACACATCTCAGCTTGCGAAACCGCTAAATCGCGGGTCACACTGGACAGGCCGCCGCAGATGCGCGACCAAAGGCAAAACCTTGGGGGAAACGATGGGTATCTTGATCCGGATCTTGGGCGCGTTTGCTTTGCTTTCGGCCACCTACAACCCAACCCCGTGGAATTTTGTCCGCTGGGCGCAAACCGGCTGGACCACGCAAATGCCGCTGACACTTTTGTTTGGACTGCTGCTGGCGGTGGGGTATCTGGTCTACATCGGCGCCACCTTGCGGTCGATCGGGGCGTTCGGCATCGTGCTGGTGGCGGCGATTGTCGGGGCGCTGGTCTGGGTGCTGATTGATTACCAGATCCTGACGCTGCAAAACCCGTCGCTGAACCTGTGGCTGGGCATTCTTGCACTGTCGGTGGTCTTGGGCATCGGCCTGTCCTGGAGCATCATCCGCCAGCGCATCTCGGGTCAGGCCACGGTGGATGAGGTACAGGAATAATGCTGCTGTACGTCACACTCGGGTCGAACAACCTTCTGCGCGCCAAGCTGTTCTATGACGCTGTGATGCCCTGTTTGGGTCAGGTGTTGCGCCGCGGCGATGACACAGAACTTTGTTACGGCCAACCGGGCGACACCGGCATTTGCCTGTGGATCGACACCCCTTTCAACGGTCAGCCTGCCAGTATCGGCAACGGCTCCATGCTGGCCTTTGACGCCCCGACACGCGCCGCAGTCGATGCGTTTTACGACGCAGGCCTTGCCCATGGCGGCACCGACGAAGGCGCGCCCGGCCTGCGCCCCTACGGCCCGCATTTCTATGCCTGCTATCTGCGCGATCCGGATGGCAACAAACTTTCGGCGGTCTGTGAAACCCCGCAATAGCCCGTCATCCCGGCCCCAACACTGCCGCCGAAGGCCGTTGCGGTGGATGCCGACTGCCTCGGGATACCGGATGCCGGAACTCCGTCAGCATATTCAGGCAGACAGGAGGCCATGGGCCACAGCCAAGGGCTTGCGCCTCTGGCTGCATCCGCCTAGATACCCCAAGTCCCTTTGGAAAGCCTGACCGCATGGAAAACGTAATCCTGACCATCCACCTGATCCTTGCCTTGCTGTTGATCGGCGTGGTGCTGTTGCAACGGTCGGAAGGTGGCGGTCTTGGCATGGGGTCCGGCGGCGGTGGCGCGATCTCGGGCCGGGCTGCGGCAACGGCCCTGGGCAAAGTGACCTGGATCCTGGCCATCGGGTTTATCATCACCTCGATCACCCTGACCATTCTGGCCGCGCAATCGGCCTCGTCTTCGTCGGTGATTGATCAGTTGGGGGCCGAACAACCGGCTCCGGCAGCGCCCGCCACGCCGGATCTGGGGGCGGTTCCGGCCACCCCGGCACCAAGTGATGCACCGGCCACGCCACCGGCAGCCACCGCGCCCGCCACGCCGCCCGCGTCAAACTGATACCAACTGTTGCTGCACATCACCTGTAACCGACTGCATCTTGCGGTCGGGTTGCGCAACCGGCTTGGCTAGGCTATTGCTCAATTCCCGTGATGTATCGATTCCTTTGCACCGAATCGGCGCGTTTTGAACCATTTCACGGGGGCTCCCATGGCACGCTATATCTTCATCACCGGCGGCGTGGTGTCCTCGCTTGGCAAGGGTCTGGCCTCGGCCGCCTTGGGCGCCCTGTTGCAGGCACGCGGCTACACGGTCCGGCTGCGCAAGCTTGATCCCTATCTGAACGTCGATCCCGGCACGATGAGCCCGTTTGAGCATGGCGAGGTTTTCGTCACCGACGATGGCGCGGAAACAGACCTTGATCTCGGCCATTATGAGCGGTTCACCGGGGTTTCGGCCCGCCAGACCGACAGCATTTCCTCGGGGCGCATCTATTCCAACGTGTTGGAAAAGGAACGACGCGGCGACTATCTGGGCAAGACCATTCAGGTCATTCCGCATGTCACCAATGAAATCAAAGACTTTCTGCGCATCGGCGACGAAGAGGTTGATTTCATGCTGTGTGAAATCGGCGGCACCGTCGGCGATATCGAAGGACTGCCGTTCTTTGAATCCATCCGACAGTTCATCCATGAACGCCCGCGCGGACAGTCGATCCTGATGCACCTGACGCTGCTGCCCTATCTGGCCGCCAGTGGCGAGTTGAAAACCAAACCGACCCAGCACAGCGTCAAGGAATTGCAAAGCATCGGCCTTGCGCCGGATGTGCTGGTCTGTCGGTCGGAACACCCGATTCCCGACCGTGAGTTGGAAAAGATCGCCCTGTTCTGCAATGTCCGCAAAAACCACGTCATTCCGGCATATGATCTGAAAACCATCTACGAAGCGCCGCTCGCCTATCACCGCGCGGGCCTCGATCAGGCCGTGCTGGACGCGTTCGGCATCACCCCGGCACCGAAACCAAACCTCGCGCGCTGGGAAGACGTGATGGACCGTCTGAACGGCGCCGAGGGCGTGGTGCGGGTGGCGATTGTCGGCAAATACACCCAATTGGAAGACGCCTACAAGTCGATTGCCGAGGCGCTGACCCATGGCGGCATGGCCAACCGCACCCGCGTCAAGGCCGAATGGATCGACGCCGAGATCTTTGAACGCGAAGACCCGGCACCTTATCTGGAAAATTTCCACGCCATTCTGGTGCCGGGCGGTTTTGGCGAGCGGGGCACCGAGGGCAAAATCAAGGCTGCCCAATTCGCGCGCGAAAAGAAGATCCCCTATCTGGGCATTTGTCTGGGCATGCAAATGGCGGTGATCGAGGCCAGCCGCAATCTGGCCGGGTTGGCCAATGCCGGGTCGGAAGAATTTGACCATGAGGCCGGCGAAAAACGCTTTACCCCGGTGGTCTATCATTTGAAAGAATGGATCCAGGGCAACCACGTCGTCACCCGCAAGGCCGGCGATGCCAAGGGCGGCACCATGCGCCTCGGCGCTTACACCGCCGCCTTGAAACCCGGCTCGCATGTGGCGCAGATTTACGGCGCGACGGTGATCGAGGAACGCCACCGCCACCGCTATGAGGTGGACGCGCAATACATTGAAAGCCTTGAGAAATGCGGGCTGATCTTTTCCGGCATGAGCCCGGATGGCCGCCTGCCCGAGATCGTCGAGGTCAAGGATCACCCGTGGTTTATTGGGGTTCAGTTCCATCCGGAACTTAAGAGCAAGCCATTCGCCCCGCATCCGTTGTTCGCGGATTTTGTGCGGGCGGCGAAAGAGGTGGAGCGGTTGGTTTGAGGTGCCATTGATGAGAAAGGCCCTAGCCAGAATCTTCGTGATGCTGTCTTATCGTCGTAGGTTGGGAGAGCTTGATTTGCCGCTTGATGCAGACATTTTTGGAGCGGGCATATATACCCCGCGACAGGCTGCGCGACTAATTGGGTCGACGCATCAAGAAGTACTGCGTTGGACCAGAGGAAGTGGTGCAACTGAGTCTTTGTGGGATGCGCACTATCAGTTTTTGGACGACACAACTGAACTTAGTTTTACTGATCTTATAGAACTAAGGGTTGTCAGAGCGTTTCGTCGCGCTGGAGTGTCAATGCAGGCCATAAGGTTTGCCATCGAACTTGCAGAGAAGCGATTTTCAGTAAAACATCCACTTTCATCTACCAGTTTTAAGGTGGACGGAAACGAAATATTAATGGAAGCTATCGAAAAAGATGGTGAACTCTTAAGTCTTTCAAAAAAAAGCCCCGGACAGAAGGTCTTTTCGCAGATCGTTGCACAATCTCTGAGCGATTTAGAGTATGAGGACGGAAAAAGTGTTCGTTGGCGGCCCCATGCGACGCCACTTATCGTGATAGATCCAAAGCGTCTATTCGGTGCGCCAATACTCGACGATTTCGGCCTGCAAACTTCAACAATTTTTCAAGAATATAAACAATTCAATGACTTATCTTATTTATCTGCGATCTACGAAGTGCCGATAGCTTTACTCAGTCAGGCAATCAAGTTTGAAATGGCGCTTGAGGAAGGCATTTCTGGGTAATGGTAAAGGTATTGTTTGATCACAATATGCCACCTGTTATCGCGCGTGCTCTACACATTTTGGTCTGTTCGGAAGGTCATGAAGCACATGCGCTACGTGATAAATTTGATCCACATATTGATGATTTGACCTACTTCACTGAGTTAGGAAAAGATGACGGTTGGGTTGTAATATCAAAAGATGTCGCTAATGCGAAACGTGCGCCTGAGCGATCTGCCATATTGCGCTCGGGCGTGTTATCTTTCTATTTGGCACCAGCGGTGTAGCGGCTGAAAATAAACGAACAGGCGGCGACAATTCTTTGGCAATGGGATAAAATAGCGGCACAACGCGCCGCCTTGCGAAATGGTCTTTTTCTTATTCCGATCAACAAAGGATCAAAGTTTGAGACCCTTTAACAGATTGCACCATAACCCGCCGCAATTACCGCCCCCCCTTCCCCCCCACCCCAATCCCGGCCTATAAACCCGCATGCTGTCCTACCAACACCTCTTCCACGCCGGAAACCTCGCCGATGTTCAAAAGCACGCGCTTTTGGCGTGGTGCCTCGATTATCTGACTCAAAAGGACAAACCGCTCACCTATATCGAAACCCATGCCGGGCGGGGGCTTTATGATCTGGGGGCGGATGAGGCTCTCAAAACCGGAGAGGCGGAGGCCGGAATTGCCATTGCCGAACAATGGTTTGCGCCCGATCACCCCTACCGCCAGCGCTTGGCCGAAGTGCGGTCCAGCTATGGGCCGCTGGCCTACCCAGGCTCTCCGATGATCGCGGCGCTGGCGCTTCGGGATCAGGATACGATCCACCTGGCCGAATTGCATCCGCAGGAAATCCAGCACCTGCGCGCCGCCGTGGTGCCGTGGAATGCGCTGATATATCAGAAGGATGGCTTTGAGATGGCGCTGGCCATCACCCCGCCTACCCCGCGCCGGGGGCTGATGTTGATCGACCCCAGCTATGAGGTGAAGGCGGATTACGACGCCATCCCCAAGCACATCACCCACATCGCCCGCAAATGGAACGTCGGCATCATTGCGCTGTGGTATCCGCTGCTTGTGGGCGGGCCGCATGGGCCGATGCTGCGGGCGTTGCAAGAGCAGTTTCCGCAAGGCTTGCGCAGCGAGGTGCGCTTTGCGCCGGTCCGCGACGGTCACCGGATGGAGGGGTCGGGGATGTTCGTGGTCAATCCGCCCTTCGGGATGGACGCCGAGGCCGCAAGGATTGAGGCGATGTTCAGACGGCTGCCGAAGTCCTGAACCGTTGCGCATCCGGCTTTGCCGTGACCGGTGCCATCTTGGCAAATTCCGACCAATCCCGTAGGCTCGCCACATGATCGCAGACATTCTTCGCGCCCTTCTGGCCCCCGCCCCGCCCCGCCTGCCCGAACCTGATGCAAGGCTGGCGCTTGCCGCCTTGCTGGTGCGGGTGGCCAAGACCGACGGGCTTTACGCCGCAGAAGAGGTCGAGCGGATCGAGAAAATCCTGATGACCCGGCACAATCTTGGCCCGTTTGAGGCGGCCAGGTTGCGGTCAGAGGCCGAGGATCTGGAGGCGCAGGCCCCCGACACCATCCGCTTTACCCGCGCCTTGAAGGCCGCCGTGCCGCTGGAGGACCGTGCCGCCCTGATGCAGGCCTTGTGGTCGGTGGCGCTGGCCGATGGCGCGCGCGACGCGGGCGAGGACCAGATGCTGCGGCTCTTGGCCAATCTTCTGGGTCTGACGGATGTGGAATCCGGGCTGGCGCGCCAGCAGGCCCTGCGCGAATGATCGCAAGTCTTGGCATGTATGACCGCGCCGAAACCGCAGGCGCGACCGATCGGCTGTGGGCTGGCCTGCGTGACGCCTTGCGCAGCCAAGGCATTGCCGCCCCCGATGCCCTGACACGCGGCGAGGCGGCGTTCTGGCCCGCCTGGACCCGCCCTGACCTGACCTTTTCGCAGACCTGCGGCTATCCCTATCGCGCCCGCCTGCACGAAATGGTCACCCTGATCGGCTCTCCTGATTACGACCTGCCTGACTGCCCGCCGGGGTATTATTATTCGGTCTATCTTGCCCGCGCCGATGATCCGCGCGCGGGGTTGGCGGCGTTTGATGGCGCGGCCTTTGCCTATAATGAGCCGATGTCGCAATCGGGTTGGGCCGCCCCGCAAAATCATGCGCGCGCAATCGGTCTGCATCTGCGTCCGGTGCTGCAAACGGGTAGGCATCGGTTTTCGGCACTGGCCGTGGCCGAAGGGCGGGCCGATATTGCGGCGCTGGATGCGGTGACCTGGGCGCTGCTGCAGCGTCATGACGGTTTTGCCCAAGATCTGCGCGTGATCGCCCGCACCGATCCGCCGACCCCGGCCTTGCCCTATATCGCGGCCAAAGGCGTTGACGCGGATGCCTGTTTTCGCGCGCTGCAGGCAGCCATTGCCGGGCTATCACAACCGGACCGTGATTTGCTGATGTTGCGCGGTGTGGTGCGAATCGCGGAACAGGCCTATCTTGCGGTGCCCAACCCGCCATCGCCTGACCAGATTGCGCATCAAATCTGATCAAATCGGCGGCCCCACCGGTGCAATGTGACAGAAATGCCGTTGCAAAGGCAAAATTTCTGCTCCCTACTTGGGGCAGCCCTCTGACTTGCAACCCTGATCCAAGGCCGCTCAGTGACCGAAACAGCCGACACGCCCGTTATCGCGATCCATGACCTGCACAAGAGCTATGGCAGCCTTGAGGTGCTGAAAGGTGTCGATCTGGTGGCCCCGCGTGGTCATGTGGTGTCGCTGATCGGGTCGTCCGGGTCAGGCAAATCGACCCTTCTGCGCTGCTGCAACCTGCTGGAAGACAGTCAGGCCGGGGAAATCCTGTTTGAAGGCGAAGCCGTGCGCTGGAAGGGTCAGGGCCTTGGCCGCCACCCGTCTGACCGCGGGCAGGTGACCCGGATGCGCACCAATCTTTCGATGGTGTTTCAGCAGTTCAATCTGTGGTCGCACTTGACCATCCTGCAAAACGTCATGGAGGCGCCGGTCACCGTGATGAAGCGCTATCCGAAAGAGGTCGAGGAAAAGGCCCGCGGCTATCTGGCCAAGGTGGGCATCGCCGACAAGGCCGACGCCTGGCCTGCCATGTTGTCGGGCGGCCAGCAGCAACGCGCCGCCATCGCGCGGGCGCTGTGCATGGAGCCGCGCGCCTTGCTGTTTGACGAACCCACTTCGGCGCTTGACCCCGAACTGGAACAGGAAGTGATCAAGGTGATCAAGGCTTTGGCCGACGAAGGCCGCACCATGATCCTTGTCACCCATGACATGAAACTGGCGGCCGATGTCTCGGATCACGTCATTTTCCTGCATATGGGCAAAATCGAAGAGCAAGGCCCCCCGGCCGAACTTTTCGGCAACCCCAAAACCGACCGCCTGCGCGGCTTTCTTTCGGCGGGCGGTTCTCACTGAACCAACAGACTTACCAAACAGGGAACCAAAAATGAAAAAACTGCTTCTTGCGACCACACTGCTGGCCTTGACCGCCGGCTTTGCTGCGGCTGACGTCGTGCGCCTGGCCACCGAAGGCGCCTACCCTCCTTTCAACCTGATCGACGACAAGGGTGAAGTTGGCGGCTTTGAACGCGAGTTGGGCGATGAGCTGTGCAAGCGCGCCGCTTTGGAGTGCAGCTGGTCCACCAATGAATGGGACAGCATCATCCCGAACCTGCAGGCTGGCAACTATGACGTGATCATCGCCGGCATGTCGATCACCGATGAGCGGTCCAAGGTCATCACCTTCTCGGACAACTATTATCCGCCAGCGGCTTCGGCCTATGTCGCTGCGGCTGCCGATGCCGACATCAAGGGCGGCGTGGTTGCGGCGCAGGTTTCGACCATTCAGGCGGCTTATGTGGCCGAATCCGGCGCGACCTTGCTGGAATTCCCGACGCCTGACGAAACCGTCGCCGCCGTGCGCAACGGTGAAGCCGTGGCGGTGTTTGCCGACAAGGACTTTCTGCGTCCGTTGGTGGACGAATCGGCTGGCGCTTTGATGTTCGTGGGCGAAGAGATTTCCATCGGCGGCGGCGTGGGTCTTGGCTTTCGCCAATCCGACACCGAGTTGAAAGGCAAGTTCGATGTGGCCATTCAGGCGATGAAAGCCGATGGCACCTTGAACACCCTGATCGAGAAGTACTTCGGCGCCGAAGGCCTGAAGTTCTGATCCGCCCAATGATCTGATCTGATGCCCCCCGGCGCAATCCGGGGGGTATTTTTGGCCCCAACAGGACCAGTCTCATGTTCGCAGCCTGCGCCGATCCGAAAGCCATCGAGGGCCTGACCTGGGCTGTCTGCTACCTGACTTCGGGCAAGCATCTCGATTTCTATGGCTCTTTCATCACCGTGCTGCTGCTGCTGGCGATCACGGCTCCGGCCGCGATGCTGTTGGGTTTTGGCGGCGCCATGGCTGCGCGCAGTTCGTTTACGCCGTTGCGCTGGTTTGGCAAATCCTACAGCGCCATGGTGCGCGGTGTGCCGGATATCGTGTATTTTCTGTTCTTTGTCATCGCCCTGGATCAGGGCATCGAATACCTGAACCATTTGCGCGTGTGCCCCTACACCGGGGAATCGGTGTTTCGCGGTCTGGAATTCCACGTCTGCGCCGAGGCCAAAGTGCCGCTGTCCTCTGCCTCTCCCTTCGTGAACCAGGCCTACGGCTTTGGTCTGGCGGTCGTCACTTTTGCCATTGTCTTCGGGGCCTTCGTCGCCAACGTCCTTTACGGCGCGATGCAGGCCGTGCCCCGCGCCCAGCTGGAAACCGGCGAGGCCTATGGCATGTCGCAGGGCCAGGTGTTCCGCCGCATTCTGGTGCCGCAAATGTGGACCTATGCACTGCCCGGCCTGACCAATCTGTGGATGGTGCTGATCAAATCCACCCCGTTGCTGTTTTTGCTGTCGGTCAAGGACATCGTTTACTACGCCCGCGAGTTGGGCGGCACCAAGACCCAAGCCTATGATTTCCCGCATCCCGATTGGCGGTTGTTCTACTTTCTGGGGCTGCTGGTGTTCTATCTGGCCATGACCAAATTGTCGGAAATCGTGCTGTCGGGCATCGCCAACCGCCTGTCCAAAGGCCAGGCCACCGCCGCCGGTGAAGCCATGCGAAAGGCCGCTGTATGAGCTGCTACCAGACCATTCTGGACTATGGCTTGCGGTCCATCGGCATTGGCGCGAAACTGCTGCCGACAACCGACTTCACCTTGTGTCAGCAATTCACGCTGATCGGGTCCGGCCTGATCTGGAACATCTATTTCGGCGCCGTGGCTTTGGTCTTTGGCTTTGTTTTTGCCAATCTGCTGGCTTTGGCCAAAACCGCGCACAATCCGTGGATCCGCAAACCGGCGGAGTGGTTTGTGTTCGTGTTCCGTGGCTCGCCGTTGTTCATCCAGTTCTTTCTGGCCTACGAACTGCTGGTCCTGCTGCCCCGCACCGGGATCAATCTGTTCGGGTTGACGATCGCCACCTCTTGGCTCACCAAGGCCTGGGCCGGGGCGCTGATCGTTTTGTTTCTGAACACCGCCGCCTATTCCGCCGAGATTTTCCATGGTGCGCTGCGGTCGATCCCCAAGGGCGATCTGGAGGCGGCCGAGGCCTATGGCATCACAGGCTGGACCAAGTTTCGCCGCATCCAATGGCCGACCATGCTGCGGCTGGGTTGGCCTGCCTATACCAACGAAGCGATTTTTCTGTTTCAATCCACGACCTTGGTGTTTTTCTCTGGCTTTCCGGCCTTCGCGCAAAAGGGCGACGCCTTGTATTATGCCAATTATTTTGCCGACAAGACCTTCAACCCCTTCGTGCCCTATCCGATCGTTGCGATGTATTTTGTGCTGCTGACTTTGGCAGTGACATGGCTGTTTGGACGCATCAATCGCCACCTGAACCAGCATTTGCCACAAAACATCCGCAGCAGAATTCGCTTGCGTCCTCAATTGATCCGATAGTAAGCTATATTTGATCAAATTGCGCGGCTGCCATGATGGCGGCTGCCGGGATCGGACAAAAAGGATAGGATCAAGGGCATGATCCACAACGACCCGCTGGCCTTTGGCAAGTGTGGGTGGGACTGTGCCTTCCTGATGTGACATGATGAAAGACTGGCTGAGAAAGCATCCCGACGTGCGCACCATTCGTGTGGCTGCGGCGGATTTGAACGGGCAAGCGCGCGGCAAACGCGTGCCCGCACGTTATGCCGACAATGTGGTGAAGAACGGCACGCGGTTCCCGTTTTCGGTGTTGAACCTCGACATCTGGGGCGAAGACATCGACGACAGCCCGCTGGTGTTTGAACAGGGCGACCAGGATGGCATCCTGAAGCCAACCGAGCGCGGCTTCATGCCGATGCCGTGGCTGGAGGCTCCGTGGGCCCTGCTGCCGATCTGGATGTTCCGCGAAAACGGCACGCCCTATGAAGGCGATCCCCGCCACGCGCTGGCCACCGTCGTCAACCGTTTCAAGGCCAAGGGCCTGACCCCGGTTTGCGCGATGGAGCTGGAGTTCTTCCTGATCGACGATTCTGGCAAGACCATGCAGGTTCCGGCCTCGCCACGATCTGGCAAGCGCCGCAAGGCCGCCGAAACCCTGTCGATCCGCGCCCTGGACGCGTTCGACACCTTCTTCACCGACCTTTATGACGCCTGCGAGGCGATGGACATTCCGGCCGATACCTCCACTTCGGAAACCGGTCTGGGGCAGTTTGAAGTCAACCTGATGCACTGCGACGACGCCCTGCGCGCCGCCGATGATGCCTGGCTGTTCAAGATGCTGGTCAAGGGTCTGGCCCGCCGCCACGGCTTTGCCGCGTCGTTTATGGCCAAACCCTACCCGGAATATTCGGGGTCCGGCTTGCACACCCATTTCAGCCTGATCGACGAAAAGGGTGACAACGTGTTTGACTCTGGCGGCCCCAAAGGCACCGCCATGCTGAAAAACGCTGTCGCGGGCTGTCTGAACGCCATGCACGATTCCGCGTTGATCTTCGCGCCGCACCAGAACTCTTACGAACGTCTGGTGCCGGGCAAACATGCGCCGACGGCGATTGCCTGGGGCTACGAAAACCGCACCGCCGCCATCCGTATTCCTGCTGGCAACCCCTCTGCGCGGCGCATCGAACACCGCGTGGCAGGCGGCGACGTGAACCCCTATCTGATGCTGGCAGCCATTCTGGGCGCCGCATTGGACGGGATTGAGCAACAGATGGAGGCGCCGTCACCGATCGTCGGCAACGCATATGCCGTCGACGGGCTGGCCGAGATTCCGACCTCGTGGGAGGCGGCGATTGACGCGATGGAGCAATCCAGCATCGTGCCGCGCTTCATCAGCCCCGAGTTGATCAAGAATCTGGTCTCCACCAAGCGCCAGGAACTGCACTACATCGCAGAGTTGACCGAAACCGAACTGGTCGAGTTGTACCTCGACACGGTTTGACGCAATGCCCGCCGCCGGATCTGAATTTTCGCAGAAAATCCGGTCTGGTGGCGGCTTTGCCCCTGCGCTGCAACGTCCCCCCTTGACCGCACCGGGGGGCGCTGCGTTAGGCTAACCCATCACAATTGCGGATTTTTCATGCTGATCGGCATCTTGCAAACCGGCGCTGCCCCCGATGCCCTTATCGAGACTGCGGGCGATTATCCCGACATGTTCGCGCGCCTGTTGGCGGGCCACGGCTTTGACTTTCGCACCTACCGCGTGGTGGACGGCGTGTTTCCGGCGGCTGTGACCGCCTGTGACGGCTGGCTGATCACCGGCTCACGCCACGGCGTCTATGAAGAGCACGCCTTCATCCCGCCGTTGGAGGATTTCATCCGCGCCGCCTATGACGCCCATGTGCCGATGGTCGGCGTCTGCTTTGGCCACCAGATCATCGCGCAGGCCATGGGGGGCCGGGTAGAGCGTTTTCCCGAAGGCTGGGCCGTCGGTGCCACCGATTACGATTTTGGCGGCGAGATCCGCACTCTGAACGCCTGGCACCGAGACCAGGTCACGGTCAAACCCGACAGTGCCAAAGTCTTGGCCACACACGATTTCTGCACCAATGCGGCGCTTTTGTACGACGACCGCATGTTGACGGTGCAAGCCCATCCTGAATTTCGCCCCGAATTCATTGATGGTTTGATGCAGACCCGGGGCAAAGGTCTGGTCCCCGACGCTGTGATGGCGGCAGCCGCCAAGCGGCTGTCCGATCCGGTTCAGGATCAAACCATGGCGGCGCAGATCGCTGCGTTCTTCAAGGCAAAACGGCCCTAACTCCCCGGCCTGTCGGGGAATAACCCCAAAAACAGTGTGATAAAATGTCCAAATGGACCGACCAACTGCCAGAGGCAGCCCGCGAATACATCGGCGACCGCCGGGTGGACGAGGTGGAATGCGTGATCGGCGACATCGCCGGGGTGGCGCGCGGCAAGGCGATGCCCGCCGCGAAATTCGGCCAGCAAACCAACTACTACCTGCCCAATTCGATCTTTCTGCAAACCATCACCGGCGAATGGGCCGACAACCCGTTTGACGCCTTTACCGAGCCGGACATGATCCTTGAACCCGATTGGTCCACCGCCACCGCCGCCCCCTGGACTGCCGATGTGACGCTGCAGGTCATCCACGACGCCAAGGATCAGCAGGGCGTGCTGGTGCCTTTTGCCCCCCGCAACGTGCTGCGCCGCATCGTCGAATTGTACGCCGCCCAAGGCTGGACCCCCGTTGTCGCCCCCGAGATGGAGTTTTTCCTGACCGCCCGCAACATCGACCCCAATCAGCCTGTCATCCCCCCGATGGGCCGATCCGGGCGGCGCGCGGCGGGCAAGCAGGCCTATTCGCTGTCAGCCATCGACGAATACGGCAAGGTCATCGACGACATCTATGACTTTGCCGAGGCGCAAGGCCTTGAAATTGATGGCATCCTGCAAGAAGGTGGCGCGGGCCAGATTGAGTTGAACCTCGCCCACGGCGACCCGGTGCGCTTGGCCGATGATGTGTTTTTCTTCAAACGCCTGATCCGCGAGGCTGCCCACCGCCACGATTGCTTTGCCACCTTCATGGCCAAACCGATCGCGGGCGAACCGGGGTCTGCGATGCACATTCACACCTCTGTCGTGGACAGCAAGACCGGAAAGAATATCTTTTCCGACAAGAAGGGCGGCGAAACCGAGGCCTTTCTGCACTTCATCGCCGGGATGCAGAACCACCTGACCGGGGCCATCGCCCTGCTGGCCCCCTATGTGAATTCCTACCGCCGCTATGTCCCGGATTTTGCCGCCCCGATTAACCTTGAATGGGGCCGCGACAACCGCACGACAGGTCTGCGCATCCCGATCAGCAGCCCCGCCGGGCGGCGCGTGGAAAACCGTCTGCCGGGGATGGATTGCAACCCCTATCTGGGCATCGCCGCCACCCTCGCCTGCGGTTATCTGGGCCTGATGGAAAAGAAACACCCGCGCCCGGAATTTGCCGGTTCCGCCTATATCGACAGCGACGACATTCCCACCAACATGGGCGACGCGCTGGACCTTCTGGAGGACGACAAGGCGCTGTGCGAGGTGCTCGGCCCGGAATTCATTGCGGTCTACGATTCGGTCAAGCGCAACGAATACAAAGAGTTCCTGCAAGTCATCAGCCCGTGGGAACGCGAGCATCTGCTGTTGAACGTGTAAGATGAACCTGCTGCATATCAACGACAAGGCGGGGGCATACCCCCCGTCTTACTACGCCGCCACCGCGACACCGCTGGCCCCCTTCCCGCAGCTCCGGGGCGAAGTGCGCGCTGATGTCTGCATCGTGGGTGGCGGTTACACCGGGCTGTCAGCCGCCCTGCATCTGGCGCAAAAGGGCCATGATGTGGTGCTGCTGGAGGCGCACAAGGTCGGCTTCGGCGCCTCTGGCCGCAATGGCGGGCAGGTCGGATCGGGGCAGCGGCAGGATCAGATCTGGCTGGAAAAGGCGGTCGGCGTTGACCATGCCCATCGCCTCTGGGATCTGGCCGAGGAGTCGAAATCGCTGGTCAAATCGCTGATCCGCGACCACGACATGCCGGTGACATTCCATCCTGGACTGGCCCATGCCTGCTGGACCGACGCGCAGGTGCGCGACACCCATGCCTACGGCGAAAAACTGCAGCGCGACTATGGCTACAGCCATCTGACGCCGCTGGACCAAGCCGGTATTCAGGCGCTGATCGGCTCAACCGTTTACAAGGGCGGCGATATTGACCGCGATGCGGGCCATTTGCACCCCTTGAACTACGCGCTGGGGCTGGCCAAAGCCGCCGCCGACGCGGGCGCGCGGCTGCATGAGCTGTCCGAAGTCCATCACATAAAGCACGGCACGAAACCCGTGGTGCAAACCGGGCAAGGCCGGGTCATCTGCGATCAGGTCATCCTGGCGGGCAACGGCTATCTGGGGGGCCTGGACCGCAAGGTGGCCGCCAAAGTGATGCCGATCAACAATTTTATTATTGCGACCGAACCCTTGGGGGACCGCGCCAACGACATCCTGTCACAACCCATCGCCGTGGCTGACAGCAAGTTCGTGGTCAATTACTGGCGTCTGTCCGAGGACAACCGCTTGTTGTTCGGGGGCGGTGAATCCTATGGCTACCGCTTTCCGGATATCCTGAAAACCGTCTCAAAACCGATGCTTGAGGTCTATCCACAACTGAAAGACACCCGCATTGACTATGCTTGGGGCGGTACTTTGGCGATCACCATGAACCGCATGCCCTACTTTACGCGCCCGGCCCCAAACATGCTGTCGGCCTCTGGCTACTCCGGTCACGGTGTTGCTATGGCCACCCTGGCGGGCAAAATTCTGGCCGAGGCCGTTGCCGCGCAATCCGAACGCTTCGATCTGATGGCCAGCCTGCCACAGCCGCGGTTTCCGGGGGGCGCGGGGTTGCGCTGGCCGCTTTTGGTGACGGCGATGACCTGGTACGCGATGCGCGACCGGCTGGGGTTGTAGCATCATCGGCGAAATTCGCCCGCTGTCTGCAATTGCCACTGGCCTGTTACAATCCGCATGCTTAAAGCTTTCCTGAAGAAGAGTTTCAGGAAAGATGCGATCATGGCCCATGACGGACAGACGCTTGCGCCCAATGTCTACGACGCCGAACCCATCCCCCAAGCCGCCCGCGCCGAGATCGACCGCTTGTTGAGCAGTGGTGATCTCTTCCGCTACACCGCCGCAGAGGCATCGCCGGTGTTCCTGCTGGAACAGGAATTTGCAGCCCTTCTGGGCGCGCGCTATGCCCTTGCGGTTTCGTCCTGTTCGGCCGCTTTGTTCTTGTCGATCAAGGCTTTGGACCTGCCGCGTGATGCCAAAATCCTGATCCCGGCCTTCACCTTTGCCGCTGTGCCCTCTGCGATCGTCCATGCCGATTGCACGCCGGTGCTGGTTGAAGTCGGTGACAATTACCGCGTCGATATGACTGATTTTGCCGCCAGACTGGACGATGCGGCGGCGGTTCTGATCAGCCACATGCGCGGCCATACCTCGGATATGGACGCGATCATGGCGCTGTGCGATGCGCGCGGCATTCCGGTGATCGAGGATGCCGCGCATTCGCTGGGCACCCGGTGGCATGGCAAGAATATCGGCACCATCGGCAAGGTCGGCTGTTTCAGCTTTCAATCCTACAAGCTGGTGAACGCGGGCGAAGGCGGCATTCTGATCACCGACGATCCCGAGATTGCCGCGCGTTGCGTGATCATGTCGGGGGCCTACGAGTCGAATTGGAAGAAACACCCTGGCATGCAGAACAGCTATATGTTGTGGCAAAACCGGCTGCCGCTTTACAACATGCGGATGCAGAACCTGTCGGCGGCGGTGATCCGGCCGCAACTGCCCGAGGTCGCAACCCGTGTTGCCAAGGGCCGTGCGGGCCATGACCGGGTGGCGGATCAGCTGAACCGCTCGCCCCACCTGACCGTACCACCAGCCCTGCCGCCCGAACAGCGTGCCCCAGACTCCATCCAGTTCAACCTGACCGGGCTCTGGAGCGATCAGCAGGCGCTGGCCTTTCAGGCCGAGGCAAAGGCGCGCGGCATCACGGTGCAGGTGTTTGGCCTGTCCGAAGGCAATGCGCGCGCGTTCTGGAACTGGCAGTTTCTGGGTCCGGCCCCCGATCTGCCACAGACCCGCGCGATGCTGATGCGCGCTTGCGATGTGCGTCTGCCGACGCGTCTGACCGACGCCGAACTGGATTATATCGCCGTCAACATCGCCGCCGCCGCCGCCAAGGTTCAGGCATAAATCAGGGCCGGCGCGCATTTTTCCCCTTGCAGCCGCGCGCCGCCTCGCTTATCTCGACCCCATCCAGACGGTGCGGGCGTAGCTCAGGGGTAGAGCATAACCTTGCCAAGGTTAGGGTCGGGCGTTCGAATCGCCTCGCCCGCTCCAACTGGATCGTGAAACGGGCGTCCTTCGGGGCGCCCTTTTGCATTTTGGCTTGGCGAAATTTCCTGCAATATCAGCAGGTTTGACGCAATATCCACTTGCACAAATCCGCCCTCCCCCCTATCAATCGGGCACGGAGTGCGGGCGTAGCTCAGGGGTAGAGCATAACCTTGCCAAGGTTAGGGTCGAGAGTTCGAATCTCTTCGCCCGCTCCAAACGCATAAGGCCGCTCGATTGAGCGGCCTTTGTTTTTCACCAGATCAGTCCTGCCACGCCATGCTGACAAAGCCTTCGCGAAAAGCGAACCTTTCCAGATGCTTGTCAATCACCCTTTTGGCATCGTCGCGTTTGTCATCAGCGACATCGGCAAAGCGCACATGCAGGGCCACCGCATCGGCGCTGACCTCTGCGACCCCCAGATTGAAGCCAATGCGCCCGGTCACTTCATCAAAACTGACCTCGATCTTATGCGCGAAATGCTTGCACAATTGTTGCAGGTATTTTGAGCCGTTGGGCGTGGTAAAACTTCCGACGAGCTGCATGGCACGTCCTTTATTGACTGTTTCCGTCGGAAATATAGCGACCGTGGAACCAAAGCTCAAGCGCCACAGGTTCACAGCCGATGTGCGCCGTGTCGGCCCAGAATCCCACTTGCACCTCACCACGGTTTCCCCTATCCCTCGCCCACCTTGAGGCGGGTGGGCAGGCAGGCTATGCGCTGGATTGCAAATCCATGTAGATCGGTTCGATTCCGATACCCGCCTCCAGGTTTTTCCCCGCCGTCCCTACCACTCCAGCACCACCTTGCCCGATGCACCCGACCGCATCACCTCAAACCCCGCTTCAAAATCCGCCACCTTGAAGCGATGGGTGATCACCCGGCGCACGTCGAGGCCGTTCTCCAGCATGGCGATCATCTTGTACCAGGTTTCGAATATCTCACGGCCGTAGACGCCCTTGATGGTGATGGCCTTGAAGACGATCCGGCTCCAATCCACCGGTGATTTCCCCGGCGGGATGCCCAGCATGGCAATGCGGCCGCCCATCACCAGCGCGTCAACCATCTGATCCAGGGCGCGCTGGTTGCCCGACATTTCCATACCCACATCAAAGCCTTGCACGATCTTCAGCCGCGCCATCACCTCGCGCAGATCTTCCGTGCCCACATTCACCGGCACCACATCCGCCACCTGTGCGGCCAGTTCCAGCCGTGCAGGGTTCACATCGGTGATCACCACATGCCGCGCGCCGACATGCCGCGCCACCGCCCCCGCCATGATGCCAATCGGCCCCGCCCCGGTGATCAGCACATCCTCTCCGACCAGATCAAAGCTTAGCGCGGTGTGAACGGCATTGCCCAAAGGGTCCAGAATGGCGCCAATGTCGTCATCAATCGTATCGGGCAGCGGCACCACATTAAACGCGGGCAGGCGCAGATATTCGGCAAAGGCGCCCGGTTCATTAACGCCGATGCCCCGCGTTTCGGGGTCGAGGTGAAACTTGCCCGCCCGGGACTGGCGGCTTTGTTTGCCGATCAGATGGCCCTCGCCCGAACAGCGCTGTCCAATCGACAGCCCCCCCACCTGCGCGCCCATTGCGACGATTTCACCGGCAAACTCATGCCCGGTGACCAACCCCACCGGCACCGTGCGCGCCGCCCAGTCATCCCAGTTCCAGATATGGATATCGGTGCCGCAAATCCCGGTCTTGCGCACCTTGATCAGCACATCTTCGGGGCCAATGTCGGGCACCGGACGGTCCTGCATCCACAGGCCCACCTCGGCCCGCGCTTTTACCAACGATTTCATCGGATTGCCCTCACTTCCTTGGCTGCCGCGGCAAACGCGTCCAGCGCGAAATCCAGATCATCTGTCGTCAGGCTTGCGTTCATCTGGGTGCGGATGCGCGCCCCGCCCCGCGGCACCACCGGGAAGAAAAACGCCGACACCATCACCCCTCGCGCATCCAGCGCCCGCGCGAAGGCCTGAGCCAGCGGCGCATCGCCCAGCATAACCGGCACAATCGGATGTTCGCCGGGCAGCAGACGAAAGCCCAAGGACTCCAGCCCCGCGCGCCAGTATTCGGCGTTGAAAAACAACTGCTTGCGCCGTTCATCCGCTGCCTCGACAATGTCAAGCGCAGCCAGTGCGGCCCCGACAATCGCAGGCGGCAGCGCATTGGAAAACAGATAAGGCCGCGCGCGTTGCCGCAAAAGGTCAATCACCGGCTGCGGCCCGGCGATATAGCCGCCCAAAGCCCCGCCCAAAGCCTTGCCCAGCGTTCCGGTCAGAATGTCCACCGACACCCCGGCATGGGCGGGCGTGCCGCGCCCCTGCGGCCCCATGAAGCCGGTCGCGTGACAATCATCCACCATGTTGATCGCGCCGTATTTTTCCGCCAACGCGGTGATCGCGGGCAGGTTCGCAAGGCTGCCATCCATGGAAAACACGCCGTCGGTTGCGATCATGATGAACCGCGCACCCGCGCCCACCGCTGTCAGCAATTGCACCTCCAGATCGGCCATGTCGTTGTTGGCATAGCGATAGCGTTTGGCCTTGCACAAACGTACACCGTCAATGATCGAGGCATGGTTCAGACTGTCCGAAATGATCGCGTCGGCTTCGGTCAACAGCGGCTCGAACAGCCCGCCATTGGCGTCAAAACAGGCGGCGAACAGGATAGAATCCTCCATCCCCAGAAAGTCCGCGATCCGGACCTCCAGCGCGCGGTGCAGATCCTGCGTGCCGCAGATGAACCGCACCGAGGCCATGCCATAGCCGTGGCTGTCCATCGCGGCCTTGGCCGCCGCAATCAGACGCGGATCATCGGCCAGCCCCAGATAATTGTTGGCGCACAGGTTCAGCATACTGCGCCCTGCGACGCTCACCCGCGCCGATTGCGCCCCAGTGATCAGCCGTTCGCGCTTCATCAGGCCTTCGGCCTCGATGCCCGAAAGCGTCTCGCGCAGGTGGGTCAGAAAGGTGGATTTGTTTGTCATAACGGAAATTCCTCCAACTTCACGGATATTGCAGCAGCTGGCAGCCCAAGTCAATATGACGGAAATTCATCCGCAAAAACGGAACTCGTTTCACTCTGGCCCAAATATCCTGCGGGGGAGTCCCAAAGGGACGGGGGCGCATCGTCCCCAAACCGCCGCCTCAACTGTCCTGCACGATCAGCAACGCCCGTGCCGCACCCGCCTCGGCGGTGATGGCATGCGGGCGGTCCGCCGGATAGCGCGCGGTGTCCCCCGGCCCCAGAAGCTGCTCATCCTCGCCCGAGCGCACCCGCAGCTGCCCCTCGATCACCGTCAGATGTTCGCGGCAACCGGAACTGTGCGGCTCAGAGTTCAGCACACCGCCGCCCGCAAAGCGCAGATCGTAAACCTCGTGCTCGCCCACTGCATCGGCTGGCGACAGAATGCGGATGGAAACGCCCACGCCGCGCCCGCCGATCACCGGAGCCACGCCCGCGCGGATCACCTCGATCCCCGCCTCGGCACGGCCTTCCAACAGTCCGGCGAAATCCACCTGCAAGGCCTGGGTCAGGTTCCACAACGTCGCCACGGTGGGTGAGGATTCGGCCCGTTCAATCTGGCTGACCATCGAGCGGCTGACGCCCGACAGTTTGGCCACCGCATCCAGGCTCAGCCCCCGCGCCTTGCGCGCATCGCGCAGGCTGGTGGCCAACCGGTCGTGAATGTCAGAGCGCGGAGTCATGCACCCACCCTGCCCCCGCCGGGCGGTTGCGTCAACTCCACCCGCTCAGGTCCCGCAAAAGGTCACATAATCGCCAAAGCCTTGTGGCGCGGGCAGGGCAAAGCCTTCACGCCCCGTCTCGGGCGCAAAAGGATCGGTGATTGCGGCCAGAAGTGTCCGAAACGGCGCCAGATCTCCGGCGGTCGCGGCGGTCAGCGCTGCTTCTACCAGATGATTGCGCGGAATGACCGCAGGGTTGGCAGCGCGCAGCGCAGCTTTGGCATCCCCGCGCAGCCGGGCCCGCCAGCGCGGCAGCCAGCCCTCGAACCCCGGCAGATCACCCTCACCCGCCAGCCGCCGAAAGGTCTGCGTCCAGTCCGCACCCTGCGCCGCCATCAACGCCAGCAGATCGTCGATCAGCGCGCCGTCGCCATCCTCCGCCCCGTCCAGCGCCAGTTTGCGCCGCATCACCGCCAGCCACTCCGCCCGGTAGATCCCCGCGATCGCCTCAAGCCGGGTATTGGCCAGATCCACGGCGCGGGTCTCATCCGCATCGAAAAACGGCAGCAAGGTCTCGGCCAGCCGCGCCAGATTCCAGCCCAGAATCAGCGGTTGATTGGCATAGGCATAGCGGCCCTGCCGGTCGATGGACGAAAACACCGTCCCCGGCGCATAGGCCTCCATAAAGGCGCAGGGGCCATAGTCGATGGTCTCACCCGACAGCGCCATGTTGTCGGTGTTCATCACACCGTGGACAAACCCCACGCCCATCCACAGCGCAATCAGCCCTGCTTGCCGGGCTGTGACCGCGTCGAACAGGCCCAAGGCATCCGCCGGTGCCAGATCCGGGAAATGCCGCGCGATGGTGTAATTCATCAGGCTGCGCAGCTTTTCGACCTCACCGCGGGCATGGAAAAACTGGAAAGTGCCGACCCGGATATGACTGGCCGCAACCCGTGCCAGCACCGCCCCCGGCAATCCGCCCGCCTCGCGCCAGACGGTCTCACCCGTCGCCACCACCGCCAGCGAGCGTGTGGTGGGGATACCAAGGGCATGCATCGCCTCGGAAATCAGATATTCCCGCAGCATTGGCCCCAGCGTCGCCTTGCCGTCTCCGCCGCGCGAAAACGGCGTGCGCCCGGACCCTTTCAGCTGCAGATCAAAGCGCTGGCCCGCGGGATCGAGAAACTCGCCCAGCAAATGCGCCCGACCGTCGCCCAGTTGCGGCGAGAACCCGCCAAACTGATGCCCGGCATAGGCCAAAGCCACCGGATCGGCCCCCGGCGGCACCTCCGCCCCGGAAAACCACGCCGCAGCATGGGGCAAGTCGCCCAAACCCAGGTCCCGCGCCAATGTCAGATTGAGCGCCACCAGTTCCGGTGCCGGGGCCACGTCAGGGGCCAGCCGCAAATAGCTGCCAGGCAAATCGCGCACATAGCTGTTGTCAAATTGCATGGACTGCTCCCAGGTTGCCCCAGATATGGGGCATGCAGACCCGCAAGCCAACCGGTCCGCTTTGCAATTTCAGCGATGGATCATTTTTTTAAAGATTGGTCGGGGCGAGAGGATTTGAACCCCCGGCCCTCTGGTCCCAAACCAGATGCGCTACCAGACTGCGCTACGCCCCGACTGAGTGGGTCTTACGCTGCTTTGCGCGCGATGAAAAGCCGTTACTCGCCCGAACAGGGCCAAATCGCAGTGCTTTGTGCAATAAGCGGGTGGCGCATCTGGCTGCCTTCGGCAATCCCCATCCGCGCGGCCAGACCGCCGTTGATTTCCAGCACAAAGGCCACGCCCTCGCCGCCATCAATCGCAGTTTCGTCATGCGGCACCGCATTGGCATGCACCCGCGTCACCAATCCGGTGGCGTCAGCAAAAATCATATCCAATGGAATCAGCGTGTTCTTCATCCAGAACTGCGCGCGCTTGGGCTGTGGAAACGCAAACAGCATGCCGGCCGATGTGGCCATCTTTTCGCGAAACATCAGTCCCTGCGATTGTTCGGCAGCGTCATCGGCGACTTCGATGGAGAAGCGCTGCGTGCCAGACGGCCCGCGCAGCTCCACCGCGGTATCCACACAAGCGGCCTGGGCGGCCCCCAGCGAAAGCAGACCCAAAAGCGCCGCTATCAGACCCGAACCGAGGCTTCCCATGACAACACCTGCACCGCCATTCGCCCACGTTTGCCTTCGACAATGCGCAGGCACACCGCCTCACCGGCCTGAAGATCGGCAAAGCCAGAGTGCCGCAGCACCTCGACATGCACGAAGACGTCTTCATCGCGGCCAAACACGTTGGCAAAGCCAAAGCCCTTGCCCTTGTCAAACCATTTCACCCGCGCGGGTTCCAAGGGCAGCGCCGCCATTTCTTCTGGCGTGGCCAGCGTGGTTTCCTCGCCCAAAGGGAAAACGCCCCCGGGCGGCGGTTCGATCTTGACGACCTCAACCGCTTGCACGCCACGCGGCGTTTGCTGCACCTTTACGGTGATCCCGGCCCCATCCGCAACCGAGCTTTGGCCATAGTTCCTCAGCACGTTGGCGTGCAAAAGAATATCGGCGGAAGAACCTTCCGCCACTATGAAGCCGAACCCTTTGGTCGGATCGAACCACTTTACGCGGCCATGCAGGATCTGCACGTCCATATCTTCATCAGTCATTGGTAGGACCGTTTCCCCAGATAGAGCCCCTGGCCCAAGTCATGACGGCATTCCCGCGTCCGTTGCAAGTGTATTTATTGCATTTTTTCGCACTTCACTGTTCGCGAAGCGTGAAATCTAGGGGTTTAGTCTGATGATTTTCCACGGATTTTCTACCTTTGCGCGAGTCCAGCGAAAACGATCGTGCAACCGGAATGCGCCATCGGCCCAGAACTCCATCTCCAAAGGAACAATGCGGTACCCCCCCCAGAACGGCGGACGCTTGGGGTTTGGGCCGTGGATTGCGGTGACTTTCGCCACCTCGGCCATCAGTGAGCCTCGCGACGAAAGCGGCTGTGATTGTTGGCTGGCCCAGGCCCCCAGCCGCGATTTCAGGCTGCGGCTGGCATAATAGGCATCGGCCGGAGCGCCCTCCTCGCGCACAACCAAACCGCGAACGCGGATCTGACGGCGCAAGGACTTCCAGTGCAGCACGAATGCCGCCTACCCGCAGCGTCCAATTCCTGCGCCTTGACCGACCCGTAGTTGGTGTAAAACACAAATGCGTCCTGCTCGATGTCTTTCAGCAACACCATCCGCGCATTGGGCATCCCATCGGCATCGACGGTCGACAGGGCAATCGCATTGGGATCATTCGGTTCTGCCGTTTCGGCCTCCCGCAGCCACTGCTGTGCCAGATTGAACGGGTCATCGCCCGCAAAGATACCGCTTCTGTCCATCCGAACCATCCCTTCGCCCTGCGTACACCGCAGCCCTGCCCTTGATGCGCAGCGACACTTCGCCTACACAGCTTTGACATATTCAAGGGTGGGCGGGGAAATCCGAATGTCAACCGGACTAATGGCAGGAAAACGCGGTCTCATCATGGGGCTGGCCAACGACAAATCCATCGCTTGGGGGATCGCACAGGCCGTCGCCGCCCAAGGCGCGGAGATTGCCTTCTCATATCAGGGCGAGGCGCTGAAAAAGCGGGTCGAACCGCTGGCCGCCTCGATCGGCATGGACACATTCTTCGAATGCGACGTGGCGGATGAGGCGTCGATGGACGCGCTCTTTGCGCATCTGGAACAGCTGTGGGGCAAGATCGACTTTCTGGTGCATGCCATCGGCTTTTCCGACAAGGCCGAATTGCGCGGCCGCTATGTCGACACCAGCCGCGCCAATTTCCTGATGACGATGGATATTTCGGTCTATTCCTTCACCGCCGTCTGCCGCCGTGCCGCCGCCATCATGAACCCCGGTGGCAGCCTTATGACCCTGACCTATTACGGCGCCGAAAAGGTGATGCCGCATTACAACGTCATGGGCATCGCCAAGGCCGGGCTTGAGGCTTCGGTGAAATACATGGCCGAAGATCTGGGCAAGGACGGCATCCGCGTCAACGCCATCTCGGCAGGCCCGATCAAGACGCTGGCGGCATCGGGCATTGGCGATTTCCGCTATATCATGCGCTGGAACGAATTGAACTCGCCGCTGCGCCGCAACGTGACGCAGGAAGAGGTCGGCAAGGCCGCTTTGTACCTGCTGTCTGATCTGGGATCGGGCACCACGGGCGAAAACCTGCATGTCGATGCGGGCTATCATGTGGTGGGGATGAAGGCGGTCGATGCGCCTGATATCGACGTGGTGACGGCCAAGGCACAAAAGGGCGAAGCATGACCCTTGCCGCCTTCATCACAGTTGCAACCCTGTTGACGCTTGGGGCGATCAGCCCCGGACCGGCGGTGCTGATGTCGGCGCGCACTGGCGTCACTGAGGGCCTGCGCACCGGCTTCTTTCTGGCCATGGGCATTGGTCTGGGGGCGGTGTTCTGGGCGCTTCTGGCGATGTCGGGTCTGGCACTGCTGTTTCAGATCGCGCCCAGGCTGCTGTGGGTGTTCAAGATTGCCGGGGGCCTGTATCTGGTGTGGATGGCTTGGGGCATGTGGCGTCACGCGCCCGAGCCTTTGGCCGATCTGACGGGACAACCGCCACGCTCGGCCCTTTCAGCCCTGTGGCTGGGGGTGGTCACGCAATTGTCCAATCCCAAACCGGCGGTGCTTTTGTCGGCCGTTTTCATTGGCACCATCCCGCCCGGCACCCCGATCTGGGTGATGACCGCGCTGCTGGCCTATCTGTTCATCGCCGAGACGACCTGGAACACCATCGTGGCGCGGATCTTTTCGTTTCAGACCACGCGCCGGGCCTATATCGGGGCCAAGACCGTGATAGACCGCAGCTTCGGCGGGATACTGGCCTTGCTCGGGGTCAAGATCGCCGCCACCTGACGTTTCATCTGTCCTTCAATATCCCAGGGGTGTGGGGGCTGGCCCCCGCTCCAACGCCAGCCACAGGAGCCACGCCATGAATGACCGTCTGCCGCATGAAAAAGGCTTTCACGTCAGCTGGGACCAGATGCACCGCGACAGCCGCGCGCTGGCGTGGCGGCTCGATGGCAAGGGGCCGGGCGACGGCGTCTGGCGCGCGGTGGTGGGCATCACCCGCGGCGGTCTGGTGCCCGCGATGATCGTGGCGCGCGAGTTGGACATCCGCATGGTCGACACCATCAGCATCAAAAGCTACAACCACCAGTCGCAGGGCGAAACGCAAGTGATCAAGTCACCGCAGGCGGAGCTGATGGGCGACGGCACCGGCATTCTGATCGTGGATGATCTGGTCGATTCGGGCAAAACCCTGGAAGTGGTGCGCAAGCTTTACCCCAACGCCCATTTCGCCACCGTCTATGCCAAGCCGTCAGGCAAGCCGATGGTCGACAGCTATATCACCGAGGTCAGTCAGGACACCTGGATTTTCTTCCCCTGGGATATGGCCCTGCAATATGTGCAGCCGTTTCGCGGTCAGGACTGACGGGCGGTCCTCAAGCCCTGACCGGGCATTCTGCACGCCACCTGATCCGGCACCTTGCCGTGAGGAAGGCCGACCGGCCTGTTGAACGGCCCCGATGGAGACGCCCCGATGACCCACCCGCTCAACCCCGCCATGGCCGCCACCTTTGCCCCCCCGGTGATGGAGGCGCGGCGCTGGTTGAACGGGGTGGTCTTCCCGCCCGAACGCCCGCTGATCAACGTAAGCCAGGCCGCGCCCGTGGACATCCCGCCCTTGGGCCTGCGTCAGGCGATTGCCGAGGCCGCGCTCAACCAGCCCGAGGCGCATCTTTACGGCTCGGTTCTGGGCCTGCCCGCCCTGCGCGCGGAAATCGCGGCGCAGTGGTCGCAGGCCTATGGCGGCGGCATCCGTGACGATCAGGTGGCCATCACCCAAGGCTGCAACCAGGCCTTCTGCGCCGTGATGTCCACGCTTGCCGGTGCCGGGGATGAGGTGATCTTGCCGACGCCATGGTACTTCAACCACAAAATGTGGCTGGACATGCAAGGCGTCAACACCGTTCCCCTGCCCGCAGGCGCAGGCCTGATCCCCGATGCCGAAGCCGCAAGCGCGCTGATCACCGACCGCACCCGCGCGATCGTGCTGGTGTCGCCCAACAACCCCGGCGGCGCGGAATACCCGGCGCAAACGCTGGCCGCCTTCCGCGATCTGGCGCGGGCCCGTGGTCTGGCCCTGATCGTCGATGAGACTTACCGCGATTTTGACAGCCGTTCGGTGCGCGCGCATGATCTGTTCACCGATCCCGATTGGGCCGACACTTTCATCCACCTGTACAGTTTTTCCAAAACCTACCGCCTGACCGGGCACCGTGTGGGGGCGATCGTTGCCTCCGCCGCCCGTCTGGCCGAGGTCGAGAAATTCCTCGACACCGTCGCCATCTGCCCCGGCCAGCTGGGCCAGATCGCAGCACTTTGGGGGATGCAGAACCTGTCGCAATGGGTGGCGGGCGAACGGGCCGAGATCCTGTCCCGCCGCGCCGCCATGGTGGGCGGCTTTCACGCCCTGCCCGACTGGAAACTGCTCGGCTGTGGCGCCTATTTCGCCTATGTCGAACACCCGTTTGCGCTCGCATCTGACGCGCTGTGCAAACGCCTTGTGGCCGAGGCCAGCCTGCTGATGCTGCCCGGCACCATGTTTCAGCCCGCAGGCAGTCCCGACGGGGCGCGCCAGATCCGCATCGCCTTTGCCAATGCCGACAGCAGCGGCATCGCCGAAATGTTCCGGCGTTTGACGGCGTTCCGGGCCTGAGCCTGCGCCGCGCCCTTGCCCCCCCGCCGGCAACCGCCTAAACAGGCGGGCAAACCTTCAGGACAGGCAGACCCATGGCCAAAGCACCGCACACAAACGACGACGCGCCGATCAAAAAACGCCGTGGCGCCTCGGTCATGGCCTGGGTGCTGATGGCCATGATCATCGGCAGCCTGCTGGGATTTGGCGTGTCCGATTTTGGTGGCAGCATCACCAGCATCGGCCGCGTCGGTGATCGCGACATTGAGGTGAACGACTACGCCCGCGCTCTGCGCCAGGAAATCAACGCCTTCTCGGCTCAGGTGGGCCAGCCGCTGACCCTCGCTCAGGCACAGGCTTTGGGTCTGGACAAGCAGGTGCTGCAATCGGTGATCACCCGCACCGCGCTGGACAACGAGGCCGTGCGGGTCGGGGTGTCGGCGGGCGATGCCGTGGTGGCCAGCCAGCTTTCGACCATGACGCAGTTCCAAGGCACCACCGGAGCCTTTGACCGCGAAACCTACCGCTTTGCGCTGGACCAAAACGGCATGACGGAATCGGCCTTCGAAGCCGGTCTGCGCAGCGATATCGCACGCTCGCTGATGCAGGGCGCGGTTGTCGGTGGCTTCACCGCCCCCGCCGCCCTGACCGATACTCTGGTGGCCTACGCCGGAGAGCGGCGCGGCTTTGCCCTGCTGCGCCTGACCGAGGCCGATCTGCCCACGCCCCTGACGGAACCGACCGAGGCCGATCTGCAGGCCTTTTATGACGCCAACATCGCCACCTTCACCCGCCCCGAAGCCAAGCGCATCACCTATGCCGCCCTGCTGCCGGACGCGCTGGCCAAAGACATGCCGGTGGATGACAAAATGCTGGCCGACCTTTATCAGACCCGCATCGCCGAATTCGTGATCCCGGAAAAGCGTCTGGTCGAACGTCTGGTCTATGGCACCGAAGCCGAAGCCGCCGCCGCCAAGGCCAAACTTGACGCCGGGGCCAGCTTTGAAACGCTGGTGGCCGACCGCAAACTGACCCTGAACGACATCGACATGGGCGATGTGTCCAAGGCCGAACTGGGGGCCGCGGGTGACGCCGTGTTTGCCTTGACCGAGCCTGGGATTGTGGGGCCGCTGGCCTCTGATCTGGGGCCTGCGCTGTTTCGCATGAACGCGGTTCTGGCCGCGCAGGAAACCACCTTCGAGCAGGCCCGCACCGCGCTGGCCGCCGAAGCGCAACAAGACAGCGCCCGCCGCGCCATCGCCGACAAGGTCGAAGCCATTGATGATCTGCTGGCGGGCGGTGCTTCGCTGGAAGATCTTGCCAAAGAACAGGGCATGACACTGGCCACCATCGACTATGTCGAAGCGGCCACCGACAATGATGCCATCGCCGGATACACCGCCTTCCGCACTGCCGCCAAGGCATTGGCCGAAGGTGACTTTGCCGAAGCCGTCATGCTGGAAGATGGCGGTCTGGTGTCGATGCGCCTTGACGCCACCCTTCCCCCCACACCGCAGCCCTTTGCCGATGTCAAAGACAAGGTCGCTGCCGCTTGGCGCGCCGATGCGTTGACGCGCGCCTTGGGCGCGCAGGCGATCACCGTGAAGGCCGCCGTTGAAGGCGGTGCCTCGCTGGCGGCTTACGGCATCGTGGAGCGCACCGCCGCGACCGACCGGCAGGGTTTTGTCGCAGACGCACCGGCTGCGGTGATGGAGGCCGTGTTCGCTATGGCCCTGGGCGATGTGCGGGTGATCGAAAGCCCCGGCTTTACCGGTATCATCGTGCTGGACAGCATCGCCCCCGCGACCGACGCAAGCGCGGATGCCGTCGCCTTGCGCGATGCGATCACCGTGCAGGCCGGGCAGGCGATTGCCGCCGATGCCTTCACCCTGTTCACCAACGCCCTGACCGCCGAGGCCGGGATCACGCTGGACCAGAACGCGATCAACGCGGTTCACAGCCAACTTGGCAACTGACAGGCAGGGTTTGCGATGAAATTGCTGCCGTCATTCGAGGCGTTCGAAAAAGGCTGGGCGCGGGGCGAAAACCAGCTGGTCTATGCCCGCCTTGCCGCCGATCTGGACACACCGGTCAGCCTGATGCTGAAACTGGCCGAGGCCCGGACCGACACTTTCATGCTGGAATCCGTGACCGGCGGCGAGGTGCGCGGACGCTACTCGGTGGTCGGCATGAAACCCGATCTGATCTGGCAATGCCACGGCACCACCGCCGCGATCAACCGTCAGGCCCGCTTTGACCCGGCGGCGTTTGAACCGTTGACCGGGCCGCCTTTGGACACCATGCGGGCGCTGATCGCCGAATCGCGCGTCGATCTGCCCGAAGGCCTGCCGCCGATTGCCAGCGGTCTGTTTGGCTATCTGGGCTATGACATGATCCGGCTGGTGGAACATCTGCCCAACATCAACCCCGATCCCCTGGGCCTGCCCGACGCCGTGCTGATGCGCCCCTCGGTGGTGGCGGTGCTGGACGGTGTGAAGGGCGAGGTCACCGTGGTCGCGCCCGCCTGGGCCGCCTCAGGCCTGTCCGCCCGCGCCGCCTATGCCCAGGCGGCCGAGCGGGTGATGGACGCCCTGCGTGATCTCGACCGCGCGCCCGCCACGGGCCGTGATTTTGGCGAAAGCACCGCCGTGGGCGAACCGGTGTCAAACTTCACCCATGACGGCTACAAGGCCGCTGTGGAACGCGCCAAGGATTACATCCGCGCCGGTGACATTTTCCAGGTCGTCCCGTCCCAACGCTGGGCGCAACGTTTTGAACTGCCGCCCTTTGCACTTTACCGCAGCTTGCGCCGCACCAACCCGTCGCCCTTCATGTTCTTCTTCAACTTCGGCGGCTTTCAGGTCATCGGCGCATCGCCCGAAATCCTTGTCCGCCTGCGCGACGGCGAAGTCACCGTGCGCCCGATCGCCGGCACCCGCAAACGCGGTGCCACACCCGAGCAGGACAAGGCACTGGAGCTTGACCTGTTGTCGGACAAGAAAGAGTTGGCCGAACATCTGATGCTGCTGGATCTGGGCCGCAACGATGTGGGCCGGGTGGCGAAAATCGGCACGGTGAAGCCCACCGAACAGTTCATCATCGAACGCTACAGCCACGTCATGCACATCGTTTCCAACGTCGTCGGGCAGATCGCCGACGGGCAGGACGCGCTGTCGGCGCTGCTGGCGGGCCTGCCCGCGGGCACGGTGTCGGGCGCGCCCAAAGTCCGCGCGATGGAAATCATAGATGAGCTGGAGCCCGAAAAGCGCGGCGTCTATGGCGGCGGCGTCGGCTATTTCGCGGGCAACGGCGAGATGGATTTCTGCATCGCCCTGCGCACGGCGGTGCTGAAGGATGAAACCCTTTACATTCAGGCGGGCGGCGGCGTGGTCTATGACAGCGACCCCGAGGCGGAATATCAGGAAACCGTCAACAAATCCTTCGCCCTGCGCCGTGCGGCCGAAGACGCCGGCATGTTCGCCCGCAAAGGCAATGCCTGAGACGGGGTTAAGCCTGTCCTGCATCTGCGCGCGTTGCGTGAACCATGCGACCAACGCGCGCTGCGTCGGGACGGATACCTGACGCATAAAGGACGGACAACCGACACCAAACTGACGCCGGTTCTCCGTGTAAAATCAACGCATTAATGCTGATTCTGCAGGCCGCTACCGCGCTGCCATCACGGCGGTGACCGGCGCAAGCGTCACCGACGACGCCCGCCCCTCCACCGTCCATTCCATCAACGCCACAATGGTTTCAGGCCGGGTTTCGCCCAGAACCATCACCCGACCTTCTTGCGCCGCCTTGAACGCGGCCCGGTCCAGATAGCGCCGGATCAGCGGAGCGTCCTCACCTTCGGCATCCAGTTGCCGAAAGATCGTCGCCGACGGCACATCCTCGCGCCGCGCCACCTGATCCGCGGCGTTCAAGCCGCGGTCAAAGGTGATCAGGCCGCGCCCCTGCGACTGGATCAACGGCACCACCAAGGTCGCCAAGGGCCGGTCGTCCTGAAATCCGCCCGCCTCCAGATCCATCACCGCCACCGCATCGGGCAAGGTGCCGCTGTGGGCCTGAAAGGTCTGTTCCAGATCGCTGGCCTGCGCACCGGCTGGAATGCCGCTGGCCAGCATCACCACTTCCTGCCCCGCTGCCCGGTAAATCGTGGCGGCTTCGGCAGCATTTTCGGCAAGCGGATCAATGACAAAGCTGATCGGAAACGGCAAAGCCGCCAGCTTGGCCCGGTCAACATCCGCAGCCCCGGTGTCGCGCAACACCACCGCAAACAGCGGATTGCCGCTGTCATTCTGGAACGGTCGGGCAAAGCGCTGAATGGGCGGCATATCCGCGTCAACGGGCGCTGCGCCATCGGCGGGTGCGGCAATCGCCACATCGCCAATGCGCGGCAACCGCCCCGTGGTCACCCCCGCAATTTCGCTGTTCAAGGGCGCGGTCGGGGCCAGGGTGGCCGGACCGGTCACAGCCTCAGTCTCGACATCGGCTGCGGGCACCACCGGCTCCACCACTGCTGGCAAGACCGGCGTTTCCGTCTCTGGCAAGACCGGCGTTGGCGTCTCTGGCACCTGAGGCAAAGGCACGTCCTGCTCTGGCACGATCAAGGCCGGTGCGGGATCTTCGACGGGTGGCGGAGCGGCGTCCAGCAATGGTTCTTCCGAGGGCTTGGGTCGCGGTGGTGGTGGCAACTCGGCACTGGCCGGGGTGGTTTCGGCCGCACTGGCATCCGGCAACCCGCCGGGCGCATTGGCCAGCGGAGCCGCATCTGCGCCTGCCACCTCACCCGCCGCAAGAACCTCTGCCACATCCGGCGCGGCAGTCAAGGCAAGCGGCGGCACCTGTGGCTTGGGCCCCGCATCGGGCGCCTGCGCGGGCGGCGACGCCTCTGCAATCGCCGCGTCCGGCTGTACCGGATCGGGCACCACCGCCGCTGTTTGATCCGGCTTTGGCAGCAGAATTTCAGCGACGGCTTCGGCCCCGGCATCCGCTGGCTGTGCCACAGGGTCACCCGGCGCGGGTTCGCTTTGCACTGCCGCCGACACCGCAGGTTCTGCGCGCTTTGCCCCCGGCATCGGTGTGACTTGCGAGATCACCCCCAAACCAACCGCCGCCACCACAGCGCCCCAAAGCCCGCCTGCCACGAAGTTACGGATCAACTGCGCCTCCACTCATTCCATCGCCGTCCCCGGCCGGTCGCAGGGCTTTACGCGTCGCGCCCTGCCGGTTTTGCCCGCTTATAACCCGAACTTGCGGCACCTTCATCCCCTTTCCACAGGCGCGCCGCAAAAGCTGCACAGCCCCTTTGGCCCCGCGCCACATACACATTGGTCCAAATATCCTCGGGAAACAGCCCAAAGGGCTGAGGGGGCAGACAGCCCTCTGAATTTTCGCAGAAAATTCGTGCAGGCTATGGCAATTCACCCGCTGCGGCCAGTAGAGCCACAATCCCCGGCAGTGCCGCAAAATCATCAAACGCCACCAGATGCGGCAGGGTGGAAACCGGCGACCGGCGGTAGCCTTCGGTATACAGCAGCAACGGCACCGCGGCGGCCTCGGCTGTCTCTGCGTCCACTTCACTGTCACCGACAAAATGCGCGCCACCGGACCCCGCCCGACTGACCCCCAAGGCCCGCAGCGCAACCCGCAACGGTTCCGGATCCGGTTTGCGTTGCGGCAGGCTGTCACCGCCGATCACCACCTGAAAATACCCGTCCAACCCAAAGGCGCGCAGGATGTCGCGCGCCAGCGCTTCGGGTTTGTTGGTGCAAAGCCCCATCGGATGCCCCGCCGCCTGCAAGGCCGAAAGTGCCGGGCGCACACCGGGGTAAACCGTGGTCAGATCGGAGGACGCCGCGTGATACTGCTGCATGAACCGCGCCAGCCATGCCGTGTGGCGCGCGGGGTCTTCAGGTTCCCCCACGGCCGCCAACACCCGGGCAATCAGCACCGACACGCCATTGCCGACAAAGCTTTTGACCTGTGGCAGGGTCAGTGCCGCCCTGCCCTCCTCCGCCAGCAGGCGCGCAACGGCGGCGTGAATATCCGGCACGCTGTCGATCAAGGTGCCGTCCAGATCGAACACAATCGCGGTCATTGGGTGCCTTTCACAAATGCTTGCAGCTCCGCCCGCCCGACGCGACGCCAGTGGCCAGACCAGCACGCGGCCGCCGAAAGCCCGCCGCCTATAGAAGCCGGGGCAAGCGCCACACGCAAGGCCTGCCACCGTCCAAATCGAGCGGGCCGCGCCTGTCACCGGGCAGCACATCACCCGATGGCCAATGGCGCGCGGGCCGAAGCCGGTCCCGCGACAGGCCTTTTCGCAACAGCGGCAACATGCTACCGCCCACAGTGAACCATGTTGATGCTTTGTAACCTCTTTGGCCCAGCCAGCACCATCGCCCGACGCCCCGGCGGCCAAGGCACAGCCCTGCGTCGCCAGCCGCAGACACGCACAAACCTTGGATCGCCGGATTGGCCGCAATGGGGCAGACCGCGCGCGGCCCGGCCCGGAAGTTGCCGGGCCTTGACACACACCGCTTCGGTATTCAGTCGGGAACATCCTTTATGAAACGCATCTTAGTCACAGGCAGCGCCGGTTTCATCGGCTTTCATCTGACCAAACTTCTGCTGGCCGAAGGTTTTGTTGTGCATGGCTATGACGGCATAACCGACTATTACGATGTCCGGCTCAAACAGCGCCGCCACCAGATGCTGCTGCAAGACCCGCAGTTTTCGATGACCGAAGGCATGCTGGAGGATCAGGCGCTGGTGGACAGCACCTGCGACGCCTTTGCCCCCGATGTGATCGTGCATCTCGCGGCGCAGGCGGGCGTGCGCTATAGCCTTGAACAACCGCGCGCCTATCTGGACAGCAATGTCATCGGCACTTTCAACGTGATGGATGCCGCCCGGCGGCTGAAGGTGCAACACCTGATGATGGCCTCGACCTCATCGGTTTACGGTGCCAACACCGAAATGCCGTTCATCGAGACGGAAAAGGCCGACCTGCAGTTGACCATCTATGCCGCGACCAAAAAGGCCAATGAAAGCATGGGGCACGCCTACGCCCATCTTTACGATCTGCCGATCACCATGTTCCGTTTCTTCACGGTCTATGGCCCGTGGGGCCGCCCGGATCTGGCGCTTTACAAATTCGTCGATGCCATCCTCGATGGCCGCCCGATTGACATCTACAACCACGGCGAGATGTACCGCGACTTCACCTATGTCGAGGATCTGGTCCGCGCGATCCGGCTGCTGATTGATGCAGCACCTGTACGCCCGCTGGATGGCGTGGTGCCACAAGGCGACAGCCTGTCGCCGGTGGCCCCCTACCGCGTTGTCAACATTGGCAATTCCGACAAAGTGCGGCTGCTGGATTTTGTCGATGCCATCGAGGATTGTCTGGGCCAGAAGGCCATACGCAATTACATGGACATGCAGATGGGTGACGTGCCCGCCACCTGGGCGAACGCGGAATTGCTGAAATCCCTGACCGGTTACCGTCCGCAAACCGATTTCCGGGATGGCATTGCCAAGTTTGTCGCCTGGTATCGTGAGTATTCTGGCAAGTAACGCGACCAAATCGGGTGACCCCGCCGCGCCGCGCCCGCGAGTGCAAAATGGCCAAACCCCGCGACACAGGCCCTACGGGTCAGGCCAGGCACGTCCGACCGGATTGGCACCGATCCTGCCAAATCGACCGGCTGTGATTGCCCCCCGCCCGATCTGCCGCTAGCCTTTGCCACAGGCGCAGCCAAAAGGGCTTTGCCGCATTGAAGGGCCATGCCATGACCACCACGGATATGCTGCGTCTCGCGCCGTTTCATCTGGATGATGCGGGCATTGCATGGGTTGAAACCACGCTGGCGGGGCTGTCACCGGATGCCAGAGCGGGGCAGCTGTTTGTGCAGTCCTCGATGGGCAAAGATCCTGCCGAACTCGACCGGCTGGCGCGGCTGCAACCGGCGGGGATCACCCGGTTTTACACGCCAGACCTTGCGTACGAGATTGACTTCATTGACAGATTGCGCGCGGCCAGCCCCCTGCCCCTGCTGATCAGCGCCGATCTGGAAGGCTCGCGGATGAGTCTGCCGTTTGGCACCGAAGTGCCCAATCCGCTGGCATTGGCCGCTGTCAACGACACCGCCGCCAGCCGTGACATTGCGCGCATCATGGCCTCTGAGGCGCGGGTGATGGGCATCAACTGGTCCTTCACCCCGGTGCTGGACATCAACGCGGCCTTCCGCAGCCCGATCGTGGCGACGCGTGGCTTTGGCAGCGATCCCCAGACCATTGCCCGTCACGCGTTGGCGCAGTTAGAGGTGTTTCAGGCCAGTGGCATCGCCGCCACCGTCAAACACTGGCCCGGCGAAGGCCATGACGACCGCGATCAGCACCTTCTAACCACGATCAACCCGCTGACCCTGCCAGAGTGGGAGGCCAGCCACGGCGCGCTGTACCGGGCCGCGATTGAGGCGGGCGTGCTGTCGGTGATGTCGGCGCACATCGCCTTTCCGGCCTTCGTGCGCGCACTGAATCCTGACGCGGGCGTCGAGGCGTTCCGCCCGGCCTCGGTCAGCCGCATTCTGAACCAAGACCTTTTGCGCGACAAGCTGGGTTTCAACGGGTTGATCGTGTCGGATGCGACGCTGATGGCAGGCTTTGGGGCATGGGCACCGCGCGCGCACATGCTGCCGGAACTCATTGAAAACGGCTGCAATCTGATCCTGTTCTCCATCAGTCCCGAGGCCGATCTGGCACTGATCAAAGCCGCCATTGCCGATGGCCGCATCTCGGCCGCGCGCCTGCAGGCGGCGCTGATCCGCATTCTGGGGCTGAAGGCGGCGCTGGGCCTGCACAAAACCGCCTTCATCCCGGCCGCCAGCCAGCGCGCGCAGCTGGGCCGCCCAATCGATCGCGATGCAGCCCAAGCCATCACAAACCGCGCGCCGACTTTGGTGAAGGATGTCCAGCGCCTGTTGCCGCTGTCGCCCGAAAAGACCAAGCGCCTGCTGATCGTGTCGGGTGGCATCGTCTCGCCCATTCACCCCGAACCCACGCCGTTCGATCTGCCCGACCTGTTGCGCACCGAAGGGTTTGACGTCACCCTGTTCTCCCCCGGCGACCATCTGGACCCCAGCCAGCACGAAGCGATGATCTACCTTTTTGGCGAAGAAACCCTGCTGACCCGCGGCCGCATTTTCCTTGATTGGGCCAAGATCACCGGGCATTTCCACACCGCCATGGCCCGGCATTGGCATAACATCCCAACCGCAATGATTTCGTTCGGCTACCCCTATTACCTTTACGACGCACCGCGCGTGCCGACCTATATCAACGCCTTCGCCACCATGCCCAGCATGCAAAAAGCGGTGCTGCACTGCCTGATGGGCCGCAATCCATGGAACACCCATTCGCCGCACGACCCGTTTTGCGGGCAGGAGGACGCGCGCTACTAAGCCCCTAAAATTTATCTAAAATTTGCGTTTCATCTGTCTCTAAATATCCCACGGGGGAAGCGAAGCGCGGGGGTGTGAAACCCCCGGTGCCGACGAAGATCTTGCGGCTTCAAGCCTTCACCCGCGCGTTTGTCGGATCGTAAAGCGCGCCCAGATGCAGCCGTGCCGGCACCCGTTTCGACGCCACCTCCAATTCATACTGCCCGGAAGTCATAAAGGCGGCATCGACACCCGGATGACGCACATAGCCATAGCCGATCGGCTTGTCGATGCTGTGGCCAAAGCCGCCCGACGACAGCCAGCCCACACGCGCGCCATCTCGGTAAATCGTCTCGCGGCCCAGCAAAATCACTGCAGGATCGTCAACCGTGAAGGTCGCCAGCCGCTTGTTGACCCCGCCTGCCAATTGCGCCGCCACCGCCGCGCGACCGATGAAATCCACACCCGATTTCATCTTGCAGGCCCAGTCCAGCCCCGCCTCGACCGGCGTGTGATCTGGCCCGATATCGGCGCCCCAGGCCCGGTAGCCCTTTTCCAGCCGCAGGGTTTCTATCGCGCGGTAGCCTGCGTTCACCACACCGCCGCCCGCCATCAGGGCCTCATATACCGTGACCGCAACGTCGGTGGGCATGTGCAGCTCCCAACCCAACTCGCCGACATAGGTCACCCGCAGCGCCAGAACCGGACAGCCCGCCACCGAAATCTGCCGCGCGGTGCCAAAGGGGAAACCGGCGTTTGACAGATCATCCTTGCAAACCCGCGCCAGAATGGCGCGCGCCTTTGGCCCCATCAAGGAAAGAACCGCCGACCCCGACGTCACATCAACCAACTGACAATTTCCCGTCAGATTGCGGTTGATCCAATCAAAATCATGGGTGGCGAACCCGGTTCCGGTGACGATGTAATAGGCGTCCCAAGCGGTGCGCACGACCGTCACATCTGCCTCAATCCCGCCCCGCACATTCAGCAACTGGGTATAGGTCAACGCCCCCACGGCCCGATCCACATTCCCCGCCGCAATATAATTCAAGGCCTTGGCCGCATCAGGCCCCATGAGCACAAACTTGGCGAAACTGCTTTGGTCTATCAGCACTGCCCCGTTGCGGGCCGCCAGATGCTCGCGCCGGACCTGCTCCCACCAGCCGGGGCGTTGATAGGAATAGCGGTCCACTGGCACTTCGCCAACTGACAGATCCGCAAACCAGTTTGGCCGCTCCCATCCCAGTTTTTCGCCAAAGCAAGCGCCCGCCGCCTTCAGATGACCATACATGGCCGATCGCCGCGTGGGTCGCGCCGATTGCATTTCCTCGGACGGCCAGGCGATGGTGTAATGCTTGCCATAAGCCTCCATCGTGCGGCTGCGCACCCAGTCGGTGGATTGATGCACCCGGCCAAAGCGGCGGATGTCCACGGGCCAAAGATCATAAGGGGCCGCCCCCAGCACCGCCCATTCCGCCAAAGCCATGCCCGCACCGCCCCCCGAAGCGATGCCAAAGGCGTTGAACCCGGCGCCCACATAGAAATTCCGCAGCTCTGGTGCCTCGCCCAGAATGAAATTCCCGTCGGGGGTGAAGCTTTCCGGCCCGTTCAGCAATTGCTTGACACCGGCATGGGTCAAGGCTGGCACCCGCGCAATCGCGTTCTCCATGAACTGCCCAAAATGGTCGAAATCCGAGGTCAGCAGATCAAAATGGAAATTTTCGGGAATGCCCCCCGTGGCCCAGGGCTTCGGGTTCGGCTCGTACCCGCCCCAGACCAGACCGCCCACGTCTTCTTTCCAGTAGGTCAGCCGATCGGGGTCGCGCATGGTTGGAAGATTGGGCGTAACCCCTTCAATCCGTTCGGTAATCATATACTGATGCTCCACCGAAACCAGCGGCACATTCACCCCGACCCCCGCCGCCAGCGCCCGCGTCCATTGCCCGGCGCAGCAGATCACCTTCTCACATTCGATGGTGCCAAACGGGGTTTCCACCCCGCGGATGCGCCCGTCTTCCACGATCACCCGCGTGACCGGCGTGTCTTCAAAAATCCTGACCCCCGCCATCCGCGCGCCCTTGGCCAGCGATTGCGTGATGTCAGACGGGTTCGCCTGCCCGTCCGTCGGCAGGAACGCCGCCCCCACCAGATCGTCAATCGTCATCAAGGGCCACAGATCCTGCGCTTCTTGCGGCGTCAGCAGGTGCATTTCCAGCCCGAAACTGTGCGCCGTCGTGGCCTGTCGTTTCACCTCGGTCCAGCGTTCGGCATTGCAGGCCAGCCGCAAGCCGCCGTTCATTTTCCACCCCGTCTGCAGGCCGGTTTCCGATTCCAGACGTTTGTACAACTCGACCGAATAGCCCAGCAATTGCGTGATGTTGGCCGAGGTTCTCAACTGACCAACCAAGCCAGCCGCATGAAACGTCGTGCCGCTGGTCAGCTTCTTGCGCTCCAGCAACACCGTGTCGGTCCAGCCCATTTTTCCCATGTGATAGGCGGTGGAACAGCCGATGATGCCGCCGCCGATGATAACGGCCCGCGCCGTGCTGGGTAGCTCTGCCATAATGCCCTCAGGTCTGTGCAAAGGCGTCAAAAGCCGCCCTGTAAGTTAACATGGACTGCGCCGTGTAGGCCGCAAAGTCGAAATCCAGGTCAGAATGAATTTCCGAAACCATGCTCCACATCGCCTCGCGCAGCGCCGCCGCCGCCTTCATCGCCAGATAGCGCCGCCATAACCCATCCTCGCAGCGCCCGAAATATGTCTCCAGCATCCGCCGCTCTTGCGCCACCGTCAGCCCGGCGTTCGCAGCCAGTCCGCCCAGATCAAACAAGGGTGAGTTGAAGCCCGCATAATCCCAGTCAATCAGCCACATCCTGTTGGTATCCAACAGAAAATTGGCAGGCAACAGATCATTGTGGCCAAAGACGACATCAATCGGTCCCACCGCCGCCTCAAGCCGTGCCGCGTCGCGCTGCAAATCGCTCAAGCGCGGCAGATGTCGGCTTTCGCCCTGCCGCAACGTGGCCGCGTAGTCGCGCAAAACGTGAAACACCCAAAACATCAGCACCGGTCCGCGCAGATGTTGCGCGATGTCGCGGTGCGCCCGCGCCACCAGATCCAGCGCTTGCTCCAGAACCGGGTCTTGCCGCAAATCCACCGCCGAAAGCGTGCGGCCTTCGATGAACTCAATCACCAGAACGCCGGGGGATTGGTGCAAAACCGCAGGTGAAATCCCGGCAGCATGGGCCGCCCGACTGGCCGCCACTTCGTTGAAGCGCAGGATTTGATGCACCGGAATGTCGTCGCCGATCCGCACCACAGCGCGGCGCAGATCGTCCTGCACCAACATGTTGACGTTGGTGATGCCGCCCCCCAGCGGGCTGATCTGCACTGCGCCGCGCCAGATTGGCAGGCCCCGGATGATCGCCTCAACCCTGTCCATCACCCTCCCCTAGCGTTTGCCGTAATAGAGACCCACAACATGTTCCGCCTGCGCGAAAAACAACCAGCGCGCCACCAAGGCGCCGATCAGATGGCTGATCCCGGCCACAGCAGTGGCCCAAGGCCCCGAAAACACCAAAAGCAGCAAGAACGGCAGACCCGCCGCCAAGATCAGCGCGATCACCCGCAGCTTGTGGGCATGCTTGCGCCCCACCACGAAAATCATCTCGCGCAGCAGATAATTGCCCGCGGTATGCGCCTGTTCGAACACGGTGACGGTTCCGATCCGGTCCAACCCCGTGGCCGTTCCCAATGTCTGCGCAACCCTTGCAAACTGCCCGTCACCCACCGCCCAAATCGCCAGCAACACCGCTGCCAAGGCCAGCAAGAGCAGAACGGCAACGCCTTGCCCGGCCAAAATCGCGCCGCCGGAAACGGAAAAGCCCATGAACATCACCGGGGTCAGCCAATGGTGCCAGCGCGGCACGGCCTTGATCTGGGTGTAGATCATCGCGGTCGTGAACACTGTGGCGAGTGCCAAAAACGCGCCAATGATCCCAATTCCGCGCGGCAAACCCAGCTGCAACCCATCCGACAGCGCCGCAGGGGCAAGGATCAGCAGTGTTGCCACCGCAGCCCAAGCCTCCCGCGAGAGCCAGCTGCTGCGCCATTGGCTGAAGGCTTTCAGCGCCCGTTGTGGATTGCCAAGATGAAAGGTTGATGCCAAAAGACCAACGATCGCAAAGGCATAGCCAAGCACCCACAGCGCAAAACTGTACGAATGTACAGCACCAAAACCAAGGAATGCCAACAGGCCAAATCCCAAGCCAGAGAACACTGAAAACACAATCACCGAAGGTGCCGGATGCATCAGATCTTCCCCAGAATTTTGTCCAGCCAGCCCGCAAAACCCTTGGCCTGGATATCCAGCAGCGGTGCCAAAAGGCTTGCTTCTGACGGGCGATCCTTCGGGCGTGGCGGCAGATAGCGGTTCACCGGCCTCGTCCCCAGATCGGGCATCAGCGCATAGCCCCCCCGCGCCGCCGCAAGCTGGCTGACCTTGCTTTGCGGATCGGCAAAATCACCGAAATGCCGCGCGCCGGTCGGACAGCCGCGCACACAGGCGGGTTCGCGGTCTTCCGGAGCCAGATTTTCATTGTAGATCCGGTCGACACACAGGGTGCATTTCTTCATCACCCCTGCCGCCGCATCCATCTCGCGCGCGCCGTAAGGGCAAGCCCAGGCACACAGACCGCAGCCGATGCAGGCGTCTTCGTTCACCAAAACGATGCCATCTTCTGTGCGTTTGTAACTGGCTCCGGTGGGGCAAACCGTCACGCAGGGCGCATCCTCGCAATGCAGGCAGGACCGCGGAAAATTGATGATTTGCGCTTCACCTTCAACGGGTTGCACGGCATAGCTGTGCACCCGGTTTAAGAAAGTCCCGGAAGGTGTTGCGCCATATGGATCTTGGTCCGACAATGGCGCGCCGTAGCCCTGATCGTTCCAGCCTTTGCAGGCGGTCACACAAGCCTGACAGCCGACGCAGGTGTCCAGATCTATCGCCAGACCCAGCTTCTTTTCGGTGCTGATCGCAAGGCAAGTCATGCGCGGTCCCCTCCTTGCGGCACAACGCGCGGGATCGACCCAAAGGCCGGTTCCGCATGATCCTTCGGTCCCACCCGCTCAATCCGCACCCGCAGATCGAACCAGGCCGCTTGCCCCGTCACCGGATCAGAGTTCGACAGCCGCGCACCGTCGCCTTTGTCGGGCAGCAGTTCCGAGATCAGATGGTTCAGCAAAAACCCGGTCGTAGCCTCGGTCGCGCCATCGTCCAGCGCCCAAGCGCCCTTGCGCTTGCCGATGGCGTTCCAGGTCCAGACCGTGTTTTCATTCAGCGCCGCCATATGCGCCACCGGCACCGTGATGCCGCCATTCGGGGAAATCACGCGGGCATAATCGCCGTCTTGAAACCCCTGTTCGGTCCAGACTTTGGTCGGCAAATACAGGTAATTCTTGCCCCGGATCTGCCGCAGCCAGGCGTTCTGGCTGCCCCAGGAATGATACATATCCATCGGCCGTTGCGTGATCGCATGCAAAGGATAGCCCCAACCCGTCGCCTCTGCGTCTCCAAAAGGGGGATACCAGACCGGCAACGGATCCATTGCCTGTGTCAGACGTGCGCGCAGATGGTCCGGCGGCTGGTTGCTGCCCAAGCCCTCGGCGGCCATCTGGAACTTGCGCATCGGCTCTGACCATATCGAAAACAGATAGGGTTGCGGCGATTCATAGAATGAGGTTGCCACCGCCCAATCCTGATAAGCGGCGTTCCAGGGTTTGTAGAATGCGGCCTCTGGCGGCACATGGGCTTGATAAAAGCCACCATTTTCAACGTAACGCGCCAACTGGTCGGGGTTGGCATCGCCGCGCCCCTCTGCCGTGCCATCGCCGCGAAACCCCATCAGCGGCCCGACACCGGGGCGGCGGATATGGTTTGCGATGTAGTCGGCATAGTCCTTGTACCGGGGCGATCCGTCGTCCTTGACCATTGGCGCAAGCCCCAGCCGCGCGCCCAGATCCAGCAGCACCGACTGGAAGGGACGGACATCCCGGTCCGGTTCGATCACGGGCCAGCGAATGCTGTCCCCCGCCGCGTCAGGCTCGGAAATCGGGCGGTCCAGCAAGCTGATGCAGTCGTGCCGCTCCAGATAGGTGGTGTCGGGCAGTATCAGATCGGCGTAGGCCACCATTTCCGAGGCATAGGCGTCGGAATAGATGATCCGGGGGATGATGTATTCGCCATCCGGCCCCTGATCTGTCAGCATTTTCATGACCTTGCTGGAATTCATCGAGGAATTCCACGCCATGTTGGCCATGTACAAAAACAGCGTATCAATGCGGTAAGGGTCGCCCGCATGCGCGTTCGGGATCAGCATATGCATCAGCCCATGCGCCGAAAACGGGTTCTCCCATGTGAAGGCCTTGTCAATGCGCGCCGGGCTGCCATCCTCTTTCAGCGCCAGATTTTCCGGCCCGCGGACATAACCCAAATGCGGCCCGGACAGCGGTTTTCCGGGCACAGTGACGAAATGTGGGGTCGGGTGCGCCTCGACTGGTTTCGGATAAGGCGGTTTCAGACGGTAGCCGCCGGGCACCTCAACCGTGCCCAGAACGATTTGCAGCAGGTGCAGGGCTCGGGCGGTCTGAAAGCCGTTGGAATGCGCCGAAATCCCGCGCATGGCGTGGAAAGACACTGGCCGTCCCGGCATGGTGTCGTGATGATCGCCGCGAAAATCGGTCCAGGATTGGTTAATCTCAATCGCCTCATCGAAAGCCACCCGCGCCAGTTCGGCGGCGAGTGCGTGAATGCGCGGGGCGGGAATGCCACAGCGCGCCGCCACCGCCTCGGGCGCGAATTCGGGCGACAGGTACTTTTCGGCCATATGCTGAAACACCGTGCGGTTGCCCTGATATGTGGCCCCCAGATCAGGCTGCACGCCTTTGCCGTCCCAGGGCGCAGGCATCCCGGTTCTGCGATCAATCACAAAGGGTTGGCTTTCGGCGTTCTTGGCGATCAGGCCCTTGTCCGGGCCATCCTCGACCACCAGCAGGGCTGCGTTGGTTAAGCGCGCCAGATAGTCAAGATCGACCTTGCCCGCCACCAGCAAGCAGTGGATCAGCGACAGGATCAGCAGCCCATCGGTGCCCGGCGTGATGCCCAGCCAGTCATCGGCAATCGCGTTGTAGCCGGTGCGAATGGGGTTAACGCCGATCACGCGGGCGCCCCGCGCCTTCAGCTTGCCCAGACCGATCTTGATAGGGTTGCTGTCATGATCCTCGGCCACGCCAAACATCACGAACAGCTTCGTGCGCTCCCAATCCGGCGCACCGAATTCCCAGAATGCGCCGCCGATGGTGTAGATCCCGGCCGCCGCCATGTTGACCGAACAAAACCCGCCATGCGCCGCGTAATTGGGGGTGCCAAAGGCCTGCGCCCACCAGCCGGTGAACGACTGGCTTTGATCGCGCCCAGTGAAAAACGCAAGCTTTTCCGGCGCGGTTTCCCGCAGCGGTTTCATCCAGGACACCGCCAGTGCCAGCGCCTCATCCCATGAGATTTCCTCGAACGCCCCCGACCCGCGCGGACCCACCCGCCGCAGGGGTGCGCGCAGGCGCGACGGCGCGGTCACCTGCATGATCCCCGACGCCCCCTTGGCGCACAGCACGCCCTTGTTGACCGGATGGTCGCGGTTGCCCTCGATATAGCTCACGCGGCCGGACTTCAGATGCACGTCAATGCCGCAGCGACAGGCGCACATGTAGCAGGTGGTTTTGCGGATTTCGTCCGACACCGCTGGCGAAAGATCAATCCTGGGCTGAACGGTCATACTGGCCTCTTGCGCCCGCGCTGCCGGGGCCTTTTTCACAGTCTGTACGGAAGTTTTTCACCGAACAAGCCCGTTCACGACACAAGATAGCGAATGGCGGCCTGAAATCGGAAATTCCTTCGTCAAAGCAGCAGCATATTGGGAAATACAGGTCACGCCCCCGCCCGCAACAGCGCCAAAGCCTCGGCCGCGATGCTGCGTTCTTCCATCGCGGGCACCACGTAAACCGGCACCGGCCCGGCCCAGGCCAGCCCGTCCAGAATGGCCTTGCGCAGACCTGCATCGTTTTCGCCAATGCCGCCGGTGAAGGCAACCGCATCCAGCCCCCCCATCGCCGCGATCATCGAGCCTGCGTGGCGCAGGACCCAATAGGTGAAATGCTGCACCGCAAAAGCGGCTTCGGGCGTGCCCGCCGCTTGCAGCGCGCGCATGTCACTGTGGCCGCCAAGACCCAGCAAGCCGCTTTCTCGGTTGAGGATCCGCGCCGCGCCTGCCAACCCGTGCAACTCGGCCAGACGCAGCACCGCATTGCCGTCGATGCCCCCCGCCCGCGTGCCCATGGTGACACCGTCCAGCGGCGAATAGCCCATGGTGGTGGCCACCGACCGCGCATCGCGAATGGCGCAAAGCGAGGATCCATTGCCCAAATGCAATGCCAGCAGGCGGTTAGGGAGCGCATCACCCGTCATTTCTTGCACTTTTCGAACCAGACCGGCATAGCTGATGCCGTGAAAGCCATAGCGGCGCAGGCCCTGTGCGCGTGCGGTTTGCGGCAAGGCATAGGTCACGGCGACGGCAGGATTGGTCGCGTGAAAGGCGGTGTCAAAGCTGGCAAACTGCGGCAGATCGGGGGCCAGCTCGGCCAGCGCCTGAATGGCGGTCAGGTTGGCCGGGTTGTGCAAGGGGGCCAGCGGGATGCAATCGGTGATCGCCGAAATCACGACAGGGGTGATGCGACAGGCCTGCACCAAAGCTGCGCCACCATGCACCACCCGATGTGCGGCGGCGGTCAAATGCGCCGCGCCAAGGCCTTGATCCGCCAGCGCCGCCAAGGCCAAAGTCAAAGCGGCACGGTGATCCGCCGCGGCGCAGGCCTGATCCAGCGCGCCCAATCGCAGCCGCCCCGAACCGCCGATTTCGCTCACCGAACCCTTGACCCGCTCTGTCAGATCCAGATCAAACACCGCCCATTTGATCGACGAAGACCCGGCATTGACCACTAACAGCATTTACAGCACCGATTTCAACAGGCCCAGAATGGCCAGAAGCGCCAACAAGCCAATGGCAAACTTGCGAAAATCCTGCGGGTCGGTGGTCAGGAAATGCCGACTGCCCAGCCAGTTGCCCAAAAACACCATCGGCAGCGCCAGCAGGCTGGCCCAAACCGTGTCCCAACTGACCAGACCGGAATAGAAATACAAAGGCGCTGCGTAGATATCCAACAGTGGAAAATAAGCAACCAGAGTGGCGCGAAACACCGTCGCCTGCATCGGTTGCGCGGCAAAGAACGCCACCACCGGCAGGCCACCCATTCCCGGCGCGTTGGCAAGGCCCGAGGCAAGGCCTGCCCACAGGTTTCCCGTGCCGCGCACCTCTCGCCCGAATTGCCAACCGGCCAGCAATATCAGGCACATGAACAGCACATACCCCGAGATCACCGCCCGCGCCGCGTCCTCGGAAATCGAGGTCAGCGCCCAGAGGCCCAGCGGCATGCCCACCGCCGCCCCTGCCATTAGAAACCCGACCCGCCGCCAATCGACATGGCCGCCAATGCCGCGCCAGGCCTGCACCGACATCAGCGCCTCGCACAGCACCACGACGGCGACGAAATGCAGTGGATTTGTCACCAGACCCGAGGCCGAAATCACCAGCGCCGAAAAACCGAACCCGGAGTAGCCGCGCACAAAGGCCGACAGCAGGATGGCCACGGCCATGAACGCCGCCGCCCCCGGCCCCATCTCAAACGGCAAAATCATACCGTTTGCTTGCGCATGTCGGCGGCATCAATGCCCGCCACCGCCACGGGTTTTTTCATCGCATCGCGGCGGAAAGGTTCGCCCAATTCCTGATTGATCATCGCCTCAATCAGCGTCGTCTTGCCGGCCATCTGATCAATGATGGCTTGACGCAGCGCCGCGGTCAGCTCGTCCATGGTGCGGGCCACCACGCCTTGCAAGCCGCAAGCCTTCGCAATCCCTGCATAAGACACCTGGGGGTCCAACTCTGTCCCGACAAAGTTGTCATCATACCACAGGGTTGAATTGCGCTTTTCCGCGCCCCATTGGTAATTGCGGAACACCACTTGGGTGATCGCAGGCCACTCACCACGGCCAATCGCCGTCAGTTCCGTGACCGCAATTCCGAACGCGCCATCGCCGGAAAAGCCCACCACAGGCACATCCGGGCAGCCGATTTTCGCGCCGACAACGGCCGGCAGGCCGTAGCCGCAGGGGCCGAACAACCCCGGTGCCAGATATTTCCGCCCGGCCTCAAACGTCGGATAGGCGTTGCCGATGGCACAATTGTTGCCGATATCGCTGGAAATGATCGCCTCATGCGGCAGGGCGGCCTGAATTGCGCGCCATGCCATGCGGGGGCTCATCCAGTCGGGCTTGTCGGCCCGCGCGCGCTGATTCCATGTGGTGCCCGCATCGTCATCCTCATGATCCATCGACGACAAGGCCTGCGCCCATGCCGATTTCGTCTGCGCGATCACGGCTTTACGTTCACTGCGCGCATGGTCACCGGCGGTAAGGGCCAAACGCGCCAAAACCGCCTCGGCGACTTTCTTAGCGTCGCCGACAATGCCAACAGTTACCTTTTTGGTCAGCCCGATCCGATCCGGGTTGATGTCGACTTGGATAATCATGGCCTTTCCAGGCCAATAGTCCAGCGCGTATCCGGGAAGCGTTGAGAACGGATTCAATCGGGTACCAAGACAGAATACCACATCCGCCTGCGAAATCAACTCCATTGCGGCCTTGCTGCCATTGTAGCCCAAAGGCCCGGCAAACAGCGGATGCGACCCCGGAAACGCATCATTGTGCTGATAGCCGACACAGACCGGCGCATCCAAGCGTTCGGCCAGCGCCATCGAGGCGGGAATCGCCCCCGCCAGCACCACACCGGCGCCGTTCAGGATCACCGGAAACTTCGCGGATGACAGCAGGTCCGCCGCCGCCGCAATCGCATCGGCACCGCCAGAGGGCCGTTCAAATTCCACAATCGCGGGCAAGTCGATGTCGATCACCTGAGTCCAGTAATCGCGCGGCATGTTGATCTGGGCGGGGGCCGACATCCGCCGCGCGTTCAGGATCACCCGGTTCAGCACCTCGGCCACGCGGGAGGGGTCGCGCACCTCTTCCTGATAGGCGACCATGTCGGCGAACAGCGCCATCTGTTCAACCTCTTGGAAACCGCCCATGCCGATGGTCTTGTTGGCGGCCTGCGGTGTCACCAGCAGCAGGGGCGTGTGGTTCCAATAGGCGGTCTTCACGGCGGTGACGAAGTTGGTGATGCCCGGCCCGTTCTGCGCGATCATCATCGACATGCGGCCAGTGGCGCGGGTGTAGCCGTCGGCCATCATCCCGCCCGACCCCTCATGCGCGCAGTCCCAAAAGGTGATGCCCGCGCGCGGGAACAGATCGGAAATCGGCATGAAGGCAGACCCGATGATGCCAAACGCATGTTCGATGCCATGCATTTGCAGCACTTTGACAAAGGCTTCTTCGGTGGTCATCCGCATCTTCGATCTCCTGTTGCCGCCTGGCTGTTGTCCAAGTCTACGCGGGGGCTGCCAGCAAGCTTAGGGCCAGAAGCCCCACCGCCATAACGCCAGTTTGTCCTTATCGGCCCCGCGCCGCAATCGCCCGCGCCACCCGCGCCACGCCGTCGGCAATGCGGTTCGGCGCAATCGAGCTGTAGGCCAACCGATAGTAATTGTGCCGCAGGCGGGCGGGATCAAAAAACGCCCGCCCCGGTTCGATCAGCACGCCGTCGCTGCGCAACGCCTCGGCCAGCGGTTCGGTGTCAACGCCTTCGGGCGCGCGCATCCAGAAACTGCTGCCGCCAAAGCCACCCTGCCCTGCCACCGCCAATCCGTGATCGCGGATCGCCTCGTCCATCACCTGCCGTCTGCGGCGGTATGCCGTGCGCATCCGGTTGATCAGCGCGTCGTAATGTCCCAGCGACAGGAAATAGGCCACGGTGCGCTGAATATGACCCGGCGGATGGCGCAACATCATCAGCCGCAGGGCGCGCGCCTCGCGGATAAAACTTGCCGGACCAACGAGATAGCCCAGACGCATGCCCGGAAACACCGATTTTGAGAAGGAGCCTGCGTAAACCACCCGGCCTTCACTGTCCAAAGACTTCAAGGCGGGCGAGACGGGTTTCAGAAACGACATCTCGAATTCATAGTCATCCTCAACGATGACAAAGCCTTCGCGTGAGGCCGCCTCCAGCAGGGCCAGACGCCGTTCCAGCGGCATGGTGGCGTTGGTCGGGCATTGGTGGCTGGCGGTGGTGAAGACCACATCCACCCCCTTCGGCACCGCATCGGGCGGCAGCCCATCGGCATCGACATCGACCGCGATCACTTCGGTCCCCGACGGCTCCAGAATGCCGCGCAGGCCGGAATAGCCGGGATTTTCCACCACCGCCCGCCGCCCCGGCCCCAGCAAGGTCTGCACCGCGATCCACAACGCGTTTTGCGCGCCAAGCGTCAACAACACCTCATCCTCGCGCGCCGCAATCCCGCGCCGGGGCAGGATGGAGCGCAGCAGATGCTCGATCAACAAGGGGTCATCACGGTCATACATGTCGCTTGTCAGTGCCACGAAATCCTTGCGCCCCAAGGCGCGTAGGGCGCAAAGCCGCCAGTTCTGGTGGTCAAACAGGGTCGGGTCGGCCTGACCGTAGATGAAGGAATAGGGGTAATTCTCCCAATCGAGCGGGCGCTGCACGGTGGCGAGGCCGGAAAACCGCTGCCCCGTCAGGCGCGCGAAATCCGCGCCTTCCGCCCGTGCGCCCCGCGCCGGCAATTCCGGCGCACGCGGCGCGTTTTCGGAAATATAATACCCGGACCGCCCCCGCGCCGAAAGGTAATCGGCACTGACCAATTCCGAATAGGCCAGCGTCACGGTGATCCGGCTGATGCCCAGATGATCGGCCAATCCCCGCGATGACGGCACCTTTTGCCCGGCGCGAAAGCGCCCCGACAACACGCCTTCGGTGACCATTTGCCGGATGCGCTGTTGCAGGGTGCCACGACCTGCGGGGGGAAGGACAAAGGCTTCGGGGGGGATGGTCATTCTGGCCTCATACCGGGGCTGGGTCTGGACTTATAGGGCGGTGACGGACCTGCGATGTCAAGCCCGCGGCTAGGGGCGTGATCCGATGGCGCGGCTGTCGCCGCAAGCCTTTTGGGCGCTCCGCGCGGGAGTATTTTTGCCAAGATGAAGCGGCAGGACAAACCAAAAGGCCCGCGCCTTGTGGGGCGCGGGGCAAATTTTAATCAAATCTGAAGCAGTTAGCCAAAGACCTTGGTCAGCGCCTTGTCGATGGCCCCGGTGATCTGGTCAATGTCATCCGCCGTGGCAATCAGCGCCGGCGACAGGCACAGGGTGTTGTTCAGGCCGGGAAGGGAGCGGTTGGTCATGCCAATGATGACGCCCTGCGCGTTGCATTCCGCCACCACGGCCGCCACCTTTTTCTCGTCCATAGGCTCTTTCGTTACCCGGTCCGCCACCAGTTCCGCGCCGCAGAACAGCCCCTTGCCGCGCACATCGCCAATGACCTTGTGCTTTTCCATCAGGGCGTTGAGATTGTCGATCACCCGTGCGCCCATATCCAGCGTGTTCTGCAGCAGCCCTTCATCCTCGATGATCCGCATGTTTTCCAGCGCCGCAGCAGGGCCCGCCGTGCAGCCGCCGAAGGTGGAGATATCGCGGAAATAGCTCATGTTGTCACCGGCGTCCTTGAACATCGAGAAGACAGCTTCGGTGGTCACGGTGCAAGAGATCGCGGCATAGCCAGAAGCCACGCCCTTGGCCATGGTCACGAAATCCGGCTTGATGCCGAAATGCTGATAGCCAAACCAGGTGCCGGTGCGGCCAACACCGCAGACGACCTCATCAATATGCAGCAAGATGTTGTATTTCTTGCATACCTCCTGAACCCGTTCCCAATAGCCGGTCGGCGGCACGATCACGCCACCGCCCGCGGTCACCGGTTCCAGCACCAGCGCACCGATGCTGTCGGCCCCTTCGCGCAGGATGACCTCTTCGATCGCATCGGCGGCACGCTCACCGTAATTCTCGACATCCCACTGCTTGCGATACTCCAGACAGTGCGGCACCATCACGAAACCGTCAGGGTATGGCCCGTACTGTGCCGCACGTTCCGCCTGACCGGAGGTCGCCAGGGTGCCGATGGTGGTGCCGTGATAGTCGCGTTCGCGGTAGAGGATCTTCCACTTCTTGCCACCGTGATGCTTGTGCGAGATCTGCCGCACCATCTTGTAGACCTTCTCGTTCGCCTCGGACCCCGAGTTCGAATAATAGACGCGGGACAGGCCCGGCATTTTCGAGATCAGGCGTTCGGCAAACAAGGCGCCGGGGATCGACCCGCCGACGCCCGCAAAATAGTTCATTTTCAACAGCGTATCGCGCACCGCATTGGCGATGCTTTCGCGCCCGTAGCCGACGTTCACCGTCCAGACCGCCCCCGACACCGCGTCGATATACTCGCGCCCGCGCGCATCCCAGACCCGCAGACCCTTGCCTTCGACGATGATGCGCGGATCGACATCGGGGGATTCGTAGCCTTTGTGCTGACTGAGGTGGTGCCAGACATGGGCTTTGTCAGCGGCGATGACTGCGCTAATATCATTGGCGTTTGTATAGCCATCCATTGCCGGACCTCATTTCAGCAAAGGCCGCCCCATGCGACCTGATTTCCCACATAGTCAGGCAAAGACAGTCTTCCTCTTATGTCCAGACGGAAAACGCCCATAAGGCCAGATCAGGCACCGCGCAAACCCTCCGGACCAAACTGCGCCGGAAAGAACGCCGCCGCCGCCGCCTGCACCGTCGCCAATGCCTCATGCCGGCTGTAGGGGGCGGATTGGGTGATCATATCCATCCAGACGCCCTCTATCGTCACCCGGATCACCCGCGCCACGCGCGTGGCCTGGGCTGGGTCGGGCAGCAAATCCGCGCAGATCGCCTCAAGATGGCCGATATAGGCCAGGTCATTGGTGGCACATTTTTCCTGATACAGCGGGCGGCACTGCGCCTCGCCCCAAAACGCGGCCCAGGCCGCCTGCCGCGCCGGGGTGCACAGGTCGGGCGCAAAATCGGCCCGGATCAGCGCATCCAACCGGCGCGCCGGATCCTCTCCCGCCGCGGCCAGCGCCGCACCCCAGTTGTCGCGGTATTCTTCCCACAGATAGCTCAGGGTTTCAGACAGCAGCAAGTCTTTGCTCTGAAAATGAAAATTCACCAAACCATGCGCCAGACTCGCCGCCTTGGCCACTTCTGCCATGGTGACGCGGGCATAGCCGCGCGCCGCGATCACTTCTATTGTGGCCTCGATCAACTGACCGCGCCGCGCCGCTCGGGACTGTTTGCGGGGCGGTTTGGCGGGCATGCTGCCATCGGACGGGTTCAGTGATTCCATGGCCGTCCCCTGCATTTTCTTGCGCACATTCCCGCAGCGCCGCAGCGCTGTCCACCTGCGGCGCGCCCTGCCAAAGGCAAGTGTCGCATTTGGCGGCTGAAACCTGCAAGAATGCCTTGACGAAACCGGATACACCGATGTCCAAATGGCAGCGCAGTTGCCACGGAGGACCACGATGACCAAACACATGACCCCCGCCGCAGAGCTGCGCGCCAACACCTCGGTGCCGTTCAACCAAGCCCACGCCATGCCATGCCGAAATCGGTCTACACCAGCGCCGAATTTCTGGCGCAGGAGCAAAAGCATATCTTCGGCCATGACTGGCTGTCAGCGGGCCGGGCCGACGCCCTGCCGAATCCCGGCGATTATCTGACCATGGAAATCGCAGGTGAGCCGATCATCGTGCTGCGCGACCGCGAAGGCACCCTGCGCGCCATGTCCAACGTCTGTCGTCACCGCATGTCCACCCTGCTGGAAGGGCGCGGCAACACCCGGTCGATCGTCTGCCCGTATCACGCCTGGACCTACAACCTAGACGGCTCACTGCGCGGTGCGCCTGCGATGACGCTGAACGAAGGCTTTTGCAAAGACCAGATCGCCTTGCCGAAAATCCGCTGTCAGGATTGGCTGGGCTGGATCATGGTGTCGCTGAACCCCGACGCGCCGGACCCGTATGAGCAGTTGAAGGATGTCGAGAATCTGGTCGGCTATCTGGATATGGCCAGCTACCGCGAAACCTTCCGCGAGGAATTCCGCTGGGCCACCAACTGGAAGGTTCTGGCCGAGAATTTCATGGAATCCTACCACCTGCCGGTCTGCCATTCCGGCACCATCGGCGGCTCGGTGGATCTGATGAAGATGACCTGCCCCGAAGGCAGCCCATCTTTCAACTATCACTTCATCTTCAAGAACGACACCATCCCGCTGTCGCTGGCGCATCCGGGCAACACCCGCCTGAGTGGGGATCAGCGCCGCATCACCTGGCTGTTGTCGATCTACCCGGCGCTGCTGATCACCCTGACGCCCGGCTATTTCTGGTATCTCTGCCTGACCCCCGACGGCCCCGGCCATGTCAATGTGCTGTATGGCGGAGGCATGGCCGCGGATTGGTGCGAAGACCCGCAGGCCGCAGATTATCTGGCCACGATCAAGGCCCTGCTGGATGATGTGAACATCGAAGACAAGGGCTGCGTCGAAAAGGTCTATGCGGGCATCACGGCGGGCCTGTCCACCCCCGGCCCCCTCAGCCATCTGGAGCGGCCGAATTTCGAATTCGCCCAATACATCGCCAGCCGCATCCCGGCATAGACCAGGCGGGGCGGCACGACGGACCTACAGCGCGCCTTTCAGCAAGGGCAGCATCAGCGCGAACAGTTCCGCCTGCGATGAAATCCGGCATTTGCCGTACAACTGCTTGCGAAACACCTTGACCGTTTGCGCCGCCACCCCCAACCGCAACCCGATCGACACCGTCGAATGGCCACGCAGGATCAACAACGCCACCTCGGCCTGACGCGGCGACAGCGCGATGCCGTGCTGGGCCTGCGCCGCCGCCGCCAGAATCGCTGCAACATCATCGGCGGGACCGGCGCGGTCGGTCAGCCCGGCCCAATGCGCCTCGGCCAGCGCCTCCACTACCGGAGCGATGCGATGCGCCGCCTCTATCTGGCGCGGTGCAAAGGGTTGTGCGCTGGACGCATCCCGGCCAAGGCACAGGTTGAGCGATACGCCCGCCACCGGATAGGCCACGAAGGTCAATTCGTCCACCAGTGTGGTCTGATCGTAATACTCGCTGAAATAGCGGCTGCGGTGAAAGGCATCGGGGGCGACATCGCGCAACCGGTACACACCGGCAGGAACCCGGCGCAGGTGCAAATCATAAAAGGGATCAAGTAGATAGGCCCCAACAAGATAGGTGGTATCCAGCGCCGCGAACACCTGCGGGCGATCGGTCTGACGATAGAGAACCTGCGGCGGCCCGGCGTCGCGGTAGGCCAGCACGATCAGATTGTCGGGTGCGGCAAGGCTGTGAAACAGGCGCGACAGCACCGCCTCGAACCCCGGCTGGCCAAGCCGGCGGATCGCCTCGGCCAATTGAGTTTCTGCCGCATTGGGCAACGCGTCCATGCCATACCTCTCTGGGGGTATATACCCCCTGAAACTGCTGATCATATCATTTTAGCATAATTCCGGGGGTATGGGCCAGCGATGAACATCGCCATCGACATTCGCAACGCGGTCAAACGCTATGGCACCTTCACGGCGCTGCATGGGGTTTCACTGTCCATCCGCGACAACGAATTTTTCACGCTTCTGGGGCCGTCCGGCTGTGGCAAGACCACGCTTTTGCGGATGATCGCCGGGTTTGAGGACGTGACGGCGGGCGAGATTCACCTGTTCGGCAGCAACATCGCGGCACTGGAGCCCAACCTGCGCCCGGTCAACACGGTGTTTCAGCAATACGCACTGTTTCCGCATATGTCGGTGCTGGACAACGTGGCCTTCGGTCTGAAAATGAAGGGTATGGGGCTGGCGGATCGGCGGGCGCGGGCGGGCAAGATGCTGGAGATGGTGCATCTTTCGGCTTTTGCCGACCGCAGCCCGCAGCAGCTGTCGGGCGGCCAACAGCAACGGGTGGCGCTGGCGCGGGCCTTGGCCCCTGCCCCCAAAGTGCTGCTGCTGGACGAGCCGTTATCGGCGCTGGACCTGAAGCTGCGTCAAGCGATGCGGGTGGAGTTGAAACAGTTGCAGGAAGACACCGGCATCACCTTCATTTTCGTGACCCACGATCAGGAAGAAGCCCTGACCATGAGCGACCGCATCGCCGTGATGAGCGCGGGCCACGTTCAGCAAATAGGCAGCCCGCGCGATATCTATGAAACCCCGGCCAACCGCTTTGTGGCTGATTTCATTGGGGAAACCAACCTGTTGGCGGTGACGGTGGAACAGATTGCAAATGGCGTGGCGACCGTGCTTTTGCCCGGCGGCCATCGCATCACCTGCCCGGCGGGCGCGACCCTTGGCCCCTGCCATCTGTCGATCCGCCCCGAACGCCTGACACTGGTGCCCACAGGAGGTGACCTTGAGGCCGTGGTGGAACGCGTGGTTTACCTTGGCACCGACCTGCAAATTCTGGCGCGGCTGGACGGTGGCACCGCGTTTCACATTCGTCTGCAAAACTCGGCCCGCATCGTGCCGCCTGCGGCCGGCGCGCGGGTGGGATTGCATCTGGAGGCAGGTGCCGCGCGCCTGTTGACCGACTGATGGCCGCGGTTCTGCCCCCATCGGACCCCAGCGGCGACGACAGCTATCGCCCCATCCTGCGGCCATTGCTGGCACCGACATGGCTGGTGATCGGCCTATTCATGCTGCTGCCGGTGATCCTGATGGCGGTCTATTCGTTTCTGACCAAAGAGTTTCGAGGCGGGGTGATCTGGGATTTCACCCTTGCCGCCTATGACCAGTTTTTCGTCACCCGCGGGCTGTTCGGGGATGAACCTGCGCAGATCGAATGGACCTATATCGGCATCTTCTGGCGCTCGATCTGGCAGGCGGGGGTGGCGACGCTGATCTGTCTGGCCATCGGCTTTCCCACCGCCTGGTTCATCGCCACGCGGACCGCGCAAACCCGTGGCACTTGGCTGTTCTTGATCACCATCCCCTATTGGGTCAACCTGCTGATCCGCACCGTCAGCCTGAAATTCCTGATCCGCGACAATGGCCCATTGAATGAGGCGCTGATGTCATTGGGCGCGATCACCGACCCGCTGCCTTTGGTCAACACCAATCTGGCCGTGCAATTGGGCCTGTTTTACAGCTACTTGCCGTTCATGGTGCTGCCGATTTACGCCGCCGTCGAACGCTATAACTTCGCTTTGTCCGAGGCCGCCGCCGACCTTTACGCCAGCCGCTGGACCACCCTGCGCGAGATCGTCTTGCCCATCGTCCGCCCCGGCATCATCGCGGGCTGCATCCTGGTCTTCGTGCCGTCACTGGGCGCGTTTCTGGCCCCCGACCTTTTGGGCGGGGCGAAAACCTTCATGATCGGCAGCCTGATCGAAGAACAGTTCAAGGGCAGTCAGGGCAACTGGCCCTTCGGGGCTGCGGTTGCGATGATTCTGATGACGCTGGTTTTGATCGTGCTGCTGCTTTATGCCCGTGCCGTCGGACGGGAGGGCGCAAAATGAAGGGCGTCCGTCATTATCCCGGCTTTTACGCCATCACGCTGGGCTGCCTGTTCATCCTTTACGCGCCCCTGGTGGTGGTGACGGTCTACAGCTTCAACGGCTCCACCTCGATCACCAACTGGGGCGGGATTTCGCTGCGCTGGTACGTTGATGTGTTCACCGGGCCAGAGGCCGGGCGCTTTGGCATTGCCGCGTGGAATTCGTTGACCATCGCGCTGATCGCGGCCACCACCAGCACCGCAATTGCCACAGCGGCGGCGGTGGCCATGGTGCGGGGTGGCAAGTTCCGCGGCAAATCTGCGACCTTCACCCTGATCAACCTGCCACTGATGGTGCCGGAAATCGTCACCGCCGTGGCGACGCTGATCTTTTTCTCGGTGATCGGGCTGACGCCGGGCTATCTGACCATCCTGATCGCCCATATCACCTTCTGCATCCCCTTCGCCTACCTGCCCATCGCGGCGCGCCTGCAAGGCATCGAGGCCACATATGAGCAGGCTGCGCGCGACCTTTACGCGACGCGCGGTCAGGCGTTCCGGCTGATCTTGCTGCCCTTGATGGCTCCGGGGGTGTTGTCGGGCTACCTTTTGGCCTTCATCATCAGTCTGGATGATTTCATCATCACCAATTTCGTCAAAGGCGCGGGCATGGAGACTTTGCCCACCGCGATCTTCGGCTCGGTCAAACAGGGGATAAAGCCGAACATCATGGCGATTTCCACCCTGATGCTGATCACCTCTGTGCTGTTTGTAACGCTGTCGTACCTGATCAACCGCAAGGGCCAACCCGCCCCAAAATGAAGGAAGCTGCCATGCGCCTGCTTTTGTCCACCGTCGCCCTGCTGGCCCTGACCAGCGCCGCCCAAGCCGAGGGCAAACTGTCGGTCTACCACTGGTTCGAATACATCCCGCAAGAACTGGTCGACAAGTTTCAGGCCGAAACCGGCATCGCAGTGACCATCGACACCTACGATAGCAACGAGGCGATGCTGGCTTCGCTGAAGGCGGGCAAGCTCGGCCAGTATGACGTGGCAGTGCCGGCCGATTTCATGGTGGCGATCATGGCCGCCGATGGCCTGCTGGACAGCTTCACCACCGCCGAGATGCCCAACCACGCCAACATCGCGCCGCAGTGGATGGATGTGCCGTTCGATAAGGGCCGGGTGCATTCGATCCCCTATCAGTGGGGGTCAACCTCTTTTGCGGTGAACCGCGATGTCTACAAGGGCGACATTTCCAGCCTGGGCATCATCTTCAACCCGCCGGATGAATTGAAGGGCAAGATCAACGTGCTGGACAGCCAGAATGAGGTGCTGATCCTTGGCAGCCTGTATCTGGGCATCCCGCAATGTTCGACCGACCGCGAACAGTTGAAGGCGCTGAACGATATGCTGCTGGCGGCGAAACCGCATTGGGCCTCGTTCGGGTCTGACACCGCCAAGGATGTGATGGTGTCGGGCGATGCCGCGGCGGGAATGATCTACAACGGCTTCTCCGCCAAGGCACGGGCCGAGGGGGCGAATATCGAATATTCCTATCCCAAGGAAGGCTATGTGCTGTGGATGGACAATGTGGTCTTGCTGAAAGACGCCCCAAACCGCGAGAATGCGTTGAAATTCATGAACTTCCTGCTGGTACCGGAAAACGCGGCGGCGGTGACGAACTATGCCGCCTATATTTCGGGTGTCACCGGGGTTGAACCATTCCTGTCAGATGCGATCAAGAACAGCCCGGAAAACAACCCGCCCGCCGGGTCCACGCCGGGGGTGTTTGCACAGGCCTGCGATCAGGAAACCCAGAAACTCTATGACGCGATCTGGACCAATCTGAAGAAATAAACCCATCGGCCCGGGCGCAATCCCGGGCCAGATCCACCGCCCCAGAACGTGCCCTTTCGGGGCCGGGAGTCGAGTCATGCCCATCCTCTGTGTTCCAATATCCTGCGGGGCAAGCCAGTGGTATCGCGATGGGTTCAAGCAGCCAATGGCTTGGGGGGTGCAAAACCCCCGGCGCTGCCTGCAAAGTCCCGCGCCATGAGGGTCGCGCTTTGGCAAGGCCCCTCGCCCATGGGCGATGATGCGCAGGCCGACACCGCGCTGCAACAGGCGCTGATGGCGGCGGGGGCAATGGGGGCGGCGGTGCTGGTGGCGCCCGAGGTTTATCTGCCCGGCTACAACCAAAACGACATTCCAGCCCGAGCCATAAGCCGCGCGCAGGCGCAATCCCGCTTGGCCGGGTACTGCCGCAGCGCCGGTTGCGGTCTGGTCGTGGGCTATGCCGAGGCGGCGGGCGATACGGTCTGCAACGCCGCCATTGCCCTGGACGCGCGGGGCGACCCGTTGGCGCATTACCGCAAGATTCAGCTTTACGGTCCGCGCGAAAACGCGCTTTACGCCCCCGGTGACGCCTATGCCACCTTCGACCTGCTGGGCCGCAATGCCGCGCTGTTGATCTGCTATGACATTGAATTTGCGCCACATGTTTCGGCCCTTGCCGCGATGGGCGTGACGCTGATCCTGGTGCCCACCGCCAATATGCAGCCCTTCACCCATGTCGCCGCCCACACCGTGCCCGCCATGGCCGCGAATTATGGCCTGTCCATCGTCTACGCCAATTACTGCGGCGTTGAGGGGGATCTGAGCTATGTCGGCGGCAGTCTGATCGCCGGACCGCATGGCGAGATTCTGGCGCAGGCCGGAACCCACCCGGCCCTGCTGATCACCGATCTGCCCGACGTGGACCCGGCCCGCGTGTCCACCCAACACCGCGATTTGCGCAAGGTCTGACATGTCCCGTGACCCCCGCTATGACATTCTGTTCGAGCCGATGCAGATCGGCCCCAAGACCGCCAAGAACCGCTTTTATCAGGTGCCGCACTGCAATGGTGGCGGCTACCGGGACCCCTCGGCGGTAGTCGAGATGCGCCGCACCAAGGCCGAGGGCGGCTGGGGCGTGATCTTCACCGAGCAGACGGAAATCCATCCAACCTCCGAGATCACCCCCTTCATTGAACAGCATCTGTGGGAGGATAAGGACATCCCCGCGCTGGCCCGGATGGCCGATGCGATGAAATCGCATGGTGCGCTGGCGGGGATACAACTGGCCTATTCCGGCATCAACGGCCCGAACCTTTACAGCCGCGAGGTGCCCCTGGCGGTGACGGGCGGGCCGATCCTGACCTTCACCAGCGACCCGGTGCAGGCGCGCAGCATGGACCGCGACGACATCCGCGATCTGCGCCGCTGGTTCCGCAACGCCTTCCGGCGCAGCCAGACTGCGGGGTTTGATCTGATCTGCCTTTACGGCGCGCATGGCTTTGGCATCCTGCAGCATTTCCTGTCCCGCGCCACCAATCAGCGCAGCGATGAATATGGCGGCAGCCTGGAAAACCGCTCACGGTTCCTGCGCGAAGTGGTGGAAGATTCGCGCGAGCAAACCAAGGGCGAGATGGCGATATCCCTGCGCCTGTCGCTGCACGAGGCCGGGGCTTTGGGCTTTTCCAACGCCGAGGTCCGCGATGTCATCGAAATGCACGGCGATCTGCCCGACATCTGGGATCTGGCACATGGGACTTGGGAGCAGTGTTCGGGCACCTCGCGTTTCAAGCCCGAAGGCGCGCAAGAAGATCTGGTGCGCGGGATCAAGGCGTTGACGTCAAAGCCTGTGGTGGGCGTGGGGCGGTTCACATCGGCCGATGCCATGGTGCGCCAGATCAAGACCGGGGTGCTGGATTTCATCGGGGCGGCGCGCCCGTCGATTGCCGATCCGTTTTTGCCGCAAAAGATCGAGCAGGGGCGGTTTGACGACATCCGCGAATGCATCGGCTGCAACATCTGCGTGTCGGGCGATATGACCGGGGGCATTTCGCGCTGCACCCAGAACACGGCGTTCATGGAGGAGTGGCGCAAAGGCTGGCATCCCGAACGCGCCCGGGCCAAGGGCGCATCAGAAACTGTGCTGATCGTCGGCGCGGGGCCGACGGGGCTGGAGGCGGCGCTGGCCTTGGGCAAGCGCGGCTATCAGGTGACACTGGCCGAAGCGACGACGGTGCTGGGGGGCCGTGTCACCCGCGAACGCGGCTTGCCGGGCCTTTCGGCTTGGGGTCGGGTGGCGGATTATCGCGTGGGGCAACTGGCACCGATGGCCAATGTGCAGATTTACCGCGACAGCCGCCTTGCGCCCGAGGATGTGCTGGCGATGGGGGCCGAGCATGTGGCGATTGCCACCGGGGCGCATTGGCGGCGCGATGCAGTGGCGCGGCTGCATCTGCAGCCGATCCCGACCGATGCCGCGATGCCGATCTTCACCCCTGATGATGTGATGGCGGGCGCGGGGCCAAAGGGTGGCCGGGTGATGATCTATGATGACGACCATTTCTACATGGGGTCCGTGGTGGCCGAGGCGCTGGTGGCGCGCGGCTGTGCGGTGGATTTCGTCACACCTGCGGTGAAGGTGGCCGAGTGGACCGACAACACGCTGGAGTAAGGCACGATCATGCGGCGGTTGCTGGAATTGGGGGTGACGGTGCATCTGTCCAAGGCCCCAGAAGCGATTGGCGTGGCTGAGGTCACTCTGGGTTGCAGCTGGACCGGGCGGCAAAGCGCCCTGCCCTGCGATGCCGTGATCATGGTAACATCGCGCCGCCCCGACGATGGGCTTTATCACAGCACACGCGCCTTGGATTGGCGGGGTGCCGGGATCAAGACGTTGAAATTGATCGGAGATGCCGCAGCCCCCGGTCCGATTGCCTGGGCCACCTATGCCGGGCGGCGCTACGGCGAAGAGATGGACGCGGATGATCGCGGCGATGATCTGGCCTTCCGGCGCGAGATTGCCGGGCTGTCGGATGCGCCGTCGTTGCTGCCTTGATGCGCTCGGCGACAGGCTCGCGTCCCGGAGTTCCACCCAAACGAGAAGGATGCGGGTGCGGTCAGGCGCCGATCACCTGTTCGGCCACCGCACCCGACCGCAGCATATCGGCCAGAGTCAGCGATTCGATGATGACCAGATAGGACCAGAACACATCGGCAAACACCTTTCGGATGCGGCAGGTATCTTCGTCTGTGCAATCATCGCAACGCTGATAGGCCCGGCGCGACAAGCAGGGCAGCGGCGCAATTGGCCCGTCGATCAGCCGCAGCAGTTCGGAAATCGACACCTCACCTGGCGGTTTGATCAACTGATAGCCACCCGATCGGCCACGTGTCGAGGCGATGATCCCGGCGTTGCGCAACTCCAGCAAGATATGTTCCAGAAACCGCTTGGGCGCGTCAGAGCGTTTGGCGATGGCCTCGATTGTCAACGCCTCGGGCTGGTCCTTGGCGGCGGCATCCGCCAGCACCAACAGCGCCTTCAAAGCGTATTTCATTTTCTGCGTGATCATAGCCAAGACCTAACCGCGCCGGGGCGCAGAATCAACGCCGAGATGCGGCGGGATCGGACAGAAAGCGCCGCAAGCTGCGAAAGGCACTTTTGGATTGGTCAGGCCGCGCTGGGAGAACGTCGCGCAAATGCCCCCGGTTGGCAGAGCGTTGTTCCATGCCCGACCCGCAGAAAGGACCACTGTTTCCTTGCAAACTCGGCCGATTTGCCATAAACACGACATACTTGGTAGATTAATAGGTTAAACTGAAAACCGGGGTGCTGCGCCCCTTTCGTCATAGGTGAAATCGTGACCACGCTGCCCGCATCCTCCGCCAAAAGCGCCCTGTCAATTGGGCCTATGCTGTTGTTTTGCATCGTCTATCTGGCTGCCTTTGCGATTGTCTTTGCGCCAGAGGGCAGCCTGTCCAGCCGTGCCACCACCGACAGTGTGACCCACACGCGCTAGGGCGGCTTGGCACGGCGCCCGGCTGCGGCTAGGCTTGGGCCAGCGCAGCGGCAAAGGGCCAGATGATGCACACACCGACGATTGCAGGCGTCACCGATCCGCGTTTTGCGGCGGTGCAAGACGCCTTTGCCAGCAGCTTTTCCGATGGTCTGGAGTTGGGCGCGGCCGTGGCGGTTGTGCTGGATGGGCAACCGGTGGTGGATCTGTGGGGCGGCACTGCGGATGCGTCGGGTCGGCCTTGGACGCGCGACACTCTGGTCAATGTCTGGTCGGTCACCAAGGCGATTTCCGCCCTGGCGCTGGCGATGCTGCAAGATCGGGGTCAATTGGACATGACGCGCCCGGTGGCGGATTATTGGCCAGACTTTGCGGCCAACGGCAAAGGCCAGATCACCATGGATCAGGCGTTGTCGCATCAGGCGGGTCTGGACGGGCTGGCCGGAGAGATGGCGTTGTCTGACGCGCTGGACCACACCACCTTCGCCGCTGCCGTCGCCCGGATGGCCCCCTTGTGGCAGCCGGGCAGCGCTTGCGTCTACCATTCCATCACCTTGGGCGCGCTGATGGCCGAACCGTTTCGCCAGATTGACGGGCGCAGCATAGGCCGGTTTATCGCCGATGAGATTGCAGGTCCGCTGAACATCGACTTTTTCCTTGGCCTGCCGCTGGATCAGGATCACCGGGTGGCGGAACTGGTCGAAGGGCGCGGGGCTTTGGATTGGCAAGCGTTCTTGCGCAGTTGCCCCTATCCGCATTCCGCGCTTTACCCCGAAGTCCCGGCCACCGCCCCCAACAGCCGCGCGTGGCGGGCGGCCGAAGTCGCGGGCGCGGGCGGGCAGTCCGATGCCATATCGCTGGCCAAACTGTTTGGCGGGCTGGCCAATGGGACATCGCCGGTGATATCGCCCGCAGGACTTTCGCGCGCGTTGCAGCCGCGCTTTGACGGGCCGGATGGGTGCAGTCTGGAACCTGTCTGTTTTGCGGCGGGGTTCCGGCTGCGCGATCCGGCCTACGGCGCGCGGGCCTCACGCCACAGCTTTGGCCATTGCGGCTGGGGCGGCTCTGTTGCTTTTGCCGACCCGGACGCAGGCTTGGGGTTTGCCTTTGTCACCCGCAACATGTTGGGCTTTGCCGACGGCCCCGACCCGCGCCGCGCGCGGTTGCTGAACGCGGTTTACGACGCCCTATAAGGGCGCCGTATCGGCCACGATGCGGCCCTCCTCCAGCGTCACGATGCGGTCGGCCATTTCCAGAATGCGGTTGTCATGGGTGACCATGACAGTGGTGGTGCCGCGCGCGGCCCCCAGCTTTTTCAGCATGTCCACCACCACCATCCCGCTTTCGCGGTCAAGTGCGGCGGTCGGCTCATCGGCAAAAACCACGTCCGGGTTGCCCACCAGCGCCCGCGCCACCGCCACGCGCTGCTTTTGCCCGCCAGACAGATTGGCCGGCAGATAGTGCAACCGATCCGACAGCCCCACCAAGGCCAAGACATGGCGCGCGGCCCGGTCCTGCACCACCCCATCGCCCCGCCCATGCACCTGCAACCCCATCAGCACATTCTGCAACGCGGTCAGGCTGCCATGCAGGTTGTGCGCCTGAAAGATGAACCCAAGACGGCGGCGCAGGCTTTCCGACAGATCGCGCCCGGCGCAGTGCAACTCGTGCCCCAACAGGTGCACCGAGCCGTCCTGCACATCGCGCAAACACCCCATCAGCGTCAGCACCGTAGTCTTGCCTGAACCAGACGGCCCCACCAGCACAGTCAGACTGCCGCGACGAATGCGCAGGGACACATCGAAAATCGCCTGCTTGCGCGCCTCACCCTGCCCGAAATGATGGTTCAGGCCCTGCACCGCTATGGGGAAATCCGTGGTCATGCGCGGCGCTAAAACAGATCGGCCGGATCGGCCTGCGCCAACCGCCGCGTGGCAATCGCCCCCGAAAGCGAGCAGGCCGCCAGCGTGCCTGCGAACACCATCACTGCCATACCGGTGGTCATCGCCAGCGGCAGCGTGGTCGCGGCCTTCATGCCCGCCAGCAAACCGGTGGCCACCAAAATCCCCGGCACAAAACCCAGCACCGCCAGGATCAGCGCCTCTTCAAACACGATGCCAAGGAAGAACGCCTGCGGATACCCCATCGCCTTGAAGGTCGCATATTCGGCCAGATGATCGGCCACGTCGGTCGACAGCACCTGATAGACAATCACAATCCCCACCAGCACCCCGATGATGACGCCAAAACCAAAGATGATCCCGGTCGGTCGTTTGGTTTGCTGATAGCTCAGATCATCGGAGGCGGCGGCGGCAAAGGTCCGGATGCGCAGGGACTTGTCAGACAGAAGATCCCGCAACCGCGCAACCACCGCGTCCGCATCGGCCCCCGGTTTGATCTGCAACAGGATATGGTCGGGCGCGCCGGATTTGCGGGCCGGAAACAGGGTCAGAAAGGTCTGATCCGACACCATCATGTAACCGTCGCCGCCAAAGCTGCCGCCACCCTGAAACGTGTCATAAAGTGTCAGTGTGGTGCCCGACACCTCAAACGAGGTCGGGCTTTGCGGGCGGATCGCGGCCGCCTCGGTTTTTGGCAAGCCGCGGCTGTACATGTCCAGAATCCCGGCGTTGTGCAGCTGCAACGTGTCGGTCTTGCGCGCCATCGCGGGTGACAAGAACTGCGGCAGGCTCGGGTCAATGCCAAATGTGGTCAGGCCCAGCGTCTTTTCCCCGCGCGCCCAGTTGACATTGCCCACGAATATCCCGGTGCCGCCCTGCACATCCGGATCGGCCATCGCGGCAAACAACCACTGCCGGGCCACGTTGCCGCCCTCGGTCAGCGCATTGGCATCAGAGGCTGAAATCATGATGTCGGCCTGCATGAAACCGTAAGGTTTCAGGGTGGCGGTGGCCATCGCGGTCATGATGCCCAGTTGCACGAACACCAGCACATTGGCAAAGGCCACCCCCGCCAGAGCTGCGGCAAAGCGGGTGCGGCTGTGGGTCAGTTGCAGCCAGCCAATTGGCAAGCGACCGAACAGCCATTGCAACAGGCGGCTCATGGCTGCGCACGGGTGTCGATGCGGGCGATCACCTCAAGATTGGTAAAGCGCGCGGCCTGCTGCGACGACGCGGCGTCCAGTTCGATCATCACCGAAATCACCCGCGCGTCGGTGTTGGCGGCGGTGTCTTCCGACACCAGCCCCTGCCGCCCCACCGTCAGCCCGATCGCCTGCACCCGGCCTTGCAGCGTGCGCCCCAGCGCCCCGGCCACCAGCTCTACCGGCTGACCCACCTGCACGCCCGCGATGCGATCCTGATAGATCTCGGCCTCGGCCATCATCTGATCGGTGTCGCCCATTTCCATGATGCCAATCGCCGGGGGGCGTTCCCCGGCGCGTGCGTGGATGTCCAGCACGGTGCCAGAGATCGGAGCCAACACGGTGGCGCGGGCCAGATCCCCCTCGGTGCGGGTCAGATCGGCAAGCGCCGCATCCAGATTGCGCAGCGCCACGATCACATCGGGTTGCGCGTCCACCCCGGAGCTGGCAAAGCGCGCCAGAGTCGCCGTGGCCTTTTGCACCGCCAGCCCGGCCTGCCGATCGGCCGCCGCCATGGTGTCCAGCGCGGCTTGCGTCGTCACCCCCCGCGCGAAAAGTGCCGTTTCCCGTACCAGTCGCGCCGCAGCCTCGGCTGCCGTGGACCGTGCCTGTTCCAGCCCTGCCCGCGCCTCATCCAGCGAATTCTGCACCGCCGACCGGGTTTGCACCAGAGCCGCCTGCCGGATTGCCACATTGGCCTGCGCAAGCAGCACCGCACTTTCCAACTGGCCCTGATTGTCCAGCCGCGCCACCACCGCGCCACGGTCCACCCGGTCACCGACTGCCACCGCAATCTCGGCAATCCGCGCATCGCCTGCGCCAAACGGCGGTGCCACGATCGACACATCGCCGCGCGGCAGCAGGCGCGCCAACCCCACCACATCGCTGGGCTGCATGGTGGCCACCATGTCCTGCGGCATCACCAGATCGGGCGGCAAGGCGATGGGCGACGACGACCCGCCCCCCGGCTGCAACCCCGTCAGGGCGTAGAATTTCTGCAAGGCGGGCGGTTGAAAATACATCCCCACCACCGCGCCCAGAAACATCAGCGCCGGGATCAGCAGCACCAGCAGATAGCGCCGCCGAAACCGCCAGCGCGCCGTGACCACGGGCGGCGCCGCACGCGGCACGATGTCCATGGGCAGATCGGGGTCTGACGTGGCGGGCAAGCTGCTGCTCCGATGCTGGGACGCTGTCACATCTTAGCACGGTTAAGCGCTTTGCGGGCCGCCACAAGTCCTATCGCGGTTTGCGCATGCAACCGCGCCCATCCGGCGCAACCCAATGCAAGGCGTGGGTCAGGGTTTGGTCACTGTGGTCGTCGCACCCGCCTGCACCGACTGCCATGCGGACACAGTGCCATCCGGCCAGATCACCCGCACTTCGGCAGCCGTCGCCGCGCCAAGCCCGAAATGCACCGGCCCCAGCATGCCGCTGACATGGCCGCCGCCGATGGTCACCTCATGACGTTGCAGCGCATCGCCGAGGCGCAATTCCACCCAAGCGCCGATGGCCATCGGATTCGGCGCGGGTTGCACCAGATCAATCTTGGCCCAATTGCCGCCAGGCCCCGCGTTGCGCCACAGTTGTGCGGGCGCGTTGCGGTTGACCACCACCAGATCGAGCAGTCCATCGCCGTTGAAATCCGTCACCGCCGCCCCGCGCGACGCCGCCATAGAGGCCACTCCGGCCTTGTCGCCCGCCTCGACAAACACCCCGTCCGCGCCTTGCAACAGCAGGTTGTTGGGGTCGTCCATGGCGAAATCGGGCATTTCCCAGACATTGCCCTTGGCGACGAACAGATCGGACAGCCCGTCGTTGTTCACATCGGCAAACTGCGCGTGCCAGCCGGTCGAGGGCCGCAGATCGCCCCCGGTGTAGGGCCGGTGCGCCGTCACACCCTTGGCAAAGGCCACATCCGCGAATTTCGGCGTGGCATCCGGTTCCGGCTTGGCCAGCGTTTGCAGTTTGCTGTCGGCCATGGAGGTCAGGAAATACTCGGGGTAGCCATCAGCATTCAGGTCGGTCGAGGCGATGCCCATGCCCCAGATGCGCAGGCGCGGCCAGCCCTCGGCCTCGGTGTAAAGGCGCGGCGGTTGACCGGGATCAATGTGCCACATCTGTTCCTGACCGCCCTTGTAATACTCACGGTCATTGGACACCCGCAGGCTGGGCTGACCCGAATTGTTCCAATCGGAAAACAGCAAGGACAGGCTGCAAAAACTGGGCGACAGCGCGGTGGGGGCGCCATAGCTGGCCCCGGTCGGACGGTGCAGGCTGTTGTCGGTGCAATGGCCCCATGGAAAGGCCTCCTGCGTGCGGTCGACATAGGTTCCGATCGCCAGCGTTGGAAAGGCCGCGCCATCCTCCCACATCGCGGAAAAAGCGGTGGACCACGCATTGCCGCCCTGAAACCCCCAGGTCTCATTCGCCCGTTCAAAGCGGCAGTCGCCAAGCCCGCGCATCAAAAGGTCTTCGCCCACCCGCAGCATCGCCAGATCGGTGACGCCATCACTGTCGACGTCTATCGGATAAGCGCCGGTCACGGTGGTCAGTTCCAGCCCGCTTTCCACCTTGGCAAAGGCCAAGGCTGCTGCGGTGCTGTCGTTGCGCCAGAAACTGGCCGGATTGGTGCCACCTGCCAGAAAAATCTCGGGCAATGCGTCGCCGTTACAATCGAACGTGGCGACGCCGCCGCCGACCATATATTCCCATTCGCCTGCAAAGGTGTGGGTCAGCGCCGGTGACTCTGTGAACTGCGGCACGGTTTGCGCCATGGCCGGACCGGCCAAAACGGCAAGGATCAGGGCGCGGATCATCACAAGGTCCTCAAAGCGATGGTCGTGGCACCGACGCAGCGGCCCTGCTCCAGCCCACGCTCGATGGCGGCGCGGAAATGGATGCCGCCGTACAGGCGCGACAAGGCGGCCTCATCGGCGGCGGCCCAGAAGCTTGCAAATTCGCGCGCCGCAATGCCGTCGTCAACATGGGTGGCATCGCTGAAGGCGAAATTTTCGCCAAAGATCGCGGTCATCACCGCCGCCGCAGCCCCCGACTGGGTGGAGTGGCCCGACGGATATTCCGGGAAGGGCGGCGTGATCAGCAAAGCCTCCCATTTCGGGTCCATCAGCCGGCGGATATAGGTGATCGGGCGCAACAGGTCATGATCGAACTTGCTGTCCCAACAGGCGATGAACGCATCGGCGACGGCCACACCCAGTCGGGCCAGCACATCGGCGCTGCGCACCGCGTCCAGCCCGTCGCGGGCGATGATCTGCAAGGCAATGGCAATCCAGTGGCCGGGCGGGGTGGGCGACAGCATCGGATCATCCGACCAGAACCGCGCGATGCGCTTTTGCTCGTCGGTCAGACCGGCTTTGACGGCGACCACCTCTTGCGCCTCGGCGTAGAAAGACGAGGTCGGATCTTCGCTGTAGGCGGGCGGGCCAGGCAACGCGCAGGCATCGCTGCTGGCCATGGCAAAGGGACGGTTCTTGCCCCAATGCGGCAGCAAGGGCACTTGCTGTTGGCGGATCGGGCCGGTCGGCACCCAATGCGAGGGGCCTTCCGTCAGGGCGTAGTCATAGGGAAAGCCCATGTTTTCCACCACAGCGCCGCCGTCATCCTGCGACCACGCGATGACATGCGCGGCAATCGCCTGCCCCAGGGTCTGACTGCGCGTCAGCACGTCTTCGGGCAGACCGGCAAAACCAGCTTCCATCTGCCGCGTCATCGCCTTCATCGCGCGTTGTCCGGTGGGGCCGGTGTTGCCAAAGAAATGCTCCACCGCATCGGCCAAAGCCGCGCCCAGCACAACAGTTTGATCATAGACCGCCCCGGACTCTGCCATCGGCAGCGGCGCCAGATCGGTCAATTGCCCCGCAAGGCTTTGCATGGTGACCGTGTTGGCGGCGAGGGCCTGGTACGCCGTCACCCCCAGATAGGCAAAGGCGCGGGCAGCCACGGGTGGGGAATAGGTGGCCGTGTGGCGCACCAGTTCCAGCACCAGCCGATACCAGTTCGTCAAGACCGCCCCCGGATCGGTGGCAGCCTGCGCAGGCGCAAGGGGCAGAAAGGGTGCGGCGAATGCCGCCGCCGCAAATGTCAGTACCTTGCGCCTTTGCATGGCTATCCCCTCAAACGAAGCGGTTCCACAGGTTTTCCAACCGTTCTTGGCGGCCAGATTTCGGTTGCGGCTCCAGCCCCTCGGCCACCACGCGCGCCGCGGCCTGTTCCAGATTGCCGGTCAGCATCGCCTGTGCTGCCGGGGTCTGCCAGCCCGCATAGCGGTCGGCCTTGGCCTGTTCCATCAGACCCAACTCCATCAGCGCCGCCGCCGCCTTCAACGCGCGCGCGCAGGTGTCCATGCCGCCGACATGCGCGAGGATCAGATCCTCGGGGTCCAGCGATTGCCGCCGCACCTTGGCGTCAAAATTCACGCCGCCGGTGGTGAAGCCACCCGCCTTGAGAATCTCATAGAAGGCCACCGCCTTTTCGGCGTGGTTGTTCGGGAACTGGTCGGTGTCCCAGCCGGATTGGTAGTCGTTCCGGTTCATGTCGATCGACCCGAAAATCCCCAAAGCCGCCGCCAACGCGATTTCATGTTCAAACGAATGGCCCGCAAGGATGGCGTGGCCTTGCTCGATGTTGGTCTGCACTTCCTTTTCAAGCCCGAATTCCTTGAGGAAGCCGTAAACGGTCGCCACATCGTAATCATACTGATGCTTGGACGGCTCTTGCGGCTTCGGCTCGATCAGGATCGCGCCTTTGAAGCCGATCTTGTATTTGTATTCCACGACCTGCTGCAAGAAGCGGCCCGCATGGGCGCGCTCTGCCCCAAGATCAGTGTTCAACAGCGTCTCATAGCCCTCACGCCCGCCCCACAGCACATAGTTCTGCCCGCCCAAGCGATGCGTGGCGTCCATGTTGGCCTGCACCGTGGCCGCCGCATAGGCGTAAACATCCGGGTCCGGGTTGGTGGCAGCCCCCGACATCCAGCGTTTGTGGCTGAACATATTGGCGGTGCCCCACAGCAGTTTCGCCTTATGGCTTTCCTGCTTTTGGCCCAGATAATCGACCATCTCATCAAGATTGCGCTTGGAGTCAGCGAAAGTGGCCCCCTCGGGGCGCATATCGGCATCGTGGAAGGCATAGAACGGCACGCCCAGAATATCGAACATCTCAAACGCCACATCGGCCTTCAGACGCGCCAGCGCCATGGTGTCGCCGAACCACGGGCGGTCAAAAGTCTGGCCGCCGAACGGATCGCCCCCCGGCCAGGCGAAAGAATGCCAATAGGCCACGGCAAAGCGCAGATGATCTTCCATCCGCTTGCCCAACAGAATCTCATCCGGGTTGTAATGGCGGAACGCATATTCGTTGGTGCTGTCGGCACCTTCGTATTTGATGACAGGAATACTCTTGAAAAAATGTGTCATGTCAGTCCTTGGATGGCGGTTTGGGCGGCGCGATAGCGGGCGTGTCCCGCATCGAACGCGTCGGTAAGCGCCGGATCGGGGTCGATCTGGCGGGCGATTTTCGGCAAGGTGGCGATTTCCGCCCCTGCCCCGGTTGCGGCCATTATGGCAAGGCGGGCGGCACCGTAAGCACCACCAAAATCCCCTGCCACGGGCAATTGCACCGGACAATTCAGCGCCGTCGCAATGACGCGCAGCCAATAGTCCGACTTCGAGCCGCCACCCACAGCCAGCAGGCTTTCCAGCTTGGTCCCGGTGGCGGCCAGCGCATCGCGGCAGTCGCGGATGGCAAAGGTGACACCTTCCAGCACCGCGCGGGTGCCCGCAGCGCGGTCAGTCGCATGTTCCAATCCGGTGAAGGCCCCACGAATGCTGGCCGAATTCAAGGGCGTGCGCTCCCCTCCCAGATAGGGCAGGAAGATGGTCTTGCCGGGGGCTTGCAGGGCACCCAACTCACGAGTCAGCTTGGCCGCATCCTGTCCCACCAGACCGGCATACCAGTTCAAGGCATCGGTGGCGGCCAGGATCACGCCCATCTGATGCCAGGTGTTCGGCAGTGCGTGGCAGAAGGTGTGCACCGCCGTCGCCGGGTCAGGCTGATAGCCGTCGTTGGCGGCGAACAGCACACCGCTTGTGCCCAGCGACACAAAGGCCTCCCCCGCGCGCACCACACCGACGCCCACGCCGGACGCCGCGTTGTCGCCGCCGCCGCCCGCAATCACCACGCCCGCAGGCAGGCCCCAGCGGGTGGCCAGTGCGGCGCGCAACTGCCCCGACACGGCGGAACCTTCAACCAAGGTCGGCATCTGATCGCGGCGCATGCCGGCAGCGTCCAGCAGTTCATCCGACCAATCGCGCAAACCGGTGTCCAGCCAGGCCGTCCCCGCCGCATCCGACATTTCGGACACATGATCGCCCGTCAGCCACAGCCGCAGATAATCCTTTGGCAGCAACACCTTGGCGACCTTGCCCCAAAGCGCCGCCTCGTGCCGCTGCATCCACATCAGTTTCGGCGCGGTAAAGCCCGGAAACACGATGTTGCCGGTCAAGCGCCGGAACATCGGGTCATCGTCCAACTCGCGCGCCTCGGACGCAGACCGCGTGTCATTCCACAAGATGCAGGGCCGCAGCACCTGATCGGCGGCATCCAGGACCGTCGCGCCATGCATATGGCCCGAAAGCCCAATGCCGCGCACCTGCCCCAGACCATGCACCGCCAACGTATCCATCACCGCTTCGGCCGCCGCAATCCAATCAGAGGGCGCCTGTTCGGAATGGCCCTCTTGCGGGCGCTGGACAGTCAGAGGGGCGGTCGCCTCGGCCACCACCCCCTGAGTTTCGTTGATCAGAATGCCCTTCAGGCCCGAAGTGCCCAGATCAAGACCAATATACATCACACGGCCGACGCTGGTTTTTTGCCCATGATGATCATGCCCAGAATGTCTTCGTCGGTGACTTCATCCACGTTCACCGTGCCAACACGCTGACCGTTTTTCATGACCACAGCGCGGTCACACAGCTTCATCACCGAGTGGATGTCATGCTCGATCAGGAAAATCCCCAGACCCTGCTTTTTCAGTTCCTGAATAAGCTCGGCCACCATCTGGGTTTCTTGCGGACCCAGGGCGGCGGTGGGTTCGTCCATGATCAGGATCTTGGCGTTGAAATAGACCGCGCGGGCGATGGCGACCGACTGGCGTTGACCGCCCGACAGCGCCGACACCGGCACGTTGAACTTGCGGAAGTTCGGGTTCAGCCGCGCCATGATCTTGCGGGTTTCCGCCTCCATGGCGCTGTCGTCGACAAAACCGCCCTTGCCCACGATCTCACGCCCCAGGAACAGGTTGGACGCGGCATCAAGATTATCGGCCAGCGCCAGCGTCTGATAGATCGTCTCGATGTTGAAGGCACGGGCGTCGCGGGGGTTGTTGATTTCGGCGCGCTCGCCGTTGATGTAGATCTCGCCCGCGTCGGCCTTGTAGGCCCCCGACAGGCATTTGATCAGGGTCGATTTGCCCGCGCCGTTGTGGCCCAGCAGGCCCACAACTTCGCCGGGGTACAGATCAACCGACACGTGATCCACCGCCTTGATGCCGCCAAATGCGATCGAGATGTCTTTCAATTCGACCAGAGGTGTTCCTGAATTTGCCATGATCATCCCCTCACTTGGTTTTCTTGCGGTAAAGATTGTCGAGGTACACGGCCAGAACCAGTGCAAGGCCGACGACGATCTTGCGGTAAGACCCGTCGCCAAAACCGATCAGCACCATGCCGGTTTGCAAGGACTGCATCACCAAAGCACCGATGATGGCGCCGTATATTGTGCCGACGCCGCCCGCCAAAGACGTGCCGCCGACGACTGCCGAGGCGATGACATACAACTCGTCCAGGTCACCCAGCGCGTTGGTGGCCGAATTCAGGCGGGCCGAAGCGACAACCGCAGCCAGACCCGACAACATCCCCATCAGCGAGAAGATTTTCAGCGTGACCCAGCGGGTGTTGATGCCCGACAGCGCCGCCGCTTCGGGGTTGCCACCGATGGCGAACACATAGCGGCCAAAGCGGGTGCGGGTCATCAGAATGGTCATCGCGATGCCCACCACAGCCAAAATCAGCACCGGATAGGCAAAGCCATGGCTGACAAAGGCGTCTTCAGGCAGGTTCTGCTGCTTCAGAATGCCCTTGGGCCAGGGATAGCTGTTGACCACCAGAACCGCGCCCAACAGCGCGCCACAGCCCAAAGCCGCCAGGGTGTATTCGGCCCAGACCGGGCGCAGCGCAAAGCCGTGCTTCTTGCGCGCCGTGCGCCCCGATTGCAGCAGCCACAGCACCGCCGCACAGCCCAAAAGACCGACGGCCCAGCTGCCCATGGCCCCGATGGACCCCATCGGCCCGCCGCCGAGCAGGGCGAAAGTCTCGTCCACCGGCGAGATTGTGCGGCCACTGGCCGACAAGAACGCCATGCCGCGCCAGACCATCAGACCGCCCAGCGTGACGATGAACGACGGGATGCCGCGATAGGCGATCAGCCAACCGTGGAACGCTCCGATGGCCGTGCCTGCCAAAAGGCCGACCATCACCGTGATGCCCCAGGTTGCAGGATTGCCAAGCCCAAGATATTGCGGCAGAATTTCAACTTGCAGCAGGCCCATCACCATCCCGGTGACACCCACTATCGAGCCAACCGACAGGTCGATGTTGCGCGTGATGATGATCAGCACCATCCCCGTCGCCATGATCCCGGTCATCGAGGTTTGAACCGACAGGTTCCACAGGTTGCGCGGCGTCAGAAACACGCCCTCGCCATTCACCAGCGCACCGTAAAGATGAAAGCTGAACCAGATCAGCAGCAACGCTCCGACCATGCCCAGCATGCGGGTGTCAAGTTCAGTGTCGCGCACAAAGCGGGCAACCGGGCCAAGTTTGGCCTCATTGACCTGTGGCGCATGTGCGGGGGGGGTCGTTGTGTTTGTCATGTCCTCGTCCAGCATGTGAGAGGGGGGGATCACGCGGCGCGTCCTGACCACGTCGGCGCGCATCAGATGCGGGCGTGGTCTGCCGGGAATGAAAGGTCCGGCGCGACCCAAAGGACCGCGCCGGATCGTCAGATCAGCTTACTGGCAAGCAGCAACGCCTTCCATGGCGCCCTCGCAAGCCTGCTCTTTGGTGATGTGGCCGGCGTCGATCGCAAGGTTCAAGGTGTCCTTGGTGATCGGGGTCGGCGACAGCAGGATCGCGTTCATCTCGACGCCATTGGCGCCGCCGTTGAACTTCGAAGCGCCGGGAATGGCGTCCAAAGCCGCACCACCGGCCAAAGCCGAGGCAATCTCGCCTGCGGCTTTACCCAGCTGACGCGAGTCTTTCCAAACCGAAACGGTCTGGGTGCCACGGGCCACACGGTTGATGGCTGCCAGATCGCCGTCCTGGCCGCCGACCGGGATCACAAGACCCTGAGCCGACAAAGCTGCCACAACGCCGCCCGCCATACCGTCATTTTCCGACAAAACGGCATCCACCGCGTTGTTGTTGGCGGTCAGGATCTGCTCCATGTTCTTCTGGGCATTCTCTGGCTTCCAACCGTCGGACGAGGCTTCGCCCACGATCTTGATGGTGCCGGCCTTGACCGCATCGCCGATCACTTCTTCCATGCCTTCACGCAGGAAAGCCGAGTTCGGATCACCGGGGTCGCCCAGGATGATGGCATAGTTGCCATCCGGCTTGGCCTTGGTGACTTCTTCCGCGATGATGCGGCCGACGCCCTTGTTGTCGAAGGTCAGGTAGAAGGTGCGCGCGTCTTCGATCAGACGGTCGTAGCCCACAACCGGAATGCCTTCGGCAGCAGCCGCTTCGATGGCTGGGCCAATGGCGTCTTTGTCCCAGGCGTTGATGATCAGGGCATTGGCGCCCTGCGCGATCAGCGCCGACACGTCCGACAACTGCTTTTCAGCCGACGACTGTGCGTCAGCCGAGATGTATTCGTCGCCAGCCGCTTCGATCGCTGCCTTCATCGCCGCTTCGTCGATTTTCCAGCGCTCTTCCTGAAAGCTGGCCCACGACACGCCGATTTTCTTTCCTTCAGCCAGTGCTGCCGAAGAGAAACCCGCCGCTGCGATAACGGCGATAATAAGTGCATTACGCATAAGTATCCTCCCTATGGATTCGGCCAGCGCATGGCCGATCCGGCAGATTCGCCGGAACAGGCGCGAAAATGCCGTGAATAATTTTAGTTGTCAAAATAAAAATATTCGTGAAAGCATGGACTGCATAACAATCTTGCGAATTCATGCTGCTGTGCAGCAATTTATGGGCAGGGTTGACAGCGTACATACGATTTTTTGTTCAGGAAGCAAAGAAATGGCGCCGAACGGGCCAATCACCGAATGGACAGAAGGGCGCAAGGGCGTGGGGCCGCTGATTCCCCCCTTGTCGGTGGCGCAGCGGCCCTTGCGGCTGCAGGTGTTTGAATGCGTGCGCGCGGCCGGGCTGATCCCGCGGGTGCAGGTGGCCAAGGATCTGGGCGTCAGCCCTGCCTCGGTGACCACCATCACGCAAGAGTTGATCGAGGCCGGGCTGATCGAAGAAGTTGCAGTCCCGCGCGACGGTGATGCGGGCCGGGGTCGGCCTGCCGTGGCTTTGGGGGTGCGCGCCGGGGCCTGCCGGGTGGCGGGGATGAAGCTGTCGGACCGTGAACACACCGCAGTTGTGGTCGATTTTGCGGGCAATCTGCTGGCCGATGACGTGATCAAACGCCGCCCCGGCCCGATGACGCTTGAGGAATTGCTCGACGCTGTTGAAACGCTGCTGGCCCGCGTTTGTGCCAAGGCGGGCATCGCCACCGCAGAGTTATCGGCTGTGGGCATCGGCGTACCGGGCTTTGTCGATGTCTCCGAAGGCATGGTTTTGTGGTCATCAGTGCTGCTGGAACGCTCTGTGCACCTGGCGGCGGCGGTCAGCACCCGGTTGGGTCTGCCGGTCAGCATCGACAATGACGCCAATCTGGTGGCGCTGGCCGAATTGTGGTTTGGCGCGGGCCGCGATCTGCCCGACTTTGCCGTGGTCACCATCGAACACGGCGTCGGCATGGGGTTCGTGATGAATCACCGCATTTATCGCGGCGCGCAGCGGTTGGGGATGGAGTTGGGCCACACCAAGGTGCAACTCGACGGTGCCTTGTGCCGCTGCGGTCAGCGTGGCTGCCTTGAGGCCTATGTCGCCGACTATGCCCTGGCGCGTGAGGCGACGACGGCGCTGAACTGGGGCCACAAGGAGGGCCAGTCCATCGCGGTGCTGCTGGAAAGCCTTTATGACCATGCCAAGGCTGGCAACACCACCGCACGGTCGATCTTTCGCCGTGCCGGGCGCTATCTGGCGGTCGGATTGTCCAATGTGATCAACCTGTTTGACCCTGCCCTGATCATCCTGTCCGGCGACCGGATGCGTTATGACTATCTTTACGCCGCCGAAACACTGGCCGAGATGGACAGTCTGGTGATCAACACCGGCCGCCCGCGCCCGCCCATCGAAATCCACGCCTGGGGTGATCTCTTGTGGGCGCATGGCGCGGCCGCACTGGCGCTGTCGGCGGTCAGTGACGGGTTGCTGGCCCCGCCGTCATGACCGCCCATTGATCGATAGCTGCATTTTTCATGGAAAACTCACGCACACAGCGTTCCAGTTAATCGCAATTGTGAATACATGCCGTTCCAATGCCGTGGGCGCTTTCACGACAACACCGCGCATCCCGTCACTTGCGGGCGTAAACATCCTCATAACGGATGATGTCATCCTCGCCCAGATAACTGCCGGTCTGCACCTCGATCAACACCATCGGCAGTTTGCCGGGGTTTTCCATACGGTGCACCGCGCCCAAGGGAATGTAGACCGACTGGTTTTCCGTCACCAGTTGCACCTTGTCATCAATGGTCACCCGCGCTGTCCCGACCACCACGATCCAATGTTCCGACCGGTGATGATGGCTTTGCAGGCTAAGGGCGGCTCCCGGCTTGACCACGATGCGCTTGACCTGAAAACGCTCGGCCAGCACCAGGCTTTCATACCAGCCCCAGGGCCTGTGATCTGTCGGAAGTTGCGTTGCCTGTTTGGCCCCGCGCGCCTTCAATGCCGCCACCGCCTCTTTGACGCGCTGACTGTCGGACCGGCGCGCGATCACCACGGCATCGGGCATGGCCACTGCCACGATGTCATCCAGACCGATGCCCACCAGTTCCAACCCATCGGATTCAGACCTCAACAACGTGTTGGTGCAGGCAATCGCCGTGGCATGATCAGACACCACATTGCCCGCCGCATCGGGACCGGTTTCCTGCCAGACTGCCTCCCAGCCGCCCAGATCAGACCAGTTTCCGGCATAAGGCATCACCGCAAGATGTGCGGCCCGCTCCATGATGGCATAGTCGATCGAGATGTCCTGAACCCCGGCCCAAGGCCCTGCCGCCAACCGGGTAAACCCCAGATCCGCCTCGGCCCCGGCCAAGGCGGCGCTCACCGCTGTCACAACGTCGGGGGCATGCAAGCGGTAGGCGGCCACGATCGCGCGCACCGAGAACAGGAAAATCCCGGCGTTCCAAAGATAGCCGCCGTCCGCCACCATCTGCGCCGCCCGCACCGCGTCGGGCTTTTCGACAAACCGCGCCAAGGGTTGCGGCGCGCGGGCGCGGGCATCGGCCCCCGCCGCCAGTTGCAGATAGCCATAGCCGGTTTCCGCACGGGTGGGGGTGATGCCAAAGCTGATCAGATCCCCGGCCCGCGCCCGCGGCACCGCCGCCATCACCGCCGCCCGAAACGCCGCCGCATCCGGGATCACATGGTCCGACGGCGCCACCAGCATCAGCGCCTGATCATCCTGCGCCGCCAGCCACAAGGCAGCGGCCAGAATCGCGGGCGCTGTGTTGCGCCCTTCGGGTTCGATCAACGTGGCGCGGGCCGCCGATTGCATCGCCGCCAGTTGCTCGGCCACGATAAATCGAAACGGCTCTCCCGTGATGATCACAGGTGCAGAAAACCCCGGCCCCGACAACCGCCGCACCGAGGCCTGAAACAGACTTTCCTCGCCGATCAGTCTGGCAAACTGCTTGGGAAAACTCTGGCGCGACAACGGCCACAGCCGGGTGCCAGAACCGCCACACAAGATCACAGGGTGGATCAAAGCGGCATCGTCGGCGGGGCGGTCAAACGGGGGGGACTCAGACATCAGGGAGACAATCCAAACTCATTGGCACAGCAGTGCTTCGCGCGAAACAATGGCACGAATATGGACAATGCGGCAAGGCATTGAAAATGTGATGCAGTTCTTCAAGCGTTTCTTTGGATTGATCGGTGATGAGCCTGTTCAACCCGTCAACCCGTAAATCCGCCGCGCCGTCTCACTGCCAATCGCCGACTGCTCATCTGCACTTTGGCCTGCCAGCAGCACCTGCGTCATCTCGATCCAGCCCGGCAGCCCGGCCCCCAGATTGACCACCGGCCAGTCGCCGCCCCACAGCATCCGCTGGGGCCCAAAGGCCTGCAGCACATGATCCACCCAAGGCCGCAGCAGATCGGCGCTGGCGGTTCCGGGCGCGCAATAGCGGGTGATGCCGGACAGTTTCACCACCACCTGCGGCATGGCCGCCAGTGCTGTGATGCCCTGCGCCCAAGGCTCGAACGCCCCGGCCGCAATGTCGGGGACGCCGCAATGATCCAGCACATAGGTCTGATCCGGGCAGGCCCGCACCAATTCCAGCGCAATCGGCAATTGCCTGGCCAGAAAGCACAGATCGAACGGCAGGCCCGCAGCGCCGATCTTGCACAAATTGCGCCGAAACGTGGCGCTTTGCGACAGATCATCGGCAAACTCATGCAAAATGCGACGGAACCCCACCACATGCAGCCCCGCGCATTCCGCCAGCCAATCGTCAAACCCCGCATCGGTTTCGGGCCGGCAAGACGCGATCTGTCCCAGCATCCGCCCGCCCACCAGACCCGCGACCAGCCGCGCCTCGGTCTGAAAGCTGTCGTCATCCACCCCGGTTTCCATGAACAGCGTGCCGATCACGCCGCGCCCTTCCACCAGCGCGTCATAATCGGCTGGGGTGAAATCGCCGGTGGCCAGCGCGGGCACCCCCGCCGTCCAGCCATAGCCGATGGTTTGGCGCAGGATCAGATGCTGATGGGTGTCGATCAGTTGCATCTCAGGTGTTGGTCCAGCCGCCGTCAATCGCGTGCGCGACCCCGGTGGTGTAACTGGATTCGTCCGACGCCAGATACACCACCAGCGCCGCGATCTCTTCGGCACGCGCGATGCGGCCAATCGGCTGGCGGGCGATGAAGGCTGCGCGCGCGGCCTCATAATCACCGGTCGCACGCAGGCGTTGCTCCAGCGAAGGGCTTTCCACAGTGCCGGGACAAATCGCGTTGCAACGGATGCCCTTGGTGATGAAATCGGCGGCAATCGCCTTGGTGATCCCCACCACGCCCGCCTTGGTCGCGGCGTAAACAAACCGGTTTGGCGCGGCGATGATCGGCCCCACTGCCGAGGCCATGTTGACGATGGACCCTCCGCCCTGCGCCAGCATGCCGGGCAGAAAAGCCTTACACATCCGGTACATGGCCGTCATGTTCAGATCGACACTGAACGCCCATTGATCGTCGTCACAGTCGAGGATACTGCCCGACGCCACAAACCCCGCGCAGTTGAACAACGCATCAACCCGGCCCGCCGCCGCCACAGCCTGTGCAATCGACGCCGGATCACGCACATCCAGCACCCGGGTTTCGATCCCCTGCCCGGCCAGATCTGCCAGCGCCGCCGCGTTCACATCGGTGGCGATCACCTGCGCGCCTTCACGCGCCATCGCCAGAGCCGAGGCACGGCCGATCCCCTGCCCGGCCGCCGTCACCAACGCGCGCTTGCCGTCCATCCGTCCCATGTCGCACCCCCAGATTTTGGGCAAGTTTGCCCTTGGGCCTGCGACAACGCCAGATCAATTCACCTCATTTTGGCGCATATTTCAGACCAGTGCCGCCAGCGCCTAGCGCGCGGTCATGGCAGCATCCAGCGCCGCGGTGATTTTGTCCGACATCGGCTTGGTGCCAGACCCCCAGGCCGCGATAAAGCTGCCGTCCGGACCAAGCAGCACCTTGTTGAAATTCCAGTCCGGCACATAGCCTTGGGTGTCGCGCAGCCAGGCGAACATCGGATGCACCGTCCCTGCAGCCACATGCTCGATTGTGGTCATGGGCAACGTCAGATCATAGTTCACATCGCAGAACGCTTTGACCTCGCTGTCAGACGCCAGTTCCTGATTGAAATCATCCGACGGCACCGCCAGCACCACCGCGCGATCCTTGTAGAGATCGGACAAGGTCTGCAGGTCTTCATATTGCGGCGTAAATCCGCACATCGACGCGGTGTTGACCACCAAAACCGGCATACCGCGCCAGTCGGCGGTGCTGTAAGATCCGCCGTCAATTGACGCGAAGTCGAAACTTGGCGCGTCGCTACCCGCACCCGCTGTGCTTGCCGTCAAAATCAATGCCATCGCTGCCGCCCTTGCCGATCTGATCATCATGCACCTCGTGTTTGCGGATTATACGCCAGAGGGCGCAGTTCGGATCACCAGCGCCATCATGGTTTGCACCGGGTCCGAGGCGCACGACGTTGCGCTGCGCATGGCACAGGCGATCACCGGCAAAACCGGTATCATCGCCGCAGACCGCTCCTTGATACGGCATCGCCGGTCATCACTTCAGGCCTTAAACCGCCAACCGCTGCAAGGCGCTTGAGTGTTGCACCTAAACCCGCCATTGAAGAGCGCATGACCAACGACAACCTTGACCCGCCATTGCGCCGCACTGAACGCTCTTTGCCGATTGCCTTGCTGCGGGCGCGTGAAACCGTGATGGGACCCATCCGCGACATGCTGGCCACCAGCGGCGTGAACGAGCAGAAATGGCGGGTGCTGCGGGTGGTGCAAGAGCGCGGGCCGTTGGAATTGACCCATGTTGCCCGCGAAGCCTGTCTGCTGCTGCCCAGCCTGACCCGCATCGTGCGCGCGATGGAAGACGAAGGCCTGATCCTGCGCACCACGCCGCAGGAAGACCGCCGCAAAACCGTCGTGGCCATCACCAACAGCGGCCGCGCGCTGATCCGCGCCCATGCCGGGGCAAGCCAGGCCATCTTTGACCAGTTGGCGCAAGATTTTGGCCCCGAAAATCTGGAAACCCTGCTGGATCTGTTGGAAAAACTGCAGACGGTGGATCTCGCCACGCCGCGTCAGCCGAAATAGGTCGTTCTGAGGGTCGGCGCAGGTTCGGGATCAGCACCGCCACGGTCTGGGCAGTGTTGGCACAAACATCAGAAGATCCGGTGCAATCACGCACAGACAGCGGAAATGAGCGGGATGCGAAACGGTTCTGACACCTCAGCCGCCGAGCGGTTCTTCACATCCTGCCGGGCCGACCCGGTCTGACGCCACAACTGCCAAACCCGCCACGATGTCGAAGTCGCCGGATTGAACACATCAATCTCGCGCGGATCGGCAGGTGCCTGTCAGTTGCCATGGATACACAGAGCTAAGGCATTGGTATTACGCTCCGAATGCCAACGCCAGTTGTGATTCGGCGCAGATTTCGATCAGGGTGGGAAAGGCGCGATCAACCGACCTTGCCAGTTCCTCTGCAAAGGCAGCAATATTGTCCGGGCGGCTTGCGGCACAGCCCATCGCGGTGGCAATTCCGACGAAGTCAGGCGTAAAAATATCGACGCCGATTTGCGGAATGCCGCGATCCGCCATGAACGCTTTGATCTCGCCGTAACCCGCGTTGTTCCACACCACGATCGCCACGGCGATGCCAGCCTCCACCGCCGAGGCGAGTTCCGGGATGGAAAACTGAATGCCGCCGTCGCCCATCAGGCAGACAACTGGGCGCAACGGGGCCGCCAGTTTGGCCCCGAAGGCGGCGGGCATCCCATAGCCCAGCGTGCCGTAACCGGTGCTGGAGTTGAAATAGGACCGCGGACCTGGGGCCTGATAGAACTGATTGGCGCAATAGACCGGCTCGGTCTGATCGCCCACCACAATCACATCCGGCAGGGTGCGGGTGACCAGATCCATGATCCGGGCATGGATCTGGCAAGCGGGCCACAGACCCTCCATCACCGCCAGCCGGATCGCTGTTGCGCGCGCAGATCCCGCGCGGTCATCGCGCTTGGCCCCCAATGCCCCAATCAGTGCCTGCGTCGCAAGCCTCGCGTCGGCCGCGATCGGGATGTCGGCTGAAAAATGCGTCACCAATTGCTGCGGATCAATGTCGATGCGGATCAGCCTGCCGCCGATTTCAACGGGATGGGGGTCGGGATACATCTCGGTCTCGCCGAATTCGGTGCCGATGGCCAGAACCACGTCTGCCCCGGCCAATTCGCGGCGCAACGGTTCCATGCCAAGATTGCCCGCCAAAGCGCGCGGATCAGACGGCGGCAAAATGCCCTTGCCGTTGATGGTCATGAACACCGGCGAGTCCAGCAGGTCGGAAAGCTGACGGATTTCCATGGCCGCATCCTGCGCCCCGCCCCCGGCGATGATCAGCGGACGTTGGGCCGCGCGCAGCATCACAGCTGCCTTGGCGATGGCACCGCTTTGCGCGGCAGGGCGTTCCGGCAGGGTCCAGGCAACCAGATGGCTGTCATCCACTTCGGCCACAATGACATCCAGTGGAATTTCGATATGCACCGGGCGCGGTCGCGCCAAAGAAAACACCGCGAAGGCGCGTGCCAGAACCTCGGGCAGTTGCACCGGGTCCAGCACCGTATGGCTGAAGGCCGCCACACCGGCCACCAGACCGCTTTGCGACGGCAACTCGTGCAAGCGGCCCTGCGCCATGCCCAGATGCCGCCGATCATTGACGCTGGAAATCACCAGCATCGGCACGGAATCGGCATAGGCCTGTCCCATGGCGGTGGAGATGTTGGTCATGCCCGGCCCGGTGATGATGAAACAGACGCCCGGTTTGCCCGACACCCGCGCATAGCCGTCCGCCATGAACCCGGCCCCCTGTTCGTGACGTGGCGTGATGTGGCGGATGCGGGTGGCGGGCAATCCGCGATAAAGTTCGACCGTATGCACACCGGGGATGCCGAAGATCAGTTCGACCCCGTACGCCTCCAGCAATCTGACCAGATATTCGCCGCATGTCGCCATGATCCGCCCCTTCATTGCCCGCAGGCATGTTCCGACACCCGAGCGCCCCGCCCGGGATGGTCGATTGCCGCGCCGCTGGCGGGGAACAGGACACAATCCTCGGCCCGAAAGCCGATCTTGACCTGATCGCCCCGCATAAATGACAGGCCCCGACCGCCCGGCTCCACCACCATCAAACTCCCGGCGCTACACCCGACGTGGTAGTGATTTTCGGCACCCATGCTGATGGCGGAAAGGACAGTCGCGGGAAACTGATTGGCCCCTGTCATCCGTTCATCTTCCTGCGCGCCAGCAATGGCGATGCGCTCTGGCCGGATGCCGACGCTCACCTCGACATTGTCGCCAAGGCCGGGGTTTCCGGTGATCAGGACTGTCCCCGACTCCATGACCACGTTTGCAAAATCGCCGTGACTGGTGATCTTGATCGTGCCGCCGATCCAATTGCTGCGCCCGATGAAGGTCGCAACAAAGCGGGTCGCCGGACGGGAATAGATGTCGCTGGGCGCGCCTTGCTGATCAATCGCCCCGCGGTTCATGACGATGATCCGATCTGCCAGGCTCATCGCTTCATGCTGATCATGGGTCACGACGATGGTGGTAGAGCCAACATCCGTCAGAATGCGCTTCAATTCGGCCCCAAGCTCTTCGCGCAATTTCGCGTCCAAGGCCGACAGCGGCTCGTCCAGCAGAACCAGTTTGGGTTTGGTGGCCAGCACGCGCGCCAAAGCCACGCGCTGCTGCTGACCGCCACTCAACTGATGCGGGTGGCGGTCGCCGAAACTTTCAAGCTGCACGAGGCGCAGCATGTCTTCTACCCGGCCAGCAATTTCGGTCTTGGGCCATTTGCGGTACTTCAAGCCGTAGGCGACGTTGTCTCGGACGCTCATATGCGGAAACAGCGCGTAGTGCTGGAACAACAGCCCGACGTTGCGCTCATAGGGGCGTTTGCCGATCATGGACTCAGCGCCAATCGCAATGGTCCCGGTATCGGGTTCCTCAAAGCCTGCGATCAGGCGCAGCGTGGTGGTCTTGCCGCAGCCGCTTGGCCCCAAGATCGCCAGAGTTTCGCCCGCGACGGCCGAGAAGGTTAAGCCAGAAACCGCAGGGACGCCGCCAAAGGACTTGGCGACATTGTCGAATGTAAGAACGGCCTCGGCTGGTGTGTGCATGATCTGTGCTTTCAACGAAAGGTGCCCTGACCGATGGCGCGGTTCAGGCCGACAAGTTTCTCAAGCAGAACGATCAGAACGATCGTCATTGCCATCAGCATCACCGACGCCGCAGCGATGGACAGGTTGAAATCGGCCCGCATGCTGCTGATCAGGGCAATCGGCAGCGTGTAGGTCTTGGCATCGGTCAGCATGATCGAGACCGCGACATCATCCATCGAGACGGCAAAGGCAAAAATCGCGCCGCTGACAATACCGGTGCGGGCAAGGGGAAAGGTGATGTCCCAGAAGGCCTGGCGTTCGTCGGCCCCGAGGATCAGCGCAGCTTCGGTATAGGATTTGTCGATGCCCGAGATCGACGCCAGCGTGGCACGGATCGTATAGGGCACTGTGATGATGATATGGCCGCACAAGAGCCGCGCGAAGCCGTCAATCACCCCGATCTGCGACAGGAGCAACAGCAGCGCGAACCCGGTCACCACGGGCGGCACCACAAGGGGCGACAGGAAAAACGCAACCAGCGCTTCCTTGCCGCGAAACTGCGCCCGATCCACGGCACAGGCGGTGGCGATCCCGGCCAAAAGCGAGACGGTGACCGAAAGACAGGCCAGCTTGAGGCTGGTGGCCAGCCCATTCAGGAAATAGCTGTCCGAGAAAAAGGCGCTGAACCACCGCAGTGACAACGCCGGTGGCGGCAGCGGGCCAAGGTAATCGCGCGCGTCAAAAGCCATCAAGGTGGTCACCGCGATAGGGGTCAGCAGGAACAGAATGACCAGACAATTCATCGCCTTGCAGGCAAATCGGATCAGGTCATCGGCGCGGCGACCGGTCATTGCTGCCACCATTTGTTGACCATATGGGTCATGGCATAAACCATCAGCATCGCCAGCACGAACAGCACCACCGATATCGCCGCCCCGCTTGGGTAATTGGCGATCTCGCTGAATCGGGTGTAGATCAGGTTGGAAATGAACAGCACGCGCCCCTTGCCCAAGATCATCGGGATGACGAAGGCGCTGATCGAAAAGGTGAAGCCGAACAGGAAGGACGCAAGAATACCGCGCATGCTCAGCGGCAGGGTCACCGACAGATGCGCCCGCCACGCCGGGGCACCCAGCACCTGCGCGGCATCGGTCAGGCGGGGGTCGATGTTCTGAAAGGTGCCAACCAGGGTCAGCACCGACATCGGGATGATGTAATGCAGCAGACCCACCCCGACGAGAACCTCGATGTAGCCCCGGCTGTTGGTTGACATGCCCATCGCCTGCAGGGCCGGCCCCAGAGGCCCGGTTGCCCCAAACGTCAGCTCCAGCGCATAGGTTCGCACCAGAACGCTTAGAAACATCAGGGTCACGAAAAAGCCAACCGCAATGACCCGCCAGTCCGCAGACAGCTTTCGCGACATCCAGTAGGCCAGCGGCAGGGAAAGGAATATTCCCGCCAAGGATGCAAACAGGCTAATGCGAACGGTCTGAATGAAGAACCGGGCGAAGGAAGGCTTCACCAACTCGCCATAGTTCGCAAGCGTCAGCGGCGCATCGGCAGCCGATCCGATGCTGCCCGGAACATAGCTGCGCAGGCTTTCCACGAACAACCCCGCCATCGGCAAAGTGAACAGCATCAGGAAGAAGGCCGCCACAGGCAGGAACAGGGGGTTTGGTAACCGATTGTGAAACATGTTTCTTTCTCCCCCCTGTCCATTATCGGTGATCGACGCCTTGGCGCCTAGAGCAGCGGCGCGATTTCATCTTCCCAGCGCTTGGCCCAGGCGTCCTGCTGTGTCAGCACGACGTTGAAATCCGGCACATAGACGAATTGGTCGAATTCCTCGGGCGTGAAGGACAGATGCTTGAGGTTGTCAGGCGTCTTGGCTTTCACATTCAAAGGCGCCTCACCTGCAACCTGCGCATAAAGCTCGCTCATTTCCGGGCTGATGGCGTGGTTGATGAACGCCAGCGTCGCCTCAAGGTTGGGCCGGTTCTGGAAAACGGCAAAGCCGCTTTGGTACAGGAACACCGGCATGCCTTCGGTTTTGGTCAGGCGGGCCACCGGGAAAGCCGCGGCCACCGAGGTCAGCTGCGGCTCTGAATAGAACCCTGCAACGGTCTCACCGCTGGTCAGCGACGTGGTGAAATCGGTATCCGTCACAGCAATCCGGCCGATGTTGCCCGAAGCCGCCAGTTTCTTCATCAAATCCCAACCGGGCTCCAGATTGTTCTCATCCCCGCCCGCGTGCAGGGCCAGCGCCACCAGTTGCAACATCATGCTCTGGGTCGGGCCAGCAGATCTTGCCTTTCAGGCTTGGGTCGAACAGATCGTCGATGCTCTTGATTTCGATCGGGCAAATGTCCGAGCGATAGGCGAAATAGATGCCGCCTACGGCACGCGGCACCGCCATCCATTCGCCCTTGGCATTTTTCACAATGATCTTTTCAGGAATATCAGCCAGGTTCGGCACCATTTCCACGGTCACCGGCACCAGCCAGTCCTCTTTGAGCATGCCGTTGAACGAGCCTTCCCAGCCCGCAACATAATCGAACTCGGCATTCGGCCAAGTGGCCTTGATCTTGGGCAGGATCGCGCCAGAGCCGCCCTGATGCAGCACCCAGTTGAAGCTCACGGCATCCTGCTTGGCCGCGATCTGTTTCATCGCGTCGACAACTCCGCCGCCCCATTCGACGGTGGTAAGCTCGGTCGTACCCGCAGCACGGCTCATGAAGCCTGTCGAACTGGCCGCAAAAGTGACGGCGGCCGTTTGCAGGGCCTGCCTTCTGGTGAACGAAGTCATGTCAATCTCCCCATGGTCGTTTTTCGACGTTGCCCGCGTCTGTTGACCCGCGCGGATGGCTGCGGCGAGGGTTGCAAGCAGCAGCGGCCTGAACAATATCGAATTGCCAATGCGTGGTTTTCGGCACATCAATGTATTGGCCTCAGGTTTTCAGCCGCAGATCTGATCGGCTTTGGGAACCTTGAGGCACAGCAGAAATTGCACGTCCGGTCTCTGGTTTCTTCGAAAGGGGATTGAATGCTGAGCAATCTTACCGAAGGCGACATCCGGCTTCTCAAGGTCTTTGCCAAGGTGGTTGAAGCTGGCGGGTTTTCCGCGGCGCAAATTGATCTCAACATCAGCCAGTCGACGATCAGCACGCACATGACCTCGCTTGAACAGCGGTTGGGTGTCAGGCTGTGTGAACGCGGGCGTTCCGGATTTCGGCTGACCGAGCGCGGCCAGCTGATCTATCAGGCCAGCCAGCGCCTGTTCATGGCACTGGAAGAATTCCGCACCGATGCCGGGGCGGCGCGCAATTGCTTGACCGGCAATTTGGTGGTGGGGATCGTTGACAGCCTGATCACCAATCCCGCTTGCTTCCTGCACAGTGCCATCGCGGCCTTCAATTGCAAAGCACCCGAGGTGCAGATCGCCATTCGCGTCGCCTCACCGTCAGAAGTCGAACGGATGGTGCTGGAGGGGGGGTGTGATCTGGGTCTGGGAACCTGTGGTCAACACTCGCCCTACATGGCGTATGAAGACTTGTTTGAAGAGCGGCAGGTTCTGTACTGCGGTCGCGGCCATCCGATGTTTGCACCCGACATTGCCATCGGCATCACCGATCTGAAGGATCAGCAATTCATCCGCAGGGCCTATGCGGCGCCTGAAAAGTTGCCTCCCGGCATCAAACTGGTGTCAACCGCCGTGGCCGACCTGATGGAAGGTGTCGCGGCCTTCATCCTTTCGGGCGTCTATATCGGCTTTCTACCCGCACATATCGCGCAGCAATGGGTCGCCATGGACCTCATGCGCCCGATTCTTGATCCAACCCTGGGGTATCAAAACCCGGTTTATCTGGTGACCCGCAAAACCGAAGAAAGACGACCCGTCCTGTCAGTGTTCCTGAAAGAACTGCGATCGGTGCATGGACAACAGCCAGCCCAGAAGAAAGAAGTCAAACGGTTGGCGACGCTGCACCGGGCCAACTGACAGCGGGCTTTGGTCAGTGTTTCAAAACCTGGCTGAGGAACAGTTTTGTCCGCTCATTTCTGGGCGATGAAAAGAATTCCTCCGGCGGGGCCACTTCGACAATTTGCCCGTGATCCATGAAGATCACCTTGTCGGCCACCGTCTTGGCAAAACCCATCTCATGCGTCACGCAGATCATCGTCATGTGGCTTTCAGCAAGCTCCACCATCACATCCAGCACTTCCTTGATCATTTCCGGGTCCAGCGCCGATGTCGGCTCGTCAAACAGCAAGATATGCGGCTCCATGCACAGGGCCCGCGCGATGGCCACGCGTTGCTGCTGACCGCCCGAAAGCTGGCTGGGGTATTTGTGCGCCTGTTCGGCAATGCGTACCCGCGCCAGATACTCCATCGCCAATGCTTCGGTTTGCTTGCGGGATTGCTTGCGCACCCGGCGGGGCGCAAGGGTCAGATTGTCCAACACGGTCAGGTGCGGAAACAGGTTGAACTGCTGAAACACCATGCCAACCTCGCGCCGCACATGCTCGATGTTCCTGACCTGATCCGTCAACTCGATTCCCTCGACAAAGATCTGCCCGGACTGGTGCTGCTCCAACCGGTTGATGCAGCGAATTGCCGTTGATTTCCCAGATCCCGAGGGGCCGCAGATCACCACCCGCTCTCCCTTGGCCACAGTCAAGGAAATGTCTTTCAAGACCTGAAACTCACCATACCATTTGTTGACATGACGCAACTCGATCATCGGCGCGGATGGGTTTGGCAGGTCGGCCATTCTGTTCTCCTCAGTCATCGGGAAATCCGCATCCGCCGCTCCAGAACACGGGAACCGACGGTCAGCGGGTAGCACATCGCGAAATAGATCAGCGCCACCAGACCATAGATCAGGAAGGGCTGGAACGTCGCGTTGGCGACGATCTGGCCCGATCTGGTCAATTCGTTAAAGCCCACAATCGAGGCCAGGGCCGTGCTTTTCAGCAGTTGCACCAGAAAGCCGACCGTCGGCGGCACCGCGATTTTCAGCGATTGCGGCAAGACCACATAGCGCATCTGCGTCAGGAAATTCATCCCCAGACTGGCGCTGGCATCCCATTGCCCGCGCGGGATCGCATCGACACAGCCGCGCCAGATCTCGGCCAGAAAGGCGCTGGCATAAAGGGTCAGGGCAATCCCCGCGGCGGCCAGAGGCGAAACTTCGATCCCCAACAGCGGCAGGCCGAAAAACACCAGAAACAATTGCAGCAACAACGGCGTTCCCTGAAAAAGCTGGATGTACATCGAGGTCGCAAAGCCCCCGATCTTTGGTGCGCCGTACCGCCAGAACAACAGCAGCGTTGCGCCCGTCGCGCCGCCGACAAAGGCGATGGCCGACAGCAACAGCGTCCAGCGCGCGGCGAGCAGCAGGAAAGTGACAATATCAGCAAGTGACAGCGTAACCATCAGCGTTTCCCCGCAAAAAGCCGTCGTCCAGCGCGGTTGAACAACCAGCGCAACAGCAGTGCCATGCCAAGATAGATCAGGGTCACGGCGAAATAGGTCTCGAATGCGCGGTAGGTGCGCGACTGGATCAGATCGGCGGCATGGGTCAGATCGGTGACGGCGACCTGCGACACAACCGCAGACTCAAGCATGGTGATGATGATCTGGCTC
>JANPOY010000071.1:0-15239 GCA_031428215.1 Paracoccaceae bacterium
GACTGGATCGTGGCGAATGACGTGTCGCCGGGAACCGGCATCATGGGGGGATCTGAGAACGTGGTGACCTTGATCAGCGAGGCGGGAGCCGAAAGCTGGCCGCGCATGGCCAAGGACGCAGTGGCCCGCAAGCTGGCCCTGCGGATAGCGGCGGCGTTGCAAACGCCGTGACGGAAATGTCGGGGCGACCGATCTGAGACAGTTGGTTCGGTTGATGGCTGCCTCCGCCTGGCCGGAACAAGGGCTGACGCCTCGATGATTGGACAAAGGGATGAACATGGCGTTAATCTTGCGGGTGATGTGGGAGGCATGGGCGGATCGGTCGGTGCCTTTGCCGGTGTATCAGACGACTGGCGCGGCAGGGGCGGATATCTGCGCCAACCTTGTGCCCGAGGATCGCGCCACAGGATTGACCCTGCAACCGATGCAACGTTTGGTTGTGTCAACGGGGATTCGTGTCGCAATTCCAACGGGTTATGAAATGCAGATCCGGCCCCGCTCGGGGTTGGCGGTTAAGTTTGGCATAAGCTTGCCCAACACGCCCGGCACCATCGACAGCGATTATCGCGGGGCTTTGGGCGTGGCCCTGGTCAACCTTGGGGCCGACCCCTACACCATTCAGCACGGCGACCGCATTGCACAATGCGTGGTGGCGCCGGTGTTGCAAGCAGGGTTCGAAGTGGTTGATATGCTTGATGAAACCGAACGGGGAACGGGCGGGTTTGGCTCGACGGGGCGCGGATGACCTTGGTTTTTGGCCTTGCCGCGGCGCTTTGGGGGCTGGGCTGGTTGTTGGGCACCCCCAAACCGTTGCGTTGGGGCATGATCGGGGCGCTGTGGTTGGCGGTGGTCTTGGGCAGTTGGCTGCTGCCAGAGGGTCACGCGTTGCGCGCGGCGCTGGGCGGTGATGCGCGGGGATGGCTGGTTCTGGGCGGCATCGTGGCCTTGGGGCTGGGCTATCGCTGGGGCCTGCGGCGGTTGAAGACCCAAGCGGTTGTGGAGGAACCCGTCAAGCCTGGGGCGTTTCGGGATGTAGAGTTGGACCGTTATGCCCGCCACATCATGCTGCGCGAGATTGGGGGGCCGGGGCAGCGGCGGTTGAAAGACGCGCGGGTTTTGGTGGTGGGGGCCGGGGGCCTGGGGTCACCTGCCCTTTTGTATCTGGCGGCGGCGGGGGTGGGCACGATTGGGGTGATTGACGATGATACCGTCGATGCCAGCAACCTGCAGCGACAGATTATTCATACAGATCAGCGTATTGGCATGGACAAAGTGCAGTCGGCGGCGCTTGCGATGCGGGCGCTCAACCCGTTCATCGCGGTGCGGCCTTACAAGCGGCGGTTGACGGCAGAGATCGCGGCAGATCTGTTGGCCGACTATGATCTGGTGCTGGACGGCTGCGATAATTTCGACACCCGATATATGGTCAACCGCGCCTGCGTGGCGGCGGGCAAGCCATTGATTTCAGGGGCGATCACACAGTGGGAGGGGCAGGTTTCGCTGTTTGATCCGGCGCGGGCAAGTCCGTGTTATGAGTGCGTTTTTCCAGTGCGCCCCGCGCCGGACATGGTGCCGAGTTGTGCCGAGGCTGGGGTGGCCGCGCCCTTGCCGGGGGTGATCGGCGCGATGATGGCGACAGAGGCGGTCAAACACATCACCGGGGCGGGTGAGGGGTTGCGGGGGCGGTTGCTGATCTACGACGCGCTTTATGCCGAGATGCGGGTGATCGGGATCAAACCGCGTGCGGATTGTCCGGTTTGCGGGGCAAACCATTGACGGCGCTTTGGTAATACGGGTTGCGGGCTGCATCTCAATGTCTGGTTGCCGTCTGTTTCGCGTCGCTTCTCCGTCCTTTTTGCGTCCCGACGCTGCGGACGCAATTGTATGTTAACCTTTCTGTACGACTCTGCACTTGGCGGGGGTCTTGTCCGCTGTCATCCTGTGGCCGCGAACAGGGAGGTGCGGCATGTTTGACGGTGTGAATTGGTTGGGCGTCGGCTTGGGCGCGCTCTTGTCCTTTGTGGCGGGGTGGTTTTATTACTCGCCCAAAGGGTTTTATCCGGCGTGGAGCGCCTCGGCGGGCGTGCAGCACAAACCGGGCGATCCGATGGGCGCGGCCTTTGGCAGCCTTGTGGTCGGGCTGATCCTGTACGCAGTGTTTGTCGGCGTGATGATGGCGCGCGGGCAGTGCGGGCCGCTGGTGCTGGGCATTCTGGCCTTCATCATCATGGCCTATTCGAACAACGCCTTCAAAAAGCTGGGTGCTGTCAGCCGGACGGTCGATGCGGGCAGTTGGGCGCTGTCGGGCGGGCTGATGATCGGGGCGCAGTGGCTGCTGGGTGGGGCCGCGCCGTAGCGCAGCCCTGGATTTCAGCCGATCCGGTAGCTGGATGCGGTGACGCCGCCAAAGACGTTCTTGTCGTGATATACCATGGTCGCGGCTTCATCTTCGGCCGCACCCAGGGCTGCGAACAGTGGCACAAGATGGTCTTCCTGCGGATGGCAGATGCGGGCAGATGGCGCTTTGTCCCATGACATCAGGGACTTGGTGCGCTCGGCGCCAGTCAAGGCCATCGCATCGGCCAACCAGGAGTCAAATTCGGCAGAGGGGGCTTTGCCCGCAGGTCCGAACAGGCGCAGGTTGTGATAAGACAAGCCAGAGCCGACAATCAGCACCCCTTCGTCGCGCAACGGGGCCAACGCGCGACCCATGGCGAAATGCGCAGCGGGGTCATAGGACTTTTGCAGTGACACCTGATAAATCGGCATCTCGGCATCAGGATACATCACATAGGCCGGCGCGAAAGTGCCATGATCAAAGCCACGTTCGGGGTCCAGATGCGTGGGCAGGCCCGCGTCGCGCAGAAGGTCGGCGGTGCGGGCGGCCAGATCCGGCGCGCCGGGAGCCGGATATTTGATCTGATAGGTTTCCGGTGGAAAGCCGCCATAATCATAAAGCATGCCCGGCGCTGGGGACGACATCACCGCGAAATCATTTTCCTCCCAGTGGCCGGACACCATCAGGATGGCTTTGGGCACTTCGGGGAGCTCCTGCGGCATATGGGCCAGCGAGGTTTCCAGTGTCGCCAGCATCTGACGCATATTGGCAAGCCAAGGCCATGGGCCGCCGCCGTGGCTGATGAAATACGTGGGTAATCTGGCCATCTGAGCCTCCATCTGTTGATGGAAAGATGCGCCCACGGGGGGATTCGCGCAACAGGTCGAATTTGGTGTGCCTTTGTGCGTAGATGCACAGAAGGCAAGCCCCCTTGCCCCCGCCCGCGTGTCGGTTCAAACTTCGGTATCCACTTTGTGACAGGGAGTTCACATATGAAGATTGCTGCTGCCCTTGCGGGCCTTGCCATTGCCGTTTCGACCGCCGCTTTCGCCCAAGGCCTGCCCGATCTGGGTGGCCAAGAGATCGTGATCGTGACCGAGAACGCCTATCCGCCGCTGCAGTTCACCGACAAGTCGGGTGTGGCTGTGGGCTGGGAGTATGATGCGGTGGCCGAGATTGCCAAGCGTTTGAATCTGGTGGTGAAATACGAAAGCACGTCCTGGGATGCGATGATCCCGGCGGTGTCGGAAGGCCAGTTTGACATGGGCATGACCGGCATCACCATCAAGGATGACCGCAAGGAGAAGGTCGATTTCTCGGATCCCTACATGCGGTCGGAAATGCTGATGATCGTGCGCGGCGATGAGGCGCGGTTCACCGATGCGGCGTCTTTTGCGGCCATCCCGGAATTGCTGGTATCGGCGCAGCCCGGCACCTCGCCCTTCTATGCCGCGATTTACAACATTCTGGACGGCAACGAGGAAAACGCCCGGGTGATCAAGTTTGAGACCTTTGGTGCGGGACTTGAAGCGTTGAAGACCGGCGATGTGGACCTGACCTTGTCGGATTCGACGGCGGCGAACGGCTATGTGTCGGCCTCGAACGGCGCGTTGAAGATCGTGGGTGCACCGCTGGCGACCGAAGATTTCGGGTTTATTTTCCCGAAGGGTTCGGAATTTGTGGCCCCGATCAACGCGGCGATTGCGGCGATGAAGGCGGATGGCACCATGGATACGCTGAACCAGAAATGGTTCGTTGACTACAAGATGGGCGAATGAGATTTTGGCCCTCGTCACGCGCGGGGGCCAGCTTACATGCGCCGTAACCCCGATGAAGACCGCCCCTATTGGCTGATCCTGTTGATCGGGATCGGTTTTTGGCTGTTTTATCAGGTCTGGGCCAATCAGATTTACGCCGATGTTTTGGCGCTGTTGTCCAAGGGCATCGCGATCACGGTGATGGTGACGCTGGTGGCTTATGCCTCGGCTTGTGCCTTGGGGCTGGCTTTGGCGGTGGCGGGGTTGTCGCGGTTCATCGTGGCCCGACAGGTGGCGCGGTTTTATGTCGAGGTGATGCGGGGCATACCGATCATCGTGCTGCTGCTGTATGTGGCCTTCGCGGCGGTGCCTGCGGTGATTGTGGCGGTGAACTGGGTGACGTCGTGGGCTGGGGTGGAGCCGTGGCGGACCCGCGATGTGCCGCTGCTGGCGCGGGCGGTGATTGCGCTGACGCTGGCCTATGCGGCGTTTCTGGCGGAGGTGTTCCGCGCCGGATTGGTGGCGGTGGACAAGGGCCAGATCGAGGCGGCGCAGGCGCTGGGCCTGTCGGGTTGGCAGCGGTTCCGGCATGTGGTGTTTCCGCAGGCGTTCCGCACGATCCTGCCGCCTTTGGGCAATGATTTCGTGGCGATGGTCAAGGACAGCTCGCTGGTGTCGGTGCTGGGGGTGTCGGATGTGACGCAACTGGGCAAGGTGACGGCGGCCGGGAATTTCCGCTATTTCGAGACCTATAATGTGGTGGCGCTGGTCTATCTGACGATGACGGTGACCTTGTCGCTGGTCCTGCGGCGGCTGGAGGCGCGGTTGAAGGCGCGGCAAGAAAACTGAGGTGACGGCCCGCGTTGGCTGGCGCGTGGCCAGATCGGGTGAAAACAGCACTGGCCCGGGCTGGACCTTGGCTGTGTGGGTGCCTAGCTTTGGGTCAAAGGAGAATTGCGATGAATGCTTTGTTGAGTGATTGGGACGGCGACTTTGGCCTGCCACCGTTTGCGGCGATTTCGGATGCCGATTTTGCCCCGGCTTTTGAGGCAGCGTTGGTGCAGGCGCGGGCGAACATCGCGGCGATTGCGGGATCGGATGAGGCGCCCAGTTTCGCCAATACGATTGAGGCAATGGAACTGGCCGAAGGGCTGCTCGACCGGGTGGGGGGGGTGTTTTACAATCTGGCCGGGGCCGACAGCACCGAGGCGCGTGAAGCGCTGCAGCGCGATCTGGCCCCGAAGATGAGCGCGTTTGCGTCGGAAGTGACCAACAACGCAGGCTTGTTTGGCCGGATCGAAAGCTTGTGGCTTGGGCGCGACCAATTGGGCCTGACGGCAGAGCAGCTGCGGGTGTTGACGCTGTATCGGCAGATGTTTGTGCGGTCTGGGGCGCAACTGACCGGGGCAGAGGCCGCGCGGTTGACGGCGGTGAAATCTCGGTTGGCGGTGCTGGGGACGCAGTTCAGCCAGAACCTGTTGGCCGATGAACGATCCTGGTTCATGGAGTTGACCGAAGCTGATCTGGAAGGGCTGCCCGATTTCGTGGTGGCCTCGGCGCGCGCAGCGGGGGTTGAAAAGGGTGTTGGTGGCCCGGTGGTCACGCTGTCGCGCTCATTGATCGTGCCGTTCTTGCAATTCTCGCCGCGCCGGGCGCTGCGGCAAAAGGCCTATGAGGCCTGGGGCTTGCGCGGGGCCAATGGCGGGTCGACGGACAATCGGGGCGTGGCTGCGGAAACTCTGGCACTGCGGTCCGAGCGGGCGGACTTGTTGGGTTATGCCAGTTTTGCCGATTACAAGCTGGAACCCGAGATGGCGAAAACGCCCGCCGCGGTGCGCGATTTGCTGATGCGGGTGTGGACGCCTGCCCGTGCCAAAGCGTTGGAAGATGCGGCGGTTCTGCAGGCGCGTCTGCATGCCGATGGCATTGCGGGTCCGCTGGAGCCTTGGGATTGGCGCTATTATTCCGAACAGCGCCGGGTGGCCGAACATGATCTGGATGAGGCGGCGCTGAAGCCCTATCTGGGGCTGGAGGCGATGCTGGCGGCGCAGTTTGATTGCGCAAACCGGCTGTTCGGTCTGGAATTCCGGGCGCTGGATATACCGCTTTATCATTCCGATGCAAGGGCTTGGGAGGTGACTCGCAAGGGTCAGCACATCGCGGTGTTCATCGGGGATTACTTTGCGCGCGGATCGAAACGGTCCGGTGCCTGGTGTTCGGCGATGCGCACGCAACGCAAGCTGGGCGGCGATCAGCGGCCGATCGTGGTGAATGTGTGCAACTTTGCCAAGGGCGATCCGGCGCTGTTGTCTTATGACGATGCGCGCACCTTGTTCCATGAATTCGGCCATGCGCTGCATCAGATGCTGTCGGATGTGACCTATGGCTTCATCTCGGGCACGAGCGTGGCGCGCGATTTTGTTGAACTGCCCAGCCAGCTTTATGAGCATTGGCTGGAGGTGCCACAGGTGCTGGAACAACACGCGCGGCATTGGCAAACCGGAGAGCCGATGCCCGCCGACATGCTGGCGCGGCTGTTGGCGGCGGGGACCTATGATCAGGGCTTTGCCACTGTTGAATTTCTGGCCTCGGCCTTGGTCGACCTTGCCTTCCACGAAGGCGCGGCCCCGGCCGATCCGATGCAGAAACAGGCCGAGGTGCTGGAGGCGCTGGGCATGCCGCGTGCCATCCGGATGCGCCACGCCACCCCGCATTTTGCGCATGTGTTCACCGGCGACGGCTATTCCAGCGGCTACTACAGCTATATGTGGTCCGAAGTGATGGACGCCGACGCCTTTGCGGCCTTTGAAGAGGCGGGCGATCCGTTTGACCCCGCCACGGCCGCGCGACTGGAAAAGTTCATCCTGTCGGCGGGCGGGCTGGAAGAACCGGACCTGCTTTACACCCAGTTCCGGGGCCGGATGCCGGGGGTGGAACCTTTGCTGAAGGGGCGCGGATTGTTGGACCTGACCTAAGGTTTCATCTGTCCTTCAAATATCCCCGCCGGAGGCCTCGTGCCTTTGTGGCGGGGCCTGCCTCAATCTGCTGGGCGCTTGGCCAAATCTTGCGCGGAAGGCCCGTGACAGGGCCGAGGCGGATGAAAACCCGCAGCGCAGGGCCACTTCGGCCAAGGGATGGCGGGTGTCGGTGATCATCCGGCGCGCGGCAGACAGGCGCAGGCCAAGGGCATAGGCGGCGGGGGTTTGGCCCAGGTTTTCGGCAAAGATTTGCTCCAGCCTGCGCGGTGACAGGCCAACCGCGGACGCCAGAACGGCGGTGGTTTCAGGGCTGTCGATCAAACCCTCCATCCGGGCAATCGCCGTGGCGACGCGCGGGTCAAGCCTTGGGTCCGGTTGCGTCGGGCGCATCTGCGGCTCGTGCCCGTCGCGCGCCGTGGTGATGAAGCTGGCGGCGGTTTGCAGCGCCAAAGCGGGACCATGACGCGACCGGATCAGGTGCAACATCAGATCAGCGGCGGGGGCGGCACCGCCTGCGGTAAAGCGGTTGCGATCAATGACAAAGCGGTCTGGCACCACGTCAATGGCGGGGTGGGTGGCCGCAAAATCCTCCAGATCCTCCCAATGCACCGTGGCTTTGTAACCTTGCAGCAGCCCCGCGCGCGCCAGCACCCAAGGCCCGGCATCTATGCCCCCCACGGCGGCAAAGCGTGGGGCCATGCGCGACAGATCCCGGATCAGCGGCTGCGTGGCGCCCTGCCACTGTTGAAACCCTGCGATCACCACCAGCGCGTCGGCACCGGTCGCCGCCGCCAGCGGCCCATGCGCGGGCAGTTCGATGCCACAGGTCAGCGGCACCGCACGGCCGTCTGGCGATACCACCCGCCAGCGATAAGCCTCTGATCCCAAATGCCGATTGGCAGACCGCAACGGGTCCAGCGTAGAGGCGACCTCAAGGATCGAAGATTGCGGCAACACCAGCAAGGCCAGGGTCAGGGGCTGCGATGACGCAGAAAAGATCGTTTCGTTTTGTGTCATGAAAATTGCGTAAATCGTCAAGCATCGCTTGGCAAGCCCGCTATGCTGCCCGCAACCCTTTGGAGGATTCCCATGCCCTTGGCCATGAATCGCGACGTTTTCATCACCTGTGCCGTCACCGGATCGGGTGGCACGCAAGACCGCAGCCCGCATGTGCCGCGCAGCCCGGAGCAGATCGCGAAATCGGCGATTGATGCGGCGAAAGCCGGGGCGGCGGTGGTGCATTGCCATGTGCGCGACCCCGAAACGGGGAAACCCAGCCGCGACCTTGCGCTCTACCGCGAGGTCACCGAACGCATCCGCGATTCGGGCACCGATGTTGTGTTGAACCTGACGGCGGGCATGGGCGGCGATATCTACTTTGAGGGCACCGAGGATATGGGCCGCATGGGGCCGCGCTCTGATATGGCGGGCGCGACCGAACGTGTCGCGCATGTGGTCGAATGCCGGCCCGAGATTTGCACGCTGGATTGCGGCACGATGAATTTCAACGAGGCCGATTACGTGATGGTCAACACCCCCGGCATGCTGCGCGATATGGCGCGGCGGATGACGGCGGCGGGGGTGCGGATCGAGATTGAGGCCTTTGACACCGGGCATCTGTGGCTGGCCAAGGAACTGGCGCGCGAAGGCGTGATCCCGGCGCCGACCTTGGTGCAGCTGTGCATGGGCGTGCCGTGGGGCGCGCCGGATGATCTGAACACCTTCATGGCGATGGTCAACAATGTCCCCACCGATTGGCATTGGAGCGCCTTTGCCATTGGCCGCAACCAGATGCCCTATGTGGCGGCGAGCGTCTTGGCAGGTGGGAACGTGCGGGTGGGTCTTGAGGACAATCTGTGGCTCGACAGGGGCGTGCTGGCGACCAATGCGCAACTGGTGGAACGGGCGGTGACGATCATCTCGAACCTTGGCGCGCGGGTGATTACGCCGGCGGAGGTGCGGGCCAAACTGAAGCTGGAAAAGCGCGCGCCGGTGGCGAAGTAAGCTGATGTTAGGAGCGTTTTTCTTCTGTTTGATCGTAGGTGCAGGGCTTGTAGCACCTTGGTTTGTGCGCAGCATTTCGATGCTTGCGGTTTTGGCGGCGGTGGTCTTTGGGCTGGCACTGGCGGCTTATTTGGTCTGGGCGCGTGGTTTAGCAGGCTATGACCAGCTTAAGATTTTGCCTGTAGTGGCGGCGACTTCGGCCAGTCTAATGGCGCTTGGATTGCGCGGGGCGTTCTTAGCTATGCAAGGTCAAGGCATACACATTTCCACTTCACAAAAGGTGGCCGCGTTGGCAGTGGCTTTCGTGATGTTTGCCGTACTTTTCGTGCTGAACATGTGATCACAGACATCTGCGAGAAATAGAATACGTCGGGGATACCCCAACCGACAGATGGTGAACGGAGTGACGGCGATGGCCAAAAAAGCAGCGATCATTGGTGGCGGGGTTATCGGCGGCGGTTGGGCGGCGCGGTTTTTGCTCAATGGCTGGAACGTGTCGGTGTTCGATCCGGACCCGCAGGCGGAACGCAAGATCGCCGAAGTGCTGGCGAATGCGCGGGCTTCGCTTCCGGCGTTGAGTGATATTCCGATGTGTGCTGAGGGGGCGCTGACCTTCGCGCAGACGATCACTGAGGCCGTGGAAGGCGCGGACTACATTCAGGAATCCGTGTCAGAGCGGCGGGCTCTGAAACATCGGGTCTTTGCACAGATCCAACAATCGGCGGAATTGGGCACGCCGATTGGTTCATCGACGAGCGGTTTCAAACCCAGCGAGTTGCAGGTGGGGGCGGCCAATCCGGGAACCATTTTCGTGGCCCACCCGTTCAACCCGGTCTACCTGTTGCCATTGGCCGAAGTGGTGCCCTCGCCGAAATCCGATCCTGCGGTGATCGAAAATGCCAAGACAATCCTGCGCGAAATTGGCATGTTCCCGCTGCACATCCGCAAGGAAATCGACGCCCATATCGCGGACCGTTTCCTTGAGGCGGTTTGGCGTGAGGCGCTTTGGTTGGTCAAGGACGGCATCGCCACCACCGAGGAAATCGACGAGGCGATTCGGATGGGCTTTGGCCTGCGCTGGGGTCAGATGGGGCTGTTTGAAACCTACCGCGTCGCGGGCGGCGAGGCCGGGATGAAGCATTTCATGGCGCAGTTCGGACCCTGCCTGACCTGGCCCTGGACCAAGCTGATGGACGTGCCGGAGTTCAACGATGAGTTGGTGGACCTGATCGCGGGTCAGTCCGATGCGCAATCGGGGCACCATAGCATCCGCGCGTTGGAGCGGATTCGCGACAGCAATCTGATCGGCTTCTTGCGCGCGCTGAAAGAGCGTAACTGGGGCGCGGGCAAGGTCTTGCGCGACCATGACGCGGCGCGGGCGGTGGCGTTACATGCGGAAATTGTCACCGAGCCAAAAGAGGCGCCGTGGGAGATGGAGCATAGGCTGGTCCTGCCCGGCTGGATCGACTATAACGGTCATATGACCGAAAGCCGCTACTACTTTGCCAATTCGGAAACGGTCGACAATTTCCTGCGGCTGATCGGCGCGGGGATGGAGTATGTGGCGGCGGGCAACTCATTTTATTCGGCGGAAACCCATATCCGGCATCTGGGCGAGGCGAAACTGGGGGATCGTTTGACGGGGACGTTGCAGATCATCTCTGCTGATGAAAAACGGTTTCGGTCTTTCGTGCGGATCATGCGCGGCGCGGATTGCGTGGCCACGGTCGAGCAATTGTGCCTGCATGTGAATATGGAAACCGGCAAATCCTGCGCGGCCTCGCCGGAAGTCTGGGGCAAGTTGCAGGCGATTGCGCAGGCGCAGGCGGGGCTGGGCATGCCCGAAGGCGCGGGTCGTTCTGTTGGGCAAAAGAAGGGTTAGACGATGCATTTTGGACTGTCCGAAGAACAGCAGATGATTGTCGATGCCACGCGCGGCTTTGTGGAAACCGAACTTTATCCGCATGAGGCGGAGGTAGAGCGTACAGGCGTTCTGCGCCCGGAACTGCGGCATGAGATCGCACAAAAGGCAATCGCTGCGGGGCTTTACGCCGCCAACATGCCCGAAGAGGTGGGCGGCGCGGGCCTCGATACGCTGACCTGGCTGTTGTACGAAAAGGAACTTGGCCGCGCGAATTACGCCCTGCACTGGAATTGCGTGTCGCGCCCGTCCAACATCCTGCTGGCCTGCACGCCCGAGCAGCGCGAGCAATATCTGTTCCCCTGCATCCGCGCCGAAAAGCATGATTGTCAGGCGATGACGGAGCCGGGGTCGGGGTCTGATCTGCGCTCGATGAAGGCGTTTGCGCGAGCCGAGGGCGATGATTTCATCCTCAACGGCACCAAACATTTCATCAGCCATGCCGATGTCGCCGATTTCGCGATTGTCTGGGTGGCAACCGGGGAAGAGACGACGCCGCGCGGCAGCAAAAAGCTGATCACCGCGTTTCTGGTCGACAAGGGCACCCCTGGTTTCACGGTGCGCGACGGCTACCGCAACGTCTCGCACCGCGGCTACAACAACATGATTCTGGAGTTCGACGATTGCCGCCTGCACAAGCGTCAGGTGCTGGGCGAGGTGCATAGGGGATTCGAAGTGGCCGGCAAATGGCTGGGAGCCACGCGGTTGCAGGTGGCCTCTACCTGTCTGGGCCGGGCCGAACGCGCACTAGGCCATGCGATTGTCTATGCGGCGGATCGCAAGCAGTTTGGCCAACAGATCGGCAAGTTTCAGGGGATATCCTTCAAGCTGGCCGATATGGCGATGGAATTGAAAGCGGCGGAACTGCTGACGCGCGAGGCGGCGTGGAAATACGATCAGGGCACCGTGACCGAGGCCGATATGTCGATGGCCAAGCTGAAAGCGACCGAAGTGCTGGCGATGATCGCGGATGAGGCCATTCAGATTCATGGTGGCATGGGGTTGATGGATGAATTGCCGCTGGAGCGGATCTGGCGCGATGCGCGGGTGGAGCGGATCTGGGAGGGCACCTCCGAGATTCAACGCCACATCATCAGCCGCGAATTGTTGCGTGCCCATGGAGGATGACAAATTTTCTGTGAAAAACTGTGATGTGTATCGATTTTTCTGCGAAAAATCAGGGGGGCCGTCTGCCCCCCACGGCTTCGCCTCCCCCCGAGGATATTTAAGGACAGATGAAACCAAATGTTAACCTTAGCGCGGCATGCTGAGTCCACGGGACAGGGGGGGACCCCGATGACCGTGACAGGTGAAACCCCATCCCGGTCCGCCGGGGTGGGGCGCCCTCTTTGTCATTCATCTGTCCCTAAATATCCCGGGGTCCGGGGCGGCGCCCCGGGTGTTGGCGCTGGGCAAGACTTTTGACATGAAGGATCTGAACCGTCTTTTGCGGCCGAAGTCCATCGCCGTTCTGGGGGCAAGTTGGGCGCTGAACGTGATCGAGCAGTGCCAGAAGATGGGTTTTGCCGGGGCGATCTGGCCTGTGCATCCGACGAAATCCGAGATCGGCGGCTTGCGCGCCTATGCGTCTTTGGCGGATTTGCCAGAGGCCCCGGATGCCACGTTCATTGGCGTCAATCGATTTGCCACGATTGAGGTTGTGGCGGAACTGGCGGCGATGGGCGCGGGCGGTGCGATCTGTTTTGCCTCGGGCTGGACCGAGGCCGGAGAGCCGGGGTTGCAGGCGCAACTGATTGCGGCGGCGGGGGAAATGCCGATCCTTGGACCGAACTGCTATGGCGTGATCAACTATCTGGACGGGGCGCTGCTTTGGCCGGATCAGCATGGCGGGCTGCGGGTGGATCGCGGCGTCGCTTTGCTGTCGCAATCGTCGAACATCGTGATCAACATGTCGATGCAGAAGCGGGCTTTGCCGGTGGCCTATGTCGCCTGTCTGGGAAATGCCGCTGTGGTGGGGCTGGCGGATCTGGCAGGGGCTTTGCTGGATGATCCGCGTGTCACCGCGATCGGCATCTATATCGAAGGCATTGACGATGCTGCGGCTTTTGCCGAATTGGCGCTGCGGGCGCGCTTGGCGGGCAAGGGAATTGTTTGCATCAAGTCGGGCAAAACCGAATTGTCGCGCAGTGCAGCCGCCAGCCATACTGCGTCTTTGGCAGGCGGTGGGGCCGCGTCATCGGCGTTTCTGCGTCAGATCGGTGTGGCCGAGGTCAACAGCCCGTCCGAACTGATCGAGACGCTGAAGATCCTGCATCTGCATGGGCCGGGATTGGGGACGCGGCTGTGCAGTCTGTCCTGTTCGGGCGGTGAGGCGGGGTTGGTAGCCGATCTGGCCGCACCCTTCGCCATAGAGTTTCCGGCCCCGTCAGAGGCGGTGCGGGCACGGTTGGGGGAGATTCTCGGGCCGATCGTCACCATCGCCAACCCGTTGGACTACCATACTTTTATCTGGGGCGATGGGCCGCGCACAACGGATGTCTTCACCACCATGCTCAGCGATTATGACGCCGGGATCTATATCGTCGACCCGCCACGCATCGACCGTTGCGATCCGGCTTGGTATGAGCCCGCGATTGATGCGATCGTGTCGGCGCAAAAAACCACGGGCAAACCGGCGTTTGCGGTGGCCTCGATGGCCGAGAACTTTGATGAGGCTAGGGCGATTGCGCTGATGGATCAGGGCGTCTGCACGCTGATGGGGTTGGAAACGGCGTTGGCGGCGATCCGTGCGGCGCAGGTTTTGCCCGGGGTGCCGGGGTGGCGGCCTTTGGCGGTGATACCGCCAAGGAACAGCGTCTTGTTAACCGAGGCAGCGGGCAAGGCGGTACTGGCAGCGGCGGGCGTGGCGGTGCCGCGCGCAGTGACAGGTGCAGTTTTGGCCGATCTGGATGTGGCGGGGTTGGCCGCTCCTTATGCCTTGAAGGGGTTGGGCTTTGCGCACAAGACCGAGGCCGGGGCGGTGCGCTTGGGTTTGACCACGCTGGCGGGGCAAGCAGAGATGCCGGGCGCCACAGGCTATCTGGTGGAAGAAATGGTGACAGGGGCGGTGGCGGAAATCCTGCTCGGGCTGCGGCGTGATCCGGTTTACGGGGTGTCGCTGACTCTGGGCATGGGCGGGGTGACGGCCGAGGTTCTGGCCGATACCGTGACTTTGATCTTGCCGGTCACCGCTCCCCAAGTGCTGGACGCGATGCTTGGGTTGCGGCTTTGGCCGCTCTTGGATGGCTATCGCGGGCGGCCGCGCGCCGACATGCAGGCGGTGGCGGAAATGGCGGTGCGGCTGGGCGATCTGATGCTGGCGGATGCCAGTCTGGAAGAAATTGAGATTAACCCGATCCTTGTGCGGCCTCAAGGGGCAGTGGCGGTCGATGCTTTGGTCAGGAGAGCCTAATGGAGATGCGTGTGGACGGCCCGGTGAAAACGCGGGCAGCGGGGGCCATTCTTGAGGTGACGCTGGATGCGCCCAAGGCCAATGCGATCAGTCTGAAAACCAGCCGGGTGATGGGCGAAGTGTTCCGCGACTTCCGCGATGATGACAGTTTGCGGGTCTGCATCCTGCGCGCGCATGGCGAGAAATTCTTCTGCCCCGGTTGGGATTTGAAGGCGGCGGCGGATGGCGATGCGGTGGATGGCGATTACGGGGTGGGGGGCTTTGGCGGTTTGCAGGAATTGCCGAACCTGAACAAGCCGGTGATTGCGGCAGTGACTGGCATTTGCTGCGGCGGCGGGTTGGAACTGGCGCTGTCGGCCGATCTGATCCTGTGTTCGTCCAACGCCACCTTTGCGCTGCCGGAAATCCGGTCGGGCACGGTGGCCGATGCCGCCAGCATCAAACTGCCCAAGCGCATCCCCTATCACGTGGCGATGGACCTGCTGTTGACCGGGCGCTGGTTTGACGCCGAAGAGGCGCTGCGTTGGGGGATCGTGAAGGAAATCACGACGCCAGAGGCGCTGTTGGCAAAGGCCTGGGATCTGGCGCGGCTGTTGGAGAGCGGCCCGCCACTGGTCTACGCCGCCATCAAGGAAGTGGTGCGTGAGGCCGAGAACATGCGGTTTCAGGATGCGCTGAACCGGGTGACCAAACGGCAGTTGCCGACTGTGGACCGGCTTTATGCGTCAGAGGATCAGCTGGAGGGCGCCAAAGCCTTTGCGGAAAAGCGCGATCCGGTCTGGAGGGGGCGGTAGAACGCGCCCAAACCACGCCGCCCCGGACGGGATCC
>JANPOY010000072.1:0-1721 GCA_031428215.1 Paracoccaceae bacterium
AAAATGGCGGACTTCTTTGATCTGACCAAATTCCCCGGCAAGCGCGGCATGCGCAAGGGCGCCAAGGCCAACCTCGAAATGGCGCTGATGGCCGATGGCGTGCCAGCTGCTGAAGTGTATGCCATGCTGGAAACACCCGAAGGTCAGGATCGCGCCTTTGCGATGCTGGACAAGATCAAGGCTGACACGATCTGGTGGGAAGCGGGCGCACAGCCGCCACAACTGCTTGCCGATGGCGAAGTGGCCATGACCACCGCCTATAACGGCCGGATTTTTGCGGCCTCGGCTGGCGAAGGCAAGCCCTTCGCGACGGTCTGGGATGGTCAGGTTTACGAATACGATCTGTTCGTGATCCCGAAGGGCGCACCGAACAAGGACGCCGCACTTGAGTTCATCAAGTTCTCGACCTCGACTCAGGCGTTGGCTGATCAGGCAAAATGGATCAGCTATGGCCCGGCCCGTAAATCCTCGGGTCCGCTGGTTGGTCTGTACCAGGACGGCAAAACCGAAATGGGCCCTTACATGCCCACCTCGGCTGCCAATCTGACCAACGCGCTGGCCTCGTCCTATGAATTCTGGGTGGACCGGGATTCGGAGCTGAACGAGCGTTTCAACGCTTGGCTCGCCGCGAACTAAGCATACGGGGCGCACGGGAAACTGTGCGCCCTTTTCCCATCCGCTGACGCCGAAGGACGACGCATGGCCGACATTTCTGCCGCAGGCACCGCGAAACTGACCACGGCTGATGGCCGCCCGCTGAAGGCTGCCTTGGCCGCAGCGCAGGCGCGGGCCAGACGGCGGGCGTTCTTTCTGGTGTTGCCGCTTTTGTTGTTCGTGCTGATCACCTTCATCCTGCCCATCGGGCAAATGCTGCAGCGGTCGGTTTATCACGACGGATTTTCCGCCTCGACGCCCAATGTCAGTGCGTGGTTTGCCGCCAACCCGGGGAATGTTCCCCCCGATGAGGCCGCCTATGCCGCATTGGTGGCCGACCTGATCCAGATGAAGGCCGATAAAAAAGACGCGATGGCGGGCACGCGCATCAATTACAACATCTCGGGCACCGTATCGCTGTTCAAATCCGCCGCCCGCAACGCCGAGAAATACACGCCACCGTTCAAGGAAGCCATGATCGCGGATGATGCCGAATGGGGCAACCCGCGCCTGTGGGGGGCCATGCGGTCGGCATCAAGCCCTTACACGATGGATTTCTATCTGGTCGCCGCCGATATGGAGCGCGGCGCAGATGGCGGCGTGCAAAAGGTTGACGAAAAGAAACAGATCTACGTATGGCTGTTTTTCAAGACCTTCTATCTTTCGGCGCTGATCACCTTTGTTTGCCTGCTGCTGGCCTTTCCGATTGCCCATCTGCTCGCCACCTTGCCGATGGCCAAGGCGAACCTGTTGATGATCCTTGTGCTTTTGCCATTCTGGACCTCCCTGCTGGTGCGCACCACCAGCTGGATGGTGCTGTTGCAGGGGCAGGGCGTGGTGAATAACGTGCTGGTCGCCATGGGCCTTGTCGATACCGACGGCCGGCTGGAGATGATCAACAACCAGACCGGCACCATCATCGTGATGACCCATATCCTGCTGCCCTTCATGGTGCTGCCGCTGTATTCGGTGATGAAAACCATTCCCCCGTCCTATGCCCGTGCCGCACGCAGCCTTGGTGCCACCAGCTGGACTACGTTCCGCCGGATCTATCTGCCGCAAACCCT
>JANPOY010000073.1:0-2052 GCA_031428215.1 Paracoccaceae bacterium
CCTGAGGTCAGCGCCCCCTGCTAGCAAATGCGTGGCAAAGCTGTGGCGTAGAGCGTGGGGTGTGGTCCGGTCAGACAACCCCAACCGCCCACGCGCACCTTGCACCGCGCGGCGGATGAGGGCGGGGGACAAGGGTCCGCCGCGTGATCCTTTGAATAAGGGTTCGTCACGGGATTGGGGATAAGGGCATAACGAGATATAGTCTTCGATGGCTATTTTAACTTGCTCTAATAACGGTACAATCCGTGTCTTGTTACGTTTGCCTGTGACCCGCAATGTCGTCCCAAGCGGCAAGATTGCACCGGTAAGTCCGGTTGCTTCGCTCACCCTCAAGCCACCGCCATAGAGGAGGAGCAATACCGCCCAATCGCGTGCACCGACCCAGCCTTCACGAGCGCCTTGCGATGCGTCTTCGGCCAGCGCGATAACATCGTCGGGGCTGACGGGGCGGGGCAGACTGCGCGGGACGCGCGGACCTTTGAGGACAGGCAGGGTTGCGCCGTCGCCTAAGGCAAAGCGCAAGAAATGGCGGATCGCCGACAGCTCGCGCGCCGTGGAACGATTGGTCAGGCCGTCGCCCCGCCGGTGGGCCAAGAACGCGCGCAGGTCGGCTGCTGTCAGCTTTGCAAACGCAGGTCGATCCGCCGTCTCACCCAAATGCTCACCGAGAAATGCAATCAGCCGCTCCGCCGTTGCCATATAGGCGCGGACGCTGTGCGGCGACATCCGGCGGTTGTTGGTCAGGAATGCACTGTATTCGGCTAGTAAGGAGGCCATAACCGTACGCTATCAGGCGGAGGCTTGCGGCTCAACCTTGACGATTTCTGGCAAGATCGCATCAAGCAGCGGCATGCCTTGCGGCGTGACGGTAATATGCTGGCCGTTTCGGCGGATCAGCCAGAGTTTTTCGATGTCTTCAACTGCCTGAGCGTCGACCAGACTATCCTCCGCAACGCCGGTGCGGGTTGCGATATCGGACAAGTCGATGCCTTCCGCCAATCGCAGACCCATTAGCAAAGCTTCCATTGTTCTGGTGTCCGCATCTAGCGGCTCTTCAGTCACAATGCCGTGTATATTGCGTTCGACACCGGATAGAAAAGTCTCTGGTTTCTTATGGCGTTGTGTCGCGCTCTTCAGCCTGCGTCCGTGTGCACCCGGGCCAATGCCGAGATAATCACCATAACGCCAATAGTTTAGGTTGTGGCGGCTTTGCTGGCCGTCGCGCGCATGGTTGCTAATCTCGTAAGCGGGCAGCCCCGCGGCCGCCGTCATCGCGTGGGTCAATTCATAAAGCGTCGCGGCATCATCGTTATCGGCAGGCAAAAATTCCCCTTCACGGACCAAAGTCGCGAAGCGCGTTCCGGGTTCGATGGTCAACTGATAGAGCGACATGTGGTCGGTGCCATAGCTAATTGCGCGGGCAAGTTCTGCTTCCCATTCCACTGCGGTCTGCTCAGGACGCGCGTAGATAAGGTCGATATTGACGCGGGCAAATTCAGCCTGCGCGACGTCGAGCGCAGCTAGGCTTTCGTTCACCGAATGGGCGCGGCCAAGAAAGGCGAGAGCGGCATCGTCAAGCGATTGCAGACCCAACGACACACGGTTGACGCCAGCTGCCGCCAGATCGACAAAGAGTTCCGCATCAACTGATGACGGGTTGGCCTCCAGCGTGATTTCAATGTCGTCAGTTAAGCCCCAATGTTTTTCGGCTGCATTGATAAGCGCCGCGACGGTCGTGGGTGGCATCAAAGAAGGCGTGCCGCCGCCAAAGAATATCGACGACAAAGGTCGCCCCGGCGTAAGCGCGGCTTCATACGCCATGTCAGCCAGCAACGCGTCGGCCCACGCCTGTTGGTCTATTGCCTCACGAACATGGCTGTTAAAGTCGCAATAGGGGCATTTGGAGACGCAAAACGGCCAGTGGATATAAAGGGCGAGGGGATGAGACATTCGATAATTTACCGTAGTCCTGAGCCGTCAGCGCGAAGCGCTGGCGAAAAGTCGAAGGGCGCTTCTCGGTCAAGCATTGCGTTTGTCGGACAAGCACCCTTC
>JANPOY010000074.1:0-1923 GCA_031428215.1 Paracoccaceae bacterium
CACGATAGCGGCTTCGGATGCCGGTGTCAGGAGAGGAATTTCTGCATCAGCACAAGGTCCATCCAGCGCCCGAATTTGCGGCCAACCTGCGGGATCAGCGCCACATCTGCATAGCCGAGGGCGGCGTGAAAAGCCCGGCCCTCGGCATTTTCGCCGCTGACCCCGGCCATCATCACATGCACGCCGGCGGAGCGGGCATGCGATTCCAGCGCCGCCATCAGCGCCCGCCCGACGCCCTGACCGTGCGCCTCGGGCGCCAGCACCACGGTGTGTTCCATGGCATGGGCATAGCCGACACCGGAACGAAACTGCGCGTAGCTGGCGAAACCCAGCGGCGGGCCGCCATCCTCGGCCAGAAAGAAGCCGTGGCCGGCATCCTGGCGGGCGGCGATCATATCCGCCAGATCGCATTGGGTTTTCTCGATCGAATTGAAGGTGACCGAGGTGTCGCGGATCCAGGGATTCCACAGCGCCGCCAGCGCTGCGGCATCGGTCACCCCGGCGGGGCGGATGACAAGGCTCATTGCAGCACCTTTCTGCCCTGCGGCGTGGTCAGTTCCGCCCGCAGCGCTTTTTGCGCCCCCGCCACCACGATGATCCGGGGGTCGGGGCAAAGCCGGGCGAGGATCGGCGCCAGCGTTGCCGCCTCTGGATGGGCAATTTCCAGCCGGGTCAGCCGCAGACCCTGATCGGGCAGCGCTGCGGCGGGATGCAGCGACCCCTGCCATTGGATCAGCGCCGGAAACGCCCCGTCAAAGGGCAGGGATCCATCGCCCGGCACCGCCATGGACCAGCGGTAATCGCCGCGCTGCAGCGCCAGCGGGGTGCCGGTTCCGGGCGGAGAGGCCGCCAGCGCCGCCGCCAGATCCTCGGTACGCGCCACCCAGTTGGTCAGCCGGGGCGGGCCGGAAAAGCGGTCGAGGTCGAACCAGCGCGGTTTTGCGGGCGCGGGCAGCGAAGGGTCGATGGCGATCACCTCCAGATAAAGCCCGCCGATGCCGATCAGCCGGTTGTGGGTGGCCATCGCCGGATGCTGGCCGCCGCCTTGCAGCGGCAGGCCCAAAAGATCCTCCAGCGCCGCCACCCCTTCCGCCAGCGTCGCTGCCGACACCGCCAGATGGTCGAGTGCCAGCATCAGCGCCCCGACTTTTGCGGCGCCCAGTCGATGCCGATCACCTTGGGCTCGGCCCGCAGCGCCAGCGCCAGCGCCCCGAACCGCGCCTGCGCCACCTCGCCGAACAGGCCCTTGCCCATGTCGGTCAACTCCAGCTCCAGCACCGAATTTTTCCCGCTCAGCTTCAGCTTGCCCGCCTTGGCCGGATCGCCCGCCGCGAACATCGCGCCAAAGCGCATCGCCTTGCCCAGAACCTCGGCCTCGCGGATGTCGTCCTCGCTGAGCAGCCGGAACATCGGTTCCAGCCGCGAGCCGGCGCGGTTGTTCTTGTAGCGGTGCAGCAGCGCCAGCCCCAGAAACACCCGGCCCGGATGGTCGAGCCCGCCGAGGTTTGCCCGCGTCGCATTGTCAAAACAAGCCTCGGCCCGGTAATCGGGATGGGCGCGCCAGGTGGTGTCGTGCAACAGGCAGGCGGCCTTGATCAGCCGCAGCCGCTCCGGGGTCGCCTCGTTGAACAAGGGCTCCAGAAACTCGAACAGTTTCTTGCCGGTGCCGGGGATTCTGGAGCTGGTCAGCTCGGCCATCCGCGCCGCCTCGATCAAGGGATCGCGCTGGCGCAGTTTCTCCGGCATCTGTTCATAAAGCAGCCCCTCGCGGATGCCATAGGCCGAAATGTCGATCTCGGCCGGTTGGAACACCACCAGAATCTCGCGCAGCACCTCGCAGGCGAGGGGGACCAGCTCCATCCGTTCGGTCGAGGTGCCGGTTCGGGCGCGCAACACGCCGAGGTCGGAATTGGCGATCCAGTC
>JANPOY010000075.1:0-15984 GCA_031428215.1 Paracoccaceae bacterium
CGCCAGTCGCGGCATTTGCCGCGATGAACGCACCGGCCGCACCGGAAACAGTGTAGCCAACCTTGCCCCAAGCCCAAGAACCGTTGGCAACCTTGTCGTAGTTCAGGAAGCCGCGAGGCTGCTTGACGCCGGTGCCATTGATGAAGGCAGCGCCTTTCTTCTGGGCAAACTCGATTTCAACCTCCGAGGCCAGCCATGCCCCGATGTCAATGATTGCCATGTCCAGAAGACGCTGTGTCGTCTTGGGCTGGGCGTACACTTCCATCATCGTGTAGGCCATTTCCGCCGCAGTCGGGCCGGTGGTTTCAGGTCGGGCTTCCTTTTCCCCAACCCAGCCAGAGCCAGCGCCGCCCAGGTTGACGAACTTGGTGTATTCCATCCCGTCGATCTGGATGTTGTTCGCCAGCCGCTCCATGATGATCGTGGTGCGGGCCACCTGCTCCATCGTGGTCTGGACGGTTTTCGGCACGAAATAGCCACCATCCGGGTCAGACAGCGTGGTCAGTTCGGCCTTCACTTCCAGATCGGACAGGCCATCCTGAGCCCCCTTGCGGAAGTAGCGGTTGAAGGCTTTGGCGTGTTCACCGGCATGCGGGTTTTCGCCATTGCCGCCACCGGCGCCAAGCTGGGCTGCGGCGATGGCCTTGTTGGCATCTTCCAGCGCCTTTTGCAGATCGCCAACGGTCGCGTTGATGCGGTCGATCTTCTCGATGTTCAGAACGTCCTTCTTGTCCTTTTCGGACTGGGCGTCCTGCATCGCTTGGAACGATTTGCGCAGTTCAGCGAAGAGTTCTGTGGGCGATGCGTCTGCGCGCGCAGCACCCATCAGCCCGCGGGCGCGGGGGAAAGTCATATGTTTCGTCATGGAAGGCTCCTATTCGCGGAGTTTCGAGGCAAAGCCCTTCAATTCTGCCGAGAAGGCAGCGAGGGCGGCGAGGTCGAGGCTTGCATCCGGCGGGGCCTCTGTCTGGCGGCTTGCATCACGCGGGGCCGCTCCCAAGTCACCCATCAGGGCGGCGCGGGAAGTTCTGGAATGACCAGCTTTGGCAAGTGCTGCCTCGGTCTGGCGGCGGGCGGCAAGCGCCCGGTTTTCTGTGGTGTTCGGGGCGGGTTCGCCCTTCAAGGACTCATCAACCTTGTCGGCAAAGCCCATGGCGACGGCCTCTTTCGGCGTCATCCATGTTTCTGCGCGCATCAGGTTCGCGATTTCGTCCGCCCCCTTTTTGGTGCGCGCGACGTAGATGTCTGACAGCGCACCGTCGAACTTGGCGAAGAGGTCAGCTGCGGATCGGAAATCATCCTCGTTCCCGACCACATAGCCCCAAGCCTTGTGGATCATCAGAAAGGTGCCGAGGCCCATCGTGATTTCATCGGCGGCCATGGCGATGATCGAGGCGGCGGAGGCTGCAAGGCCCATGACTTGGACGTTCACTTTGCCCTTGTACCCGCGCAATTCGTTGTAGATTGCCAGTCCTTCGAAGACATCACCGCCAGGAGAATTGATCTTGACCGTCACATCACGACCACTGGCCTTTGTGAGCGCGCGCTTCATGCGATTGGCGGTCCAACCACCGCCGTTCCAGAAGTCTTCGCCAATGATGTCGTAGATGGCGATTTCGGTTTCCGTCTCTTCGGCGGCAAGCACTTTTTGCGCCCAATTCGCCATCACATCGGAGGGCGGTTCAGACTGATAGCCTTCGGGCCGGGCGAAGTTGAACGCCTGCGGCAGGTCATTTCTTATCGTCATTGCCATCATCCTCTTTGTCTTTGGCATCAGGCTTTTCGGTGGTCATGTTCGGCGGCGGATAGCGCACATCACCGCCCTCGATCGGGTTCATGTCTTCGCGTTCGCGATATTCGTTCGGTGTGATGGTTCCCATCTGGACTTCTTTGAGGCCAGACTCTTTGCGAACCTTGATATTCCCGCGCACCAGAGATTGCCGGTTCCAGCGCACGAACAGGTCGCGCTCGTCCAGCAGGTCACAGGTGCAGGCTTCCTCCCACATTGTCAGATAGTCCTCCAAAGAGAACGCCACGAACCCGTTGGTCTGCTCTTCGATGCCAGACCCCCAACTGGTTGACTTTTCGGTGTCGCCCATCATGTGTGGCGGCACGCCGAAGAACCGATAGATGTCAGAGTTCGCCAAGCCGCGCGCCTGAATCCATTGGGCATCCTCAGAGGTCAGTCCCATGCGCTCATAGGTCATTCCCTCTTCAAGGATCAGATCCTTGCCATCCCGCGCGCCGCCCTGCCGGAATTCATCCATGGACACCGACAGGAACTGCAAACCTTCTACCCCAAGCTGCTTTGGGTGCGTCAGGACGCCAGACACGCGCGCGCCGTTCTTGAAGACGTTGGCCCCATGCTGCTCCATCGCAATCGCCGTGCCAATGGTTTCGCGGGCAAAGGTCAGGGGGGTGACGCCGTTGTAGCCGTCCAGTGTCAGCAGAAAAACGTGCCAAACGTCCGCCTGCTTGTAGATCACCGTCCGACCGTCCGGCCGGACATAGTGAAACTCCAAAGCCAGAGTTGCGGTCTGCTTCACCGTCACACGATCTGGGTGCAGCGGCAGAAGTGCGATCACCTGCTTTTTGAAATTCCGAACCTTCAGGCAGTAGAAGTTGCCGCGAAGCAGGATATGCGTCCCGCCCATTCGGAAGAACTGCGCTGGCTTCTGCCAATCGTTGGGCTTGCGCGTCAGCACCTCGTTCAGTGGATGCTCCGATGCTGATTTTCGCGTCCGGTCATCCACGCGCCGCATCACATGGCGAGGCATGTTTGCCGGAAGGCCAGCCAAGAGGCGCACGCAGGCATAGACCGCGCTGACCTTCATCGCCGTGGCTGGCGTGACCATTTGGCCAGAGGCGGTTTCTGCACCAGACCCGCGCATCGCCGCCTCAAGCTGCTGCGTCGTCGTCAGGATCGTTCCGAAGCCCTGCGTTTGGGCAAAAGGTGTGATCCGTGGCTCATGCCGAACAGCAGGCGGCATCTGCCGCGCGAAGAGGCGGTCCAACAGGCTCATCGGGTTCTCCTTAGATGCTTCGCACGCCACGAGTCCGATAGACCGATGGTGCATTGTCCTCCGCGTCACGCGCCCGAAGGCCGAATGCCATTGTCGATGAAACCGCGCCGTCGATCCGAAGCCGCGACTTTTCTTTGTCCAGTTTCCGGTTTCCGGCTGCGTCCATGTCCACAATCGCGTTGGCGACGTTCCAGTTTAACAGAGGGTTGTTTTCGTGAACGAAGGCACCGTTGATTGCCGCCTCTTCAAAAGCGTCTATGGCCGGTGCCATGTCCTTGTAACCCTGCCCCCAAGGGATAAGCCGGATCTGCGCATCCTCATCCTCGCTTGCATCGAGGTCGATCCGGCTGAACTCATTTTTCAGGTATTCAACCCGCCACCGGTCATAGGCCAGACCCACAATGCGGTAGGTCGAATAGATCCATGCGACTTTGTTTGCGACATATTCCGGCTTGATCGTCTTTCCGGCGCACGGCTCAAGCCATCCCTGCCGCTGCCATAGCGTGTAATCTACCCGGTCGCGGCGGCCATGCTCTTCCAAAAGTTCATCAGGCTTCCAGAAGAACGTCCGCAGCGCCTTGCCATTTTTCGACAGCATGGACAGTGCGCAAAGGTCAGTTGTCGTCGCCATGTCGAGGGCCAGATAGACCTCCTCACGCGGCTGGAAACCCACCTCACCCACAAGGCCGGACCAAAGCGACCGACTGAACAGTGTTGCCATCGTGGATACCCGCTGGTTCAGATAGAGGTTCCGAAACCTGTTCTCGAATGACGGCAGGCGCTTTGCCTTGGCCGCATATTCGCGGAACTCCACCACATCGCGGAAATCACCCAGCGCCGGGTTGGCATTGATCCAGCACGACTCTTCAAAAACGTCTTTGGTGTCGTCTGGAACCTCATAGAGGTGGCAGACAGTGGCATCCGAAGCCCCGGTCAGCGCGTCGTCAATCATCTGCGAAAGCGGATGCTGGGGATCTGGGCTTTGGGTCGAAATCGTGATGAACAACGGCTGTGGCTGCGCACCTTGCGCTGTTTCCAGTGTGTCGAACAACTCCCGGTTCTTGGACTGCGCCAATTCGTCGTAGATGATGACCACGGGGTTCATCCCGTGCTTGGTGCCAGCCTCGGCGGAAATCGCCCGATAGACGTTCCGGCGCCCGCGGTAGACGATCCGCTTTGTCGAGGGGATCACCTTCAGAAGATCGGTCAGGGCGGGTGAAAGGTCGATGATCTGCGAAGTGTAGAGGAACACCATCGCCGCCTGCTCTTTGTCGTTTGCGGCCGAAATGATCTCAGAGTTCACCCCAGCTTCCGGCCCGCACAGATGCACCAGGACCAGAGCGGCAATCAGCGCCGTTTTCCCATTCTTCCGGGCGATGGACAAGATTGCTTTCCGGGTGCGCCGCCGCAGCACATTCTGGCCGTCCATCACTTCGTCATAGCAGTTGGCGTAGATGTCATAGATGAAGTCGCGCTGCCATTGACGCAGTCTGAAAGACCGCCCTTCACCGAAGCCCGAAGGAACCCGCAGGCTTTCGATGAACCGGATTACCCGCTCGGCCCGAAGATTGGCGGGGCCAGAAGGTTGTCCTGAAATTCTGGTCCTGCGCCAGCCTGGGTGGATGGGTTCTCCCCGCCCGGCGGCGGCGGCGACTGCGGTATTGCCCCGCGCCGCGTTCTTCGCGTCAACCCCAGCGCCTCGGCCAGCATCTTGATCTGCACCACCCCGGCGTTGGCGAGGGCGACGTGCGGGTTCAGACATTTGCTTCCATTCGCCCTTGTGATCACCGCCGCAGTGTTTTGCAGCGCCTTTTCTGATTTCTCGACCCGAGCCACTGTCCGGCAGTAGGCGATAAGCAGGTATTTGTCGGCCATCGTGAAGTACCAAGACGGGAAAGCGCTGATCGTGTCAGACCACACCCGGCGCTCCTCTTCCGTCATCCGGGTTGGCATTCTCAGACTGCCAGAGGACAGATCATCCTCATCAACCGACTGAATTATCTTCCGCTTCCCCGGATTGCCCTCCAAAGCCTTTACTTCTGGGCTTTTCGGCTTCGGGCCTCGCACTCCCATTTTTCACGATCTCCATTTTTTTGAACCGGTGAAAACTTGCGGCGGCGCGCGTTGAGGGTCACGGGCGGTCGGGGGCTGAAACCTCCCCAAGTTTCGACCTCCCCCCCCCTTTTTATGGGCCTGCATGGGGGTGGCGGGGTGGTGCTTTGGCAGTCTTGGCGGGTGGCGGGTGGCCAGCTTGGCGCGCGGTGTTGCGCCCTGGCATTGCATGGGCTTGGCTTGGGTGTTGCGCGCCCTGGTGGGTGTTGCACCTGGCATAAGGGGAAGGGCTGCGCCCTATGGTATGGAGTGCAGTCCTATAGGGTGGATAGGTGACAGGGTGGCGGGTGGTGGCACTGGCCTATGTGGTGCGGTTGGCGGGGTGGCGCGGGTCTGTGGGCCAGCCATCCGCGCCGGGCCGCAGGCTATAGCCGCGCGACTCTTGACCCTGCTTGTCGCCATCGTGGCAGGACTTGCACAGAGTCCAAAGGTTGGCAGGGTCACGGAATAGGGCCGCATCGCCCCGGTGCGGGGCCTTGTGGTCACACACAGGGCTGTGTGGTGCAGGCGCGCGGCCGCTGCAGATGATCCCGCATAGCTGGCATATGAGTGCATCCCGCCTAAACGTATCCGCCCTTAGGCCACGCCATGCCGCGCTGTCATACCAAGCGTGCCAATCGGGCTTTGCGCCGCGTTTCATTTATTTTCCGTTTTGGCAAACATTGCGCTTGCGAATCAGTTTGCTGTTATGGCAAACAATAGGAACAGAACGGCGCTACACCACAGACCGCGCCTAACACCACAACCAAAGTCCAAACCATGAAACCGCAAGCACCACCGCCCGCCCTGCTGGCAATCGTTGCCGCTATCGCCACCGCCCACAATGTCACACTTTACCGCCACGGGGCTTAAGCCATGCAAAACCTTGCAACACTCTATGAGGCCTATTTTGTGGCCGAAAACCATTGGGAAGCGGCGCTAATGGCGCGCTTTGGGGATGATGCCAGAGACGCCCGATATGAGGCGCGCGGCAAAGGGGTGGCGGGTGATGCCTTGTCCCTTGCCTATGCGGCAAAGATTGCAGCGCAGCGGGCTTACTTTGCCGCGGTTGAATCCCAAAGAAAGGCGGCTTGATATGGCCATTTATCGCTTTGTTTTGGTCAACTACACCCTACTTGACCGCGAAACGGGCAAGACCTGCCCCATATCGCCCGAACATGCCCAGCGGTTTACAGATGCAATCATGGGCACCGATACAGCCCCGGCACAAAGCCCAGAGGCGATACAATCTGCAATGGCTGATCTGATCGAAAAGCGGGGGGCCTGAATGTCGTACGTCATTGTTTGCCGCACCACTGGCAAAGCGGTGCAAGAGGTGTTTGGCCCCAAACCCGTGCTGGCAACAAGGTCGCTAGCTTTGGCTTATGAGGTCGTCCCGATCATGGAATGGCTGCAACGGGTAAACATGGCCGCCAAGCTATCCGATCAGCTTTCCCAGGCTGTTGACCATATCACGCGCCAATCGTGACCTATTGCCAGCCCTAGCGGGTCTAGGGCTGCACAATGGGACACCACCCCAGAAACACCACAAGGAACCCTTGCCATGACCGCGAAAGCGACTCTTGACCTGATCGGGCGCGTTTACCGCCTGATTGACCGCGAACCCGCCACCTTTTGCCCAGAAGGCGGTTCAACCTATCCCGAAAAGCTTCAAGGCTGCAAAGCCCTGATCAGCGCCGCCGCAAGTCTTGACCGCTGGGCGGTGAAACAGTGCAACGGAATTGACCGTTACGACGCCAAGGCGGGGCGCTTTCTGGCCTCTTGGACTGATCAGGATCAGGCGGCCATGGAAAAGGCGCAAGCCAAGGCAGAGGCGAAAGCCCGCAAAGCCCTTGCCCTGATCTTTGGCGACAAGCTGGCAGGGCTTGAGGTGGAATTTCAACGTGACCCGCGCGGCCCGATGATCAAGGTCTACGCCAAGGGACGCGCCGTTTCTAGCAACCCTGATTTGTGGGTTTGATCATGGCCCGCAAATCCCAAACCTTTCGCCTTTCGATCAACACCGGAAACGCCGCTTTTGACGACAACGGCCCCGCCTATGAACTTGCCCGCATCCTTCGGGAATTGGCGGACAGGATCGACGGTCGCGCCTGCCTGCCCGATGAGGTCACGCTTTATGACATCAACGGAAACCGGGTCGGATTGGCCAAGATTGCGGGGCGCTGACCATGCCCGGCACCATCCGCGCCGCCTTGGCCGATCTGGCCGCCTGCCTTGCCCTGCTGGCCCTGCTTTGGGCTGGCCTGATCTTCACCCCATGAAAGGAAACGCCATGCCGCGCGACCTGTTGCCCGACGAACTGCAAGCCCTGCAACGCTTTGCCGCAGAATATGGCCGTGAATGGAAGCAGTACCTTTTTGCCGCTTGGCTTTCCTACACCTACAAGGGCCGCCCCATGGCCGGGAAGGACACCGGCACCCTTCGCAGTATCCGCAACGAGTTTGGCAACGAGTGGCTTCACCGCTTCAAACTTCCCAAGCCTTGACGCCTTGGCAGAGGTGCGGCCCTTGTCGCGCCTTCCCTAGACGCCAATCAACCGGAAAGGATTCCGCCATGCTTTCGCTTTATCTTCGCAAGGAACGGCGCGGCGGCCTGCCTGTTGTCGTCTATTACACCGCGCCCGATGCCGCGAAGGTTAAGGCGGTGAACCCATGGCCTAGCCGCCCGACACGGCGCAACCGCTACGTCATGTTGAATTGCTACCGATGGAAAGCCATTTGGCTGCCAGATCTGGCCTGAACCTTCCCCCATAAACACCACACCCCAAAGGATGCACCACCATGCCTTTTGATTTCACCACTGCCCCGAAGGCCACCGCAACCGACAAGCGCCGCGCCGCGCTGGCCATGTATCATGCCGCCACCTATGACCCAGCCTTGGCCGATTGGCGCGCTGTGGCGGATGCCTTGGCCTCTGTCTTGCCCGCCCTGAAGGTCGCAGCGCCTGCCCATGTCCAAGACGCCGCGCCCGCCTTGGAATGGGCCAGCTACACCGATGCGCAGCGCCGGGGCAAAGGCGGGTTGTTTCACCCAAGCCGGAAAGCGGTCTTTCGGTTTGCGGATGGTCAACAGATCACTGTGAGCCTCATCCACCGCAGCAACCTTGCCTTGCCCGATTGGGCGCGGGCCGCCCGTTGTGCCGTGCAGTTTTACAAGGCCAAGCGGGCGCGCAACTTCCTTGTGCTGATCGGCCAGACCTTCAAACCGGGGCTGCGCGATGCGGGCGGGCCTGCCTATGGCAACGCGGTGGAATCGGATGCGGAATCTTATGCCAATTCCTGCGAAGTGCCGTTGATCCTGGAAGCGCGCGACCTTGCCCGCGACGTGACGGCCGATCTTGATCGGTGCAACGCAGAAACGGCGGTAATGCGGGAAGGCCCGCGCTATCTTGCGGAATTGATGCCTTACGCCCTAGCCAGTTGCGATGAATCGGGTTGGGCCGATTGGGAAACGGCTTGGAAGTTGGCAACCTGCACCGCCCATATGGCAGAGAGCCGCAATGCCGGAACCTTCACCCATGAACAGCTTGCCGTTGCCGCTGCGATAAACCCGGCCATTGCCTTGCTGCATTCTGATCGTCTTGCCCGCCCGTGGCATTATGAGGCGGAACCGATCACGGCCCCGGACCCTTGCGCCACTGATACCACCCCGGCTTGGGTTGCTGATCAGGCGACGTTGCAAGCCCTCATGCCTCTTGCGCAGCGCCTTGGCGGGGATTGGGTTTTCCGCCTGATCACCTGCACCGACAAAGAAGCGTGGAAGGCCGATGCGCTGGCCTTCCATGATCAACCCCTTGCCACCGCAGCTTGAAAGTGAGGCCTGATCATGTGGATTTGCGCTTGGACCCTGAACCACGGATGCAACGTCATGCCCGATCACTGGACCATTCACCAGAGCGAGGCCGAAGCAAAGGCCGCACTCAATTCCGTCTTGACCTTGGACAACCTTCACTGTGCTGCCTATGGCCCGATCAAAGCGGCAACCGAACCGCAATGGCTTGACGCCTGAACCCTTCCAGAATCGACACAACCGCCGCATGATCGGCACAAATAGGAGAGATTGATATGACCACCAAACACAAATACCTCAAAGTTTCGCGCGTCTTTGTGAACACCGTGATCTATTTCCAGGTTCCCGTCGATCAGGTTGACGCGGCAAACTCTCAGTTTTCGACTTTTGAAGATGAAAACCCCGGCTGCCATACCGCTTGGGTGAGTGGTCAAGGCCTTGGTCTGGGCGTTGCGATTGATTGGGCTGATCGCGCCCATGTTGGATATTGATCTGGACAGGTGGCCGGGACGAACACCACTCCACCCCGGCCTGTCTGGCCAGACAACCCTTGCGGGCCTGATCACCTAACAGAAGGAAAGCACCACATGCAAGAAACACCCTTGACCCAAGCCAGCCAGATCGAGGCGCGATATTCCGCCCTGTTCGGATATGGCTGGAAACGCGACCTGGCCGAAGCCATTCAGATCACCCTGCCCCGCCTGTCCGATCAATTCACAAATGACACAGTGAAGGGCGCGGCCATTGTGGCACTGGAATTTTTGGAAGCCACCCCGCCCGCCCGCTGGCCTGCCCGGTGGCACAAACTTGCCGCCCGCGCCAAGGCCCACGCAAAGAAGGTGGCTGCATGACATACGATGAAGCGTTCGGCCAGACCGCAGGCACATTCTTTTCGCAACCGCTGATCATTGCTGGCTGCCTGCTGCTGGTGGGGCTTGTCGCCTCTCTGATCGTGAAACTGATCGCCCCCAAATGAAAGGGGCAAGGTTTGCACCCTGCCCCTGATTCACAAGTCTTGCGATGGTCTTTAGGTATGACGGGTCAGCGACTCTGGCAAACACGATCAAAAAACTGACTCTCACACCCTAGTCCACGTCGATTCCGCCAAACTCATAGGGCGCGGTGTATCCCTTGGCCTGCCATGCCCCGTCGATCACGTCCAGCGCCCGGCAAAGGGCCTCTGCAATCGCCTTGCGTTGCCTGTCAGGAACCACCGGGAACGTCTTGCCAGTCGCCTTATCCCTGCGCTCCGTGGTCCAGCCTGACTTGAGGCCAAAGGTAGTCAGGCTCCATCCAAACATGCAAACCGCGTTGGCCAGCAGCAAAGGGCGGATCGGGTTGTGATTGCCAACCCTGCCAGTGCCACGCGCCTTGCCGACCGGATAGCGGATCAAAGGGCATAGATCCAAGGCCTGCCTTGCCGCGTCCACCATGCGCAAGACCTGGACCCGCGAGGCTGTGTGGCCGCCGCCATTGGTGGTGCTGGTGTCAACCTTGATCCGCATGAATTCGGACCCGGCGCCCGCGGCGTACTGTTCGCAGTAGGCCCCATAGCAGTTGCCCACGGCGCGCTGGGTCGCTGAAAGTTTGATCCGGTCGTCAATGCGGTTCTCGAAAGTCAGGTATGGCGTGAGCAACTGCCCGACGATGGTGCTGCCACCGGCTGCGGACTCCCTCGCCCTTTCGGCCCCAGAAACGCTGAACACCTCGGCCGCACCCGCTGATCGCATCTGACGCGCACCGCCCACCCGCGCCCACTTCTTGACCCTATCAAGCCTCTCCTCTTGCCTGCGATGGGCCTCTATTCGCGCGCGCCGATCATTTTGCTTCACGTCATCGACCATTGCGCGCCCCATATTGATCATTTGCCCATTTTTCCAGCGCAGCCCGAAGGCCATATGGCAACTCTGATGGCTTCACCGCCACCGTTCCATGGTCGCGCCAAGCCTTGCGCTTCATGCTTTCCAGCCTGCCCCAGACTTCCAGCGGATCGCGAGTGTCGGCCTGCTGCCCGTGGCGATAGATCGGACTGATGGATGGTTGCCCTCTCATGCTTTAGCCTTTAGTGTTGAGTGCCTGAACGGTGATCTGTTATGGTTTTCGTGAAAGCCAAACTTTGCTTCAGCATCTTTGCGCGCTGCAATCGCGGATTCCTTCGTAAAAAACCGGCCTAGGCAGTGGCGCTTCCCGCCAACAGTAATAAGCGCCCTCCATTTTCCCGTCCATTTGTCTAAACCAACCCCCATAATTCCAGATGTGTTCTTGACGCATATCTTTAGATTTCTCATATTTTCGGCGTGAGAAACTAGCCGCAAATTACTGGCACGATTATCAGACGGATCGCCGTTGATGTGGTCTATTTCATCCTCTGGCCACTCTCCCGAATGAAGCGCAAACGCAACCACATGCGCACGCATTGCAGTATTTAATAGTCGGCCGCATATCCTGTCTTCCGTGTCAACGGCAGTGAATGCCGCCTTTCCGGCAAACTTCTTATTCCAACCAGAGGCGCTAATTGATCTATCGCGAGTCTTGCCGCTAAACCACTTTTCGGCTCTGTGAAGCCAATGTAGAGCGCCCGTATCAGGGTCATATGTAAGCAATTCGCGCAACTCCAGCGCAGTGCATGGATGTTTTCCCATCACGCGATCTCCCCATTGAATTTTGCACACTGGTCGCCAAAATTATCCCAACCATCTCGCTCTTGCCGCGAAAACAGGTCGATCCGCCACGCATCCGGGGCCATCCGCTCGGCGTAGTGATAGGCCAGTTCAGGCTTGCGCGAATGCTCTCTTGCCTGCGCTGAGAACCCGCTCGGAATCGCACGGCACTTGATTTCCGGCTTGCCCAATGTGGCGATGATGTACGGCTCGTTGGTGGATCGCAGCCAATAGCCAGGCCCCCAGCGCATCTTGCCCGTGGTGGTCGTTTTCATCCAGGTGCCCATGGTGCTGAACCTGAACCCCCAAGCGCTGATCGTTTCGAGAATGGCGGGCATCATCGGATTGGTTGCCCAGCACCACATGATGCAGTTGGAAGCGGCGATATGGCCGATAGGCAGGGCCCTGATCGCGTCAATTGTCATGCAGTCGTATTGGCTTACGGGGTTCTTCTTCTCGCCCTTGGCGCTGTAATTCGAGAAACGCCAAGGCGGGTCGATCATCAGGAAGTCGTACCGAAGGCGCGGGATCTGATCGAACTCTGAGTAAATCACAGCCGCACCTCTTCACCGACAATTTTCCCCGCGCCCCAATCCCAATCCACAAGCCCTTGCAGGCACACAATGCGATAGGCGGCTTTGCTGTTGCGGGTGATCCAGGTGCGGCCTGATTTCCGGCACTGAAGCCACCAGCCAGAAGATTGAACGTCAGCCAGTGCCCGCTTCACCTCTTCCATGCTGCAACTGCATTGAGTTGAAATGTCCTCGTCCGCCCAGCTATCGGCCATGGAAATGATCTTCGCGCGCAGCAGGGGCCACGGCAGCCTGTTGTTCATAACGTCCATGATCAGAACTCCATCGCAGCAGTGGTGTCATGCAGCGACCAGAACCGATTGGTCGTGATGTCGCAGCCGATCTTGCGCTCACCGATGGCGCCGGAACGGTGCTTGGCCATGATCAGATCCATCTGGGATTTGGAGGCGTTCAGGGCGGCGTCGTGGTCCACCAGAGACTCGGCCTTGATCTTGCCATCCTTGCCCCGCGGTGCGCCCTCCCGCTCCAAATAGTAGTGTTCACGGTGGGTGAAGATCACCATGTCGCTGTCCTTCTCGATCTGTGAAGAATCTGACAGGTCGGCCAACCGAGGGCGCTTATCGTCGCGGCTTGCCACGTCGCGCCCGATCTGGCTCAGGGCGATCACTGGGATGCCCAACATCATGCCCAAGGATTTCAGGCCGGTCGAAACCTCTGCGATCATTTGGAACCGATCCCGCCCTGGCGCGCGGACAAGCTGGATATAGTCGATCACTAAAAGCCGCAGCCCGCCCCGCTTTTCCATCGACTTTTGCAGGCGTTTGGCCACGGCATAAATCGCCCCGATCTCGCGGACATGCGGCCCGACAATTTCAACCGGCATCGCCTCCATTTTTTGCGCAGCCCCCAACAGCTTTTTGCCCTCGGACTCGCTGATGTCACCGGAACGCAGCCTGAAGTAAGGGATGCGCGACTCGCTGGCCAAGATGCGCTGTGCAAGGCTGTCCTCGGACATTTCGAGCGATACCACCGCCACGCCCTTGGCCTGCTCTGCAACGCCCTTCACAATCCCCAGCGCCAGCGAGGTCTTACCCATCGAAGTTCCACCTGCGACCACGATGTAATCGCCGGGAAACATGCCGCCCGTCAGTTCGTCAAACTCCCTGATCCCACATTTCAAGCCAGAGGCATCGCCTTGATAGGCTTTAAAGGTTCGCTCTATGGAAGCTGTCATAGCCGCCAAGAACGAGGTGCTGGGCTTCTTCACCTCGGTCAGCGTCAGGGTGTGCATCGCAGCCTCGATCACGCCATGCACCTCGGCCATGTCGCGCCCGATCATCAGGCCGGAACGGGCTTCGTCCACCGCCCGCAACAATTGGCGGCGCTGGTGCATTTCCAGGATGATCATGGCATAGGCGCGGGCGGCGTAAGTGCCGATGGAAGCGCCAACCATGCGGATGAGGTAGTTCCTCCCGCCAAGTTCCATGATCCCGCCGTCAGAGTCTGCCATCTGAGCCAAGGATACCGGGCTGGCAAGGTGATCCAACTTGATCCGCGCCGCGCAGGCTTGCCAAATTCTGGCATGGCACGGTTCGTAAAAATGTTCGTCGCTGATCAGATCGGAAACCCGGTGGAACACATCGTTGCTGCCCAAGATCGCGCCAAGCAGTTGTTGTTCTGCCTCGATGTTGTGGGGTGGCTCTGTGGTTGGGATGATGTTCGTGCTGTGCTGCATGTGGTGTTCCATTGTGGTGTTCAGTTTTGGCGGGCGGCGGCGTTGGCCTGCCGGGTAATTTCGCGGAGCCGGGCGCGGGCCGGATCAATTTCGGATTGTTCAGCGGCCATCCAATGCTCCCAGAACTGCCCATTCAACCAAGGCTCAGGGCCTTTGGTGAACTGCGGGTCTTCTCCCTCTCGTGAGGCGGCATAGGCCTTGGTTGCGCGGAGCAATGCCTCGAACGGAACCTGCTTCAAGGCAGCGATGAACCTGGCCTTGGTGTTCTTTTTCGATGCCGGGTTTGATCGCTTCGGAAAGGCATCCCAGAACTGATCGAACTGGTGAGAAACCACCGGCGCTTCTGGGGCTTCATCTGCTTTGAACAAATCCACTTCACCGTCACGCGCGATTATGGACGGTTTAAGGACGGTTCTAGGACGGTTTATGTCAACTGGTTTGACCTCTTGGGGTCCAATGGCTTGACCTCTTGGGGTCAACTGGCTTGACGTGTCTAAAATTGGACCCGTCAAATCTTCCTCTGAAATGGCGTCTGGAAGCAGCCTTATCGCCGCCACGTTGATCGAATATTCGACCACAAAACCGTTCTGACATTTGCGCTTTCCGACCTCGAACATCAGGCCTTCGGTGACAAAATTCCGCATGGTGTCGATCACGGTTTGCCTTGAGCATTCGACCTCTTTGGAGATCGTCACCTTGGACGCCCAGATACCGCTGCCATCATCATTTGACCGCTCTGCGCAGTACGCCATGATGGCCTTGCGGGCGATGGACCCTAGCCGCTTGCGATAGACCAATGATGCGACGTGACGGCTCATGCTGCCAGTTTCCTTTGCTGTTTTTCCCGCTGAACCAACCGCTGGCGGATAGCCTCAACTGTGATGCCAAGGGCGACCGATGCGGCCTTGAGGGATGGATATTTGATGCCATCGAACTCGCACGGGCGCGGCCCTGTCGGCCGTTGCAGCCCGATCAAATCCGGCGTTCCTGCGTCTAGGTGCTTGACAACAGTGGTGTAGTGGACGCCCAAGGCGCGCGCTGCGTCTGCGATTGAGCGATAGGTGATGCCGCGGATCAGAACGGGCGTCATTTCACACCACCCCGCCGAACAGATCGGCCTGCACGGGGCGGGCGGTCTTGACCGGCTCCATCCAGATCCACGCCCCCGAGGCCGTGGGCAGCGCTGAGAGCGCGCCACGCATTTGCTGCTGCCAGAGGCTGAACTCCATTGCCGAGCAGGCGCAAAGCGCGTGTCCTGTCGGCCAGCCCATGAGCCAGTTGACAAAAACGGGCGAGAGCCTCCGTTTCGTCCACCATTGCGCCCGCTTCTTCGACCAGCGTTCCCAGCTGCGCTGTTCCCGATAGGCCGCGAAGGCTGGGTTCGATGGCTTCCGCCTTGATGGCGCCGAGTGTGGCCGAGAAATTGACCGCGGCGGCGATGGCATCACGGCGCGCAAAAGATGGCGCACGATCAGGACTTGTGGCCATGACAGCAGCCCATGTGTCGGAGTCTCCGGGACCGGGTGGGAAAAGATCATTGCCCTGTCGGCCAGTGCCAGTTGCTTGCCGCGCCCCTCGCGTTCCAGTGCTGCCTCTGCGCTGGCCTGCGCCCCCTTGGTGTCCTGCGCTGCCGCTGGCGTCGGCCAGGTGTTTGCGATTTCCTGCAAATCCGGGCCACCAGCACCCCGTTCCGCCCGCTTGCTGTTTGCCCCGCCAGTCAAGCCCTTCGGCGTCGGCCACTGGTTGACCTTCTGTGTCAGGCTCGACCCCGACATTGCCTCGGTGATCCCCGTGCCGCCCCGCGTCCCGTCCGTCGCGCTGGGGGTGGTCCACATCTGACCCTGACCTTCCAGCGTCAGGCGCTCCGCTCCGGCCTGACCTCGATCGCGTGTGTACTGGCCCGCCACTGTGCGCGGCGTCATCCAAAGACCGATTGCATTCTCCAGACCCACAGTCACCTTGCGCCCGTCCGGGGTCGCCCCGGTTATGCTTGTGCCCGGTGGCAGCGATCTGCCCCCGCTGGGCGTGTCCGGTGTCGGCCAAATACTCGTCACTGCGGTCAGCGTGTCTGCCACACCCCGGCTGTGCCTCATGCCCGACGACTCCGCGTCCTCGCCCCGCGCGGTGGGCCAC